>JASJDU010000034.1 GCA_030065015.1 Candidatus Caenarcanales bacterium | reverse complement strand
CGAGACTGTTAATCAAAGTATAGTGATAGAATAAGAGGTATGAAAAAGTGCCCAAGATGTGAATCAGAAAGAATATGGAAGTCAGGTTTTCAAGGTGGAAAACAAAGATATAAATGCCGTGACTGCCTCTATCACTTTTCCAGTGAAAAACTGAAAGGCTTTTCGGACGAAATAAAAGCTAAAGCAGTTCAACTTTATTTAGAAGGACTTGGCTTTAGGGCAATAGGAAGATTTCTTGGAGTTAGCCAAGTTTCAGTTATGAATTGGGTTAAAGCTGCAGGTAACGTTGTTCAAATGAAACCTCCTAAAAAAGTAGAAGTTGTTGAGTGTGATGAAATGTGCATAACCATTGGAGAAAAAAACATAAAATTTGGCTGTGGCTCAGTGTATGCCGTATCAGCAGACAAATCCTCTGGTATGTCTTGGGTGATCGTTCAAAGAAATCCTGTAGAGAATTAATTGAAAATACACCGGCAGATTTGTACTGCACAGATCGCTGGGAAGCTTATAAAAGCTGCATTTCTAAAGATAAACTTGTTCAATCAAAAGCAGAGACTTTCAATATTGAATCGATAAATTCCTTGTTCAGACATTATCTTGCGAGGCTTCACAGAAGGACCAAATGCATTTCCAAGTCAGCCTATATGCTTGAGATTTCAATCAAGCTTTTAATTTCCAAACTTAACTCCAGAATATATCTTGCTTAACAGCCTCTCATTATTTACATAATCTGTATATCTAATTTTCATCTTCAATGAAGACTTTTGGCTTAGGTCTTTCTTTAGGCTTTACAGTCGGAATATTACTTTGCTTAGGTGTTTCTTGGGCCTGTTCTTCACCAAATTCATCATTTAAATCGAAAGGTAACTCTTCTGGAGCTTTTTCTGTATTTTCTACTTTTCTTGTCAAATTTTCATCAAAGTTTAGTGATTCTTCAGTATCGTAATCTTGGGTTGAAGGAATATTCAACTCCTCTTCCTCTTGAACTGGCCTAGGTGGAACCGGTGCTGTCGGAATATTGAATGCTTGTTCTTGTGCGGGAGGTCTTTGGTTTATTTGAGGGTCAACTTGTGGAAAAGCTTGCTTTGATCTGTCAACATTCAATCGATCGAAGGGACTTGGTTGTTGAGTTTGTGGAGGAGCATCTTGAGGTGGAAATGGAGGACGGTCGGTGAAAGTTTTTGGTTTACCGACTAACAAAGAACCAATTGCTCTAAAAATGCTAAATACAATTATTACTAAAACCAAAATGACTGGAATCCACCACCATTGAAATTTTGGAAGCCCATCGTCATTAAACATAATTAGTTGATTTTTCTTTTCTTTCTTATCAACGTTTTTCTGTTTGATTGGCCGTAAAATAATTTCTACATCAGCGGGGGACATTGAGGGGTCTGCTGCCGCTGCAATTCCAGATTTGAGTTTATTTATTGATACTGGAAGGGAACCCTTCTCAATAACTGCGGATACTTTAATTTTCTGTATTCTGCCTGGTGGTGTTTCTATTTTGGTTTGTTCGTAGCTTGGATAGCTTTGAATAGCAAAATTGTGTCGTCTATAGTTGCGTTTACATACTTCATCATCTTCCGCACAAACAAACCTTGTTGCTTCACCTCTATTATGTTGTGGTGACATGTTGCTTGCCTGGTTAACGTTTTTAATAGCGTATAAACCATTAGCATTATCGTAAGAAGAATTTTGTTTGCTAGCTTGTGGATGAGACATTGATCCATCGGTATTTTGACCTGGAAAAGATTCAAACTTCTCGTCTAGAGGCATTTCATTGAGGGCGTTTTCTTCCTGGTCTTTAACAGCACCATCTGCCCAATGAAGAGTATCTTTATTTAGCCTAGGATCAACCAATTCGGAACCATGGCTTGGATGGTAACCCTGGACTTCTCGAGGAGGGGGTGCTCCATTGTTTTGAACAGGTCCAGTGTAAGGTCTTCCAATAGCAGCATTGCCCAGTGCCTCTTCTGAGTATTCCTGGGTGCCAATTGCTCCTGGTCTGAAATTGGTAATATTTTTAACGGTTTTTTGATTGACTATTCTAGTGCTGACTGCAACCTTAGATTTACCGACACCAACCATACTATCCAAATATTCTTGGACTCTTTTTTCTATGTCGGAATTTAAATAAACACTTTTGCTTGACCAATCAGTCATTTCGGAATCATCACCACTGTATGCAGAGGAGTAAACTCTTCCCTTAGTGTCAATTATTGATATCCTTGAAGGATCAATTTCTGGGACATAACCACTAACTAAACTCTGAATACTAGAAACTTGATTGTTTGTGAGAGTTCTGCCTGGTTCAAGTTCAATTGTAATGCTTGCGGAGGTTTTATCTTTAATATATCTAGAAGTGAAAAGTTTTTCTGGTGGAATAGTAACGTGAGCTTTGGCCCATCTGATTCCATCCATTCTACTTATCAGCCGTGAGACTTCTCCTCCTACAGCTCTCATATACTTAACCCTTTTTTCATAGTCTGAAGCAGCCCAATCCGTTTTATCAAAGAGCTTAAAATCATCGGTTAAGAGTAAGTCACTTCTAGCTAATTCGAGAACAGCGTCATCATATTGTTTTTCACGAACTTGTACTTCAACTCCGCTAACGTCTGCGGGAACAATTTCTGTTTCAATTCCTTTGGATTTTAATTGTGCTGCAATTTCCAGTCCTCTGCCTTGATCGATACCTTTAACTAAAGACTTGAATGAGCCGAGATCTTTTCCGGCATTGTTAACAAAGAAAATTATTGTGCCGACTATTATTACTAATAAAAGAACACCAACAACAATTTGTACCGGTCTATTTTGTAGAACAGGTGCAATCTGTGGGCCTCCAGGCGCTTGTGGTTGTTGAGGTTGGGGTGCTCCTCCGGCAGTCATATCTTTCTTTTAATAGGGAAATTAATATATAGAGAAGGGTTTTCACTTAATATGCCCAGTTTCTTTTGATTAATAAGTAACTATTATGCTTTTGCATTTTGATTCTCAAATTACTTTTGCTCAAATGAAAAGTTTGTATTTCTATAGAGCCTTTCAATCAGAAGTTTGAGTTTATTCGAATAGAAATTTTTATAAATTCTTTAGTTCTTAAATTCTGTTAATTGAGTTCGGCAAAAGGTAGCCAATCTACTAAATAAATTACTTTTTCACTGAGATCTATCTTTGAAATATATCTATCAACCATTGGTAATAAAAAGTTGTCTCCAGAAAGTTTTTTTATTTTCAACAATGAATTTTGAGGTATATCTTCAACTTCTACTAATTCCCCGATTTCTTCTTTAGTTTCAAAGTCAATAACTTTCAATCCAATTAAATCAACAATCAAAAATTCGTTATCTGGTAACTTCCCAAGATCTTCTTTTTGAAGATAAAGCTCTTTATTTCTCATTTTCTCAGCAGATTCTAGGGTGTCAATTCCTTTTAATTGAATCAGCCAAAACTTACTCATTTTAGATATCCCTTTAATCGAAAATGAACTATCAAATCCTTGAATAAAGATGGCTTTATCGATTAGTTCATCAACTTCAATCGATGAAGGTAAGCTTAAAGTTATTTTCAGCGAACCTTCTAGACCATGAGGTCTATTTATTTGTCCAATGCATACGAGTTGATTCATTCAGTTAATTACTTTGATCTAAATATTCTAATGCTTTTTTAAGAGGATCTTTATAGGAATCCGTATATTCTTTTTGTGTTCCAAATACTGGATTATGCTCTGATGTACTATTTTCTATCATAGTAGCCTCTGGAACTTTAGACTTGAACTCCTTTGTGGTGTATTGTGAATCGATTATAGTGTCTCCTGTTGATACAACAATAGTTTTTTGCATATTTTTATTGTCTTTATTGTTTGATAAAACTTTACTTGAATGATTTCTCATAGATCTTTGCCATTCCCAATAATATCCTGGTGATTCAGGAGAATTTGACAAAAATAAATCTCTTAATACTGCTATTTGAGGTACTTCATTTTTCTCATTAGCTCTTTGAGCGAACTTTTCCCGAAAACGACTAGTATCATATGGATTGTAAGACAGATCGATTGGTTTACCATCACCGTTTATTGCATATAAATTATTTGAAAGGCTTAACGGTTTAGTGCCAGTGTGTGGAACAAATTTTCCTGTTACTGCGAGTGCTCTCAAACCATTGATGTTGGAACCTATACCATGGAATGTCTCAAGGACAGATTGATTCCAAGATAACAAACTAACGAATCCACCCAATCTTCCAAGAAAAGGGGAATTACCAATAAAAGCAACTTTACTTTCCTCCCTTTTATTTGAGATAGTCTGAGCAAGTTTATGTAGAAATGGAACTGGTGTGCTAATCCCTTGTATAAGATACCTTGTTTTATCAGTGTAATTATTTAAAAGAAATTCTTCTAAATTCTTGATAACCTTGTTGTATTTCTCTTCATAATCTTGAGAATTGGAGGGAGAATCGAATAAAGCACAATTGCCAATTTCTTTATTTTGGAAATTTACTGAAGTTAATCCGGGGAAATTCTGACCTCCAAAATGAGAATGTCCTGGCAGAGAAACAATAATAATATCAATCGGAATGTTTTTCTTAAAAGATTCTGAGAGAAGTGTTTCTAGTGGAGGAATACCGTTTTCGATTCCTGCTGATGCTCCAGCTCCTAAAACAGCAACTACCCTGTTCTTTGTAATATTTGGTTTAGTTCTAAATAGCAACGCACCATCTTTGCCTCTTTTTGAAAGGGGTAAGTGATATTGCTCAACATTAATTTCGTTTCCCTTTTGAAAGGGGATGTATTCTTCACCATTTTTGATGTTCCACTGTTGCAAAACTTGCTGATTTTTAGGTAACTTCCTTAGTTGTCCCACAACATTGTTATTTCCAGCTAGAAAATCTTGAGGTTTTATTTGTAGACTTGAGTTAGTTTTAACTCCTTGAAACAGTACTCTATTTCTATCAATTGAATAACTTGGGTATACGGTTTGAAAAAGTTCTTCGAATTTATCTGGATGAGTTGGGATATTTTGGGAACATATTATGTGCTTTGCTTTTCCTGCTTTTGAAATTTCTGTTTGTTTAACGCGTAATCTGATATTAGGCCTGTCAGCAAATAAACCGTGACCTATAAGTGCTGAAGAAACTAATGTTCCAAATCCACCTAATGTCGAAACTCCTATACCAATTGATGCTGTGAGTCTTCTTTTCCAGGGTTTATTTGTTAGAACTCTCATCTATAAACTTGCCTTATGACTTTTTTCTACTAGGTCAATATAGCGCTTTACTGCTTAGGCAAGAATTGAAATTAAATTAAAATAATGTATTTAATTTAAATATTATAGATAACAGTTATTCTCTTAGGTGTAAGTAGAATACCATCTTACGGCAGTAATTCATGCAAGTGTTCCTGAAGGCAATTGCAAAGATCTTGTTCAGAAATTAAATTTTTAGCAGAGAATATTTTTAAAAGATAGAAAGTAAATTAAGAGTACTGATAGTCTCTTTCATTATCTGAGTATCTGCCCCGTGGATTTCTGCTATTTCCTCTATTACTTCCATAGTTGTTTCTTTTTCTATTTCCACCACGGTCATTGTTAGAGTTATTGCCGTAATAACCTCTTCCTCCGCCTCGAGAATCGTTGTTTTGGAATCTGTTATTTGGCCTGAAACCACCACGGTCATCGTTCATTTTTTTGTCATGAGCAGGGTTTATTGAAATGGGCCTGCTGGAACCATCCTTGGAAGACATTTCTTTTCCATTAAAACTTGTTGCTTTTTCAGCGAACTCAGAACTTGTGAAGGTTACAAAACCGTAACCTTTTGAGCGACCTCTAGCTTTGTCAACTATTACTTCCGCGTCTTGTACCGCTTCTTCTCCCAATAACTCTTGGAAAAACTTCTTCAAATAACCACCATCTACAGAAAAAGGCAAATTCCCAATGTACAATCTTGCATTTCTTGGGGTGTCAGACGCATTATTCTCGCTCATTGAATCAAATTATCCTTCTTGAAATTTACAAAACTAGCAACCAAAACCTGAATCAAAGAACATAAAGAATTTCTTTATGTTCTTTTTACTATCCTACCCATTATTTAAATATTTATGACTCCAAAAAAGCTTAGGAGTTGCAAAAAGTTTTGTTATAAATTTTCAAAAAAATCCTAAAAATGATCTTAAGATGAAATAGACTTTTTGACGGTTGCCTTGATTTGCTTTGAGTAGTTTTACTTCGATTGAGAACGGAAGCTTTGTTCTTTGAACATTTTATATATAAAATTTCAATTGAGATTTTATTATCTATACAATTCATGAATCCTTCATGAGATATTGATTTTGCAATTTGCCTGTGAAATGCAGTGCTGAGATAAGTAGTTTCCTAATTTTAAATTTCTTTTTACTGAATGGATTTAGCAATAAAAATTGAAAGATTAAAAAAGGCTATTCATCTTGAAGAAGATTCTAAATTTATCAATATGGAAGGGAAAAATGAAGTTTTCTCAAGTTTCATGACTAAATCCCTGAAAGCGATTTCCCAAGAATTAGAATTAACCATTGCCTATGAATTGAGCAAGCAGTATGAGTTTTATCCCAGAATGGACTTAATTGGCAGGATGGAGTTGATAAAACTCTCTAAAAAAGCCATTAGCGATTTAAACATTACTCCGAAGAAAAATAACATTAAGAGTAAGTCTGATAATGAAAGCATTTTTTTTAACAAGCACCCTTCTGAGATCAATGTGAAATGGGTCCCCGGTATTGGTGAAACTTTATCGAAGACTTTAAATAAGCTCAATATAAAAACAGTGCAAGATCTTTTGCTCTATTGGCCTAGAGAACATATAAATTTTAAAGAGCGCCTTTTAATCAAAGATTTAACTTTGGGTGAAGATGCAACCATTGTTGGAGTCGTGAAAAAAGTTAACGCTTTTCAGAGTCCAAAAAACCCAAATCTTTCAATCTTAAATGCTCAAATAAATGATCCAACGGGAAGTATTAATTTGAGTAAATTTGTTGCCGGTAGATCGAACCGTTATTTATTAGAGCAGTATAAAAAACAATTTCCGTTAAATTCGCTGGTAATGGTTTCTGGAAGAGTTCAAAAAGATAAGGGGAACCGTTTTCAATTAGCAAATTTTTCTCTTCAAACCTTGGAAGAAGATTCTAAACCCAATTCTTCTGATAATACTGAGTCTTTAGATGTTGGAAGAATTGTCCCAATTTATTCGCTCACCGAAGGAATTACTCAGTTTAAGCTTAGAAAGATAATATACAACGCTATTGATAAGTATTCGGATTTGTTGATTGAAAGCTTACCTCTAGAAATTTTACAAGATCATGAATTGATGAATTTAAATTTAGCTGTTCGAGAAATGCATTATCCGGAGTCCGAGGATAGCTTGGAAGAGGCAAAAAAAAGAATAGCCTTTGAAGAGTTTTGGTTAATGCAGTTACCTCTTTCGATCAAGCGCTATCAGAATATACAAAAAAAGATTACCGAAGATAAAAGACCCATAATTATGAAGGATTATGGTCCAGTGAATTCTTTGCTAGGACTACTTCCATTTAACTTAACCAATGCGCAACAGAAAGTTTTTAATGAGATTGTGAAAGATTTGACCATGGAGTATCCAATGAACAGATTGGTGCAAGGTGATGTTGGAAGTGGAAAAACGATTGTAGCTTTACTCACAATGCTCATTGCCGTTGAAAGAGGTGAACAAGCAATTATGATGGCTCCAACTGAAATCTTAGCGGAACAGCACTTCAAAAAGTTTCAGGAGCTTTTATGCCAAATTGGGATAAAGATTGCATTACTAACTGGCTCTCAAAAAGCGGCTGAACGAAGAGAAATCCTTACAGGTCTTGCGAATGGTCAAATAAAAATTGCAGTTGGAACTCACGCTTTAATACAAGATGGAGTTGAGTTCCATAATTTAGGTTTAGCGGTAATTGATGAACAGCATAGGTTTGGAGTGAAACAAAGAGACTTATTGAGAAGAAAAGCGAGTAATGATAAAGATCA
This sequence comes from Candidatus Caenarcanales bacterium, assembly GCA_030065015.1. GTDB lineage: Bacteria > Cyanobacteriota > Vampirovibrionia > Caenarcaniphilales > Caenarcanaceae > JASJDU01. Next base: position 10,729 of record JASJDU010000034.1, on the reverse strand, counting down.
GGTGAAATTCGTTGATTGCTTGCATATGACGGCGACTCCAATTCCTAGAACGCTGGCTTTAACAATGCACGGTAACTTGGATTTATCTGAAATTGATGAACTTCCTCCAGGAAGAAAGCCGATAAAAACAAAAATTATCCCCGGTTCAAATAGAAGATCAGCTTATGAGTTCTTAAGAGGTCAGCTCAAAGAAGGTAGGCAAGCTTATGTAGTTTATCCATTAATAGAAGAGTCAGAATCATTATCAGCTAAAGCGGTAACCAAGGAAACGGAGAAGCTGAGTGAAGTTTTTAAAGAATATAGAGTAGAAGCAATACACGGAAAAATGAGTGCAGAGGAAAAAGACTCAATAATGACTCAGTTTAGAAAAAGCGAGGTGCAAATGTTGGTTGGAACCACCGTTATTGAGGTTGGAGTGGATGTTCCTAATTCTACGATTATGGTTATTGAAAACGCTGAAAGATTTGGATTGGCTCAGCTTCACCAATTGAGGGGGCGTGTTGGAAGAGGTTCTAATCAAAGTTATTGCATATTGTTCGGTAATACGAAGAACCCAACGACTTTAGAAAGATTGAAGGTAATGGAGGAAACCGAAAATGGTTTTGTGATAGCCCAAAAAGACTTACAACTTAGAGGGCCAGGAGAATTTTTGGGGACGAGACAGAGCGGTTTATCTGACTTTGGTTTAGCGAGTTTAATGACCCATGGTCACCTATTAGAACAAGCTCGGTTAGCAGCAAACCAATATGTAGAGAAAGATCCTTCTCTTGAAGAATTACCGAAACAAACAAAATTGAGATTGGATGATATCAAAGATAAAGCTGCTTTAATTGAAGGCGGCTGATTTGTAGTTTGAATCGGTGGATAATCTCTATCAATCGGAATTTAGAAGAATGCTAGAGATTAAGTTGATTGCATGCATAATTATTTTTAATTGTTAAAAGCTTTGTTAAAATCAGCTTATGTGTTTCAAAACATAATCTAGTATCTTCACATTCAATAGAGTTAATTAATTTATATATTTTATGAGAATAGGTCAATTTTTCAGTAGAATCAAAAAAAACAGCTTTAATCAACATTCAAATAATATTAGGAATCGAAAGCCGGTTACAAACAGAGGAAAGAAATTCATTGCTCTTGCTTCTTTGAGTACGGGTTTGGTTAGTTTTATGGGTCTTGCAACAGGACATTTAATGCCAATGAGATCTCAACGTTTGGAGCCATTCAGGTGTAGTGAGAAAATTGGTAGTAAAGTAGAAGTTAATGTAGCTGAAGATTTATCTAAATTTGAATACAACAAGGAAACAGAGTCAGTAAGGTTCAAAGGTAAATTCCTAGTTCAATCAGACGAATTAGGCAATCATATAGTTCCTTTTTCTCAGAAAGTTCCTAAGAATTGGATACAATCGGCAGTTTCCGAGAACCAAATTAATACTGAAAGCTTTTTTAGGCAAGGGGAGGTACTTTCTTCAAAAGACTTTGTTAAGGAGATTAATGCTAAGTTGAATGGTGGAAAAATACCTAATAAGTATAGTTGGCTTTCGGAGACTACATACCCTAAGAATCAAGCGGTTCAAAATATAATTGCTTGTAGTATTGCAATGCAAAAACAAAACAAAGAACTTAGTAACAAAGCAATTTCATACATCGACTCTAGGACAGGAGTAAATATTCAACCTGAGATAAATAAAACTAAATGGATACCTTTGGAACAAAAGATTGCTCAGGAATTTAAAGTTATGCAAGAATCAATCAAATTTGAAACATGTAAAAGTGGAGGCCATATAACATTTCATTTAAATCATAATGAGATTTCAAATAAAATCTATCCAAAGTTGCCTGTTAATTTTGAAAAATGTCTTCAAAGTTCATTAGCTAAAAACATTGCTCAATCAGTTATTGCTAAAGCATTAATTAATTCTGCAGAATATAACAACAGAACTGATGATCCAGGAAGAATACTCATGTACAATAGTTTAACTAGAAATACAAGTGCTTTGCCTCTTCCAGTTTTGACTGAAGAAACGTTAACGACAATTAAGAAAAGTACTGATGCAATAGTACCTAATTCAATAGATAAACTTTTAGTATCAGAGGTAAATGATCAAATCAACCCTGGAATTACCCATAAACGTTACACTAGGAATAAAGTAAATTGCAATAATTCTTATGGTGTAGGTATAGAAACTATGCGTAAATTAGGGCCAGAATTTGAAAAGCAAGCGAATAGTATGCAAGAACAGGTTGACTCATGTATTGCCCAAAGTTTGGATGAGCATTATCAACAAAAGCAAGTGAAGTATAGGCTTGTAAATGGTGTAATGCAAATTATAGGTTTAAAGACACAAAGTGTGTAATATATAGTTAATGAAATTGCCTTCATAGGGAATTCTCTTTATGTTGACTGGGTATGAGAAGAAATAATAGGGATTATTATTTCCATAAATGGATCTTAGAGAGCTTTTTAAGCAAATCAATACGTCAGGTGATGATAAACAAGCTGATACCACTCAATTAGTTGGGTTAACTTCTAGAGAAATCCAAGAAACCGAGGAAGCAAAAGAGACATTTCAAGATGAATATTCTACAGAGATAATTGAACCAAGTAATCAACCATCTCAACCTCATATTGAAGATATTAATGTTCAAGCGACAGAAAAAAAACCAGTAAGTTCTATTAATAATGGAAGTAGCCTTGGGAATTCTTTAAATGAGATTTTAAATAATGCAAATCCAATTCAGCAGAAGGCTGAATCTTCGGAGTCTTCTTCCATTATTCTTTCAAAGAAAGAAAGTTTCTTTGCACCTCCCTCCGGAATGCATGATGTTGGCTTAAGCCCTGTTGCTATCCAGGATTTATTGCTCAAATGCTTGTTCTATCAAAGTAACGCAAGTGGAAAAGAATTAGCTAATCGTATTCGTCTACCGCTTCACAATGTTGTCGATCCGATGATGATGAAGCTTTCCGATGAGAAGTTTGTAGAAGTGACTGGAACCGCAGGCTTGGGTGGCTTTAACAAAATCTACCGTTTAACGTCTGCTGGCTATAATAGAGCGCAAGATGTTTTGAGAGTATCCAATTATGTTGGTCCCGCTCCTGTCTCTTTGGCAGATTACACTAAAGCAGTTAATGAGCATTACGGTGATCTTGATTTCTCAGATAGTGCTTTAAAAGATGCTTATAAAGATTTAGTAATTAACGAAACTGCTTTCGATCAAATCGGTCCGGCTTTAATGTCCGGTAAATCAATGTTCATGTATGGTCCTGCTGGAACCGGTAAAACAAGTATTGCCGAAAGGATTACTCGTTGTTATAAAAGTACAATCATGGTGCCTTATGCAATAAACGTTCAAGGCATTCCAATGAGGTTCTTCGATTATTTTCAGCATAAACCCGTCGGGTTTGAGATAGAAGGCGGTGTTTATCCTCCTTTAAAGCAAGATATGGACAACCGTTGGGTTGAGATAAAGAGGCCATGCATTATTGTTGGACCTGAATTTAATATTGCCTCAGCTGATCTTCAATACGATCCGGACGGTCCAAGCTATCAATTTCCAAGTCCAATTAAAGCTAATGGTGGTGTTTTTGTTGTCGATGATTTTGGAAGGCAGCGAGAAAACCCAGAAGTGCTCTTAAACCGTTGGATTATTCCACTGGACAAGCAAAAAGATATTTTGAGTTTAAGAACCGGTCAGCAAATTTCAGTGCCCTTCAAGGTATTTACTGTTTTTTCAACCAACTTGGATCCGAAGCAGCTGGTTGATGATGCATTCTTGAGACGTTTGGCTTATAAGATTAAAATTGAGTATCCAGAATTGGAAACTTACTGTCGGATATTTGCAAATGAAGCAAATAAAGTAAATATTCAATGGAATGATGAACTCTTAGATTATTTTATCCAAACATATTATTTCCAAACCAAAAGACCTCTTAGAGCCTGTGATCCTAAGGATATCCTCTCCAGAGCACAAGATATATGTAAATTCAAAAAACTTAAATCACCATATAAACTCAATAATGATCTCATTGATAGAGCGTGTAAGTCTTATTTTGTGAGTGATTAAAGTAGTAAGTGCTTATCTTTTAAAAATCTTTTAAAGATTTACAAACTAATACAACCAGCTTTCACAACTTCTGCCATTTCTTTTATTTGTTTTAAAGTCTCTTTTATGATTGGTTCATCAGTGCTACAAATCATTAAAGCTTCTTCCCTTAAACCAGCTCTTCCAAGAGCCATTCCACTGATGTTAATGTCATTATCACCGAGTAACTTAGAAATTTTTGCAATAACTCCTGGCATATCATTGTGAAGAGTTAGCAGCATGTTTTCCGTTGGTGATACAAAAAAGCTATAGTTGTTCAGTCTAGTAATCATCGGAAGCTTGCCACCGTGAAGAGTTCCTGCAATTTGGAAGTCTCCTTTATCTGTTTTTAATTCGAGTATCATTTCCTCCGCATAATCGCCGCTATCTGAAGATTTAGCCTCTTCAACTTTTAAACCTTTTTCTTGTGCAATTAGCTTTGCATTCACGTAACTCACTCCTTCAACTTTTTGCGATAGAAAACCTTTTGTCGCCGCTAAAACCAAAGGTGTTGTTTCTTTTTTAGTTAATTCTCCTAGAAATTTTATTGATAATTCACTTGGACGTGCAGAACCACTGAATTGGCTTAGAAAAGTTCCGAGAGTAGAACTTAGATGTAAATGGGCCTCAAATTCATCCAAAGCTATTCCTCTAAAGCTTGGAAGATTTACTGCACTTTTGGCAAAGCCGCCGCTGAGAACTTCTTTTATTTGCTCTGCAACATCAACTGCAACACTCAATTGAGCTTCCTCGGTACTGGCCCCTAGGTGTGGTGTCAGTACCACCTTATCTCCAAGCTCTCGAAGAAGACTTTCATTCTCTAAAGGTTCATTGTCAAAAACATCCAAAGCGGCTCCTGCAATTTTTCCATCTTTTATGGCCTGATAAAGATCTTTCTCGTTGACAACACCTCCTCTTGAGCAATTAATGATTCTCACTTCCTCTTTCATTTTGGAAATTATTTCAGTGTTCACTAAATTTGCTGTTTGTGGGGTTTTGGGTACGTGTAAAGTTATAAAGTCACTTTCGGACCATATTTGTTCCAAGTCAACGAGCTTTATATTGAGGTTTTGAGCTCTCGATTCAGAAACAACTGGGTCGTAGGCTTGTACTTTCATTCCAATAGCTTGAGCAACTTGTGCTACTTTACTGCCTATTTTTCCTAAACCAACAATTCCTAATACTTTTTTTCTCAGTTCAACTCCCAAAAATTTCTTGCGATCCCATTTTCCATTTTTCATAGATAAATCTGCAGGAGGAATCAATCTCGCGAGGCTCATCATCATTGCAACAGTGTGTTCAGCTGCTGCTGTGGTATTTCCATCCGGAGAATTGACTACTATTATCCCCTTTTGGGTGGCTGCTTCCAGTTCAATATTGTCAACTCCAACTCCCGCTCTACCTATTATCTTCATCTTAGGTGAGCAAGCTTCTAAAATATCTTTATCAACTGTGGTTCCGCTTCTAACAAGCATTCCATTGTAGTCACTTATTATTTTGATAATTTCTTCTTTTTTTAATCCAGGAGAATAATTCACTTCAGAAACTTCTTTTAAAATTTCGAGTCCATTATCATTAAGAGGATCCGTTACTAAAACTTTATGCATTTATATTTATAAAAATTGGAAAGACTATACAATATCGTAACTCAATGAAAATATTAATCGAGAGAAGTAATAAAAACTAATCTTTAAAGTGTTAAGTCCTTTTGGTTTAAATCTTTTATGAACAAAGAACTATGAATAAAGAACAAGGTGATGAAAAACAAAAAGTACCGGTTAGGCAAGCTAAGACTATTGTTTGGGGACCAGTTTATATAACTTTAAACTTGGAAAAAACACCCAAAAAGCAAGCCACACAAACTAGTTCAGTTGCTCCCGAAGAAGAAAAGTCTCAATCTCAATCGCTTGCTGAGAAACTGGAAAATAAGACAGATGAAGAAGTAGTTTCTGACGAAAGCAAAAGTCAAAGTAAGAAAGTCAATGTTTTAACTTCTACTCCAGATGCTAAGCCAGGAGAAGAAGTAAGTGAAGACAAAGAGGCTGTTCAACAAAAACAAGATAATTCTAAAAAAGTAACCTACGTATATAATTTAATTGATCATGGCTTAGATTGTGAGTGTATAGATGTGAAGGGTGAGCTTTTAATCCGTAGTGCTTTGCCAACCTATCGAAAAATCTCTCAAGGAATCGAGTTTGAACAAGTAACCTCCAATCAAATTAAGTTAATAATTACGAGCAGGGTTTTAGAAAATTATCAAGAAGTTTTCCAGGGTTTCACCCAACCCAAAGCAACTTTTAGAGTTTGGGTTATTGGCTATAAATTTGTATGAGAGAGCAATCCTTAAACTTCTAAAATATCCTCTAAAGCTAGATCCAGGGTTGGATATTTAAATTCAAAACCCTCATCCTTTAACCGTTCGGAAATACAGTATCTTCCATACAGTGCTAATTTATGTTCAATATTCTTTTGGGAATTACTATGAGGTACCCTGTATTGAAGCTTGGAGATGGATGAAAATAGACAAAATTAAAAATAGATAATAAAGAAAAGATTATGGGTATATCTCTATAGGTATCAACAGTTCATATGTGATGTTTAATTTACCTATTTACTATTTAAAAGTATTTTTTATCCTTCTGGGATGCTTCTTTTTATCGCCTTTATCAATAAATGCTGAGTTTTTATACGATCCAGTTTACATCTTATTGGAAGCACCAAAGGGAAGAGGCTCATCTTCGGTAACAATTTCTAACCCAACTCAACAGCCAGTTAGGATACAGCTCAGTCTCAGTGCTTGGGAAATGACGGATGAAAGCAAAATAATTATTAAAGATAAAGATGAAAGCAAGGGTTCTGTTATAGATTTTGTAAAAATGAATCCTAGGCAATTCACAATTGAACCTTTTAAAAAAAGAGTTATAAGAATTGCTGCGGCTATTCCTCCTAATTTTGAGGATGGAGAATATAGATTGCTTTTGAATATTCTTGAGATAGGTGCTCAGAGGAAAAAGCTCAATGCGCCAGAAAAATTTAACTTTGGCTTGATTATTAATCGACAAGTGAGTGCTGGTACATATGTAAGAAAAGGAAATCCTGCGAATTTAGACTCCGATTTGAATATAAAAAGTATTGATTTAAAAAGAGACGGAAACAAAATAAATTACACAATAACTTATCAAAATAATGGAAATATCCATACAAGACGGAGTTTGGGAGTGAAATACTTTGATAATAGTGGACTCCTAATTGCGGAAAAGAAACGTCAAGGGGGATTTCTCGCTATTCCAACAATAAACGACACGAGCAGAAGTTACTCAAGTGGTTTTGCTATACCCGATGAAATACTGAAAAATAAAGATGCTGCACAACTTGAGTTTACCTTTATAGATGAGCCTTTAGGTGATTTAGGTAGGAAAGAGTCAATTAAGTCAGAGATGATGAAATTTTAGTTGGTTTGATGATCCTTATGAATGATTTATTGATATGAAAGAGAAGAAAAAGAAAATCGATATTTTTAATAAGGTTCACTCAACAGAAGCTAGAACTGATTCTCTTCACGAAAACTTGCCGAAAACAACTCATGATAATCAACCCGAATTAGATAACAGGTACCAAAGTATAAAAGCTAACCTCAACAATAATTTACAAATAACCAAAGTTCCTCGAGAGCCTTTTGCTCTTGTGGATTTTGAATCTAATAGAGTTAGAGGAGGAATTAGTTTAAGAGAGATTTCAAAATTCAAAAACCATCCGGTTTTAGGCATCATTTATCAACCTGATATAGGAGAGCTTACTCATAAAATTGATGAGCAAATATCACAAGTTTCCGAGACCAACATAATTGATAAATTAACTCACACTGTTTCTATTAGTTATTCGTTTAGAGAGCAAAATAAAAATATAGAATTACCTCAATTTGCAGTGAAGGAAGAAACTAACTTTGATGAAAATATATTTTTTACGAAGCTACTTTTCCTCATTCACAAAAGAGATCAATTTAACTTAAATATAAATTGGCCAATTCGTTTTGGTTGTAGTATCAATGGCTTAAGCTCATTATTAACTCCAATATTTGATCATGCTTCTATTCAGAACGCAGAATATTCGTATTACTTGTTAGAATCCAAAACTAATTTTTATGAGTTCCCTTTATCTTTAGATGCAAACAATTATCGAGGTCTAATTCACGAGTTAGATTCACCGAAAAGAGCTATAGAAGGTGAATTGCGAGTTATCAATTTAGTTGATGAAAGTGTGGCTAATTCACGAATTGATATTGAAAACATTCAAATCAATAACGATATTTCAAAGACCGATGAGTTGCTAGAAAATGATGATGCAATTCGTGAGCTGGATCCCTCAATAAGTATTTCTGAAGTGCTTGAAGAAGAGACAAAACATAAATATAGAATTAAAAAAGTATTTGATATCAAAAAAATATTCACTGTATCTGTATTGTTAATTCTGGCATTTATAAATTTCTATTCTTTTCAAAATCAAGCGCATATATTGAGCATTGTAGAAAGGCAATCAAAGTCAATTAAAACGATTTCAAAAACCATTGAGAATTTCCTTCAATCTCAAAAAAAGAACAAAGAGGTTGTTGCAGCAAAAGAACGAACGGTTAAAGATGCTGATCAAAAAACTAGTGATAAAGCAAAGACAGTAAACAAAAAGTTATTAAATAAAAAGAAATCACAAAACAAATTAGTTCTAAAAACTAAGAAAACTCTAAATAAATTTAAGAAGAAAGCAAAACCAGCTTTAACAAAAAAAACTATTCCAATTGTAAAAGTACCTAAATTAGTTGAACAAAAAGTTAGAGAGAATAAGTTTGGATATTCAAGGACAAATACAGACTTGAATTACAGCGAAAAGCTGCAAAATGGAGAGAATAAAAAAGCAAAGCATATTGATTTGTCTCCAATTAAAGTGGCCGATCAATTATCCCAGAAGCGATACCCTGTAATTACAAAGAATTTTGAGGAGTTTACTCAGTTTGAGTACTTGGTCAAGCCTCAAAAAAATATCTCAGATAAATTGAAAAATTCCCTTCAAAAAAAGAGTGGACCAGGTCACTATAACTACGAAGATATATTTGGTTCAAGCGCATTGTATAAAAACAGAAAGAATAATCAACCCATTGAATAATCTATAGAATTACCGCTGTTATCTGAAAAGTTCCGGTGTAATCACCTTCAGCATCATTAATATCAATTGTCGATTCGTCAACATCTCCAACTATTTGAATATCTGCCTTCCAAGGTTCAAAAAAGACAGGACTATTTCTTCGAAATCTAATAACTCTTGGACTTGAACTGAGTGAACGTTCTCCTATTCTTCCTTTTAAGTCGACAGCAATTTGGCTAGAACCATTGGACATTATTACTCTTAGAGGAGATACTTGTGCCGTAGCTGTTCTTTGGGCATTGCAGGAATTACCACCTCCTCTATTAAAGCCACAGTTCGTATAAATAGCACCATTAATAAAGTAATCATCGCTTGGAATAGATTGGCTCGCAACTAATACATTCATATCGGAAGATGCAGAAAAAGAGCTTGGAGAGAGCGTGGAATTATAAAACAAACCGCCTGGTGAAGACCCATTTATTGAGATGGTTATAATCAGTGGGATATTTATACCCTGAGCAGATAACCTTGTTGGATAGGTCAGAACTGCTAAAAAAACGATTAAGAGAGAATAGCTAACAAATTTCATATATTTGCGAATCATCATGATATAAATTTAATATCCGATTATTGCCTTTTCATTATTACCACATAATTTCTAATGCTACTTTGTCTAAACAAACGATTTAGTATTTTTATTGCTGTACTTTTAATTTCTTTATTTTTAAAGCACTTTGCCTCTGCGCAGAATGTCGAAGAAAGAGCATTCTCCTCTAATGAGCCGGTGCAGGCTATTGGTCATAGGTTTGGGATTAAGTCTAATCCAGTTCTTAGTAAATTAAGTTACGATGTTCAACCCAATGAGCTTACCAGTGGAATTTCTCAGAGTATCAATCCAAATATAATTATTGTTGGAAGCCTTTCGGTTAATTCTTTGGATTCAGCCTCGAAGTGTATGGTTAAGTTGCCTAGCTCAGTTCTAAAAGCAGAAAATGAAAATGGCGAAACAATAGATGTTTTCTTAAGAGGAACAATTGGTAATAAATCTCTAACAACAGATTTCATTCATCCTGAATTTGATGCCTTTAATGAAGCTGAATTTAGGATCGAAGGTTATATTGATACGAGATCTTTTAAAAGAGGACTGTCGCCCGGAACGTACAATTTTGAAAAAAATCTAAACTTAGTAGTTGAGTTTAATGGTTAAAGTTCTTATAAGTTTTCCTAAAGAGTTTTTCTTCGCAATATTAGAAATAGAACTTCCTCAGTAAAACACCAAGACTTGCCATTATTATGAAGACAGATAAAGGCTATTCTATCCTTTAATTTTTTAAGAAAACTCTTATCTATATCTTTTATGTAAACATCTGCTGGTAATTTGCTACAGGATATTTCGAAATTTCGACCTAAAGGAAAAAAAGAGACCTAGATTATGAAGCTAAAACATGATTAATCATCTGAATCTTTCTCTGGAAGGTGATTCCCTGGTGAACCCTGACAAGCTTTTTCAGAT
>JASJDU010000074.1 GCA_030065015.1 Candidatus Caenarcanales bacterium | reverse complement strand
TCTCTAAATTTCTTAACTCCTAATGAGGTATATTTTAATCACTCAAATTGCCATTCTGAGATCTTCATTTCTAATCTCCCTCTCTATCAAATGGTTGCATTTCGCTCTTGAATTTGCGGATTGTTAGAAGAAATATGTGGATTACATTTGATAGAAATTGATTAATGAAGCTTATATTTTGAAACTGTAAAAACTTCAAGTGTTTTATATTTGCGATATCATCTAAATGGAATTCTTGAGGACCTAAAGGATTAAATGAAACTATATATAGATACAGCAATTATTTCGGAGATTAGAGAAATTGCAGAATGGGGAGTGCTCAGTGGAGTAACAACGAATCCCTCGTTAATTGCTAAATCTGGAAAAGACTTTAAAAAAACCATAATTGAAATTTGCGAAATTGTTAAAGGCCCAGTGAGTGCAGAAGTTACAGTTGAAGATGCCGCTGGAATGATTGAACAAGGTAAGGAATTTGCTGACTGGGATGAAATGGTTGTTGTGAAGCTACCTTGTACAACCGAAGGTTTAAAAGCATGTAGTGCACTCTCTCACCAAGGAATTCCCACAAATTTAACTTTGTGCTTTTCTGTCAACCAAGCTTTATTATGTGCGAGAGCAGGTGCCAGTTACGTTAGCCCATTTATTGGCAGGCTTGAAGATATAAATGAAGACGGTGTGAAGTTAATTAAGGATATCAAAGAAACTTTTCGTGTTGCAGGAATTAAAACTGAGATTATTTCAGCCAGTATAAGAACCCCCTACCATGTAACCACAGTTGCAAATGCTGGATCGGATATTGCAACTATTCCATATAAATTGTTTCCAAATATGGTTCAACATCCTCTAACAACTAGCGGATTGCAAAAATTCCTCGATGACTGGAAGAATTCACAACAATAATTTCTAGTTCAGAAAATTTTAAACACAAACAAAAGCAACTTTCCTGAGTGGCTTTTGTTATAAATAAAAATATTCCCAAACCTTCTGTTTGACGATTCCAGATTCTTCATAGTCTATCTATCTTGAAATAAGGAAAATATAGACTCAAGATATCTTGGTAGCTTTTTCCTTTAGCGGCTAAATTCCTTGCTCCATATTGGCTTAAACCAACACTATGGCCATAACCACCACCTTTAATTTTTAGATTATTTTCATCTCTGAGAATTACAAAGAAAGTGCTTCTTAGACCTCCCAAAGCAGCTCTTATCTCATCCAATTCAACTGTAAACTCACCTTCATCTGTAATTACTAAGATTTCGGTTACTCTACCGGTTCTGTTCCTTTTGTTTACCAATATATTTTTCACTTTGTCAAATTCTGGCCACGAAAACTTCCATCTTTCTTGTGCTTCTTTCATTTTGTCAGTGAGTTGACTCAAACTATAATTTTTCTCCCATCGAAAAGCTGGAGAAACCGAATCATAACACCCCCAGTTTTTTGCATTTTCATCAGTTAAAAATAATCTTGCGTCGCTTTCAATTGATAAATCAAACTTTTTAGGAAGTTTAGAACATGTACTCACTCCTGATAAGTGTTTAACTTGATTCAAGTTAATTGAGGGCCATACGTCTGTATAATCCGCCGAAAAACCGCCGTCAGTGGAGTAATAGTAAATTTGAGCGATTGATCCATTTGTATTCTTTAAAACTAAGCCACTGGTATTCCTAATGGCTTGGTCTATTGTAGGACTTGCAGCTCCAATTCCTCGATAAACTTGGCAGTGTTGACTGGCACAAAGATTGTAATTTTCCGGTGTGAATCTATTCAAATTCGCCATTGTGTAAGTTCTGGCGAGGATAGCTTGTGTCTCTAATGCTGATTTTGGTGCATCATGTCCTACTTCATACGGTACAACTCCTCTCAAATAATCTTCTAGCTTAACTTCGTTGACAACCGAAAAAGTTCCAAAAGAATCTGGAATTACCTCAATTGTTCCAGGATAAAGACGGTTGTTTACTTTAATTGGACGATTGCTGGGGCTTCTTACCAGTAACCTGCTTCTGTTAAATTTAAAGTGTATTTGGGGATTGAGTTTTTCGCCAATTAATGAGCTTGCTTCCCATTGAAGTACTCTATCCCTGGATTTTACTTCTTTAATCCATGAGGCTTTATAGGATCTTCCATTTAACTCACTCATTGTTTTCATTGGAGTTGGTGAGTAAGTCACTACTTCCCATGGATCTGAGTACAATGTAATCCATTCGTAATTCGGTAAGCTTTGTCTTAAAAGATCTGCCCAATATGAAGCAGTCTCGTAGGTTCTATAAGTTCCTGCAATAACTTTTGTTGTTTCAACCTGATTTTGCTGTAAAGGTAAGTAATTAGTATTAATCTCTATCTTGCTGAGCAACTGCCTTTGAAAATCATTTAAGTCTTGAGATCTCGGACTCCTTGGGAAAATGAGCTCAAGCTTTTCGCCTTTTTTTGATGATTGAATATTTATATTTTGAGAATCATCTTTACCAAAATGTTGTATTACACCAATTCTGATTTTTGGATTACTTTCTTTCGAGTTATTTGTAGTTGCGTCTGTTTTAGAAACAAAGAAAATACATATTAATAATATACACAATAGATTTGTTGATATTCTACAACTGCAGTACTGACTTCTCATTCGAAAAAAATATTAACTGTCGAAAGTCTAACACAGCTATTGAAGCATTAATTGAGAATAAATAACTTTTTACGATTTAAGAAATGTAAACAATTAATACGCTTTTGAACAATTCGAGAGGCAAAAGCTACTACAAAAACGTAAATATTAATAAGAAGAGTATTAGTTTATTCTATCTATAAGCTTTGTCATCATTATCACCTAGAAACTGATAGCAGAATAAGAAAGTTAGGGCATATGTTTATTAGTCTCAATCTTATGCACGGTGTTCAATAAAACATCCTTAATCATCAAATTACCCATCAAGCTAAGGCTATTAATTGGTTTTATGGCTTTAACCTTAGTGGTATCGGGCTTAGTTTGGTTTAGTTTCATTAGTTATGAAAGAGCAATAATCACGGAGACTTACCTCACAAGAGCTTCAGAAATAAAAAGAAAGATATCAGAAGTTAATTACGCATTGCCAATAGTCTTAATGGGAAGGCTTAGCCAAAAAGCCTTTGAAGAGAAAGTTGAACAAGTTGAGTCATCTTTATTAGACTTATCTGTTTTAGAAGAGAAACACAAAGTTCTTAAAGATAAATTTCAAAATTTAAAAAATAGCTGGGGTAGCTTCAAAAACCTTTGTTACAAGCATCTGGCGGATAGCTCAATTCAAGACAGAAGATCGATAAGTATTAATGAGCTCAATAAGATCGTTGTTACATTAAATCAGTCCGTTCGGGAACCAAATAATTTAACCGCAAAGATTATCAATGAACTGGAATCCGACAATAACAAAGAGATTGAAAACGCAAAAAGGGTTCAGATTATAGCCGCCGTTCTTGGGACAATTTTTAACCTCTTAGTCTTTTGTTGGATAGGCTTTTCTACTTTAGCTTCAATAAATACCTTAAGAGATGCTTTAAACAAATTGGCAAGTCTAGAGGCGGATTTGAATAAAAGACTTCCTGAAAATAATAATGACGAAACTGATGTATTAGCAAGAGGATTCAACAAGTTAATAGATCAGATAAGTATGATTGTGAAGCAAATAACTGTACAATCCCACGAACTTGCAACTAAGGCAGAAATACTTGCAGCATCTTCTCAACAGGCATCAAGTAGTGTAGAGGTTATTGCTCAAACGATAAGTGAAGTATCCCACCGTTCATCAACACAAAAAGAATTAGCAGACAAGACTTCATCTTCAATTAGCCGTTTAGACTTGCTAATCAACGAGTCAAAGCAACAGGCAAATCGTTCTGTGGAAGAATCCAATGCGGTACAAGAGTTTATTGAAGATGGTTCAAGCCGCGTAAACGAAATTAGAGAATCAATGTCTTTTATTAAGGGAAGCATGGAAGATCTATCTACCATAATGCAGGGAATGGGTGCAGAGTCACAAAAGATCAACCAAATAGTTGATTTGATAAGTTCGGTTGCATCTCAAACAAATTTGTTAGCTCTCAATGCAGCGATAGAGGCAGCAAGAGCCGGTGAACACGGAAGAGGCTTTGCTGTTGTAGCCGAAGAAGTTAGAAAGTTAGCTGAAGAATCAGATGTGTCGGCTAAGAAAATTGCTGATTTGGTAAGCCAAATACAAGTTCGAGTAGCTGATATGACAAAGCAAATGGAAATTAGTATGCATAGTGTTGATTCTGGAAATAACGCCTCAATCAAAACAGAAGAAGTGTTCAGAATGATTGAGAGAGCAGTATCTGGTGCACAAGAATCCGTTAGAGAGGTTGAAAGAGTAATCGATCAAGAGGTTGAAACTTCAAGTCAAATTTTAAGCCTTACTTATTCCGTAGCTGATCAAGCAAACTTAGTTCAACAAGACGCTGAATTGGTAACGGCCAGCATTGAAGAACATACTGCTGCTAGCGAAGAAGTTGCTGCAACGGCAACTGATTTTTCTAGTATTGCCAATAAACTGGATCAATTAATCAACAAACTTAAAGTCTAAAGCTTAAATTAAAGGCAAATCTGGGGAATAAAGTATTAGGGAATTCTTTATTCTGTCTCCATAAATAATCAAAATAAATGTCATTAGCTCCACAGAAAAATTTTCAAAGAGAAAGTCTCGAGAGTTTTGAGAATGAAACTGTAAATTCTGCAGAGAATCAAATAACTAGTAGATTACAGCAACTAGAAGCAATTAATACAAAACTTTTGGAAGCACTGAAAACCTCCAAAAATCATTTGTTTGGAAATCTTTTAGATGAAAGATTAACCTTGAGTTCTGAAATAGATAAACTAAGTAGAAAAATGCCAATTCAAAACGTTGAGTTGTCTGATCACACAAAGGCTATAGTTGGAAAAGTCTTAACTCAAGATAAAGAGCTTATGATTTATCTCGAACGAGAAGTGCAAAAACTCAAAGGTAAATATCAAAGATTAAAGCTTGTTGGACAAACCCAAGTAAAGTAAATAGATGATACTTTCTTATTTACCTATTAAGCTTATATTGCTATCTTATTTTCTAATCAATCAAACAAATTTATAGTTTTAATGCAGTTAATGATCCCAATTTTTATGATTTTAATAATATGTGGTTTCTTGACTTGGGAAATAATTAAGATCAAAAAAGAATTAGCTAAGTTAAAAGAAGAATTAGCGAGAATTCAAGCAGAGATCTTTTACAAAAAGTAACCTTCCTGAAATTGAGAAATTAGGAGTCCTAGAAAAAAATTTAATGAGTTCAGAAGGTTCCTTTTAAGAGAGTGAATTGGGATATGAAGAAATTGCAGCATTTTCTTTAGAAATAAAACTATGGTGCATAATGTTTTATTTCTAAAGCGGAAAATTACTGCTTTTTTATAATTGAGCAAATGGCAATTACAAAGAAAACCTGGAAAGAAAAATTGAATTGTGGGAAATCTTATCAAATCAAAGTAATTGATAAAGATTTTGCAGATATCAAAGCTGGAAGCACAATGCTTATTGCTTCGCCCCAAATAATCGATGAGTATATAAAAAAGATTCCTATTGGTATTTGTAAAAGCTTGAAAGATTTAAGAGAAGATTTAGCAAAAAATATAAAACAGAAAAACTTGCCCTGTAACCACAGGTATATTCATAAGAATAGTTTCAGAAGCCTCATACGAAGAATATAGTAATGGTCACTCCATCGAAATAATTACTCCTTTTTGGAGAATTGTTTCGCCAGAAAGCAAAGTTGCCCAGAAGTTAACCTGCGGTATTACATTTATAAAAGACCAAAGAATAAAGGAAAATATTGTCGATTAATTTATCAATCTTTTATTTAGTGGAGTCAGTAAATTTAAGTGTGTAAAAGACAAAAGGAAAGAAAATAAAGAATTGACAAAAAAAGGATAAGGAAATGCCCAAAACACAAAATAAAAGAGATGAACTAATAGAAGAATTAATAAAGGAAATCGATGATCCAA
>JASJDU010000073.1 GCA_030065015.1 Candidatus Caenarcanales bacterium | reverse complement strand
TCTTGGATTCATAGAAACTTTCAATTGAGTATTGTTTATATTCTGCTGAATATTTCTTTTTCATCGGACTTTCCTTCCTGAGTATTTACGATAATCGCAATCTCTCTTTCTTTCTGTCCGTTAAACTGGATCAACTCCATCTTTAAGCGCCATTTCTTTCTTTAAGTACACATAAAAGGTTGTTTGGAACTAATTGAAGCTATATGTAATAGAGATCCTGCAAATTAAATCTCTTGCAAAGAAGAGAATAGTCCATCGCAAGTTGGAAATTTTTTAGTATTTTGAATTTTCACGGAAAGTACTCTATCAAACTCGTTCCTGTAAACAATTTTTATAGAGGTTGCAAAATCTTCTATTGAGTAATTAAGTAAAGTGTAGCCATTAAAGAATATTTCATTAACTAAAAACTCTTTGAATGTTTCATATAGTTCGAGAGAAACACCTTGTTCCATTAATTCAGTTTTGGAAACGGTAATTTGTGATCCGTTTGGTAAATTAAACTTTTCATCTCTAGTTCTTAATGTTGTACTCATAATCTTTTAGCCTCAGAAATCATTGTAGGCAGTGGTTATTTGTGTCTTCTTATAAACCAGTTAAAAAACTATTAACAAGGTTAGCTTTACTTAAATTAGAGATTTCCTCTAACGCTAAGAAGTTCCTCAATAAGTGTTAATTTTCACAAAGATATTTCTAACGAATATGAAAATATCTCTCTTTATTGAGTCTTATTTGGAATCTTATTCAAATTTTTCCTTTTCAATGACTCTATTTCTTTAGAAACAAGTTCATTTCCTTCTAATTTTTGAGTTAGCTGTGTATAGCCTGATACCATATCTAAAATTTTTGCACTCAAATCTTTGTCTTTACCCGTACAAACGGCTATAGCCATTAGGATTAACATTAGACCAAAAACTTGCTGAATTCTATCCATATGCTTGTTGAGGATTCTGCTTTTTTCTATCAGCTTGCCGCCGGCATAGGCAAAGATTAATAAAGGAATACCAAAGCCCAAAACATAACTTGTTGTAATTAATAAAGTTTGCCAGGTGTGTTCACCGGCATAAGATATTGCAATTACTGCTCCAATAATTGGTCCAGCGCATGGAGCCCAGACAACTCCTAAAGCCATACCAGTAACAAAGCCTCTCCAAAACCCGGAAGAAGGATCATTATCTGGTTTTATACCTAGGGAATTACTAAACTCGCTTAACCAAACTTCAAGTCGATCCAATAACTTAGGAATCAACATTATCACTCCAATTACTCCAATCGCTATTGATGCTATAAGGCATCTGCATTTATCGTCGAAGGTAAACAGCCTAACAACTGAAGATGCTCCTAAAGTTAAAAGGAAAAAACTAATTACAACTCCTGCAACTATTCCGAATGGTCTGTATCTGCTTTTTAAGGAAGATGTGAAAATAATTGGAAGTATTGGCCAGATGCAAGGTGCCAAAAAAGTGAAGATCCCGGAGATGAATGCAAAAATAACTAAAATTAACATTAATTTAAGACTTTCTCACTAGATGACTATTTATCTATATAACTTAATAGGATTTTCCAATTTTTACAGTTACAAAATAAGTTTTCTAGAATTACTCATTTAGTGAAACTGTGGAGCTTGCAGTAATTACAAAATTATAAACCCGATTATAAAATTTCTAAATTTTTATTATTTTATGTGCAAACTTATGCTTGAGATTTGTATTATTTAATTAATCCCTCTCTTGGGCTTTTAAAGTTTTTCTGACAAATTAATCCTGCATGGAAGTCAGACGAGTTGACGGCGTGAAGTATACCTAAAGATTAATTTAGGAAACGGATCAGTCGACAGAGATTTCCACTTAGCTTTATGCCAGGATAAAACTTTAGCCCATCTGGGAGAGGGGCCTTCTTATATACTCTTTTTACTTTTTGTTAACTCTCTATTTAGATAATGGGCGGCACCAATGAGCGAAAGGTGAGTGAAAGCTTGTGGGAAATTACCTAAATGTTCTCCACATGGTCCAAGCTCTTCAGCATAAAGTCCCAAGTGATTTGCATAACCTAACATTTTTTCAAAGTACAATCTTGCTTTTTCTAAATCACCCGATCTTGCTAGACACTCGTAATACCAAAAGGAGCACATGTTGAAAGTTCCCTCCCCACCTTTCAGTCCATCCAGTTCTAAACTAGGTTTATATCGATAGACTAATGAATCATAAACCAATTCATCTTCGACAGCTCTCATTGTGGATAACCACATCGGATCGATAGGACTAATAAATTTAACCAAAGGCATTAATAAACATGCCGCATCGAGTTGTTTAGCACCTTTGTATTTTACAAATGCTTTGAGTCTTGGGTCCCAGAATTCCGTAAAAATTTCATTGTATATAATATCTCTTGTCTTCATCCATTCATCAATCGGACCAGGTAAAGAGCGTTTCATTGCCAGCCTGATTCCTCTATCAATTGCTACCCAACACATTAAGCGTGAATATAGAAAATCGCGCCTTGGGCCTCTAACCTCCCATATTCCTTCATCCGGTTGCCTCCAATTTCGACAGACCCAATTTACAAGCCGAACTAAGTTTTTCCATAAATTATGTGATATAGGAGAGCCATATTTGTCGTAAAGGAAGATTGCATCCATTAGTTCTCCATAAATATCCAGTTGAAGCTGGTTATATGCTGCATTACCAATACGTACTGGAGAAGAACCCATGTAGCCTTCGAAGTGATCTAAACGCTCCTCCGATAATTTATGCCTTCCTTCAATTCCATACATAATTTGCAATGAGCCATCAGGGTTGAGTTCATTACACCTGTTCTCTATCCAATGCATGAATTCAGCAGCCTCATCTGTATAGCCGAGTCTATTTAAGGCATATAAAGTGAAAGATGCATCTCTAATCCAGGTGTAGCGATAGTCCCAATTTCTTTCACCGCCAATTTCTTCAGGTAAACCAAAGGTAGGAGCAGCAATCATAGAGCCGTGACTTCGAGAGGTTAAAAGTTTTAAAACTAATGCAGAACGATGAATCTCTTCGATCCAGCGACCCTGATAGGTTGATTTCCCAATCCATCTTCTCCAATAATGAACTGTTTCTTTGAATAAATCTGCAACATCGTTTACATCAAGGCTTGGTAGGTCTTTGTTAGGATTAACACTTTCCAAGATGAATGATGCGTGTTCACCCGCACTTAAAGTGAATTCACCAACTGCGCTTCCGTACTCCAGCCAAATTGGTACTGAGGACTTTAGCCTAAGGATGGTACCATCTTTACCTTCTGAACGAAAGATGATATCTCCATCCGGAGTTTGTTCTACTTTGTGTTCCGCTCTTCCATAGTCAAACTTTGGCTCACAAATAATCTTAAAGCAAATTTCTCCCTTAATTGTTTTTACTCTTCTCACCAATCTATCTACGTTACTCTTGAAGGAAGATAGATCTTGTACTGGCATAAAATCAGATACTTCTGCAACTCCAGTGGGCGATAAAAATCTAGTTAATAAAACATTGGTATCAGGTAGATAGAGTTGTTTGTGATTAACTCTGTCGGAGAAAAAAGGGGATATTTGGAATTTTCCACCCTTTTGATGATCCAATAAAGCGGCAAAAACACTAGGAGAATCGAAGCGTGGAAAGCACATAAAGTCAATTGAGCCTTGGTTGCTGACTAAGGCAACGGTGTTTAGATTTCCAATAATTCCATAATCTTCAATTGGCTTATAGTTCATGGTTTTTTCAGAACCTTCAATTTTTAACTTATTTAAATATTTAATTAAGGATTGATTCTATGCTTTAAATGCGTGAATATCTACCCGATCAAGTCATTCCCTACAAAAAACATTTTAATGACTCCAAATTAGGCGAAACGTTAAGAATGGTCTATATTTCATTAAGTTTATTAAAACTTTCACAGATTATTGATTTAGTTTATTGGCGAGTAGTACCTTTACTTTATAAACTGCAGAGCCCCAAATATCAATTAGAGAGTTTGGGTTTCCAGTGTTCTCACAATAAGTACTTATTTTCTGTAAGTCTATTTCGTTATCTTCATCTGCTTCTCCCAAATCCTCTAATTCCTTGTTTAAAGATATTTGATTTTTCTTTATTTCTTCTAATGCAATCTGTATTTCACGAAAAACATTAATTTCTGCCTCAACTGCTTTTTCAGTCAAAGTTTCTTTTTCTTTTTGAAGAGCTTTTATTTCGCTAATAATCTCTTCACAATTTTTGTTAATTTCCGCATTTTCTAATCTTATTTCTCTCAATTCTTCTTGTAGTTGATCCAATAAGTTTTTGATTAATAGAGGTTCTTTCTTTTCAATTTTTTTAAGTAACCTATTAAAACTAGCCCACCTTTCAGTAGAAGGAGAGTTGAGAATTTTCACTATTTCTTCAAAATATCCCATCTAAGTAGTTTTAGTCCCTAAATTTTATGCTTGTTCATTGTAATTTAAGCTTTTTATTCGATAAATTGAATAATGTTTATTTTATTAAGCGATTAAGAAGTAATTACAATTTGAAATTCTCAAAGACTCGGACAATGTTATGCAAACTACTTTTTTTATTTTACTGTTCTTATTTTTACAAATTCCTGCATTAGCTTTGAATCCTGAACAAGAGGGCCAAATCCACTGCTTACCTTGTACAAATTGTCCAAAAAAAGTTGAAAGTTTCGATTTAACAACTATTAACTCCAATGCGAAAGGCTATGCTGGAACCGTAACGGATGGTAAATATGTTTATTATGTTCCGAATTATTTTGGTTCAGAAACCTTGGTAGCCCGATATGATTCATCTAAAGATTTTGATTCTGAAAACTCTTGGTCATTTTTTAATATTCATACTTTAGGTCTCAAGGGTTTAGGTTACGCAGGTGCAGAGTTTGATGGTAGATATATTTATTTTGCACCTCATAATACAAGCAAAGGTTCCTATCATGGAGCTGTTTTAAGATACGACACAAAACTACCTTTTGATAAGAAAAGCAGTTGGAAAACATTTGACCTGACTCAAATGAACTCTATTTCAAGAGGATATATCGGTACTGGCTTTGATGGTAATTACATATATCTAATTCCATATGGTGGTGGAGTTAACCCATATATTGCTAAATATGACGTAAGCTTAAATTTTACAGATCCAAGCAGTTGGGAAATATTTGATACCTCTCTTATAGACTCATCTTCTAGAGGATTTATAGACTCTGTATTTGATGGTCGTTATTTATATTTATCTCCTTATCATAATGGCCTTAGCTACCATGGCAAAACTCTTAGATACGACACAAAATTACCTTTTAATCTTTCTTCAAGCTGGAAAATAATTGATTTAGTTCAACAAGTTAACCCTGCAGCAGCTGGTTATGACGGAGCAGTAGCTAATGGTGAATATATTTATTATGTTCCATATAAATGGGGAAATAAGCCTCATGCTTATATGGTTCGTTTTAATACTAGTCAGCCTTTTGCAAAAGCTTCTAGTTGGGAATTCTTTGATGCTTCTGTTCTATGCCCTGGATGCACTGGTTATATAGGCGCTGGTACTGATGGCAGATATGTCTATTACTCTCCCAAAAGGAATAATAACGCTTTTCATGGAAATATGCTGAAGTATGACTCAAAGTTACCTTTTACAAAAGCTTCAAGCTGGCAGGTTGTAAAGATTGATGATGGTAATTCTTCTTTGAGAGATTTTGATGGGGATATTACAAAACTGAAAAAGTATATTTACTTGTCACCAAATGGTCATCCAGCAACAGGTTTTGGAACGTGGCACGGTAATGCAGTTAGATATTTAGTTGAGTGATTATTAATGCGTAACTTGACTATGGACTTTGTGAGAAGGTGTTGTAAATTTCGGTAAATACCGAAAGTCACAAAGAATAGCTTCGTAAAAGGGTATAAGCATCCTAGAATATCTTTCAGACTAAATTAATGCTAAAGGACCTTGAAAAAGCACTTGGTTTAG
>JASJDU010000035.1 GCA_030065015.1 Candidatus Caenarcanales bacterium | reverse complement strand
ACAATAGGCCTAGAAAATCTCTAAATTTCTTAACTCCTAATGAGGTATATTTTAATCACTCAAATTGCCATTCTGAGATCTTCATTTCTAATCTCCCTCTCTATCAAATGGTTGCATTTCGCTCTTGAATTTGCGTTTAGGTTAAAAGTATCCAGTATCCACGAGTTGTATATTGAAGAAGCTGGCAATCCAAATGGAAAACCAGTGGTATTTTTGCATGGAGGACCTGGTGGAGGGATTGAAGCAAAACATAGAAGATATTTTAATCCAGAAAAGTACCGTATCATTTTGTTCGATCAACGAGGCAGTGGGAAAAGTACTCCTCATGCATCCTTAGAAGAAAATACAACTTGGGATTTAGTTAATGATATTGAACAAATAAGAGATCGCTTGGATATCGAAAAATGGTTGGTTTTTGGTGGCTCTTGGGGAAGTACCTTAAGTTTAGCTTATGCAGAAACTCATCCCCAAAGGGTAAATGGCTTAATTTTGAGAGGCATTTTCCTTTGTAGGCCTCAGGAAATTCAATGGTTTTACCAAGAAGGATGCAATTGGATTTATCCGGAATTGTTTGATGAATATAAATCCTTGATACCTTTTGAAGAACAAAGCAATATGGTTAAAGCCTATTATGAGAGATTAACAAGCGAAGATGAAGAGGTTCAACTTAAAGCTGCAAAAGCTTGGAGTAAGTGGGAAGGATCAACTGCACGATTGATTTATGACAAAGAAACCGTTGATTCTTTCACAATTGATCAGACAGCGCTTTCAATAGCGAGAATCGAATGTCATTATTTTTATAACAATTGTTTCTTTGATAGTGACAATCAGTTATTGGATAATGCTTATAAAATTCAACATATCCCCACAACTATAATTCATGGTCGCTACGATGTGATTTGCCCGGCAAAGAATGCCTGGGAATTACATAAAGCTCTTCCAAAATCAAAATTAATCTTTGTTCCAGGTGCTGGTCATTCTGCCAGCGAAGCTGGAATCACTGATGCATTGGTTTCTTTGACAGATGAGTTTAATGGTTAAACTTGTTGTTTAATTAACCCAAAAATCCCTGTGTTTCTAAATGAACTTTTGGATTCTTGATAACATCATTGTCTATAGCTAGTAAAAAAGGTATTTCTTTTGGAATTACGGGATCCATAGCACATTCTCTCTCTTGTAAAAGGCCTAATATTTTGAATAAAGCAATTAAATTATGAGAATGACTGACATGTATTGAAAGACTTAAATTTGATTCTTCTATTTTGTTAACTATAGATAGAAATGTTCTTTTTCCTAGTTCAGCTGCTGATTCCCAATATTCAAAAAGGTCTTGTTCAATAATGTTTTCAATTTCCCATTTGAGTCTTCTGTGAGCTATACGGAGTAAGTATCTACCCAATCTTTGATCCTTTTCTAGTTTTGAAGTAAGCTTGGTCAATTCTCCTTTTGTAAAAATTTTATTTGAGATGAGCTTATCAAGAATTTGTTTTTTCAACTCTGTTTCATAAAATTCATAAGCAGTAGATTTCTTGAGTGGTTCTGTACCTTTTGTAACTACTTTTTGTGGCTTTAAACCATCTAGATCTGTTAGATAGTTAGATTGGTACACTTGTGCTGAAGTTAAACCATTCATCAGACATTTTGCGGTTTGTTGAGTTCTTAAAGTTTCTCCATGATGAACATTAATATATGGATTAAAATATCCGCTGTATAGATAAGACAATTTAAGAGCCTCTAAAACAATCTGGTGCTTACTTGACAAAGTGATTATTTCGGGACAATTAAAATATATATCTTGGGAAGGAAGAATTTGTATATTTGAAAGGTTTTCGTGAGAGTTTACTGAGAGGTTATTGCTTTCAACAGGAACAGTATCTCCGTGTCTACAGACAAGCACAAAACTATAATTAGAAGGAATTTCTTCTAATGGCTTTGTTGGCAATTCAGTTTTTTGAAAGCTTGTTTTTATCCTAATAGGATTCTGCGCCACACAATAAGCAGGTAATCTCGGGGAGCCAGGCTTGACTATAAGCAAAAGGTTTTAGACGTAAAACAAAATTAAATAAAGTTTATCAGTGATTTCTTTGAATTAGCTTTTCTTGAAATAGTTTTTTTGAGAACGAAATAACAAGAATTTAAAACTTTGAGTAGATTATCTTGCCAAATTTACAATTTGCTAACCTCGAAATCTATGATCCTATCGGTGTTAACAATTACTTAATAGATTTCACTGTAGGTGTGAGATAACATTTCTCCTCTGTGAAATTAAACGGATTCATTGAACCCATCAACTATTTGTAGATTTACGATGAATTAGTTTGATTTTTTTGTGTAGTTTTATAAATAGAAATGAAAATTAATAACCTTTTTCTTCCTCAAATAAATATTTCTCCAAATTCTCAACCTAATTGGTTAACAACTTCTTACAAAAAAGAACCTAAGATTGTTATGAATTCAGGCTCTAAAACGCAATTTAGTCCTATAAAGCATTTAAGTGATGTTGTGGACTACCATTTGAGAGTTGCACAAATAACAGAAAGGCCAACAATAAGCTGCGCTAAAAAAGCATTTTTTACAGAGATTGTATCTTCATCAGGTCTAAAAGAACTTTGTCGGAGATTCATTGAATTACACGGCGTTGAAAACCTACCAGAGTTCCTAAAAATGATTGAAGATAAAACTAAAAAAATATTTACGACCCTTTCTTCAGCATACACTGGTATAAAGACTGAGCTAGATTCAAAAAACATTCGCATTTTAGACAATAATGATGATTTTCAAAATCTACCTTTAAAAGACTTGGATTCAATAAGGTCACATTTAAAAGATCAATTAGATAAAAAAGGTAAATTATTTGCTGAAGAGGGATTAGATGCTTTGAATAATCTTCCTTATCTCAGTGATAAATTATCTTTCTTAGTCTGTCTTAAAGATGAGGAAAGCGAATTACCTAAATATGGTGTGGCATCATGTCCTATGAACTTTCCACGGTTCATCACAGTTCCAGCTTCAGATATATCATCAGGTCAAGAGACTTGGATACCTATTGAAATAATAATTAAAGATCTGCTTCAAAAAACTTTTGTTGACAGAGAAATAGAGAGTCTTCATCCTTTCACTGTAAGGTATTCCCCTAAATTAAGAGAAGGCCTTGATAATCGTTATAAACCTGAGTATCTCACAAGGAGAGATTTAGTCGAAAATGGTAATCCTTCTATACACTCTCGAGTAGTTTCAGGTTCTAAAGATAATACAAACGTGAAAAGAATAGTGTTTCCAACAATAGAGGGTGCATACCCAATTATGCTGGAAGTCGATTCTAAGATTCCTACGATTCATTTAGACAAGTTGAAGCAAGCTTTCAAGATGGAAAATCATCAAATCTTTCCAGTCATTCAACCGGTAAACATGTATAAATTTCCTAAAATTCAAAATGATGGAACGGAATCATCAAGCAGTTCTATGGCCACCGAAAATATTTCACCTTTAGTACAGAACTCAATTAAGGATATTTATGGTGCCCTAGATCAGATAAACAATGGTGAGGATCTTTTCAATGTTATAAACGGTGCAAATAATGGTGATGGTATTATGCTTCATTTTCCGGAGCACTCTTTTAATGATACTCTTCTTAAGATTATTAAAACAGCAGCCTATGATCCAGCTACAGCGATAAAAGTTGCAGCATATAGAACTGATCGATCTAATAAAAGATTTCAACCTACTGATCCTCAAGGTCCTCAAAACTTAATAGATACTTTAAAGTTAGCAGCTTATTTAAGACAACAAGACAACTCTCCAAATTTAGTAAGTTTATTTGTCTCTCTCAATGCTAGAACAGAATCATCTAAGAATTGGAATGATGCTAAATCTTTAAAGAAACAAGGAGTGAATGTGACTCATAATCTTCCTCAACTTGGCAAAAAACCTGTTCCTAAAAATCATTCGAAAATTTTCACAATCACAAGATCTAATAACAATGGTACTAAAGATGTAATAGCTTATCTAGGTTCTGGAAACTTAAAAAGTTCTCCCTATGAAGATCTCGGCATTTTGCTTCCCCCTGGGCCAGTTGCAAATGAAATCGAATATTTAATTTCTTATCTTACAGGAACATTTGAAGACCAATATCCAGATGAGTATGTTCAATTTACAAATAACCCAGAGGAGTTCTTCCAACATTTATTAGTTGCTCCATTCAATTTTAACAACAGGATCATACAGATTATTAAGAAAGAGGCTAAGAAAGGGAGCAAAGGTCATATCAGAATTAAAATGAATAATTTTAGTCATCCAAAGATCAAAGCTGCTTTATACAGTGCTGCTGAAAATGGCTGTTTAGTTCAAGTTATTGCCAGAGTAAATAGGTTTAGTCCTAAAGAAGGGTTAAATAACTTAGAGATTTACAGTGTAACTGATCATAACAACCTTCTACACGGCAGGATGGTAATTCCCGGGTCCTCTATTCCGTATGTTGGTAGTGCCTGTATTCATCACAAAAAGCTTGATGAAGATCGAATGCCTCGGATAGAAGCTGCTGTTCCATTGCCTGATAGACACAAAGCAACAGCTATTGAAACATTTGATAATCTTTTGCGTCATCCTTATATTCAAAGAAAGGGTAATGATGGGGAGTATTATTATGTTAATCAAGACACCTCGATCAATTCTGGAAAACAACTAATTACTGTGTAAGATGTTTTTTAAAGATTTACTTAGAGAAATAAATTAAAAAGATGTGCTTTTAGTGGTATCAGGATTTGCATAATGGAGTGAAGAAACTTTTGTGAAGTGGAGAGGAAGACACCATTAGAAACACATAGATTCTATGAAGAAACTGGGGTTTTTCAATAGACCTCAGTTTCTTCAGCTTTTTTAAATAAATTTTTGAAAACTTGAACGGCAGTAGCGATGATTATTTTTATATCCATGAATAAGCTCCACTGAGATAAATATTGAATATCATAATTTATTCTTTTTCTCATTTTTTCTACGGTTGAAGTTTCTCCTCTGCAGTTATTTATTTGTGCAAGCCCGGTAATTCCCGGAGTACAAAGATGTCTATTCCAAAAATCATTCACTAAATCTTGAAATTGATTATTTAAACTTATTGGATGTGGACGTGGGCCAACAATACTCATACTGCCTTCCAAAACATTAAAGAATTGAGGAAGCTCATCAAGCGATGTTTTTCTTAAAAAAGATCCAAGCTTTGTAACACGGGAATCGTTTCTCTTTGCTTGATGGGCATCTTCACCTTTTTCACAGGTTTTCATGGTTCTGAATTTATACACGATTATTTCTTTACCATTGAACCCGTTTCTCTTTTGTTTAAAGATTATAGGCCCTTGAGATGTAAGTTTTATGGCTATAGAAACTACAAATAGAACTGGAGAAATGAAAAGAATTATAATTATAGAAAAAACGATGTCAATCAGGCGTTTGAAAAAAGCGTTAATTCCCTTGAATGGAGTATCTCTTATGGTTATTGAAGGTAATAACGTACTTGAATCAGTGCTTGGGTTTATAAGGTGAATGTTGGATAAATCCGGCAGAAAATGAATTGAAGCACTGGTGTTACTCAATTCTTTGGATATGTTTTGGAGCTCATTCGCCTTTTCAAGTGATAAGGAGATATAAACAGAATTAATTTTATTCTCTATAACAAAAGCTTTTAAGTCTGGAAGATTATCAGTCAGAGATATGGGGTTTCCTTGACTTTCTTGGCTGAAAAGTATTTCTTGGAAAATAGTTTCTTGGCTCGGTGAACTAAAATTTGGATCAAAGTAAGCAATAACCTTATTTTTTTGTCTTTTGTTTAGAAGATTACTTATTGCTATTAAACTTGAAGAACTCTTGGCAATTAAAAGAATTTTCTCTTTCGGTTTGACGAACATTTTGCTCCCTTTTTGTGATTTTGCAGACGACAATATGACCACTTAAAAATAGAAAAGTAGTCTTAATTATTGAAATTTCATTTGTATATATTCAGTCCTTGTATTACCGAACTAACTATATAAAATCTGGAACATTGAGTTTTCTGAAAATCCTTTCTCTAAGGCGAAAGTCAATGTTTGGCGTCCAAGCTTTTTGTGCTGGACAGATATCATTCCCAATCCGTATATCTATTCTCGGGGATTACCTCCTAATTTTACGATTATTGATTGTAGTGTTTAGTTCTTTAGCATCCAAATTATCTGAATTTATTTTAATGTGATGGTGAGAAACTAACGTTAGAGGGAATTAATTTAAATATGAAAGGACTAGTTTTTACCGAATTCCTTGAAATGGTTGAGGATAGATTCGGTTTTGAAGTTGCAAATAGGATAATTGAGAATTCAGATCTCTCTTCTGGTGGGGTTTATACCAGTGTTGGAGTTTATGATC
Source organism: Candidatus Caenarcanales bacterium (assembly GCA_030065015.1). Classification (GTDB taxonomy): domain Bacteria; phylum Cyanobacteriota; class Vampirovibrionia; order Caenarcaniphilales; family Caenarcanaceae; genus JASJDU01. The sequence goes on along the minus strand of JASJDU010000035.1, from coordinate 11,791 downwards.
ATTCTGAGTTGTTCAAAATCGTCGGTGAACTCAGTAAAGAGACTGGAACAGAAGCTTCCAAATTAGTAAAAACTTTTGGCGAATATTTGTTTAGTAGATTTATCGATTTACATCCAAATATGATGGCAAAGTTCGCGGATACTTTTTCACTAATAGAAAGTGTTGAAAATATTATTCATGTTGAGGTCGAAAAAATTTATCCGGGTGCTCAACTGCCTACATTTAAGACGGACAGAATCAGCGATGAAGAAATGAAAGTCACCTATATATCAAACCGGAAAATGTCTGATTTCGCGGAAGGATTAATGATTGGCTGTAGTAATCATTTTAAAGAAAACTTGAATATAGAGAAAAAATCAAATGACGATGGTTCAGTTGTGGAATTCATGCTTACGAGGAATTAGCAATGTCAGAGCTTGATTCACTAAAGCAAATACTCATGAGAGAGCGCTCTGCCAGAAAACAAGCGGAAAAAATTCTTGAGGAAAAAAGTGCTGAACTCTATGAGCTCAACCAAAAACTCAAATCTTTGAATAATAGCCTCGAAGAACAAATTTCGGAAAGAACTAAAGAAATTCAACTTCTTGCAAAGTTTCCGGACGAGAACCCCAATCCGGTTTTGAGAGCATCTTATGCGGGAGTAATTATATATTGCAACTCAGCAAGTAAGGAGTTAATGAGAAATTTAAATTGCACTTTATATGACAAGTGTTCTAGTGAATTGGGGCAAATAATTTCCGAAACAGCGTTTCTAGGTGTTATTTATGAAAAGATACTAAAAATTGGTGCAAAGTATTTTTCATTCACTTTATGTCCTGTTGGTGAAGCTGGATATATTAATATTTATGGAAAGGATGTAACAGAAACTAAAATTAACCAGTTTGAATTTCAAAGAACGCACTCTCGTTTAATAGCTTTAATTAAGAATATTCAAGAAGGTATTTTGTTTGAGGATGAAAATCGCCGAGTGGTTTTAGCGAATTCCGGATTTTGTGAACTTCTGGGGATATCCAATTCTCATGAAGAGCTGGTTGGTATAAGTTTTTCAGAAATTTCAAAATTCTTTACTAACATTCTCACTAAGCCTCAAGTATTTGAAAATACTTCCGCCCAAATTGTTAATGAAAAACAAGCCACCTTTGGAGAAGAGCTGCATTTAAAAAATGGAAAGATTATTGAACAAGATTATATCCCGGTGTTTTCCAACGATCGATTTTTGGGGCATTTATGGAAATACAAAGATATTACTTTTAAAAAACAAGCTGAGCAGAGACTGAAAGAAAACGAAGAAAAATATAAAAATATAATTGAAAATATGGAGTTAGGTCTCGTGGAGGTTGATGGTAACTTTACCATTACTGATATTCACAATTGGTTCTCTAAAATGACAGGGTTCATGAAAGAAGAACTCATTGGAAGAGAATTGAGCAAGCTAATAACCGATCAAAAATCTCGAGATACTTTAGAAATTGAAAAGAAAAATAGATTAGAGGGTAAATCTGGGCTTTACGAAATACAAATAATAAAAAAAGATGGAAAACCAGCTTGGTTCTTGGTAAGTAGTACTCCAGTTTTTGGAATTAATAAAAATGTTCTTGGTGCAGTTTGTATTCATATGGATATAAGCAATCAAAAACGACTTGAACAGTCTTTAGAGAATGCCAGGTTTAAGGCCGAAACTGCCGCAAATTCTAAGCAGGAGTTTCTTGCAAATATGAGTCACGAAATTCGTACACCAATGAACGCAATTGTTGGAATGACTGATTTGTTGGAAGAAACGAATGTCAATGAGAAACAATCTTCCTATATAGAAGCAATTAAAGCCTCCGCTGATAACTTATTGGTTATTATCAACGATATTTTGGACTTTTCTAAAATAGAAGCTGGAAAAATCAATTTAGAATTTATTGATTTTAATCTTAAAAAAGTTATTGATTTGATTATCAATTCGCTTCAAGAAAAAGCCAAGAATAAGAATATTGAGCTTTTATGGGATCACGATGAAAGTATCTCTGAATTTTTAGTGGGAGATCCGGTGAGACTTTCACAAATTCTCACTAATTTGATTAACAATGCAATTAAATTTACTGAAGAAGGTTCTGTAAAGCTTATTTGCCGTTTGGTTAGTGATAACAACAATCATAACGTTATTAACTTTAAGGTTCTTGATACAGGAATTGGGATTGAACAGAGTAAGCTCAAAACAATTTTTGATAAGTTCACACAAGAAGATTCCAGTACAACTAGAAGATACGGCGGAACAGGCTTAGGTTTATCGATTAGCAAACAACTAGTTGAACTGTTCGGAGGTTACTTAGAAATTGAAAGTGAAAAAGGGTTTGGAACAATCTTATCTTTCAAATTGACTTTGAGAAAAGGGAAAGCCGGAAATGATGCTAAAGTCAACACAACTCTGCAATATGAAGAGAGTAAAAAAACTTTAAAGGGCAAGAAAATTTTGTTGGTTGAAGATCATGAGATAAATCAGTTCTTGGCAATTTCAATTTTAAAAGATTGGGGAGTGGAAGTTGATCTTGCTGAAAATGGACAGATTGCTATTAATAAAGTAGTTGCCAAAGATTACGATTTGATTTTAATGGATATGCAAATGCCGGTAATGGATGGTATCGAAGCGACTAGAGAGATAAGAAATACTTTAAAATCCTCAATTCCTATCATTGCTTTGACGGCAAATGCAATTAAGGGAGATGACATAAAGTGTAACGAGGCTGGTATGAACGATTATGTGTCCAAACCTTTTGACAAGAAAATATTGTTTAACAAAATAGTATCTTCGCTTGAACCTGGAGATAGAGAATCTTCAAAGATATCTAATGTTCCTTATAATTTATCTGGGATTGACTCTTTAACTGCTGGAGATGAGACTTTCAAGCAAAGAATTATTGAAATGTTCATTGATCAAGCACCTGATTCTCTAACTCAAATAAAACAGAGTCTCCTTACTTCCAATTTACCTGAATTGAAGTCTGCAGCACATAAACTAAAGCCATCTATTGACTTATTTGGAATTCAACCGTTACAGCAAAACATTCGTCAAATAGAAACCTTTGCTCAAGATCAACAGAATATCGAGCATTTACCATTGTTGGTTGATGAACTAGAACAAAACTTAGAAAAGGTAATTATTTACTTAAAATCTGAAATTCACGCTTAGAAAATCAGATTTATAAGCTTATTTATTTGTTTGTTTGTTTCTTTTTATTTTTTGCTGATGCCTTTCTTACCTTACGTTTTTTTGATTTTTTAGCTCTATGTTTTTTCTTAGTGGGTAGTTTAGGTCTTACTAAATCTAGATTTCCTCTAGCGGATTCGTAAGATGGATCCAGGGCTAAAGCCTGAGAATATGAAGCAGCAGCTTCCGAAAGCTTGCCATTATCGTAGTATGCAACTCCCAGGTTATTCCATATCTTGGGGTCGTTGGGGTTTAAATCTCTGGCTCTTTCGAGATATTCAATTGATGTAAGAATGTCTGATTGTTTGTAGTAAATGAGACCCAAATTATAATAGGCATATGGATTGTTTTGGTCTAAAGAAATTACCCTTTCATAGGATCTAATTGCTCTTACCATATCTCCCATATCCCCCAAAACGGTTCCTAATAGAAGATGTCCAGAAGCGTAATTTGGATCAAGTTTTAAAGCTTCAACTGCATACTTTAATGCCCTATGGGAATTACCCAGTCTAAAATGCGCATCAGCAATACTTGCATAAATTCTAGGATCCGGAGGGTTGTTAATTATGATACTTTCGTAGATTTGTATTGCATCTGCAAATCTTCCTGCTTGATGAAGGGATAAAGCTTGTGTTACCGGATCATTTGGGTCCGCTCCAGAGATACCCATTCCAATTGGGTCTCCCATCATTCCAGGTTGCATCTGTCCCATCATAGGATTTTGCGGCATAAAATTTTGTGGAGGATACGGATATCCTCCTTGTTGAGGAACCATTTGTCCTGGCATTGCCTGTTGATAACCAGGGGGGAAATACATTCCAGCATTCGGATTCATACTGGGAGTCATTGGAGACAATGCTGGTGAGCCATAATTACCAGGATAATAGGCTTTGAGAGAAATATTCTCACTTGCAGATTTATCTTGTTTTTGAAGAGTGTGAATCGATGAGCTTATACCAAATAAGAGAAGTAACGTTAAAGGTAAAATTGTTGAAGGTTTGTTTTTATTCAGCATTATAAGCAATGTTTACTGTCTATTTGATTTTATAATTTTATGCAAAAAACTAGAATAGTGCTTGCTTTGAGTTTTGGTTCAATACAACAAATAGACTGAGTGTCAATTGAATAAGTTCCAATTTATTTAACTGAGTTTTTACAAAAACTTGGAACGAATAAAGTTCCATATTCCGTGAGCGATTTCCGATTTTGCAGCCTTGGGAAGTATTTTTTCTTCGTTATCTTTGGAGGTTAGTAAGTACACCTCGTTATAATCCGATTGGAAGCCTATACCTTGTTTTGTAATTTCATTTGCAACAATTAAATCCAATTTTTTATTTTTTAATTTCTTTTTTGCATTTTTAATTAAGTCATCGGATTCAGCGGCAAACCCAATTAAGATTTGTTCAGGCTTTTTGATTCTTCCGAGAGTTTCTAATATATCCGGGTTTTTTGTAAGTGGTAATGTCCAGTCTGAATCTGAGTTTACTCCTTTTTTAATTTTTTTCTTTTGAAATTCTATTGGTCTAAAGTCGGATACTGCGGCTGACATAATTAATATTTGAGAATTATCAAAATGTTCTTCAACTGCTTGTTGTAAATCGTGGGCTGTTTCAACTTCAATAACTGTATATTCTTTTTGAAGATTGTTTTGGGTTGTTATTAGTACCACTTCAGCTCCCAAAGAATTGGCTTCCTCAGCCAACTCAAGACCCATTTTCCCGGAGCTTCTATTCCCAATAAATCTCACTGGATCGATAGGCTCTCTTGTTCCTCCAGCGGTTACTAATACTTTCAATCCACTTAGGGGTTCTTGCTCAATTTTTTTCTTATTTTTGCTCCCTTTTCCGCTTAACTTCTTTTTGCTTTCTTCAAAGATAGTTTCAATTTGCGCTAACTTGCCAATGCCTTTTGTTCGGCAGGCTAACTCACCCTCGATGGGTTCAATAATTTGGTAATTTAACTTATCCTTTAATTTGTTTATATTTTCTTGTAGAATCGAGTTCTCCCACATCTGAGTGTTCATAGCTGGTGCGAGTATTCTAGGGCCTTTATAAGCACAAGCGATAGTTGTAAGTAAATCATCACAAATCCCATTGGCTAATTTGGCTATTAAATTTGCAGTAGCCGGCACCAGCAATAATAAATTTGCTTCTTTGCAAAGCTCTATGTGAAGAGGCTCAACAATTTCATAATCGAATTGATCACAATAAACTTGATTGTACGTAATTGTCTTAAAAGCTAACGGCGTAATAAATTGCTTTGCTGATTCAGTGAGAATAGTGTGTACTTCTATATCCTCTTTAGTAAGTAATGAAGCTAGATCGCAAGCCTTGTAAGCTGCAATTCCACCACTAACTCCTAATATAACTTTTTTCTTTTCCATCTTAATTTAATTCAAAGTTTAATTGTTGTGAGGATGTAAGTCAATTATTTCAGCATTTCCTGCTTTATACATCTATGCTTCTGTGTAATTAATGCTTTGTAAGTGACTTTGGAAACCTCATAAACCGTTGAACTTGATTTTTATGCTAAATTGCTAATACAAGTTTGAGTTTTGTTAAAAATTGTTTTTGAGATGACCAGAATTTTACCAGTAATACGAGTTTTACATTCCCCTAAGAGACCGGGACGACATGCTTCTAGAAACAACCTTATTAAGAATTCGGAACAATATGCTCAATTAAGCGAAGATGATAAAAAGATGACTTTACTCAATTTAACGTGGAAACTTGACTTCGGAATATTAAATTCTAATCTTCAAAAGAGGCTAACAAGTAAACAAAAAGAGCAAGGAGAATTGGATGAAGGTTCACCTAAAATAGACATTTTAAAGCAAGAAATTAAACTTATTAACAAAGCAATTGGAATTTTGCAAGAAATCGGTAAAGAAGCGTGGAATGAGTTCAGCCTTGGAAAAAACAAATAATAAGCTCTAATCTTTTGTGCCTGTTTTTATTGCTTTAATACTAATTTGGTTTGGTTCTATAAGCAGCTTTAGTTAGGCAAACTCAATTTTTCCTATTAATTTCTATTTCTCTTTTAGAATCAGAGATGATTTTAAAAGTCAACTCATACACATTTCTGTCTTGTAAATTGTAAATTTCTTTCAATTCTTTGGACTCGTTAAGTTTATTGGCCCATTCAATGACAACAATAGCTTTTTCTTCGAATAATATTTCTTCTAATTCTTCATAAATTGGAAGTTCTCGATAAATATCCAAGTGAAAAATGTTTATTTCCCCACATTGATATTCGTGAACTTTAGCAAAAGTTGGGCTATTCACTTTGCCTGTAAATCCTAATTCTTTACAAAATGTTTGAACGAATGTAGTTTTTCCACTACCTAGCTCACCATTCATTAGCACCAGTAATGGTAACGATTGATTGCTGTTGTATAAAAGATTGCAAATCGGTTTCAGATCATCGATCGATTCTACAATGTAGCTTTTATTGGGCAATTTTCTCGTCATCTTAGAACAATATTTGCTGATTTGAACTTTGTTATATTATTCGGTGTATAAAATTAAGTTAACTGCTCAGTAATCAATAATGACACAAGATTTCAGTAAAGCAAAAGTAGCTGTGGTAATGGGAAGCAAATCGGATTGGGATACGATAAAAGAGTCTTGTGAAATACTTGAAGGTCTTAATATTCCCTTTCTATCAAAGGTGGTTTCCGCTCATAGAACACCGGACTTCATGTTTGAATTTGCGGAGAAAGCTAGTGAAAATGGAATTGAAGTGATTATTGCTGGAGCCGGTGGAGCTGCTCATTTACCTGGAATGATAGCTTCAAAAACTCATTTACCCGTTCTTGGAGTACCTGTTCAATCTAAAGCTCTAAATGGCATGGATTCTCTGTTATCTATTGTGCAAATGCCCGCTGGAATACCGGTTGGAACTTTGGCTATTGGAAAGTCAGGAGCGAAAAATGCCGCTCTATTGGCAGCATCAATATTATCTTTGAATGACGAGACCATAAAAAAAGCACTCATTAATTGGAGAAACAAACAAACTAAAAAGGTTTTAGAAGACAATTCGTAGCTGAAAAATTTTTAATGAAAACCTTAGGGATATCTTTACCTTCCATCATTAAATTGAGAATGAAGGGAGTAAAGGAAATTCAATGGATTTACCGGAAAAAAAGGAAGAGAATACAGGCAAGAATCTAAAAATCAGCAATTTTGATTTGTTGAGCCAGTATCTCAAAAGCTGTGGGAAATTAACTGAAACTTTATTATCTAAAGCGTTAAAAAATGAATTAACAATACATGAAAGTGAAATTGCTAAAGAGGTTAGCCATGTTGCTAATGTTCTTTGTGCAGTATATTTCTATAGACAAGATAAAGATTTAAGTATTGTTTTGAAAAAAATGCCTTTGAGTCAACGTAAAGTAATGGAGGACTCTTTAAGGATTATTTGGAAGCATTTAATAAAGTTAAATGAACAAGAAGTAGCAGATTTAGCTATTGAAGCTATCTGCAAAAGTAACGAGTTATCCGTAAAAATTGAGAACCTCGCTTCATAGCTGATTATTCAGAGAAAACTTTGCTGAAAGTTTCTTCTACATATTTCAAATCGTTGCTTATATCAAAAAGTTCGTCAATTATTTCTACAGAAAGATGTTGAATGATTTGGCTATCTTTCTTTAACGAGTCTTTAAAATTACCAAGGGGATTATTCCAGGCCTTCAATGCATGAGCTTGAACAAGCTCGTAGGCAGTTTCTCTTTTTAAGCCCTTTTCAATAAGGGCTAGCATTATTTTTTGCGAATGAACAACACCTCCATATAAAAACAGGTTCTTGTTCATATTTTGAGGATAAACCTTAAGGTCTTGGAGAATTGTATTCAGCCTTTTCAAACTAAAGTGAGCTAAATTGGCCGCGTCTGGGAAATAAATCCTTTCAGTAGAAGAATGGCTAATATCCCTTTCGTGCCAAAGAGTAACGTTCTCTAAGGCTGGAGTTAAATAGGAACGAAGCATTCTCGCTATTCCACAAAGGTTTTCTGAACGCCAAGGGTTACGTTTGTGGGGCATGGATGAAGAACCTTTTTGGCCTGAATAAAAAGGTTCTTCTATTTCTAGAACCTCAGTTCTTTGAAGATGCCTGAGTTCAGTAGCAACTTTCTCAATAATTGTGCCCAAACTTGCCAGAGAGTAAATGAAATCAGCGTGTCTTTCTCTAGAGATAATTTGAGTGGATATTGAGATTGGCTTGAGACCCAAATTCTCGCAAGCGCTTTGTTCAATTTCTGGGGTTAAGTTGGAGTAGGTTCCAACTGGACCGGAAAACATACCAACTGAAACTGCTTCTGTTGCTAGAGTTAACTTTTCTTTAACTCTTTGCAAATCTTGATAGAAATTAGCAATCTTAAGACCAAAAGTTGTTGGTTCTCCGTGCACACCGTGACTTCTTCCAATTGTCAGAGTGTTTTTATGTTCTAGGGCTAAGTTTTTGGTAGTTTGGAGCAATTCATTTAAACTGAACAATAAAATTTCGCCTGTTTCTTTCAGCATTAATGAAACCGCCGTATCAATTAGATCTGAACTTGTGAGCCCCAAATGGATGAAACGACCTGAATCTCCAAGCTCGCTTTGTTCTGACCAAGCGGTTAAAAAAGCTATAACATCATGGTGGACTTGTGCATCTAACTCTTTCACTCTTTCTGGATTAACAGGCTTTGATTTCTCTATTCTAGATAAATCTTCATTGGGTATTTTGCCTTTCTTATTCCATGCTTTGCAGACTGCTATCTCTACTTTTTGCCAGGTCAAAAATTTATTTTCTTCTGACCATAGCTTCCGCATTTCACGAGTGCTGTATCTATCTATCACGTTAATTGAATTTGTGGTTTCAAGTATTTAGTTTCTTCCTAAAAATAGACTCTAATTCTAAATTGAACTACAGATTTAATGTACATTGCCCGGGTTTTGAGATTAACTTTTGAATATGCCTGATTTACATGAAATCACTACCGTAATTGATTGAAACCAATATTTTCCTTACATAAGGAGCGGTTTCCGGTTTGAGAAGAGACGTCACTCGGTTAATATCAGTTGTTCCAGCTTTTTCCACTGCTCTTCTTACTGCACCCGGTCCAGCATTATAAGCTGCTATTGCCAGGTCTAATTTCTGAAAATACTTCATTTGCTTTTCAAGATAGCCAATTCCGCATCTAATGTTTTTGTCAACATCAAAAAGTTCATACTTGCTTAGACCGCACTCATAATGAGCTGTTTTTGGCATGAGTTGTGTTAACCCTCTTGCGCCGGATCTACTTACTGCATCTTTTCTAAAACCGGATTCTTTATTAATTAAAGACATAATAAGTTGTTGAGGAATTCCTGTTTCCCGACTAACTTTTTTTGTACTTATTACAATTTCTTTCCAATCTTGGAGATGGATATAATCCGGTCGTCTCCAAGTTGCTAAGACCATTTCGTCAATTTGTGCTTCAAATTGTCTTGAAGATCTAACTTTACTGATTTCTGGACTAATTTGTGGCTTGTAGCTAGTTTGTCTTGCTGCTTTATGAATATTTTGAGGTTGTTTTTTACTTAAAAAGACTGCATTCTGTGAAGCCTGATTATTTTTTAAATTATTATTTTTGAAATTATTTGGGTGGTATTTTCTCGAGTATCTGTGTTTTCTGGAAAACTTTGTTCTAAAATTTGCGAATTTATCTGATACTTTTGTTTTAAATCTTCTTGTAGGAGAAGTAATAGATTCTTCTACCTTATGCTCTATAAAAGAAGCTATTGGAAACTCGATTGCATCAACTGGTTTACCTAAACTGAACAGGTTAAAACTCAAACCAACTAAGCATAATGCTTTAAATGAATTTCTCATTTCTACCCTTGCGAATGTAAATCATCTGGTGGATGATTATTTATTCGACCGAATGATCTAGTCCTGAACCTCTTATTTTGGATTATAGGGAGATTACCTATTCAAACGGATCAGATTGTTGGAAACGTCATTGATTTACTAACCGCCGAAAGCTTTATCAACCCAACCTTTTACATTTGAATCTTGAGTCTGTTTAAAACTTTGGGCTAAATCTCTTTGTGTCCTAAAGCCAGAAATTGCATCTCTAATTTGTTGAGCAATTCTTGTAAGCTGAGCAATTATGTTTGTTCTTAAGGCTGCAAATACTTTATCCTGCTCTTTTCTTCCTTCTGGTGAATCCTGTCCATATGGAGGTCTTCCTGCAATGTAAGAAAAGTTTGGATTTGGTGCAGTGCCGCTGGGTTGTGTATTTAAGTAATTGATAATGGTGATTGTCTTTTGAAGTTGATTGTAAAGTCCTGCTTCAATATAAATAGAAGAATTTAAAAAAGCGCCGGTTTGATCTCCAAATCCTGGTGCTACACCTGATACATCAGTTGAACTAGTTCTAAGACCATGAGGTACCCCCAAAGCATCAAAAACCTGATTATTTGAACTGATTCGGGAGACTTCTTTTTGAACATCTGTTGAAGGAACGCTTCTATTGTTATTACTTGCAGACGAGGGCGTTAAATCTCCATTTTGACGATCTACGTCAATTTCTTGTATATTCCCGTTTGCATCCTTACGCTTTATATATAATCTGTCTCTATCTTGATCGTAGACTAGCTCGTCACCTGGTTTTAATAATTGTTGTAAATTCTGGCTATCTCTAGCTGGAGGAATTGAAGTTCCAGTGGCATTAAAAAACAGCTTTAATAGGTCCTGGTCCTGTGGGAGCTCTTCATAAACTAAGCCATTAGCAGTTTGTCTTACTAGATACAACTTACCATCATTCGGATTGTAAACGAATTCATCCGTTGGTTCAACAGAGTATATATACTCACCATTATCTCCTCTCTGTTTTTGTATTTTGTTTGCTGCAGAAACGTAGGTATCTGACTTGTTTGTTTTAAAGAGAGAATCTAGCGAAACGGATCTATTATTTCCTAAAAGATTATTCAGAGCATTTTTAATAGGATCATTGCCCTGATAATTATTAGGATTATTGATAAATATATTGACCATTTGCTGTCTTTATTTATTGGAAGAGCTCGGCAATCTTTGTGTTATTTTCGTTATCAGCTTTCACTTTACTTTCAGCAGAAGGTTTAATTAACTGCCTTAAAATTGATAGTTTTTGAGAAACCCGAAAAATTTGAGCACTTATATCCGCAATTTGAGTGTTTGGAAGACCAAATTGCTGAGCTCTGTTATAGACTGAGAGCCAATATTGGAGCTCTTTATAGTAGTCTCCTTCAAGTAATAAAGATTCTGTATAACGATTTATTCCAGAATTGTCTTTAGGAGAAAAATAACCAACACTGGGACTTCCGTAACTCATACAATTACTTTTTAGTTCTTTATATATATTTCTTGAACAGATTGAAGCTTTGTTTATCTCTTTTCAACTCTCTAAGTCAGAACTCTGGGGTTTACCCTCAAAATAATATTTACATTTTAAAAATACTTAAATCGCAAATTCAAGAGCGAAATGCAACCATTTGATAGAGAGGGAGATTAGAAATGAAGATCTCAGAATGGCAATTTGAGTGATTAAAATATACCTCATTAGGAGTTAAGAAATTTAGAGATTTTCTAGGCCTA
>JASJDU010000036.1 GCA_030065015.1 Candidatus Caenarcanales bacterium | reverse complement strand
GATCTTCATTTCTAATCTCCCTCTCTATCAAATGGTTGCATTTCGCTCTTGAATTTGCGATATTTTTTTCATCTGATTATCTATACAAGAAATTAAATAGAAGTATTATCTATTTTTAATATTTTTGTCCAGTGGGGAATAAATGATAAAGAATGAAACTCCTTTAATTTAGTGTGCAAACCCCATTAGAAAATTTTTTGTGGGAATGCAAAGCTTTTATTGCTTTGCTATTGCTTACATACTCAGTAATAAGCATCTTCCCAGCCTTATCAGATATAGATAAAAACGACACCATACTAATTCAAATCGAGCTGAACAATAGTTTAAATTTTGATAGTGAAATAATTCAAACAAATAATTACATTTACTTACCAGTTAAACAAATTGCAAAAATTACTGAAGAAAAAATTGAATTCAATAGAATAGAAAAGACAATAAAAATTAACTCTAGAAGCAAGAATGATCAGGTTTTGATAGATTCAATTAATCAAACAATCACAATAAATGATAATCAACTGGACAAATCTAAGGAAGAAAATTGGGTCTTGTGGATCAAAGATGGTTTCGCATTGCAAGACGAGATTTTAATTGAAAAACATTTTTTAGAAGATCTTTTTGACATAAAAGTAAGTTATGACAGCGAGAATTTAATATTAAAGATTTATATTAATAGACCTATCAAGTCACTACAGAAAGAGAGTTTTTTTTTCGGTAAAGACGCTATTCCATTAGTAAAACCAAAAGATGAAAAAATCAACATACACTTATTGACAAGCAATATTACATCCAATACAAATAGTGCAAGTGAATCATCATTAGACTTTTCTAACCAGCTTTCTTTACAAGTCAACGGAGATGCTTTTGGTGGAACATATTCAACAGGCCCCTTATTCAGTCAACAAGGCACTAATCTGTCTTTCGGAGGAATTCAAAATACATGGAGGAAAAAACTCAAAAACGATCTTGGAATAATACTAGGAGACAGTTCACCAAATTTGGATCCACTTACTGTTGCTTCGAATAGTATTTTAGGAGTTAGATTGGGAACTCCTAAAAATTTAAGTCTAAATAGTTTTGATGATTTATCTTTTGAGGGAACTTGTTCCAAGGATTCTGAAGTGCTTCTTCTATTCAATGGACAAACTGTTGCAAGACAAGTATGCAAAACTGGAAATTATAAATTAGTTAATATTCCACGCTTAGTTGGCTCAAACAACACGTATCAAATAATTCAGAATAATACTGATGGAACTCAAATAATACTAAGAGAAGAACTAATACCCTTTTTCACAGAACTACTTCCCGCTAATCAGAGTAGATGGGAAGCTTTTGCCGGAAGGCCATCCTTAATTGGTAATTTTAATCTTAGTGGAAATAATAACAATGACTCTAATCAACTACTTTTGGAAACTCTGGAAATAAGTTTGTAAGCGGCGGAACTTTTAGCTACGGCTTGACACAAAAAACAACCATTCAATCAAGCATTTCAACCGATCTTTTATTTTCAACACCAAATGAAGAGTTTACAAATATAAATAATGAACTTTCATTATTCAATGATAATAGGTTCTTACAAGGACAAACATTATCTTTTGGAATAAAGAATAGACCTATAGACAACCTTGGTTTATCTCTCTTAGGAGCGATTAGTAATTCTCAGGATGATTCCTCTAGAAGTACATTTCGTTCAGGATTTGGTCATTCAATTTTATTTAATTATGACTATAACTTCAAAAAATTATTCACACAAGGAAACATTTTCTATTACAGTCCTAATTATTATTCATTCTCAAATTCTTTAACAAACAGGTTTGGGGGAAACACATCTTTTGGATTAAATCTTAAGCGTCAATCAATAGGAGGTAGTTTTAGGTTCCTAAATAATAATTTAGATGAGAAATCGTTTGGCGGAGTTCAATCAACAAAAAATTTAATTCTCAATCATCGAATAAAAATTTCAAAAAAAGATTCTTTATCAACATTTTCTAGTGTTTCAAAAAATAAAAATGATCAATTTGATCAATTATCTACAAACACACGTACGACTTACAGAAGAAAAATAAACCGTCGACTAACTCCTAGTTTAAGTTTTGGACACTTAAGAAATCTTGAAAGAAGGACTAATAATCTATTCCAAACAAGTGATATAACCCCTGGATTAACAGTTAATTTAGGTGAGAATCTCCAACATCAACTAAATTTAGGCTCATCATTTTTTGATAATGGACAAAATAACCAATTCATTCAGACAAGATTAAAGATACCTAAGAAGCCACTAGTTTACCAAAGCTCAATTAACAGAGTAGAGAGCTTCACCGGAAACAACACTAACTGGATATTTTCAAATGGTCTATTTTATGAAGCGCTAAATGGTATCCGTTTTGGAGCGGAACATATTTTTTCAAGAAACTTTTCTGGCTCAAGTTCATCGAGTAATAATTCTTTTCGACTATCACTATTAATGAATTTAGGATTCGCTGAAAAAAAACCTTATATCGCAAGCTCAACTAACACTGGATCTTTCAAAGCCATAGCGTTCATAGATCTAAATAAAGACGGAAAGTAAGATATCAAAGAACACATTATTAAAGATATAAAAATCTCTTTTAGAGATAAAGAATATAAAGTTAATTCTGATGGATCGTTATTAATAACAAACATTCCACAAGGCATTTATTCGGCTTTTATTAACTCATTAAGCCTACCATTTGCTCTAATACCAACAAAAGACAACATAAAGTTTGAAATTAAATCTGGAAGAATAACAGAACTAACTTTTCCAACAGAATTGAGTGGAGGATCAATCAGCGGCTATGTTGATATTAAAGATATTGATGGCAAAATCAAAGATGCTGTCAATATAATCGTAATTGCATTAGATGAAAACGATAAAGAAGTTGCTTACACATATACCGATCAATCTGGCGAATATACCCTATCTGAACTTCCACCAGGAAAATATAAAATAACCCTCGATCCATTAGATATAAAAAACAGGAAACTCAAAATTAAAGACACAATTAAAAAAGTTGAGATACCCTTCTCAATAGACGAAATTATTGAAGTTAATGATATAAATTTCAACGTATTACAAAGCAATCTTTAATAAATTCACTCTAAAGTTTTTGGCTCTTCTAAGAACCTCTCTCTTGCTCTGTATTTAGCATTTGTTAAATGTGGCAAGAAGCCAGAAAGACCTGGATATTCATTTTCTTTAATCGAGTGATTGAGATTATAGATCGTTTCAACATTAGATTTATTAACAATAAAAACTTCATGATAGAAACTTAAATTTCTCCATTGATCATTAGTCTCAATTTCCTTCCACCAAGATAAATGATCTTTACAATTTCTGGACCAATGTTCTAAATCCTCAAACGACCTCCAGTACTGAATTAAACCAGCGTGCTTATGTGAATATATAAAATTCTCCATTTTCAATAAACCTTTATCAAAATTCTTTTCAGCTGATTTATTAATTAACCTTGAATATCTAAAGAACTCAATAAAACCCTTTAATGTATGCCAAAAAAAACCTAGCTTTATAATTACAAAGTTTTCTCCCTCAACTTTGTTCAAATCTGCACTAAATCTATAAGGTATATATTTATCTTTCATGAATAAAAACTATGTGGAAAAGTTTTGTACTTTAGCTATCGATACTGTTAGCAATAATCCTACTGCATCATTATCCAAACTAGAAAATAACAATGTACAAATTAAGTCCATAAACTTACTTAAACCAAGCAATACCAGTTCACAAATTCAAAGATATGATTCTTCTCTTTTTCCAACTAGAATTTTTGAACTTTGTAGTCTTTTAAACGTCAAACCTCATCAAATCAAAGATTTATTATATTGCTCTGGACCTGGGCCATTTTCTTCAATAAGAGTTGGTGTTGTTATTTCAAGGATTTTAAAAAGAATAAACCCTGATTTACAAGTTTACAAGTTTAATTTGCTCTATCTTTTGTACCGGCACTTAAAAAAGGAAGGTTTTATTGATAAAGAAAAGTTTCATATAAACAAAAATAATCTAATAATTCTTTACATGAAAGCAGGGATAAAAGATTTCTTCAAAGAAGCTTATGACTTGAATACAAATAGAATTTTAGAAAAAGCTCATTTAGTGAATAATATTTCAAGTAATTTTTGTAATTTAAAAGAAAACCACTTCCTAAAAGAAAAAATAGATCCTAATAACTCACAAGGATTTTTAATAAACCCTAAAGCAGATAATTTAGATTTCAATTTATCAAACTTAATGATCGAACTTAGAAAAAAAGAGAACGTGGATATCTTTCAAGCAAGTTTGAATGAAATTAAACCTCAGTATATAAAAGAAGCCAGCGTAACTTTAAAAGCTTAAACATTAAACTTAAATTCAATTACATCACCGTCTTTTACAATGTATTCTTTCCCCTCTAAACGAACTTTTCCTGCTTCTTTTGCAGCAACCTTAGAACCATATTCGACCAAATCCTCATAGCTAACAACTTCAGCTTTTATAAAACCTCTTTCAAAATCAGTATGAATTACGCCTGCAGCTTGAGGTGCCTTGCAGTTAACAGGAATAGTCCATGCTCTTGCTTCAGTTTCACCAGCAGTAAAATAAGTCATCAAGCCAAGTGTTCTAAATGCTGATTTTATTAAACTTTGAATTCCAGATTCTTCAACGCCTAAAGATTCTAAATACTCTTTGCTTTCATCAAGAGTAAGAGTAGTCATTTCAGCCTCTATTTCAGCCGAAATGGGTAAAACCTCAATTAAGGAAAAATTCTTAGAAATAAATTCTTTCAAGCCCCTATAGTTTTCATTGTTTTCTGGTGAAGCTAACTCACTTTCCTTAAGATTTGCAGCAATAATACTTTTCTTAATTGAAATTAGATTCAAATGTCTTATTTTTTCAAAGTCCTCGTCTGACAAATCTATGGTTTTAACCTCTTCTAATAAAGGAATTATATTCTCCAAAATTTCTGACTCAATTTGAGCTTCTTTATCTCCTGAACGAACCTGCTTACTCAAACGTTCAATTCTCTTTCTAATTACTGACAAATCTGCCAAGGCTAACTCTAACCTAATTGTTTCAAAGTCTCTAATTGAATTCACAGAACCATCTACATGATGAACGTTCTCATCTTCAAAGCACCTAATTACATTGATAATTGCATCTACTTCACGTATATGACTCAAAAATTTATTACCGAGTCCTGCTCCTTCGCTTGCTCCTTTAACAAGTCCGGCAATATCAACAAATCTAAAATTTGCTGGAACTATTTTTTGAGCATTTACAATATCTTTGAGCCTTTGAAGCCTTTCATCAGGTAAGTTCACTATTCCAACATTTGGCTCAATTGTACAAAATGGAAAATTAGCTGCTTCAGCTTGATGATTATTAACAAGTGCATTAAAAAGAGTTGATTTCCCAACATTTGGCAATCCAACAATTCCAGCTTCTGGCATGGTTTATATATTTTTTTGTTTTACAGTTTGAAATATTAACAAGTGTGCTGAATTCATAATTATGAATACCTCAAGCATTAAAAAGTAAAAAATCAATGCTAACTATCTCTATTACAGTTGTTAACAAACTTTGCAAACCAGTTTATTGGTTTGCGAAATAAATTAGCTAGCTGTGTGAAAGCTAAAAGTATTAAAGCTCCCCCACCCAATATCCAAGCTAGTGGGCCTTTAGCTTTTGTAGTAAAAGAACTAAAAACATCTTTAACAGTATAAGTTTTGACTTCTTTAGGTGGAATAATATTAGATTTTTTACGATCGACAAAGTTCATTACACGCCTATGAATAGGAGCTCTAATGCTAATAATATTTTCAATTCCTCCAATACTCATAGCTAAAAATTAAAACAGGTTATAAATTCACAAATATGCAGATACTTGTTTAAATCAAATAAGTTATAAATTTGTATTAATTCAATTTTAATTATTATAAACCGTATTTATAGAATCTTCATCAATATTCAGCATGAAATATTTACGTATTGTTTCATTCACCAATTTCATTTTAAACAAGAAAATACAATTTGCAAATTAGTGAGTAAAGTGCCGATCAATGGAAGGATCTAATTATTTATATACTTTTAAACTTGTATCTAATACAACTACTAAAAAAATATATTTAAATAAAAATTTTGTATTCAATTTAGAAAAGTTCACAAAAGTTTGAAATTTAATTGAATTTTCCTTGACTTAAATTTGTAATTCCGGTATATTTTTTTAGCTGCATTTACAGCAGACCTGTTATTTGAAATTAAATAAAAACACAAATAAGACAGCCAAAACGTCAAAAACTTTGAGTAGAAGTAGAAATTCTAGTGTGAATTTCTACCTGCATTTTATGATTCAGGGACAAAATTTTTAGAGTTTGATCCTGGCTCAGGATGAACGCTGGCGGTACGCTTAACACATGCAAGTCGAACGGGTAGCAATACCAGTGGCAGACGGGTGAGTAACGCACAGGAATCTACCTTATGGTGGGGAATAACCTGGGGAAACCCAAGCTAATTCCGCATAATGCCGAGAGGTGAAAGCAGCAATGCGCCATGAGATGAGCCTGTGTTCGATTAGCTAGTTGGTAGGGTAAAAGCCTACCAAGGCGACGATCGATAGCTGGTCTGAGAGGACGATCAGCCACAGTGGAACTGCGACACGGTCCACACTCCTACGGGAGGCAGCAGTGGGGAATTTTCCGCAATGGGCGAAAGCCTGACGGAGCGATACCGCGTGTCGGAAGAAGGCTTTAGGGTTGTAAACGACTGTCGGTGGGGAAGAAAAAAATGACGGTACCCACAAAGGAAGCACCGGCTAACTCTGTGCCAGCAGCCGCGGTAAGACAGAGGGTGCTAGCGTTATCCGGAATTATTGGGCGTAAAACGTTTGTAGGCGGTTCATTAAGTCTAAAGTGAAATAGATGAGCTCAACTCACTCTCTGCTTTGGATACTGATGGACTAGAGTACGTTAGGGGTTATTGGAATTCCCGGTGTAGTGGTGAAATACGTAGATATCGGGAGGAACTCCAGTGGCGAAAGCGAATAACTGGGGCGTAACTGACGCTGAGAGACGAAAGCGTGGGGAGCAAAAAGGATTAGATACCCTTGTAGTCCACGCCGTAAACGATGAATACTAGATGTTGCAGGTATCGACCCCTGCAGTATCGAAGCTAACGCGTTAAGTATTCTGCCTGGGGAGTACACTCGCAAGAGTGAAACTCAAAGGAATTGACGGGGACCCGCACAAGAGGTGGAACATGTGGTTTAATTCGATGCAACGCGAAAAACCTCACCTAGACTTGACATGTTAGGAATCTCAGGGAAACTTGAGAGTGCCCGCAAGGGAGCCTAAACACAGATGCTGCATGGTTGTCGTCAGCTCGTGTCGTGAGATGTTGGGTTAAGTCCCGCAACGAGCGCAACCCCTGTTGCTAGTTGCCATCATTCAGTTGGGCACTCTAGCGAGACTGCCGGTGATAAACCGGAGGAAGGTGGGGATGACGTCAAATCAGCATGGCTCTTACGTCTAGGGCTACACACGTGTTACAATGGACAGTACAATGGGTAGCTACACGGTGACGTGATGCCAATCTCATAAAGCTGTTCTCAGTTCGGATTGTAGTCTGCAACTCGACTACATGAAGTTGGAATCTCTAGTAATCGCAGATCAGCACGCTGCGGTGAATGCGTTCCCGGGTCTTGTACACACCGCCCGTCACACCATGGGAGTTTGTCACGCCCGAAGTCGGTTACCCAACCTTTTGGAGGGAGCCGCCTAAGGCAGGGCAGATGACTGGGGTGAAGTCGTAACAAGGTAGCCGTACCGGAAGGTGCGGCTGGATCACCTCCTTTCTAAAGGCTTTTACATTATTTCTAAAACTTGTTTTAAAAATTTGTATCCTTTAAGGTCGTAGCTGTTTAAGTTAAATTGGTTTGTTTATACTACTTCAACTCAAATACCAATTTATCTAGGCTGACGTTTTGACTGTCCTATTTGTGTTTATTTAATAGAATAATTTTTTGAATATAAAATTAAACTCAGAAGTTCACTGATAAGTCAGCTTATTTTATTAGAAGGTATAAAATAGAAATCAAAATAAATATTTCAGAACTAATTGTATTTCTTCAGAATTTTTGATAGTTCAATATCTGATAAAGTAATTTACTCCAACTTTTGTTAACTAAACTATAAATTGAAATATTTTAATTAACTATTAGTTACTAACCTCCACCTGGTATACCATTTTGTTGAAGTGCTTGGTTGCCAGCTGTAGCGTCAACTCCATTGAATAAATTTTGAGTTTCTTGACCAACTCTTTGAACTGAATCCTGTAACATAGTTGAAATTGGACCTCTTAGAGCTAAAAATAAGATTATGGCCAAAATAGCTAGTACTAATACAGAAATCCATTGATCTAAAGCAGCGTCTTCTTCTTTAATTAAACGGTTAAAAAAATCTTTCATTTTTTAAGGCTCCGGTAAAAATATTTTTTCTAATTATTCATACCCAGTTACAGGGAGTTTCTTTTTTAATTATTTTGCGCAAAATTGGGTTTCACCTATCAACTTGATGTTTTTGTGAGTGTAATTAGTAAATCCTTGCCAACTTTATTTATAGCTTTGTATTCAAGCTCTTTTAAATTGCCTGAATATAGATTTAGTTTTTTTTCATCGGGAATTCCATATAATCTTGGATTTATAAAATAAAAAACATCATTGAATAAATCTTTCTCAAAAAATGTTGTGTTCAGTTTTGGACCTGCTTCAACTAGAACTGAGAGAATACCTTTTTTACCTATTTCAAATAAAGCATTTTCCAAGTTTCCATTGAATTGAATTATTTCTGTATTTGTTAAGGCAGTTGCATTTTCTAAGGTTGAACTTTGAGTGAAAATTACGCTCTTGCCATTTTCATTGAACACTTTAGATTCTGTTGGACATTTAAAATTTCTATCTAAGATTATTCTTATGGGGTTTCTGCCTTTTACTTTCCTTACATTTAATTGTGGATTGTCTTCGATTATGGTGCCACTACCGGTTAATACAGCATCATATTCTGATCTCATTTGGTGAACTAACTTTTGAACTTCAAGTCCGGTTATTTTCTTTCCGTGTTTTCCTAAATTTACATAGCCGTCTAAAGTGGCTGCAATTTTTAGGGTAATCCATGGTTTTTTTGTTTGTATCCAATGAAAGAAAAACTTGTTTAGTTCATCACATTTTTCTTTCAAAACACCGTAAATAACTTCAACACCAGCTTCTTTTAAAGTGTTAATTCCCTGCCCAGAAACTTTTTCATTTGGATCAATTGATCCAATAACAACTTTTTTGATTCCAGCTTCGATAATAGCCTTTGTGCAGGGTGGTGTTTTTCCATAATGACAACAAGGTTCAAGATTTACGTATAAAATTCCGTTTTTTGCTTTATTTCCAGCTTTTTTTAAAGCAACAATTTCTGCATGATCAGTTCCAGCTTTAGAGTGATATCCATCGCATAACTTATTTCCATTCTCATCTAGAATAATTGAACCAACCATAGGGTTAGGAGATGTCAATCCTTTAGCTTTCTTTGCGAGCTTTAAAGTTTCTCTTATCCAATATTTATCTTTTTCCGTCATAAAAATAAATTGATTACTGCAAGATAAATTTCTTAATTTTTAATGGTTTTGATAAAAATTATTTAGATTAATGAGTTTAATTTGACTTGGATAAAGCTTATTTTTTTTGAAGGTTGATTAATGAAAGAATAATTCCAACAGAAGTAACTTCAATTAAAGATCCCACTAACCAAGCCGAAGCCAAAATTAAGGGTATTGGCATGTAAGCATAAAACCCAAAAACTGTAACTCCTAATAAGCTACCAATAATTGCTCCAAATCTTAGACCTTCAGTCCAACCTTTGTTTTCATGTTTTTGAAGATAAATAAGACTAATAATTAATGCACCAATAATTTGACAGATAATTGCCCATGGAAAATATTGCTGCATTTCATTTTCTGTACGCCATAAATTGGAAGTTTGAAGATACAAGTCTTTTAGCAATATTCCATGAAATAAAAATTCAAAAATGAAGATGAAAATGAAAACTACAATGGTTGAAACGAGTAAATTTTTGATTTTCATACTCTACTATGTTCTTTATTAACCTTTATTTAAGCGTATCACCGTGTGAAGTTTAATGGACATTTTATTTATAAAACTGCATCTATAGAAACGATTTGACTGTTTTGTCTTTTATTGAGTTCTTTTGAGAACCATCCTCCTGTGAGTGAGTCAATTTTAGCTGTTAGTTCATCAAGTTCACTTTGAAACATAATTTTTTCAATTTCATCTTTTGCTGGATTAATGCCGAATGTTATTTGTTTCCTTCTTCTTTCATAATAAATACTATGAGTTTGTTCTATAAGGTCATTTTTTATAGTCGCAAATCTTCTTTGTTCGGATAATATGTCTGTCAATTCATCATCATATAAAAAATCGTTTAAGTTCCACCGACTAGAAACTCCAAAAGAAAGACCTCTCGAGTAAATTCGATCTGAATTTAAATCTGTGTGGTTGTATGTCACGTTACCACTACCTCCCCATAATGCTCCATTATTAGGATTAACCGAATTTGTTTCATATCCCCAGTCTCTGTCTTTAATGTAATCAATTCCTCCATTTACCTCTGGAAGTAAATTTCTTATTCTGGCTCTTTTTCTGTAACTTCTAAAATCACTAGCAGAAGGAATTGCATAAAAACGAAGACTAGCATTTAAAACCTCAGTATATGAAGGTTCTTTTTTTATTCTTTCAAAAAACTCTTTTTCAGGAACTTGTAACTTACTTTCTTGAACTTCTATCTTTTCAATTATTTCGGAATCATTTTGAGTTTCTTTCTCGTAATCACTCATTTTGAATTTTTTAAAGTTGTTGTCTATTTCTATAATTGAATCTGTGGCATCAGATCTTTGACTTATCAAACTATTGAGTATTAAAAGTAATGAAAAAATAATCTTCAATTTTGTAAACATTGATTTTTTTGTTCTATGAAAGTATGAGTTTAATTAAATCAAAATCATAAGAAAAAATAAAGATACGTAAGGACTTACTTAATGAATTAGAACATTAATTTTTTCTGAACATTGTGAATACTCCATTAGTTTAGGTGTTTATTGCTTAAAGCTAATGAAAGATTTGTCGGTTGATGAACAAATCTTCTTTCGATAGAAATTTAATTATCTGTATTTTTGAAGAAGATTGGGCAGGGTTGGATTCGAACCAACGTAGGCTTACGCCAGCGATTTTACAGACCGCCCCCTTTAGCCACTCGGGCACCTACCCTTAAATAAGCCGGTGAAGGGACTTGAACCCCCGACCCACGGTTTACAAAACCGTTGCTCTACCAACTGAGCTACACCGGCTCGATATTAGTTTAAGGTAGCAAAAACAGTAAATGCTTTAGCCAATCAAAGTTAACATAAAAACGAAATTAGTGTAAATATTTCTCTTGTAAGAGAAACAAAAATTCGCTGGATTCTGGGTAAAAAAGTAATTAGTTTGTTTATAAACTAATGAAAATAGTTTGGTTATCTTCTTATCCAAAGTCTGGAAATACTCTAGTACGAATGCTTTTGTATAGCTATTTATTTTCTGAGCCAAAGGAAAGTATTCAGATTGATGAAAAAATACCTGATTTACACAAGCTACTTTCGAGAGGTTTAGCTTTAAAGGCAAATATAGATTCGAATTTAATTATTAAATCTCATTTTTCTTTTTCTGATGAACATCCATACCATAAAAATACTCAAGGTTTTATTTACGTAGTCCGTAATCCTCGAGATGTTTTACTTAGTAATGCACGTTACCTAGGAGTTTCTAGTGAGGAACTTCGTGATTTTGCTATTAATTTCATTGATCAAGTTGGTGTTTCTAAATGGAAAAGAATGAATATGGGAAATTGGAGCGAACATTTCTCAAGCTGGTTTCAAGCAACAAGTAGTTATCCGAGCTGTTTTATTAAATACGAAGATTTGAAAATAAATCCAAAAAATAGTTTTAAAAAGATAATTGAATTCCTTGGAATTGAGTTAGACGATGGAAAGTTAGAAGTTGCAGTGAAAGCTAGTTCTTTAGAGAATGCTAGAAAAATGGAAGAAAGCGATAAGAAAAAAGGAGATAAAAGTCTATTTGATAATTTGCCCAAAGGCTTACCGTTTGTTGGAGAGGGTAGGATAAATCAATCTCTCAGCTTCTTGGGTAGTGATGTAGAAGAGATGTATAAAAGACGTTTTGGTAAATTTATTAATGTTTTTGGTTATGAGTAGTTCTAAGATTACATAAATTATTGACAATGCATCCTCGAAAAATCTTATAAAATGCTCATTCCAAGTTTGTTTAAAATTTCTTTATCTTTGGATGTACCTGCATTATCGGTTGTTAAAAGTTTCTCTCCAGTATGAATTGAATTTGCTCCGGCTATAAAGCATAAGGCTTGTGCTTCATCACTTAAAAACTTTCGTCCCGCTGATAGTCTGACCATTGCTTTTGGCATCATTATTCTGGCTGTTGCTACCATTCTTACCAATTCAATTGGATCTACTATTGGTCTGTCTCCCAAAGGGGTTCCTTCTACTGGAACTAAAGCATTAATTGGAACTGATGATGGGTGGGGAACCATAGATGATAGAACTGCAAGGAATTTTTGACGATCTTTTGTGGATTCTCCCATTCCAATTATTCCACCGCTGCACACGTTGATTCCTGCATTGCTAATATTTTGAAGTGTTTCTATTCTTTCTTGAAATGTTCTTGTGTTAATAATTTCTTCATAATATTCTGGACTGGTATCAATGTTGTGATTATAAGAGTGGAGACCAGCTTCAGCGAGTTTTTTAGCTTGATCCGAATTTATCATTCCTAAAGTACAGCAAACTTCAAGATCTAGTTCCTTGACAGATTTGACCAATTCAATTATTTCGTCAAATTCTTTACCCTCAGGAAGTTCCCGCCAAGAAGCTCCCATACAAAAACGAGTGGAACCATTGGATTTTGCTTCTTTAGCTTGTTGAACAACACTTTCTTTATCCAGTAATGAATGTGACTGAACATTAGTTTTATAATGAGCACTTTGTGGACAGTAATGACAGTCTTCGGGACAAGCACCGGTTTTTATACTACTTAGTGTACAGAATTGTATTTTTCTCGGATCGTGATTTTCTTTGTGAATGTATTGAGCCTTATAAATTAGTTCTGGAATTGGGAGATTGAATATTTCCTCAATTTTGTTCAAAACAGTTGAATCAAAGTAGTCATTTCTATGATTTGGGTTTGACTTTGTTGATTCTTGAAAATCTTTTTTTTCTTGCTTGACTTCGATTACCATTTTTGAGTTAAAATTTCGTGCTGTGATAAATTTGCTTATGTTAATTTCCGTTATGACATTATCAGAGATTCTAACAGGCAGAGATATTACAATCAGTAAAAAATCTTTGGAAGTTCAAATATTAAACTTTATTAACTAAAATGACAAAAATATTCAATGAGTTGTTATTTGTTCTTTCGGCAGGTCTGTGCTTGCTTTCTTTGCAATTTTTGAGTGTAGATGGCGTGCATGCAATTCCTAGTTTGGAAGGTGGGTTGGAATGGAGAAGCTGTCCTTACGATAAACCGATTAAAGGAAACATAAACTACTACTCTGGAACAAAAATCTATCACAAACCAAATACCTCATTCTATAAAAAGACAAATCCAGAAGTTTGCTTTGCAACTTCAATGGAAGCAGAAATAGCCGGTTTTAGAGCAAGTAAAAATAATAAAAAATAGAAATTCTTAATTTTTCACTATTTTTTAAGAAATTCATCAAAAGCGCCTCTCTAAGTGCCATAGGATATAATTAATTGCCTTGCATAGACTAAGAGATAATACGGTTAATAATCTAAATTTAAAATCATGGATCCAATCCTTAGAGATAAGCTCAATCAGATGGAAAAAACTTTTGAACAATTAACGCTTAAAATGGCTGATCCAAAAGTATTAAGTGATTTTGAACAAATTAAGAACGTTTCAAAAGCCCGTAAGGATCTTGAAGATACTGTTTTGAAATTTCAAGATTTAAAGAATACCGAAAATGAATTAGAAACGAATAAAGAGTTGAATCAGGTTGAAACTGATCCTGAAATGATCTCTTTAATAGAAGAAGAAATTATAAATGCTAATGGAAAATTGGAAAGGCTTGAAGAAGAGTTACAAATTGCCCTTCTTCCTAAAGATCCAAACGATGAGAAAAATGTAATAGTTGAAATTAGATCGGCAGCCGGTGGAGACGAAGCGGCGCTTTTTGCCGGAGACTTATTGAGAATGTATTTAAGGTATTCTGAAGAACAAAATTGGAAACCAAAGATTATTAGCTCGTCTCCAGCTGAAAGTGGAGGATATAAAGAGGTGATTATTGAAATTGCCGGTGAAATGGTATTCAGTAAAATGAAATATGAAGCTGGGGTCCATAGAGTTCAAAGAGTTCCTTTGACAGAAGCTTCAGGGAGAGTGCATACTTCTACTGCTACTGTTGCTGTAATGCCTGAGGTGAGTGACGTGGAGGTCAAGATTGATCCTAGTGATATCGAATTGACTACAGCTAGAAGTGGTGGAGCTGGAGGTCAAAATGTAAACAAGGTAGAGACAGCCGTTCATCTAGTACATAAACCCACTGGAATTCATATTTTTTGTACCGAAGAGCGTTCCCAATATCAAAACAAAGAAAGAGCAATGGCTTTGTTAAGAGCAAAAATATATGAAATGCAAATTAGGGAGCAACAAGAGAAAATTGCTTCTGATAGATTGAGCCAAGTTGGAAGTGGAGACCGTTCAGAAAAAGTAAGAACCTATAACTTTAAAGAAAATAGATTATCAGATCACAGAATACAACAAAATTTTTCACTGAATGAGGCCCTTGAAGGGAAGATTGAGGAAGTGATTCAGTCGCTTATTGCTGCTGATCAGAAAAAACAATTAAAGGAATTGATAGTTTCATAGTGAATTTCAAAAGATATGTAAATTATTGAAACTTTATATGCTTTAGCTCGTCCGAGCATTTAACTGATGAATACTGGTTAAAAACAAACCGGTAGATGCTATCTTTAAATTATTAATATAAAAAAATCCCCCTTCAAATTACCCAATGATAACTAACACGCCCACATTACCTTCACAGGTTGCGAATTATAATACTGGGCAATATAGGGCTATGAGAGCGCTTCGGGAAAGACGGATGTTTAAGCTCATTTGTGGAGCAACTTACTCAGATTTTGATTCAGTAGCAAAATACAGTGAAATATTTGCTAGAGCGGGAGCTCATATTGTTGATATTTGCGCTCATCCTACCGTTGTGACCGCGGCTAAAGAAGGTATCTTAAGGGCAAATGTGCCGGAGAATAAGCAGCCTATAATAATGGTGAGTTTAAGTTTAGATCACCAACACGATCCGCACTTTCGAAGAGTTGCACTTGATAGTTCATCTTGCGATACTTGCGGAGCTTGTATTCCAACTTGTCCAACTCAAGCTTTTAGTATTAAAGATGGGAAGCTATCTTATGCGAAAGAGAGATGTTATGGATGTGGAGCCTGTGTTCCTATTTGCCATGTGGATGCTTTGACCCCTGAGCCTGTTCAAGCATTTCAGCCGGCAATTTTACCGGAACTGTGGGAACTCGGAGCTAGGTGCTTAGAGATTCATGTTGGACCAAATTTTTATTGGCTGGAGCCTTATTTACAAAAGATTCGCGAAATCTCTCCACAGCCTTGGATGGTTTCGGTTTGTATTGGCAGCGGTTTTGCCTCTTATTCAGAGTTGAAGGAACAAGCAGAAGAAATATATAACATTTTGGGAGATGGCACATTAATTCAAGTTGATGGAAAAGCAATGTCGGGTTTTGTAAAAGAGGACTCAGTAATGCTGCAATCTCTTGCAGCAGCTCAAGCAGTATTGGAAGTTAAACTTCCTCTTTATGTCCAGGTTTCTGGAGGTATCAATGACAGAATAAGGATTCTATTAGATCAATTTGGACTGAAGACGCATGGGGTTGGTATCGGAAGTTATGCTAAAAAGCAAATAGAACCTTATTTGAACGACATTGAAACCGCGGTTCAAATTGCAAGTAAGCTTGTTCAATCGGTTAAGCCTCTTTGAATTTGATTTTTTATAAGTTTTTTTGATCTACTTGGGTTCCTCAGAGGTTAAAAATGATTGGTTAAATGATTAAAGATTAATATGCTAGATTTTATGAATTATTGATTTTTAGCTATATCTTCAATTACGTAATGAATTCAAATAGTCAGTTAGTTGCCGAAAATAAAAATAAGGCCGATGAACATAGCTTAAAAAAAGAACTTACTGTATTTGATTCAATTTGCATTGTTGTTGGTTCGGTTGTAGGGTCTGGAATTTTTGTTAGCCCGACGAGGGTTTTTGAGTTACTAAATGAGTCTGCTTTATTTTCTTTAATTGCTTGGATCTGCGCTGCTTTGATATCCATTGCTGGTGCACTTTGTTATGCAGAACTAGGATGTCTCTTTCCGAGGGCGGGTGCTGAGTACCAATATTTAAAAAATGGGATTGGTAAATTTTGGGGCTTTATTTTTTCTTGGACACAATTAACCGTCTTGGGCACAGGTTCAATCGCAATTATGGCAATAATTAGTGCTAATTACTTAGTGCAAGTTCTCTTTCCTGGCACGCTTGAAGAAGATCTTTACACAAAAATGGCAGCTAGTTTATTAATTGCTATTTTAACTATTGCTAACTGCTTTGGCGTTAAGTCTGGAAGTTTAGTACAAAATGTTCTTACTATTGCAAAGGTAGCTGGGATTGGTTTTTTAATTTTGCTGGGAGTTTATTATTTCCCAGAACTGAATTTTGGAAACCTTTTTAGCTCTGGAAATGCGTCGATCGAGAATTTTAATTTTTTTGAGACTGCTTTTCATTTTGGAAGTGCGATGATTGCTTGTTTATGGGCTTATGATGGGTGGAATAATTTAAGCCGTGTTACTGAAGAATCCATTAATGTATCTAAGTCGCTTCCAATAGGATTGATAATGGGAATTTTAATCACGTCAATTATTTATCTTTGTCTAAATTGCTTTTATTTTTCTGCATTATCACCGGAAGAGATCGTTGGAAATAAAGCTATAGCGATATCCGCTGTTACTTCTCTGGGGGATAGTGCTGGTTGGTTGAATTCTTTGGGTGTCTTTGTTTTACTAGGATTATTAATTTCTTTATCAGCGGGTGGGGCAACTAACGGCTCTTTATTATCCGGAGCAAGAATATATTTTGCGGCAGCTAGGGATGGATTATTTTTTAAATCGTTTTCAAAGCTAGATCCAAAGTCAAAAGCGCCGATTTCTTCTCTGTTGATTCAAGGGATTTGGGCGATTGCACTTGTGTGGATTGGTAAAAACTTTGAAACCCTTTTGGACTACTTTAGCTTTAGTGCTTGGCTTTTTTATGCAGCTAGTGCGGGAGTATTAATTTATTTGAGAATGACAAAACCGAATATTTTTAGACCCTACAAAGTTTTGCTTTATCCATTGACGCCGATTGTTTTTCTTTTTGGAGCCAGTTTTTTGGTTTTAAGCCAGATTGTAAACTCTCCAATTCCTTCACTTTGGTCATTGGTGGGTGTATTCAGTGGTTCTGTGTTTTATTTTCTTTTATTTAGGAAGGTTCAAAGAGAAAATTGAATTAAATGAAGCAATAGTCCAGTAATTCAACGTCAAACTGTTGCTTTGCCAATTTGTATATAGTATGGAGTTGATAAACCGACGCAACATCAAAAGTTAAATGCAACCGTTAGTAGAAAAATGAAAAAGAGTTAAGGAGAAGAGGGTGCTCAAATTGGTTTATTTGAAGTGTTAAAAAACAAAGGCCAAAATGAGCTTCAAACACTTTACGAT
>JASJDU010000072.1 GCA_030065015.1 Candidatus Caenarcanales bacterium | reverse complement strand
GGAGAAGTGAGAATGAAAACAGCAGAAACGGTTTTAGCTCAAAAACAATAAAAACAAAAGGAGGAAGCCTTTCAATAGAAGTACCCCGTGATAGAAATGCTGAATTTGAACCAGTTTTAGTGCCCAAAAGACTGGATCAACTCCACTCTTGCTCAAAAAAATTATATGTATGATAGTTCCATAAAGTCGGTTGTTCGCTCAAACTCTCAAAACTTCTGCTTAGAGTGTCTATGTAAATTTCTTTTTCAGAACTATCTTTTATGAATATCGGTGGATAAAGGTTGAACATTAACATCCAATTTTTTGCAATTCTTGTGGTTCTGCCATTTCCATCAATAAAGGGATGTATTCTAATTAACTCATGGTGAAAATATATGGCTTTTACAATTGGGTTTAAAATCCTGCCCATGTTAAAAAAAAGTTCCTTAACTAGGATATTTATACTCTTTGCGTCTGGACACAAATGATTT
This sequence comes from Candidatus Caenarcanales bacterium, assembly GCA_030065015.1. Lineage (GTDB taxonomy): Bacteria > Cyanobacteriota > Vampirovibrionia > Caenarcaniphilales > Caenarcanaceae > JASJDU01. The sequence goes on along the minus strand of JASJDU010000072.1, from coordinate 5,284 downwards.
CCAATTTGTACATCAGTAGTTCTATATTTGTGAGGGTGTTTACTATGAGCCTCAGGAGATACTAACCTAAACAAATTGAGTAGCTGAACTTCTGACTCAAAATTTCTTTGATCTCTTATTTCCTCCACAATAAACTCAATTGTGATCTGCATGTTTTTTAAGTACTCTTCGGCTTCTTCTTCCGATGTGGACTCCATTTGGGCGTTTCGTATTCCCATTATTTGCTGTAAATTGTTCTTGCTCTTTAAAAAACTGTCCAATATGTCATCTGCAAGATGCTTTCGGCTGAAAGTTATTAATCTGTATATTGATTGAAGTTTTGTGTTGATTAAGTCAATTTTTTTGTAATTGATTTCAATCTCATTGACCGGAAGTAAAAGCATTTAATAATTTTTTCAACAATAGAATTAAGTAACCTAAATGTTAGATCCGATTGTTTATTAATGAGTCTTTAGGATTTCAACAAACGATTTTGTCTAAAGTACCACTCAGATTCTATAGGCTGGGAAGAGTTGCTGATTTGTTAAATAAACTCAGTTTGTGTACAAACTATTAATATTAGGATTTATATAAGTCAGCTGAGAAATTACAATGTACAAAGAAAATACTTCATGGCACAACATAGAACTTAATGAAGTTATTCAATCCTTAAAAGCTGATTGTGCGGATGGCCTGAGTCGGGAAGATGTAGTAAAGAGACAAAATGAATTTGGTCTCAATAGCTTTGAATCGAGAAAGAGCAAAGGACCCTTTATTAGTTTTTTGGAACAATTCAAAGATCCGTTAATTTATATCTTGATTGGCGCTTCAATCTTAACCATTTTTGTTAAAGATTTTAAAGATGCACTTATTATTTTCTCAGTTGTTTTAATCAATGCTCTGATTGGTTATATACAAGAATCAAAGGCAGAAAAAGCGACTGAAGCATTGTCAAAGAGTATGACCAAGGAAACAGCGGTCATAAGAGAAGGAAAAGTAGATCAAGTAAATGTTCAAGAGCTTGTACCTGGGGACATTGTGCTTTTTAGTTCTGGGGATCAAGTTCCCGCGGATTTGAGAATTGTAGAAGGAAAAGATATTCAAGTTGCTGAGGCCGCCCTTACTGGAGAATCACTCTCTGTTGATAAAAATCATAACTCGGTATTAGAAGAAGATATTTCGTTAGGTGACAGGATAAATATGCTTTATGCATCAACTTTAATAACTAATGGACAAGGTAAAGGTATTGTAGTTGCTACGGGACAAAACACAGAGATAGGCAGGATTTCACAACTTATTAGTAATGTGAAAAACCTCGACACACCTCTCACAAGAAAAATTGCCCGATTTAGCAATCTACTGCTCTACCTCATATTGGGTATTTCCATTTTTGCTATTTTAATAGGCTTAATTAGAGGCAGTTCTTTTGTAGATATGTTAATGGCTGCTGTCGCTCTCGCTGTAGGTATGATACCAGAAGGACTTCCCGCTGCTTTGACTATTACTTTGGCAATTGGGGTGTCTAAAATGGCAAAAAGAAATGCAATCGTTAGGAAGTTGGCGGCTGTCGAAACACTCGGTAGTACTTCAGTTATATGTTCGGATAAGACTGGAACATTAACTCAAAACCAAATGACAGTTCAAAGTATTTGGGCTGGAAAGACTATTTATGAATTAACAAACATTGGATATTCACCCAACGGGCAGATCTTGTGTTCTGACGGTAAAGAAATAATCGATATTAACTCTCACAAATCATTAAAAGAAGTTCTTCATTGTGGAATGCTCTGCAATGATTCCAATTTGATTAAAGGTAATCAGAATACATATATACCGCAGGGAGATCCAACAGAAGTTGCTTTAGTTGTATCTGCTTTAAAAGGGAAAATAGATGAAAACAATAGAAAGCATATGCCCATTCTTGACAAGATACCTTTTAATTCAACAATTAAGTATATGGCTACTCTTCATGAAGGTGAGAATGAAAATGTTTTATATATTAAAGGGTCTTTAGAGTCTGTTTTAAAAAAATGTACCTTATTAAATTCTGAATTTGGAAAACCGGTAGAACTTGATGCAGAGTTAAACCAACAGATTCTTAAACAAGCTGAAGATTTTTCTAGTGAAGGAATGAGAGTTTTATCCTTTGCAAAAATGGAAGTTGATTCTTCAAAAAGAGAAATCTCAGAAGAAGATATCGAAAATGCAATTTTCTTAGGTCTTCAGGTAATGATTGATCCTCCCAGACCGGAAGCTATAACGGCGATAGAGCACTGCCAAAAAGCTGGTGTCAAGGTGAAAATGATTACGGGCGATCATCCACTTACTGCAATTGCTATTGCAAAAAAACTTGGTATAGAAGGAGCCGAAAAGGTTAATGATTTACAACACAGCACTCAGTATGTTCTTACTGGTAGTGATTTAACTAAAATTGAGAATACTAAGCTTCCTGGACTTGTTGAAGATGTGATTGTCTTTGCGCGAGTATCACCCGAGCAAAAATTACGAATTGTTGAAGCTCTTCAGGAGAAAAAACATGTTGTTGCCATGACCGGTGATGGAGTGAATGATGCTCCTGCCTTGAAGCAAGCTGATATTGGTGTTGCAATGGGGATAACCGGAACGGATGTGTCAAGAGAGGCCTCTGACATGATATTGACAGATGACAACTTTAGCAGTATTGAGTCAGCCGTTGAGGAAGGAAGATGTGTTTATGACAACCTAGTGAAGCTTTTATCATGGATTCTACCTACAAATTTGGGGGCTGGTCTAATAATTTTGGTTTCTATTTTAGGTGGTTTTGAGTTACCTCTTTTACCGATTCATGTTCTGTGGATTAATATGACTTCTGCGGGGGTTTTAGGATTATCTCTGGCCTTTGAAGGTGAAGAGGGGAATATTATGGCCAGATTACCGAGGTCATCGGATTCTGCAATTTTGCCTCCTAGAATTGTTTCCCGGATTATTTTTGTTGGTTTACTTATTCTTGCTTCAGCATTTTTCATGTTTCAATATGAACTGCAAGCTGGAAACTCATTAGAGAATGCAAGAACAGTTGTAATTAACGTGATTATGTTCGTGATGACTTTTTACTTGCTCAACAGCAGATCATTAACTGATTCAATATTCAAATTAGGTCTTTTTAGTAATCCATGGGTTATCTTCTCAATCATCTTTATAGTACTTTTACAGCTAGGCTTTACCTATCTTCCTTTTATGAATAGTGTTATGTACTCAGCCCCTCTGGATCCTTCTGAGTGGTTGAAAATATTTGGTATTGCAACTTTAAGCTTTCTTATCGTTGAAGTGGAAAAGAAAATCCTTCCAGTTAAGTAAAATAAACTAATTTAGTAATTTTGTTAGGTATATAGCAAAACTCTGGCAGTTATAGCTTAAGACCAGTTAATTCCAAGGCTTTATTTAAAGCTTTTGTGTCTGAAATCAGTATCTTCATTAAACTGCGAAAAACCTTCTTCATAGGCACGTATAACGTCTCTGGAGAAAGCTTGAGGTTTATTGAAATACCAAACGTGTGCCTTTGCAATGGTAGCTCCTTTCTTACTTGAGTTCATGTTCTTGAAGAAACCAACTCTTTGAGAGTTCACTCTATCAAAGGTGGAGTTGAGTTATTTTTTCGTCATCAACTGGAAAGCCAATCGGATCATCTTTGTGGTTAACGTGTAACCAAAAAATCTCATTTTTAACGATGTACTTGAAAAGTTTTTGAGTTAAATCCACACCTTCTGAATCCTGACTTTTTGAAACAATTCCTACAAGAGGGCTTCCAAAGGTTACGATTCCTTTCAATTTATTCCTCGGCAGGCAGAATTTTTTATTATATTGATCAATGTTGCTTACTTTCTCTTTTAGAAATTGTTGATTGAATTCTTCCAATAAACCTTTGTTCTTAATTTCTACATTCTCGGTAAAGAGAACTAATTTGCCCTGCTTATCAAATCTAGCGACTTTGGATTCTAGCAGAGCTTGTACACAGGAATAACGATGTTCTTTTTGACTTAGAGTTTTCAATAAAGAAGAGCTGAAGTTATTTCGATTTGCTCTAGAGTATAAATCTAAGTAGGGTAGTCTATACAGTAAATAAAAATAAGCAACAATCGACCCTGCACTATGGCCCATTATTACTAGTTTCTTATCTTCTTCATGTCCTTCTAATTGTTTGTGTAGCTTTTCATTAACAATGTTTCTGTTGTGATTTTTTCCTAGCCAAAAACCAACATACATTGCTGTTGAACCAATGTGGTGTATTTTTCCGACTAACTTATCCAGTGGAGTTACTGAGTTGAGTCTTGAATTGATTGTATCGACATCTTTTTTTACTAAATTACCCCAAAAAAATGTTTTAGCCTCTGGGTTTATTTTTAAAGTGTCATCCTCTAGAAAAGATTTCTGTGCTTTTTTGCTTTTCTGAAATCTATGAGCTAATGAACTATGCAAGCGCTGTGCACTACCATTGAATTTTTTCATTTCAATATCGTCATAGATGCTCACTCCATGAATGTATAAAAAATCAACTAAGTTGCTTTCCTTATCTAGACTAGAAAATGAATAGCTTACCAATGAAGTGCAGATTATTATTATTGTTAAAGCGGTAAATAATGAGAGCAGCAGTTTGTTTCTTTTCATTGATTTGAAAGTTGAAGACACTAATTTATACTAAACCAAGTTTGATTTATACTTCTTTAATTTGTTCGATTGATATTAATCGTTCGTAGTCTTCTCTCTAATGACTCTTTCATTCCAAGAATAGTTCTGAAAGCTACCTTTGAAAAGAACTGTGTAAAGAACTGGACAAAGAATAACCCCTACGATACTTGAAACTGATAAACCAAAAATAATTGTGTTTGCCATTGGTCTCCACATTTCCCCTCCCTGAAGTGAAAGAGGCAAGAGGCCTATAACTGTGGTTAAAGTAGTTAACATAATTGGTCTGACACGCTTTAAAGAGGACAAAACAATACTATCTTCAAGCGAATAGCCTAACCTCAACTCCACTTGAATCGCTCCGGGTTGTATTCCCCGCAGCTTGCTGCGTAGAATACTCGCGTGAGCGAGTATATTCATAAGAGTCATAACGTAACAGTATTGTTGTATCACCTGGTGTTTCCAGGGAAGTACAGGAAAGTAGTTTTTGACGAGAGAGCAGATGGTGTGTTGAGAGACGTGTGCTTAGAAATAGAGAGACGCTACGAACTACGTTTTTTAGAGATAGGTACGGATAAAGATCATGTACATTTTTTAGTGCAATCGGTGCCGATGTATTCGATAAAGAAAATAGTGCAAATGA
>JASJDU010000006.1 GCA_030065015.1 Candidatus Caenarcanales bacterium | reverse complement strand
CTTGTCAGGGTTCACCAGGGAATCACCTTCCAGAGAAAGATTCAGATGATTAATCATGTTTTAGCTTCATAATCTAGGTCTCTTTTTTTCCTTTAGGTCGCAAATTATGAAAATTTTCAGAACCAGATAGATTTTGTATTAAACAATGATCTAAATATACTAATTAGAAGACTTGAATCAGGTAGCTATGAAATTTGGAATCAATCATCAAATAAAGAGATAGGATCAATATACATTGCACAAGAAAATCAAAACACTGTTTTGCCAATTGGAGGAATGCGAATTAGAGAAATTACTTCCGGGGAAACATTAGAATTGGGTGAAGCAGCTAGGATATTTTTTTCTTACCCACTAGATCACAATGATCCAGAAAGTATTTTATTCTTTCACCCTCCTGAAGACAATAATAATTTTGCTCTTCGAATAGAAAACGTTTTTTGGTGGTTGGAAAAATTAACCAACTTAATTTATAGACGAGAACAAGCTCCTCAGACTTCTTTTGTAATTAATTAAAATTCAAACCCACCCATTTTCTTTTTTTGAAAACTTAATTAACTTTTTTTCAACTATAGGAGGGTATGTATAGCTCAATTGATCTGTAGCATTCTAATAGCTTGAATATAAATTTAATTATTTTTGCTCAAAAGACAATGAGTATAGGTACAACAATAAATCTTCAGAACAATTATTTGAAATGCAGGATAAGTAAACCGCTTAATTCTTCAACTCATAAGAGGAAATCAATTAGAAAAGTTACAGGAAATAATTATCCACCATGCTTCTCTTTTGACGGAAATGTAAATTTCAGCAAAGCGGTCTTGGTTTGCTCTTTAGGTATTTTAGGTAATAATTTAGCCCACTTAAATAAAATATCATCTTTGAATCCGCTTCTTACTACTTTCCATTTTTTACCCGCCTTCGGAGGATTTTTTTACTATCTTATTGAGCTGAAAGATAATAGATTAAATTGGTTGAAAGAAAATTTTCAAAATCATGCAGCTTCCAGAAAGTTGCATGAAAAGCTATCTGAAGAAAATCGTTTTGAATTGAACGAAGATAATGTTAGAACGATTTTCAAGGATGAACAAAATGAATATGAGAAGACACAATTTGGTGCAATAGTCAGAAAAAAGCTCAATATAATTTTTGAAAGAAATGGAAATAATGAATATGTGATTTGGAACTATAATCCAAATAAAAATGAGTATGAAGTTGATAAAAACAATCCGGCCAATATTTATATTGCAAGAGCAGGCACAATTTTTTGCATTGGTGGTATTCCCCTCAAAACTATCCCAAACTATTCAAATAAATCACGATTTATACTAAAAAATGGAGATCGAATCTATTTTGCTGAACCTCAAGATCCAAACGAAGAAGCTATTATATTTTTTTATCCTAATAAATACAATAATAGGACCTTGAGCCCTTTAAAAATACAAAATCTCACATTCAATTTCAATTGATGATTATCTTACTTAATTGTTGGATGAATAAGAAGATTACTTTTTTGCTATATAGAATTAATAGGAAATAATTTTCATAATAATTGCAAACTTGTTATAAATGTATTAATTTCTTTGAAGACTATTAATTAATAGCAAGCCAAATGCAGGCAATCTTAGACAAGCTTTCAAAAGCAACAATTAACACAAAAAACAAAGGGCAAGGGAAAGCTTTTGGCAGAATTTTTGAAATAATTTTTAGAATCAGTCTAATTACAACAATTACATCTCTCGGTTTGATTGTTCTATATATTCTTTTCAGCGGCTTCAAGCTTTTTGGATCAGTCAGTTTTTCTAATTTCTTTCTGGGTCTCAATTGGGAACCGGTTTCTCAAAAACAATTCGGTATTTTACCGATGATCATTACTTCTTTTTATATAACAATTGCTTCATTGTTGGTTAGTGCCCCGATTGGAATTGCATGTGCTGTATACGCGGCTGAGCTCGCCTCTGGAACTTATAAAATCTCGGTTCAAGCAGCAGTTCAAATATTAGCTGGAACCCCGTCAGTTGTTTTCGGTTTAATCGGCTTAGCTGTTATTGCCCCTTGGGTTCAAGGGTTAGCTCAAGTACCGGGATTATCAATACTGGCAGCCGTGATAATTCTTTCGATAATGATTTTGCCCACAATTGTGAGTATTTCCCAGGACGTTATTCAAAGTGTTCCTAAAGAAATGAAGGAAGCAAGTTTGTCACTGGGCGCCACACATTTCCAAACCATTATGAAAGTGATTGTGCCAATTGCAAGACCAGGAATAACAACGGCTATTGTCTTGGCTCTCAGCAGAGCTTTTGGAGAAGCAATGGCTGTAAAGATGGTAATTGGAAACATTCAAACCATGCCAAACTTCAGCTCAGAATATTGGTTTGGTCTCCTAAGCCCCGCTAGAACTTTAACTACCAATATTATTGGTGATATTGAGTATGCTCGTGAGGGTTCGCATCTTCAGGCACTATTTGCAACTGGTGCAGTTCTCTTTATTGTGATAATGCTAGTTAACTATATTGCTTATCTCTTTAAAAAGTTCTCGGTGGGGGTAAAAGCATGAACCAAGATACGAATGTGGACTCAAGCAAGCATTTCGCTAGAAGACAAGATAACGAAAACATTTTCATTCACTCGAGTGATGGTGTTAGAACAGGGAAAAACAGGATAAAAGAAAAAATTGGTTTCTTCTTATTGTGGCTTAGCTCTGCACTTGTATTTCTTATTTTAGCTGTTACGCTTGCTTATATTTTCACTAAAGGCAGTGCCGAGGCATTCTCTTGGAATTATCTTTTCACCCCACCAGAAGGAGGAAGAAACGATCAAGGTGGCGTATTATATCCTTTAATAGGAACAATATATCTAATCGTTGGATCTCTAGTTGTAGCCTCTCCAATTGGGATTTTTGGGGCAATTTATCTGAGAGAATATGCAAATCCAAAGTCTCTACTCACTAAATGTTCTAGATTTGCAATTGATAGCTTGGCCGGTATTCCATCAGTAATTTATGGATTATTTGGATTAGCTTTTTTTGTGAGTTTCATGGGCTTTAAGCATTCGATGCTGGCTGGCTCTCTGAGTGTTGCTATTATGATATTACCTGTAATAATCAGGACTTCTGAAGAGGCTATTAATTCAATACCTCAATCCTATCGCGATGCCAGCTTTGCTCTTGGAGCTAACAAGGCACAAACTATTTTTCAAGTTGTTTTACCCAATGCAGTTCCAGGTATTTTCACTGGTGTCATGCTGAGTGTAGGAAGGGCTATCGCAGAATCTGCTGTTTTGATATTGGCAGCAGGAGGAAGTATAACGGCTTTCCCTCGAATGTTTAGTATGGAGTATCCTTTTTTTCTGCCCGATTCTGGAAGAACATTAGCGGTTCACCTTTACTATCAAGCAACAAGTTATGATAACCCAGACAAAGTTTTTGCTACTGCAGTTGTTTTGATAGTTCTAGTTTTGACTTTTAATCTTTTGGCTTTATTAGGATTAAATTTAACAAAAAAACAAAAGTAGCTTGAGTATTGAAAGCAACTGCTGAATATATGATCGGAAATTTTTTATGGATGGTTGTAATATATTCAGAATTGATCTGGATCAACATTGGGGCTTGACAGGGGTTTAAATTAATGAAAATAGAGCTTATGGACCAACCGATTTTAATAGTGAGGTCTGTTCCCCCAACTCAAGTTGCTCCTTCCGGCAAAGATACTCTCAAACAGATTGAAAATCTTTTGGAAGAAGAAATTACACAAATTCGAGATAAGTTGGATTCTGGGATTGAAGTGGTGCTGAATGAATACTTTACCGAGTTTAACCTTCATTTCCAGACAGACAAAGAAGTGGTATCAATAGTTTTAGAATCCGAATGGCAGGAACAAGTTGAAGCTGATTCCTTTGGATTACCAGAAGATGATATAGAAGGAGATAGTTTAATTGACTTGAATGTTAGCCAACTAATGAGAGCTATAAAAATTACATATTCCAAGAACGAAGCTCCTGCACAAGTTCGTAAAAAAGTTCTAGCCTGGATTATTGCACAAGCTGATGAAATACCATTTCTTGGCGGCCTTGGAAGTTGTGATTATTTGTTGCTTCCAGCAAAAAGTATTGTTTCTTCAATTAATAATTTAAGAAACCATCTTTCCATTGAGTGAAGGGTTATTTTGTAAAAGTAGCGAATAATTAGCATATTATGTATATCTAAAGTTATAATTCTATGTCTTGAGTAGTAATTTCAAGATCTAGTACCCTTACGTTTTTTTATTTTATAGTGTCCAAACAAAATTCCCCGACAACAGTTATTAATGTCTCCTCTAGTTTAGAAGTGTTAGATAGTTCTAATACTCCATTTGCAGAGCTTTTAGCCTCCGGAAATTATGATTATTATTTTGAAAGAGGACAAATTGTATCCGGAGTTGTAGTTTCATACCAAAAAGACGGGGTTTTGGTTGACGTAGGCGCTAAATCAGAAGCATTCGTTCCATCAAAAGAAGTGGCCGATTATGCATCTGCAGATCCAGAAGAAGTATTACCAACCGGCCAAGAATTTGAGTTTTACATTCTAAGAGACGAAGCTGGTAGCGGATTTGATGGCCGTATTGTTCTTTCTTTTAAGAGAGTAGCTCAGGCTAGAAGTTGGGCCGCTTTAGAAGATAAGAGAAACACTGATGCAATTTTTGAAGCAGTAATTCAAGAAGTTGTTAAAGGTGGAGTTGTTGTCGAACTCGATGGCCTGAGAGGATTCATTCCTGCTAGCCACTTACGAGTCAAAGGTGGAAGCAATAATCCAAAACTCGTTGGGCAAAATATACCCTGCACCATTTTAGAAATTGATAAGCAACAAAGTAAGCTGATATTAAGTCAGAAAATAGCGATATCTAAGTTGTATGCTGAAGAACGTGAAAAACTCTTAACAGAGCTTGTTGCAGCTCTCAAAGCTCAAGAAGAGTCAATCGCTGCAGGAAATGACCCAACAGTAGTTACTGTTCAAGGTGAAGTTGTTCGTATAACTGATTTCGGTGCCTTCGTTAAAATTGGAGATACTGAAATAGATGGTTTATTGCCTCTCTCTGAAATCTCTTGGAAGAGAGTTACACACCCAAGCGAAGCTTTAAAAATTGGAGATCAAATAACCGCTCAGGTTTTAAATGTTGTTCCTGAACAATGCAGAATTAGTTTGAGTCTCAAGAGATTAGAAAAAGATCCATGGGAATCCATTCAAACAAAAATCAATGAAGGCGATGTTATTGATGGGTCAATCAACAAAGTTGCAAACTTCGGAGTTTTTGTAAGAATTATCTTTAATGATCCCGAACTTGATGAATGTGGTTTTGAAGCATTATTACCATTGGATGAAATTCCTAGCTTGGAAGAAGAAAGTTCAGAGGATGTTTTAGAGAAGTTCCACGTTGATCAGAAAATAAAAGCGTTAGTTAGAAAAATTAAACCGGATGAAAGAAGAGTTACTTTAAGTACCAAGTATATTGATGAAAAAGGCAACTTAATTGCTCCGCTACCGGAAGATATGACTGCTAATGAATCTAACAAAGAAGACCAAGAAGATCAATCTGAGGAATAAATAAATTGTTTCGCCATCCCCTTTCATTATTTGTTTTCTAACTTTGGAAGGGGATCTTTTTTATGAATAACGAATCTATTGATATTTTGGACCTTAGAGGAATTAAATGTCCGTTGAATTATGTAAAAGCTAAATTAGCCTTAAATAAATTACCCAAAGGTTCAAAGCTAAAAATTTTCATTGATTTGGGTGAACCGGTTGAAATGGTTCCAAAAAGTTTAAAAGCAGACGGTTATGAGGTCTCACCTGTTGAGTCGGTTTCAGATAATTCCGAAAGACAATACGAGTTAATAGTTTGGGTTTAGTGTGAAAAATTTATTTATTGAGAATAAATTTTAAAGTTGAGTGGAGCCTAAGAATTTTAGATTTGAAGTATTAGATTGCTTTAGAGGGATCTTTGCGCTCATAGTTGCTTTATTTCACTTCGATGAAAACTTTCAAGTTTTATTTCCAGGCTATCTTGCGGTTGATTTTTTTCTTATATTAAGTGGCTTTGTGCTCAGTCACAGATATCTGTTTAAAGAAACTCCTGTTTCAATTCCCAAGTTTATTGTTAATAGATTCGCAAGGCTTTATCCTTTACATGTTTTTTCATTACTAGTTTTCTTACTCTTCAATTACTGGGCATGGCAGTTTAATCCTTTTGAAGCTAAGCATTCTATATTAAAGCTATTTCAGAATTTAACTCTATCTCATATTATTGGTCACACGATGATATGGAACTATCCCAGCTGGAGTGTATCAGTAGAATTCTGGGTAAACATGGTTTTTATTTTTTATATAAATAAATTCACAAAAGCTCACAACTTATTCTTTCTTGCTTTGCTCGGATATATTGTTTTATATCTTCACTTTGGACACTTGGACGTTATTGGTGAGAATGTTTTCAACACATTTAGCGCAGGATTTTTGAGAGGATTGAATGGTTTTTTCTTAGGAATAATCGCTTATAGAATCTACTTGCTTTTGAATCAAAATAAACTCGTTCAAAAAACTGTTTACATTTCAATTATTGAACTCTTATCTTTGTCTTTCATTACTTTTGTTGCTTTAAACAGAGAATTTTATAGAGATTCTTCGGATTTTATTGTTCCTTTCATTTTTCTTTTTGCCTTACCAGTATTTGCTTTCGAAAAAGGCGTTATAAGTAAAATTCTACGATTTACAAAACTCAAATATTTAGGTTTAATTTCTTACTCAATTTATTTAAACCATCTGTTAGTGATTGAGGTTCTAAGATTTTTCTTTGGCCATAACTTTGTTTACAACAAAGAAATATATATAGCTATTTACTTTATTGCTTTGATTACTTACTCAACAATCACTTATTTGTTAATTGAAAAACTTTTTATAAAGTTAATAAAGAATTTTGCCGATAAGCAATTTAACTTACTATTTAAATGAAAAGCTATTGATTAAGATAGACTTTAAAGGTATTATGCAATACATTATGTTTGCGTATCTATAGAATATGGCTATAAACTCCATAAAACGTTTTAAACCTTTGAAACTCACAACAGCTTTCGCTCTATCAGCTGTTGCAGTTGTCGGCTCACAGCACAAAGCTTTCGCTAAAGAAAAACCTACTTTAGAATCTACTAATCGGCCCAATGAAATTATTAGGCTCGCTCAGGTACCGTCTTCTCTACAAAATTTAAGGAATAAAACTTTTACAATTGTTCCTTCCATAGTAATAGAAAATATACCGGTAGAAATAAGAGGACAAAGATTAAGTAATGATCAAGTAAAACTGACTTTTATATCTAATCCAACAGGATTACCTGAACCGCTAACGATAGGAAAAAATGAATACCAATCTCTTCAATTACAACGTATGGAGGTAATAAATGGGATTCGTCTTTTATCTACTAAGATTACTTTAAACAATAAAGAGTGGAACCTAACCTACATTGACAAACCTTTGGAAATAAATGGTAGTGTAACCTATAGAAAAGGACTATACCTTATTCATACAAATAAGTCTGGTAAAAGAGAAATTATTCCTTTTAAGAACGCAAAAGCTTTTATAAAGCAATTATCTTTTGGAGAAGGACCTGGAACATTAAGAGTTCCTTCCCTAGAGAGTAATCAACCTTCTCCAGTTACTGCTAAAAGTCCACTACCTGAGCCTATATTTGTTCCACCAACAACAAATACTCCTGTAACAAAAACAGTTCCACCAAGAGCAACTCTTAAAATTTCATCATTACCACCACAAATTCAAGAAATAGTTTTGCAGGTACAAAATAGAATAAGAGAAACAGAACTGAAACCAAACTGTAAAGGCGATGTGACAATTGCTGTAAATTCATCAATTAGAACAAGTAGCAATCTCATTGGAAAACCATATGGAATTTATTATAATAATCCAATAGGTATAAGTCCTAAATGCCCATTAGATTTAAGTAATCTAGGTGTACCAGACATTACTAGAGGTGGAGAGATTGACTATGTATCTAAGTTTGATCCTAAAAGAGCGTTTCGAACTGGACAATTTGGTATTTATCTAATTGGTTTTGACGATGGTAGGAATGATTCAGATGGATATGAATTTTCTACTTTACTTGGATACCAACGTTTTTTAACAAAATAGCTTTTTCAAAGAAAATCAAAAAGCCCCAAGCATTAATAAACTCAATGAAGGGGGCTTTTTATTTGATTGTGAAATAAGTTTAAAAACAACCGGCAGCTTCTTTACCAGGACCACCGTAATAGAACCAATTCCTCCAATTAGGATCGGAACTATAATACGGACCATCTCCACTGTAGCAAGCTGAATCGGTTGCTGAAATAGAACCGGAACCCCACCACCAGGCTTGAGTTGGAGACCAAGTGTACAAGATATTGCGGAAATAAGCGGCTCTTCTCCAACGCTGATTGGCAAAAGCACCACTGCCCATATCCGTTGAGGTAGCTGCTGGAGCACTAGAGTCAAAAACTTCTCCGTACCAATCGGAGCGGTTAGCTTTATCTCTAATTCCGGCAGCAGAGAAAAGGGTTCCTTCATCACAAGGTGGAGCATCTCCTCCTTTACAGTATGGATAATAGCCAGCCCATTCGCCAGCCGCTCTCACCCACCAATTACCTTGCCAAAGCCTAACTTCAACATCGAGACTGTATTGAGGTCCGTTTGTGCTGCTTTCCCAAGGAACAAGAGACATACCAGGAGCCACTGTACGAGAGACTTGTATCCATCCGTCGACTAAAGCGTTATATCCAGCAACCCAATCACCTCTCGCAGAACCATTAGTACGAAAATAAGTAAATAGAGTTGGACGTTTTGATGGTGCGAATGATGCATGCTCAATTTTCCCAGCTTCTATGGCTTGCATTGGTGAACCTCGGATAATTGCTACCTGTGCAATAGACGTTTCATTGCCAACTGGACCGGTGGTATTCCAAATATTTATTCTTCCAATTCCACCGTAAACATCTCCAAATCTTTGCCAAACTGCATAATAACGATCGTTAGAAGCAGGTGCTGGAGGTGGTACCTTGGAAAAAATTTCCATCGGATCTTTGGGAAGATAGTTCGGATTTGCTTTGAGATAGGAATCAAGATCAAAGCGTACAATCGGAACAGTTCCTTTTGGACCTAAAACAGATTGATCTAGTTGCAGTTCTGTTCTTGCAACTTCATCTTTTCCTAAGACCTCCTTAAGTCGATCGGGCAACTTTGTTTCTAAATAAGGGTTTTCAACTTCATCCTTAGATTTTGTTATTTCTGGCAAATTCCTTGGTGGAGCTTTCTCTAATTTCCCATCTGGAGTTTGCCTCTCAGGCTTAATCCAGTCAACAATTTGTCCAGACTTAGTTTTTGTTGTTGTTACGACTTCATAGCGCTTTCGCCTCTTTTCGAAAAACTTAATAATTCTTTCTTTTCTTATTTCATATTCGCGTTGACTAATTTCTTCGTTTTCAGTTGTTATGGATTGTGCGTAAAAATGTCCTCCAAAAACTAGTAAAACTACGGCCGATAAAATGGCAAAGTAAAATTTCATACAAACCTCCTTTATTGATCGGAATCGGTTTATTTTTGAGGTAGAACTAATCAGCTTAAACTCACTCTCTAAGACCTTCAACAATTCTTTGAATTTAGAAAAGAACTAAGTTTCTCACTTTATAGTTTGATAGAGAGATGGTTAACAATGTTCTACAAAGTCAACAGACAAATGAATATAAGTTAACTTGAGCTTCAATTAGAAACTATCAGCTAGTAATCTCCTTGACTTCTACCTATAGCTTCAATCCAATGTTCAAACTAGCTTTACTCAAATTAATCTTATCATTAATATTCTTTAATATTGGGGCTTGCTTTTGTTCTCTTTTTCAAACAATCTCTCAATTAAAAAAACTTCTTTCCATTTTTATGGATTCAATAAATTCATTTACTTCTTGAACTTCATTTCTTTTTCTCAATTGCTTAAAATATTTTTTTGATTTTTTTGCATCACTTAAAGCACCTCTAATGTCTTTCAGCTGGTATTTTGTCATCGCTCTATTGAAAAGAGCCTTAGCATCTCCTGGAACCAAAGAAAGCGTTCTGTCAAAATCATGCAACGCGCTCTTGTACATTCTCAATTCATACTTCACAATTGCACGGTTAAAGAAAGCAGAATCGTTATAAGGGTTCAAATTAATGGATTTACTAAAGTCTTCCAAAGCCTCTTTAGAGTAACCTGCTTCACTCTCAGCCAAGCCACGGTTAAAATACAAATCCGATAGATTATCCTCTACAGAATATTCAAGAGAGTATTCCAAGGGGTATTCCTCATATTCATTAGAATATTGACCAGTTTGGGCCTGAATTGAATGATTCTCAGCAATATCAATTGCTTTTGTGTAATTTATAATTGCTGCATCATATTTATGCTTTTTATGTTGCTTAACTGCCCTATTTAAGTAATTTTCATAACCTGCAACTGCTGGAAAGTTTATTATAAAGTTGGTCAATAGAAAGAATATAACTACTTTAGCTGTATCTTTGAACATATTTATATTAAGTCTCTCGGTGGAATGTACAATTAGGTGAATTGAACAATTGTAATATATGCAAGTTTGTACTCTAAATGGCTGGGTGATCGCTTCTGAAATTCTTTTTTCGGCTATTTGTATTGTATGTTCGGTTGTTTGTTGGGTTATTTTTCTTAATGTCCAGAAGCTAAAGCTTTTAGTTCACTCACTAGAGAAGCAAGTGTTAGAAGCACAATTACAATTGAGCAATCTAGAAAAACAGACAAAAATAGAAAAAATTGACTTAAAAAAAGTCATATCCAATCCAATGTTCATACTGAAACTCATTGAAGTAATTTCTCTGTTTAAGACTAATAAGTTGTCGAAGCTGAATTTATTGAAGACTTTTATTTCGAAGAAGTAAATAAACTGCCTTTAGTTTAAATTTTTAAATTCCGTACTCTTCTTCCAAAAACTGAATTTGATCTCTAACAAGGTTAGTTAAATCAGCAACCGTATTACTCAAGTTAATTTCACGTTTTTCACCGCTTTGTGCATCGATAGTAACTGCAAACTTCAAGTTGTTATTCCTAAGCTCTTTTAATATATTTTGAGATTTATAATATAGACGCTTTGTATCTTCAGGATCATCGTTCATTTCAAACAATCTCCAGTTACCTTCAACGTATAGGAGCAAAGCTTCTACTATTTTTGTTATATTTCCCAGATCCTGAGAAGAAAGAGAGCTATCGGGTCTAATTGAAGAAAGCTGAATCTTCGTTCTTTTTATTTGTTTTTTTAGGATTGACCAATTTGCTTCAGCCTTATCTTCCGATCGTTTAATGGTTCTTTCAATTTCTATAAGTGTTTGAACAGTAGGGTGTCCCTCCCCTTTTACAGGTAGTAGAAAACACCATAGTACATTAGCTAAAGCCAGAACAATGAGTAAAATAGCGAAGCTGAATGAGCAAGTTAAAAGCATTTGTGATCCATTACCGTTCTTATTTAAAATTCCCATCACTATATATACGTTATCGATCCAATCAACAATTCAGTGAATACATTATAGCTCTTAAAGCAGACCCTGAAATTTAGATAGAGCAAAAATCATTAGACAACTCATTGCAAATTCAGGAGAAACTCCACGTAGAATTTTCAAAGTTTTTATAGAAGCCCTTCTCTCAACTTAAACAACACAAGAGCTAGAAGCAGTTGAGGACCTAAGCATAATTTCGGCAAACAATACTACCTGAGCGCTTATAGTAACAAAAGGAGCAAATGGCACTCTTAAGCCTGAAGAGGTTAAATCAGAGTTCTTTGTTAAGAAGCTAATAAGCTTAGCAATTCCAAAAACAATTAAAGCTAATACAAAAGCCAATAATAAACAGTTATTTATTACCACAGCTCCCCAAATAGCTCCAAGGGCAGCTGTTAACGTTGCATCTCCTCCACCCAGAACAGAGTTTTTCTCTAAAGCATCTTCAACATCTTTATTAACAGTCTGCTCTTTTTGTTCGGAAGGGATATCTGCAATATTTTTGAGCTTTCTGGATATGAATTGAATCACAGGTAAAAGAATTTCCTCGATAATGAAATTGAAGCAGAGTATCGAAATAACAAGGTTAATTCTCTCAACAGAAAGTGAAATTGATGAATTATTCAGAAAGACATATGCAACAGAGAAAAGAATAGTAAACAAAACAATGTAAGTAATTAACGCATTAGCGCACAACCAATCAATTAAATCTTTCAAATATGTAGTTCTTGAATACAAGTATTCAATCAAGAACCTAAAGATGATTAAAGCAAAAAATATGGCCCACAATGGGTAAACCGGAATAAAAGCACTCAAAGAAATAGGAATTATAGAGATCCATATTGGCAACAACCCTTGAGAAGAGCTCGGGTACTTAGCCAGCCAATTGCCAAAGTGGGTGATCATATCGACAATAATAAAACCAAAACATATCCCAAGCGCTGCATCAAAAAAATGCAAATTCAAGCCGAGCACCGCGTTATTCTCACTAATAAAATTATCTTGAAACAGCCTAAAAATAAGCCCAGCAATAATAATCGGAGCGGTTAGCCATAAAGGTATTTCCCGTGATTTTATATCGATGAAACCAATCAGTAAAATCCAAAGGGTAAATATCGCAATGGCAATCAACTCTAGTCGTTCCAATTGAAATTTAATCGCGTAAAAATAATGGAGGAATGCCAATGAAATAGTTAGAAAAGCAAAAATCATTAAAAACAATCCTGAAGAATTAAAGAATATTCTATTTGTTAAATTCGAGTTCATAAAAACAAAAGCTTTTAGGTTCAAATACTTATTTAACCTATAAATGCACCAAAGTGTCTAAATTTCTTCATTCTATCTTCCTGTAACTCTTCCAAAGAAAAACCTTTAAGCTGATTTAAATGCCTTAGAATGCTTTCCTTAATATTCGTAGCCGAAGATTGATAATTTTTGTGAGCACCACCGGAAGGTTCAGTAATTATTTCATCGATTAAACCTAAGTCTAATAATTCTTTTGCAGTGATCCTCAGAGCAGTAGCCGCCTCTGAAGATTTTTCGCGGGTTCTCCATAAAATAGCAGCACAACCTTCCGGGGAGATTACTGAATAAACCGAATGTTCAAGCATTAAAACACGATTCGCCACACCAAGTGCCAAAGCTCCTCCAGAGCCACCTTCTCCAGTAATAACCGCAATGATTGGGACCTTTAAAGTCGACATTAGCTGAATACTTCTCGCAATAGCAATTGATTGCCCCTTAGCTTCTGCTTCTAATCCAGGGTAAGCACCGGGAGTATCTATTAAGGTAATTATTGGGAGATTGAAGGTTTCAGCATGTTTAAATAGCCTCATAGCCTTTTCATAGCCCCACGGTTGAGGCATACCAAAATTCCTTTTCTGCTTTTCTTTTATTCCTCTGCCTTTTTCATTTCCAACAACTACTACTGTCTGTCCTTCGGTTAATTCCAGAAGACCGCCAACAATAGCACCATCATCACTCCCAGATCGATCTCCATGAAGCTCAATCCAATTGGTGCCGAGTTCTTTAACATAATCAAGGGAATACGGACGATCGGGATGTCTCGCAATTTGCAGTCTTTGGTGCGGCTGTAAGTTGGTGTATATTCTCTCTTTCAATTCTTTAAATTCTTTTTTCAATCTTTCTATTACATCCTCACAGCCTTCAACATTAGACTCTTCTAACTCATCAATTTTTTCTAAAAGACTGCCTAAAGGCTTTTCAAATTCAAGAACAAAATTTGAGTTCTTTTTCATTTTTTTTTCGTTGGAACTCATAGGACTCTATTGTATCAACAAGTTAGATAATCTCAGGAGATTTAAAAGATTACAACAAAATAGAATTAAAAAAATATTTAAGAGTGAATAAGTTTTGGATATCTTAATGAAACATAAACCTTTTGATTGTTTTATTCAATTATCGATTTACAGAATTATTCAGAGGCAGTTCAGTGGTAAGCATCAACAAAATAAAAAGTTTAGTAATTTTATGTTGTTTCATAATCTCATCTATATCTACCGCAAGTTTTGCTTGGGGTAATGGCAGGCTTTCAGCTTCTCAAGGGATAAACCAAAACCAATTGATGGTTGGTGGTTCAGGTAGTACAGTTACCGTTAATGGTCAAAGAGATGGATGTTATGGTCACTCTTGTGGATATCATAATTTCAGCAGACGTAACTACTTCAGCTCACTTAGTGTTCCATATACAAACAAATATCATAGTGGCTTAAACACCGATTGTTTCTCGAGTCATTATCCAGAATCTTATGGTTACTATACGGGTTTTGCACTCGCATTCGCTATAGTACCGGTAATAGTTGAGGAAATTAAGCCTTATACAGCTCCCGTAAAATATAGTCATCACCGCTACGAAAGACCCAAGCACAAGCCAACAGTTTGTGCAAGCAACAGCTATAAAGCTTTTGTTAATGGTAAGTGGACTTGTCATAAAAAGTTAGTTTGCAAGCATGGTGAATACAAGACTTACGAGCATGGAAAGTTGATTTGCAAAAAAGTTGTTGCTAATAAATGTGACAAAGTAATGTGCACACAAGTTGAACCTTATTGTTCAAAAGGTAAATTAGTTATACTCAATCCTGGAGCTTGCTGTCCAAGATGGAAGTGTGTTCCACATGTTCGCCATACAAAACCAAGCTTTTACAGAACCAATGTTGCAGTTTCAGTGGTAAACAATAATAATCAAATTCAAGTAGAGAATGCTTCTCAAAACCTAAATCAAGTTCAAGTATCTTCAAGCTAATTGAACCTCTTTAGGAAATAACAACTCAAAGAACTCCTTCTCAATATTTGAGAGGGAGTTTATCTTTTACATTTAAACAATTTTCACAAATTTTCTCTTTCCTACTTGGATAACATCTCCAAGCTTCAATTTTGTTTCACTATCTGCTTTTTCTGAATTGACTTTCACTCCTTGTCCAGCAATCATTCTCTTAGCCTCCCCTCTAGAAGAAACCATCTCAGCTTCCACTAAGACGTCAATTAACCCTAAAGAGTCATTCAGCTTGAATTCCGGTATTTCGTCAGGAATTTCACGTTTCTGAAACTTTGCAATAAAGTCTTCTTTCGCTTTACTAGATTCTTCTGGATTGTAATAGAATTCAATAATCCTTTGGGCTAAACTCATCTTAATATCACGAGGATTAGCTCCAGTTTCTAATTCATGTTTCACTCTCTTTAAATCATTTGGAGTTGAATCCACCACCAATTCATGCCAATTAATCAATTGTTCATCCGGAAGACTCATTGTCTTTCCAAACATCTCATTCGGTGAATCTTGAATTGCAATGTAATTTTCAGAGGTCTTAGACATTTTCTTTTTTCCATCTAGACCAATTAATAAAGGAAACATCATTACGATCTGTGGTTCTTGTCCGAAATGTTTTTGAAGAGCTCTTCCAGAAAGAACATTAAACCTCTGATCGTGTCCACCAAGCTCAATATCAGCTTTAATAGCTACTGAATCATATCCCTGTAAAATTGGATAAAAGATTTCATGAACGTACAAAGGATGTCCCTGCTCAAGTCTTTCACCAAAAGCCTCTTTTCCCACTAACTGGTTTATTGTGGTTGTACTGGCTAACTTTAAAACCTCTGTTAAACTCAAGTTGCTCAACCAGTCTGAATTATCAACTATCTCAGATTTACTCAAATCAATTACTTTTTCTATTTGTTTTAGAAAAGTTTTTGAGTTTTCTTTCACATCACTTTCTGTTAGAGAAGGTCTAGCTTCATTTCTTCCAGTGGGATCTCCCAATTGAGCGGTAAATCCTCCGATTAACAGAACAGGTAAATGACCTAGTTTTTGAAACCTTCTTAAAACCTGTAAACAAACGGTATGTCCCAAATGCAAATCAGAACCTGTCGGATCGATACCTAACTTTACTCTTAAAGGTCTCTTCTCTTCGGAAGCTGTTTTCAGTTTTTCTACAAGGGTACTTTTACCATTAGGCAAAACCTCTGCACCACCAGCCATTAAATATTCAGCTTGTTCTTCAAAGCTTTGTAGGTTCAATCTTTCTAACATCTTTTCTTTCTAAGCGAAATTTAAGTATATCTTAAAGAGGCCTTGCCTCTCATTAAGCAATCCCGCAACCCATATTGACATTATAATTCAATCCAAGCTAATATCATTCTCTTTAAACTAGTATTAAACTTTATTACCAATGATTACTCAAAAGATATACAACGAAGGATTTAACTTTCGTAAATTCAATGATCTTCAATACTATTCAAGTATTAACAGCATCAGTTACAAACCTGTGGGTGGATCTTCTCATCCTTCTATAAAACGGGTGAAGTCACAATCTCAAAGTAATCATCAAGCAATTAATCTACAAAGTCAACAACAACACAGAGCAACAAGCCTAGCTGCAATTAAGGAACACCTTGAAAGTAATAATGTCAATAGATTAAAATTGGCGCACTTTCTCATAAATGAAAAATTAAAAAACTTAGACTCATTCTCCTCGGAAGTACAAGCTCAGCTTCACGAATTGAATGGCGACTTTCATGTAAAACAAAGAAATCCAAACAAAGCTTTAGAGTCTTACAAAAGAGCAGCAAACCTACTAGCTCTTAATCAAAGAACAGGAGCAATTAATGCCTTCTTTAATACACCTGAGCGCAAATATTTAAAATCAATGCTTCATTTACAAGGATTAAAAGAGATATCAAATGAAGCCTTTGATAAGTTTCTTTCTCTAGGCTTATTAAAGAATGTTTTAAATCATAGTGGTGGAGAACATATAGTAAAAAAACTTCAGTTACCAGGAATGGAGGAGCATATAAAGATTCATGTTCTTAGTTTGAATTATGAGCACCCAGGAGCTATGGAGCCATTTAAACTAGGTCTAGAAGAGCCAGACAGGATTCAACTTGAAAACTATTTAACATCTACTAAGCTTTCGGTTATTGGTAAAATAGGTCCAACTAATGGTTCATTTGGCTTAACATATAACAATAATGCGATAGATGTAAGTTACAAATACGAAGGAAATGTTACTTTGCCAGCAAACTTAGGGGCTTTACAAAGACAAATAATTAGTGTTGCTGAACAATTATTGAGAAATACCTCTAATCCTTCAAACCCACTTTGGATAGAAATAAATTCTATAATACGAAACGTACCTTACAAAATTTCAGGTACTTACCAACTCAACAAAGGACAAATTAAAATATATGTTGAAAAAGGCTCTAGCTAAGCACTTAAAACAATCACAAATTCACCTTTTTCAGTTATTTTTTTAGCTGCTACTTCTGAGATGTTACCTCTAATAATTTCTTCATGCAATTTAGTTAGCTCTCTTCCAAGGCAGCACTTTAAGGTTGGAGAGAATTCTGCTATTTTAGAAAGGCTTTTTTTAATGCGGTAAGGAGACTCAAAAGCTATTAAGGGTACCTTCAAATCAACAATGATAGTTTGAATTAGTTTCTTAAGCTTTCCATCTTTTCTCGGCAAGAAACCTTCAAAATAAAAACCTTTTGATAAATTGAATCCACAAATGGATAAAATCGTTGTTATTGACGATGGACCGGGAATCGGAATAACTTCAAAGCCCGCCTCGACAACTTGCTCAACCAATAAATTTCCAGGATCAGAAATACCGGGAGTCCCAGCATCAGATAAATAACCTATAGAATTTCCACCCTTCAAAAGCTCAATTAAATACTTTGATTTATTTGACTCGTTGTGAGCATTGCAAGAGATGAGTTTTTTCTTGCATCCAATATGGTTGAGAAGCTTAGATGTAACTCTGGTATCTTCACAAACAATTACATCAACTTCAGAAATAATAAATTTCGCTCTTTCGGTTAAATCCCCTAAATTACCAATTGGACTGGCGATTATATAAAGAGCATTAATAATTTCTTGCACAAAAACCTCTGTAACTTAATGATGTTCGTAAAGATTCATTCATGTATTCTTTAATATTTTTTCAAGCCCATAAAGCGTGTTCCCGTCCTAGTAAAGGTAAAGTCTATTCTAACTTGATCAGCAGCACCATCTGGGAGAGGCCTAAAGCCAGGGGATGCAGCTAACACAGCTTGTCTTGCAGCGGCTTCCGCTAAAGGATTTGAAGAATTAACAGTACGCAATGACCCCGGTACTAAGGTTCCATTTTTTTTGAGGGTAAAAGACAAAATAACTTTATCTTGCTTATCAGAACCACTAGGTTTCCAGGCTTGCTGAATTCTCCGTTGAAGATCTTGCATAAAAGGACCATAATCAACATCTTTTCTTGCTGCTACCGTTATGGGGCCATTTGGATTGTTATTTGGACCAGAATTACCTAGACCTGCACCGGAACTAAAGCCACTGGTTCTTGAAGGTAAAACAGGGCCTCTTGATGGTGAACCTGAAAAAGCAACTTTTCTAGAGCTACTACTAGAAGAGCTAGAACCTTTATAGAGAGGTTTGAGACTTCTTGGAGTCTTGGTGCTTGAATTATTGCTAGAACTTACGCTGGTTTTAGAATTAGCTTTTGGCTTAAAACTGGGAATGAGAGATTTTGGCCTTGAAGCTTTAGGTTTAGGGGCAGACTTTGGAAATGGCTTGAAAGATTTTTTTCGAGAAGGTTTTTTATAAGGAGATGGTTTTGCGGATTTACTGGGTTTCCTCGGAGTTGCACTTTTAGGTTTAGGCTTTGGTTGAGAGATACCTGGAGACAGAGGCAATTTTTTATTAAATCTTCCTGAATTAACAGCATTCTGGACTGCTACTCTTTTGGCATTTTTAGGAGCTTTTTTAGGTGGCTTTTTTACTATTGGATTATCAACAAAGGGAGACACCATTTCTATCTCAATTGTTTTTTCTTTTTCAATTGGAGAAAAATTAAAGAAAAGCCCATAAAAGATAATGGTTATTAATAGACTGATATTAGCTAGATAAGAACCACTAAAAGATGCCGTAAATAGAGAGGGCTTTAAATCTTTTTCAATAATTCTAAATTTACTTTTTAAGTCTTTGTAATTCTCAAAAATTAAATAAACGATGAATGAAGATACTGTGACAGAAGTGATTAACCTAAAAGAGGTTGGGAAATTGAGAATGGATATTATTCTTTCATAATTATTATCGAGAGGATTAAGCAGTAAATTACCGATTAGTTGACTGAGTCCGGGAATTAAAACAAAAGCAAGACACAAAAGCGAAACAATAAAGGTTGCTAAAAGAACATAACCCTTTATTTCTTGCTTTCCAAAAACAATGTGCGGAAGACCCGGTACATAAAGCTCAAAACCGTAAGATTCTTTAGGACTATTAATTTGATTATAGATCCCACTTGAGAAAGTTGACTTGGGTTTATCTTGCACTGGCATTTAGGCTTTTCTTTAAATTCCTAAGAATTTTCAATAGAAGTTTATCAATAAAATATAATAGCTTTTTACCACCAGTTAAGTTATAGAAGAGTTATTAATTCATAAATTTAGGTATTAGTATCAGCTTCAATTCATAGGATTTTCATTTTAACTTTCGAACGAGTTTGGAGAATTAACTTAAACCGTAAGTAAATTATTTCTGATTAAATTTGGCACTGCTTTAAATGCGGTTCCAAAGGCATTTGCCAATTGGAAACAAGCATTACTAAAGAGTTTAAACGCCTGACCTAGAAGATACCAACCTTGTGTATCACAAGCAACCGATAACATATGCATAGTCGCACCAATTCTCTGCAAAATAGCAGATAACATACCCAGTTTCTCTGAATACGCTTGATTAAAGCCTGTAGAATATGAACATAGTCCCATAAAAGCATTTCCTAGATTATTTATATTCATGGTGACATCGAATAAAGTTTTCATGGCGGGTTTTTCTTTTTCCAATTGAGCTACTTTTTGACTCTTCAATAGAGGATCTTCATCGTTAAACACTTGAATACCAAGCTGACTCACTGCTAAAGCAGTTCCAATAACACTAAAGAATCTTGTAAGACCATTGAGCATGGTAAATGTACCACTACAATTAGGCTCTCCAAGACGATATAGGAATCTCAATATTGGGTTTTGTGTATCAGGAATTGTGGCTTCAAATTCTTTATTCTTACCAACCAATGTTTTACCAATATGCTTCCATTGTTTAAGGCTAAATATTGACTTCCCATAGTAAGCTCCAGCAGCTATTTCCTTTTGAAAGTTTGCACGCCAATTTTTACCAAAGTGACTAAGAATATCTCTAATGTTCGATGAATCTGATACTTTACAGCTGAAATCAGTTAGCTTTCCCTTAATCATGACTTTAGGAGATACCTGAGTTGTGTTAGCCAAAAAAGTAAAAAACATTGCAAAGCAGTAATAAATTCTTGCAAAGGCAGAAATTGAAGCGGTTGCATCAGCTAATTTATCTTTTAAATCCTGAACATTTTTTGGTACATCTGGAGAATTAGGATCTATTCCAAGTTTTGCAAGCTCTTCTAAAGAAGAGTTTCTTTTATTTTCTTGATTCCAAACAAAACCTGCGCCTAAAAGCAGCAGTGAATATGACAAGATTCGTGAAATAGAAGCATAACCAACCCCATTCAAGATCCCACAAACCATCATTAAGGAATAAGCTGCAGGATAGATATTTCTTAAAAGCTTTACAAATCCATTAGGCTGTTGATTGTTCTTAAGACTCACATCCGAAAAACTTCTAGCTGTAAGTCCAGCCATTAAAATTGGTGCCGCTAATAAAGGAAGGAGAGTCGTTATCCAAGTTAATTTACTTATATTCGCTCCACCTTTTCCTGGCTTAGTTAAAGTTAGCCAAATTGCTTCGTGAGAACGGTACCAAGGCAAGTCTTTTTTAGCCTTTTGCCGAGAAAAAGGCTTAATATCATTACGACGCATCACTGCCGGCTTTGTTATCTTTGTTACAGCCACTTATACTTCGGATTTATAAGAAAGGTTTATGGTTAACTTTTTATTAAGGTGCAATTCTACTATTAGACCATAGGCGAACTGCTTTATAATTTCTTAATGATTTTAACCCAAAACTGCTAAATTTAAGAACTTATTAAGAAATTTTTTCAATTTTTATATTTTTTCTAACAAAGAATAACAAAAAAACACTAAAAATCCCCTTTAACAAAGGGGAGGGAGCGAAGCGGAAGGGGATTAAAAAACGTAACCTTCTCTCTTTATCTCGGAAATTTTCCATTTATTACTATCCTTAGCAAAAGTCACCGTCCAGTTTTCATTAAAAGTTCCAGAATTTTCAATATCTAAAGGATTATCTGCAAATATTCTGGTTTCTTTAATGTTAAACACACCTGTGAATGTATTTCCTCCATCCTCGGTTTTAAATTTTTCTATACTCACTATTGACTGATTCTGATAAACCATTTTTCCTAGATCTGATTTTATTACGTTATTGCCATCAACGAATTCTCCTTTGAGATCTCCCATCGTAAATCGGTTAACTAACTCCAAATTATTTGAATTATCCTGAGTATTTCCATCTAAGACTCCTGCTTTAGCCTTCATCCAAGTAGCAACCAGGTTCTTCGCATTAACTTCTGTTAAATCCTCAGAAGAATTAAAAGTATTTTCATCAATTGTTGATTTACTTATTCGGTCATCGCTCAGAAGAGCACTGTTAGGTTGCTTAAAAACAGGGCTTTTCACTTCCACAAAACTATTATTACCAATATCTTTAACCATGTTTGTCAATGTTGATGGATATCTACTGTGCCCTCCGTTTGGATTATTTTGAGTGTTAAATAGTTCATCCATTATTATCATTGCCGTTGAACCTTTGGCATTTTGAGATTTATCCCAATCTGTTTTTGCAAGATTCAAGGTTGTTGTATAAAGTAGATTATTCTTATCGAGTTTATTAATCGCTTGTTGGGCCTGATCTCCAGTTAACTGAAGGCTCTTAAAAAGTACATCCAAGAAAGTAGCAACTTTAATTCCAACATTTATTTGTCTTCCAGCATCTCCTTTTGGTGTAATTTTTGTAATACTAGAGGCAAGAGCACCAGCAATGAGGTTTCTTCGTTCTAATTCACTTAAATTCAGAATTTCTGATATTACATTGTTTAAAGGATTCATTTCACTAGTTACTATACCAGTAATCTTATTCAAGAATCCTTTGATCTTCTCTGAGCCACCTAAATCTGCCATTTTCAATTCTTCAAGCAACCATCTAACTGCAAAAGCTGGGAGATTTTTATGAACAGAAGCATTCCCTGGTGCAGAAGCCTTTACTGATGCATTACCAGCAGGAATAACTTGAGGAGTTCTTCCACCAATACCAAGGCTGTACATTTCCATCCAGGCTTTAGCAGCAGCTTTTTTCTCGGGAACTGAAGGTCCTGCAGGATTATCTCCTTTCATTACAGCACCAATAGCGTTCCTTTGTGCATTGAAAAATTCTATTTGTTTTTTATTAAGCTTATTTCTCCAAACTGCCCCAAAGCTATTGTATTTTCTACCAACAGAAGTTAACTTACTATCCGAAGCATTAGCTGTCATAAAATCGTTGAAGTATTCTTTTGCTTGAGTTTTATCTAATGAACTTGAAACTAGAGCTGCTTGAACTTTGTTTTTCACATCATTCATAGCATCTTTACCTAAAATCATGTAAAGAGCATCTAAAGCTTGTAATTTATATTGTTTAGAAGCAAGAAGTTCTTTAGGGGATGGTGGATTGCTCTCGTTAAATTTAACGGCTAAAGTATAAATTTCGGTAATACCCTCTTTGAATTCATTATTAGCAAAATCATCAATAATTGGCTGAGTAATTCCTAATTCTTGAAATTGAGCTTTATGCGAATTGAAGTAGGTTTTCACTTTACTATCAAGCTCAGACACACTGTCTACACTCAATACAGAAGCTGGTGTTGTAGTAACCTGAGTAGCCTCTGAGGTTGGTTTTACATTAGTATCAGTTAATGGTGTTGTAGTTGGGTTAGGAGAAACCTCTGGTTGTGGGGAAGTAGTTGAGTTTGAAGATACGCTACTTTTCTCCGGCGTTACACTTTGGGCAAATGTTGGGTTTACAACTATTGAACCGTTTGAATTAGAGAAAAAAGCATCTCTTAACTCTGCTTCCGCTTTAGTATTTTTTTTTGAATTACCTAATTGAGTCTTTGATACTTTTGTTATTGAAGTATCAAAGACTCTACCTTGTACTGTTTTTTTATCATAATTACCCCAGACATCTAAAAACAGAGTAAATTCTTCTTGTGAATCTAGAATATCTGGAGAAGTGTAATTTTGATTTTTTGAATCATTTTTGTATTTTTGAATTATTTTTTTTGCAAGGTTTAATTTACCCTCCAATTTAGATAAAGATATTGCTTTATCACCACTTCCAAAGTACCTATTAAATGCATCACTATAAAGATTGGTCATTGTCTACTACTCCTCTTTATCCGACATTGTTTATTTTTTAATCGGTCAAGGTACCGTTTGAAATGTTATATTTCAATTTCTGTTTATTTATATCTGTAAAAAACAATTCTCCAGCATTAATGATGACTTCGTTACCATCATTAGTGTCAGCAAATACTACTTTTCCTTCTTTATTAATTTTGCAACTTACAGTTTGCTCTTCAACCTGACAATTGAATACAACATCTTGACCACCAAGTGCATTAACTAAAGATGAAGCACTTAGCTTACCTTTGTCTACTTCTTGACCTTGTTTATTAGTCACACTTATAGTATTCGTACCATCGTTATTTGTTGAAATATTCCATATATGAATTCCAACTAAAATAGTTATCCCTGTAGCAGCAACTGCAATTTTGGTACCAACTGATGGTTTAGTTAAATCTTTTAATTGCCTTTTTAAATTTCTTTTCAGGTTCTCGCTTATACAGTTTGATGAATCAGAGTTAATAAGTTTATTAATTTGTTCTTTTAAGAACCTTATAAATCTTGTATCCTTATTCAAAGATTGGCTATTATGAGTTCCCATAAATACAAGATAAGAGACTAAGTTGCCAACGAGCTTATCCATTAATTGTGGACTACAATTACTATTATTTTGCAAACGATTATTAATTTCATTTAACAGTCTTTGGGAGTTAGTTTTTCTCTGATCATAAGTTTGATCATCAGTAGGAGCAGGAATTTCACCTTGAATCTTGTTAATTTCAACTGCCCCAGCTTCGGATTGAAAAGGGTTACTGCTAGTTGACCTCTCCCAATTTTTTGCTATAGTGTCTCCAGCAGCATTCACAAGCTTTTTTCCTCCTGACCAAAGAAAACCAGTTACATCTTCACTAATAGTAGTTCCAGTAAAATGCCCCTTAAGCTGATCAGAAGCAACGTAAAACGCAGTACCACCAAGTGCATACTTTAATGCGACTGCACCACCTATTACAAACGGCATAGGCATCTCAAATCCCCTTTTCTTCAATCAATACAAATTCTTCCTACTTACTAATATAGTGATCCCTAATTAAGAAAAAGCAAAGGCCACATTTATTAAACAATAAATGAAAAAAGTTTAATAAAATTCTCAAATACTCTTTTCTTAAGCAACAAACGATTTTCGTGAGAGGCTACTTCCTAAAGCAATAACCTCACTCATTTCACCAAACAAAAAATCCCCTTTAATAAAGGGGAAGGAGCGCAGCGGGAGGGGATTCCTCTGAAGGGGGATAATTTTTTAACTGCTGTTTACTTACTGGAAGCCTGATTAATTGAATAAGAGACTTTCAAGTATTAGTGCTCGATTTTTTAATTTTTTCTGGCGAACCAAGTCTAAATATCGTGGAACCACCAGCAAGAGTTCCTGGTTGAGAAGGAACTTGCCAAATATTTCTTCCAGGATTATATCTATGATCTACGCTTGGCTCTGAGGATATATTAGTACCTCTCATACCTCCACCACTAGATGGAGTAGATACAGGCTGTTGTTTCTGGAAATGTGGCATATTTTTTGCCATAGAATCTATTTGCTGTCCTTGTTGCTCTATTTGCTGTTTCTGATTGGCGTTAGTAGCAATAACTTTATCCAGAGAACCTGGAGTAGTAGCATTTTTAGAGTTTACACCAGTTTGCGATACATCTTGTTGTGCATTCATAGTTAGTTTTGCACTATTGAAACTTTTGGATTTAGATGTTCTCACATTTGCCGCTGAGTTATATGTATATTGGGTGGATCCCACTAATAAATTTCTTACCATTTGCTTTAAACTATTTACGTTATTCCCAAGTTTGTCAACATTCTCCTGAACACCTCCAACTGCATCAGAGGTTTTATCTTCCAAAAGTTTATTTAATTGTTTCGCAAATAAGACAATTTTTTCATCTATCATATGCTCTCCTTCAACAGCTTGTCCCAATCCAGCAGCTAACTTATTCAACTGAGTATTCACTTGGTTAATTGAGTTATTCTGAGAAAATAAAGCGTACAATCCTAAAATAAATCCTAAAGTACTTGCGCCATATCCAAAAATCTTTAAAGGCAAAGAAGCTTGTAAACTTTCTGATCCTTGTTTTCCCTCTTCACCAGGATCAAGCTCCAGTCCATAAGCTTGAAGAATAGCTTCTTCTTCTTCACCAGTTAAGCCTTTCAAAGCTGATAATAATTTATCAACAGTTTCAGTAGTTTCCTTATTTTCTGCCACATTATCAATCAAATATGTTCCATGCTCTTTATTATGAGTAATAAGGTCTTGAATTCTAGCTTCTAGATCTTCCTTACTTATTTCTTTGCCATCAGAGGGAGACAGAGACGTTAAAATATTTTTTATTAAGTGAACTTCTTTTGCATCAGCAGACAAATCATTAATATAAGCTTTCACCTCATTATAATTGTCAGTGGAGTGAAAAGCATCATTTGGAGTCCATTCATGATTATCTTTATTTGCCCCAATTTTTTCGTAAAAGCCACCACCTATAAGTTCTTTGAGTGCTTTTGCTGCTTTTACATGATTATCATTGAACTTTTCCACTTTGTGTGAAGCAGATCTTTTAACTCGTGTAGAAGAATTCATGGTTTGAGACGAAGAGTTCATTCTTCTCTTAGCATCAATTAACCCAGGATGAACTTCCACATTAGATGGTGAAGATTGAACTGTATCCGCTCCTCCAGATTGAACAACCATCTTTGTTGATGTTGGGAAACCGCCAACTGTTAAGTTAGACATAATGTTTTTTTATTTCTCCATATAAAATATGTGGGTTTTTAAATTTGATTTAATAGAGCTTTATTATTCTCTTAATCATCATAATCGCATCTTGCAACTGACTTGTCAAGATATTTTTTAATGTGTTCTTAAAACTTTTATTAAGGTAACGCATCGTATGACAATTAACAAACAATTAAGAGATTTTAGACATGGAATATATTGCCATTAAATCTTTTAAGCTGTCAAGATAAATTTAAGATTTTCTTAAGATTAAATTTATAAAAATTTTAATCTTAGTCACTTTCTTTACCTCTTTAGCCACAACCAATCATTTCAATTTACATATTTCAAAACTTTCTACAAGAACTGCGGATTATTCGCAAAAAAGAAGCACGAAAATATTTACTCCCACTCTATTGTTCCTGGTGGCTTAGAGGTTACATCGTAAACAACTCTGTTAATCCCAGAAACTTCATTAATAATTCTGGTTGAAATTTTCTCTAAAACCTCATAAGGTAATCTAGCCCAGTCTGCTGTCATACCATCTTCACTTTTAATCGCCCTAATAACAACTGGGTAAGCATAAGTTCTTTTATCTCCCATAACACCAACCGAACGGATATTAGCTAAAAGAACAGCGAATATTTGCCAAACATTATCGTATAAACCGGCTTCTTGAATCTCGTCTCTTACAATGTAATCCGCTTGCCTTAAGATATTTAAACGTTCTTCTGTTATTTCCCCAATGATTCTGATTGCAAGACCAGGACCGGGGAAAGGGTGTCTCTTGGTAATTCTTGTCGGAACTCCAAGCTCCCTTGCAACTCTTCGAACTTCGTCCTTAAAAAGCTTTCTAAAGGGTTCTAAAAGCTTGAATTTAATATTCTCCGGTAATCCTCCAACATTATGGTGAGACTTTATTTTCACGGCTACTCTTTCTCCAGGAGCGGCATCAACAGCTCCTGCTCCAGCAGATTCAATAATATCTGGATACAGAGTTCCTTGAGCCAAAAAGTCAAAGGGTCCAAGCCTCTGGGATTCTTCCTCAAAAACTCTTATGAATTCTTCTCCAATAATTTTCCTTTTCAATTCAGGCTCTTCGACACCTCTAACTTTATTGAGAAATCTTTCTTTTGCATTGACATACTGAACCGGTATTTTGAACTGATCCTGAAAAACTTGAACCAATTTTTCCGGTTCATTCAATCGCATAAATCCCTGATCAATGAACATGCAGGTTAATTGATCACCAATCGCTTTATTGAGCAAAAACGCTAAAGCGGAGCTATCTACTCCTCCGGAAAGAGCAAGAAGAACCTTTCCATTTCCAACAGTATTTTTTATTTCTTGGATTGCATTATCAATAAAACGTCCAGTAGTCCAGTTCGGTGAGCAATCGGCTATTCTGTAGACAAAATTTGCAAGAATCTCCATTCCTTTTTCGCTGTGGACCACTTCTGGATGAAACTGCACACCATAAAGATCTTTTTCAGTATTTGCGACTGCCGCTATTGGAGTTCTAGCAGTATGGCCGGTTATCTGAAAACCATCGGGAAGAGTTACAACCGAATCTCCATGACTCATCCAAGTTATAGAATTATCTTCCAAACCACTGAATAATCCTTCTCTCGAATCGATAAACAGCTTGGCTCTGCCATACTCGCCGCCACCCATATGAACCGGAGATACTTTTCCACCGGTAGCTAATACCATTACTTGCATTCCATAGCAAACACCGAGTACTGGTATGCCCAAATCGAACAGCTCAGAGTCTATCTCCGGAGCACCTCTCTCATAAACACTAGCTGGCCCACCGGAAAGTATTATTCCTTTGGGATTCATCAATCTAATCTTTTCAATAGAAACGTTGAACGGTAAAACCTCAGAATAAACCTTCAATTCTCTTACACGCCTAGCAATCAACTCAGAGTACTGAGAACCGAAATCAAGAATTACTACTTTTTGATCTTTAGAATCTTTATCCAACTTTGAAGGAGTCGAAATCAAGTGATTTGATTGTTTTGGTTCAAAAAGCTCATCAATCGCAGTAAAAGAATTAGGATCATATGTAGTATCTAAAAAAACATTTAGGTCACCACCTGGATTAGTTGGCATATTTAAGCTATTTCAAGATTCGTAATTCAATTGATAATAGCAAATTGCCTAAGATCCATTCGGTATTAACTTGAAATCAATATCAATCAAAATCTCCTTCAATAGTCAAAATCTTGTTTACGTTTTTTTCTAGATGTTGTTCGGTAAGAAGCCTTCAACTTTGGAATAGTGGTATTTGAATCAGACTTTATTGATTCTCTTCTTTCTTTTGTATAAGTTTGCGATTGATCTTCTTCATATTGTTTTGCCTCCTCCATGATTTTTCGATAAGAAGCTTTTCTAGATTCCGTAAATCTTACAGCGCAACCTTCTTCCTCTAAATGCTTACAGTCATTAAATTGGCAGCTTGTTTTCTTCAAAGCAATTTCTGGAAATGCTCTAAAGTCAGCAATTTCAAACGGTGTAAATTGTGAATCCAATCTACTAAAACCGGGGGTATCCAATATATGAAACAACTGGCCATTAAAACTACCATCAAAAATCTGAGTGTGTCTGGTCGTATGTGTTCCCCTCAATGACTTAGAACTCACTTCTCCAACTTTTAAATTCAGCTCCGGAAACAAGCTGTTCAAAAGACTTGACTTGCCAACGCCGGATTGACCGGCAAATACTGATGTTTTATTTAACAAAAGATTTTTAAGCTCTTCAATGCCATATTTTGTTTTATTAGAGACCTTTACTATCGTATATCCCAAATCTTCATATTCTTTTAAAATCCCAGGAGGAGAAAACGTATTAGACTTTGTAATGCAAATCAACGGTTGCAAAGGCAAGGTCAACCCTGAGTGACACAAAAGCCTATCCAAATACTCACTCTCCAAGGGAGGATCTCCACTGGATACAACAATAACAGCCAGATCAACATTTGCAACTTTTGGCCTCGAAAGAAGAGACAATCTCTTGAAAACAGACTTAATAATCTTATTTTCCTGGCTAAGCTCTACTATATCTCCAACATAAGCTTCTACCTTTTCCTTTTTTAGTCTTGTCGGTAAAGTGAGAGGGAGTAACTCTTCTTTAGTTTGCAGTAAGCGATTTCTTTCACTGCCATGCAAAAAACTTTTCAGCTCTTCAACGTAATAAAAATGACCGTGTATTTGCTTAACGATTCCATGATTTTCGAGGGAATCCAATTGCTGAGTAATTTCATTGATTAGACTCATTAATTATTCAGACTCAAAAAGAATTCTTTAAAAGACAATATGGACTTGGCTCTATGACTAATTTCTTTTTTAACATTTTCATCTAACTCTCCCGCTGTCTGAGAATATCCATTTGGTATAAAAATAGGATCATAACCAAAGCCATTATTGCCAAGAGGCTTTTGAGAAATTGTACCTTCCCATTTTTTTTCAGTTTGCCATAAAACTCGCCCTTCGGAAGAAGCTAGAACTAAAGCACAGACAAAAAAGGCATTTCTGTTAACGCAATTCCTCAAAGCTTCAATTATCTTAATCATTCCAGCACCATTATTAAAAAATCTCGCAGAATAAATACCGGGTTCACCATTCATTGACTCAACGCATAAACCAGAATCATCTGCTATGCAATAGGATCTTGTAATTTTTGCAGCAAGTTTTGCCTTTTGAGTTGCGTTTTCGATAAAACTATCACCGGTTTCTTCACACTCAAATGGCTGTTCTATATTTTTAATGAGGATACCGGTACCTTCACACAATGATTCAAACTCAGACTTCTTTCCTTTATTAGTTGTAGCTAGAATAATCTCTTTAGGAACTTCCTTTAGGCTTTTATTCATCATTAGTTAGAAATCGAATATTGCATATTTTACTTCATTTAAAAAACATAAAGCCTTATAGATCGAATCAAATACATTTATTGAGTATTTATCCTTAGCTCTTTAAATAAGTTATCTTAACAGGATGAAAGCTTCTATTTTGGCGGTGTTGAATGTAATAAACTCTAAAAATCCTTTTTTCCTGCTGGGTTTTTCCTTTTAAAATAAATCCTCGACTACCATTCAATTTTTCGTATTCTTCAATTATCTTCTCTTCAAGACGCTTATTAGCAATCAATTGTTCTGTAACAGCTCTTTCATAATCTAATATTGGCAATTCAACAATTCTATTTTTTGTAAAGTCAAAACCAAGAACACTAACAAAGTCATCTTTACTTTTTATATTTCTCTCAACAATCATTAGTTCATCCAAATTATCTTTATTAAAATCAAATCTCTGGAAATGACTGTATAAAAGCTCTTCACCACAAGTATTCAAATTAGTTTTATAAATAACTGGTTTTCCTTCGGAGGAAAAAATAATTATTACTTCCGGCCTAATTTTTTTGTTTTTATTTCCATTTATAGGGCTAACGTAATAATCATTTTGTGTACAAATTCGTCTTTGAGCTAATTCTGCAAAGTCATCTCCATTGAAATCCAAAGGCCATTCTTCTACTACATCACAAAGTGGACAAAAGTCTAGGTTCTGACAATTCTCATTAGAAAACTGGTTACTACTTTGAATATTTGCCCCTTGAAAATCTATACCAATAACAGAATTCGTCTTTTCTACAAAACTCTCAATATTTTTATCTTCTGGACCAATTTTAAGCTCAACAGCAGAAACCGAATATATAGAAGTAACAAAAGTGATCAAGATCAAAAAGAAAACATAAAAGATCTTCTTTTCCAAAGCAATAATAACTTCTAAAAACTTACTGAGCATACTCAAAGCATGCCACTCAGTTGCAAACCTTCTTCAAGTTTTTTTATTCTCACTCCGTTAATTTCTTCTTGTAAATCATTGAGATGAACATCCATTGTTAAGAATTCCACGGAGTTCGGCGATAAAGGAGATATAGGTATGAACTGTGCAAACAAGCCGGCAAATTTCATCAAAATCTTTGGGTGACAAATTATAGGTTTTTTATTTCCAGTATTCCTCAAAACTGTTTTTGCAACTTCTTTCATATTCATTTCAGGCGAGGAGCCTAAATTGATCATTCGATTCAAGCAATTTTCATTGTCGATTGAGTTAAATATTATTTGGCTTAAATCTTCCACCCACAATGGATTAACCGGTGCCTTTCCATTACCAATGACAGGAAAAAATGGAAAATACTTTGCAAAAAGTATGAACTTACTCATTGACTGATCTCCTTTACCATAAACCCAAGAGGGTCTATAAACTGTATAAGGAATTCCAAGTTCAGCAATCGCTCGCTCAGCCCTTTGTTTTGCTTTTGTCCAAGGATATTGACTTTCCATATCAGCACCAGCACCACTCAAATAAATATATTGAGACAATTTTCCTTTTATACCGGCTGACTCAATGGCTTTACAAACATTTTCAGTACCTTCTGCATCGAGACCTTCATAGGTATATGCTCTTCCTTTCCATGGTCTTTCGACAGGGTGACCTGGGAACTGCGCAGCCTGAATTATTATTTCAATACCATTTAGAGCATTTACCAACGAATCAATATTTAATAAATTACCTTTTATATACTCAACGTTTTCCTCTTTAGAAGAAATCTCTTTCCTGCTCAAGACGATAACATTATGACCAGCCTCCACTAATCTTTTTAAGACTGACTTACCGATGAAGCCTGTTCCGCCGATTAATAAGATTTTTTTTGCCATTTTAATATTCTATTTTTATTTAACTTAATTAATTATTGTGACTCTTCAAGTGACTTTAATTTTTCATATAACTCTTTTTCTTCTGGACCTAAGTCTTTAGGGATTCTGATCATTATTTGAACCAAATGATCTCCTTTTCCACCTCCTTTTTTTAGCCAACCTTGATTTGCAATTCTCAATTTTTGACCACCCTGAATTCCAGAGGGAATTGTTAAATCCACAGAGCCATTAAGAGTCCTTACTTTTTTCACGCTTCCAAAAATTGCCTCGGTTACAGAAATGAGCAATTTACTCTCAATATTGTTATTAACAAGTTTAAATTCATCATGGGTTTTCAACTTCACTTCAAGCAATAAGTCTCCAGGAGGCCCACTATATGGACTTGGAGATCCCTTACCAGCCAAACGGATTTTATTTCCATCGTTGACTCCAGCGGGGATTTTCACCTCAATTGAACCATGTTTTCCTAAGCTTAATTTTTTTGTACAACCTTTATAGGCTTCTTCGAGATTCAACTCGAGTCGAGAAGTTAAATTATTGCCTTTCACATGTTGAGCTTCTTGAAATCCCGAAGACCTTCCAGAAGAATTAAAAGGACCGCCAAAGGGAGAAAAACCACCACTAGACTGGGTTCTAAAACCACCGCCGGAATTAAAAAGCATTTCAAAAAGCTCGCCAAAGCTACCCATATCTCCGGTTCCCGAGAAATCAAATCCGGGAGGTGGTCTAAATTCACTTCCATGTGGAATACGTCCCAATTGATCATATTGAGCCCTTTTCTCGGGATTTGATAAAACACTATACGCTTCATTGATTTTTTTAAATTTTGCTTCGGCAGCTTTTTTATCCGTCTTATGTCTGTCTGGGTGGTGTTCCCTTGCCAGTTTCCGAAAAGCCTTTTTTATATCAGCCTCACTAGCATTTCTGTTAACACCCAAAACTTCATAATAATCTTCGTACTTAACCATTTATCTTAAATAGACACTAATCGCAAATAAATATATATAAATGATAAGAGAAATTTGGCATATTAAATACACACAAACAAGCAATTTCTTTTAAACTCTCCCGAGATAAGACTCGGGATACATTTTTTTCAAAATACTTCGATAGTTTTCATACGGCTTGCTCAATTCATAAATCGAACGAACAAGGTTGAAAGTTGGTTCTTGACTATAGTATGGAGCGCTAAGAATACTCCCAATGAACTGAACTTTATTTATCCCTCTTTCATCAACATATGAGTAGACTCTGAAAAATTCAGTTGGAAGTTTAAAAATATCCTTTGCTTTTACCGAGGATATTTGGAAAGAACTATTAGAACCTACAATGGATAAAACTGGTCCATTCTGCATTGCAAAAGGATCAATCGAGGATTTTATAGGCTTTTGTTTTATAGAACTAATAACTCCAACATAACTTCCATTTGAATTCAAAATCCTCTCAATTTCTTCTAACTCAAACACTTTTTCCCAGGCTTTAGTATCTTTGCCAATAAGCTCAAAAGGAAGACTACCCTCTTTTGCCGTAGCCCTTAATGGTGTATAGAGAAGCTCTCCATCTATTGAATAAAGAACTTCACCTTCAGTATCCTTTATTAAGTTATTTACAAAATTTTTTTCTCCAGAAACCCCCTGATAATTCAACAAACTTCCATTCAAGTGATATTGATCGATTGAAGTTAACCCCAGAGTAAATAGAGAGGATCTAGCAATAACAGCAGCCGATTTAATTGCATCCACAGAGTCATTAACTCTCGTCAACGGTCCAATAATTCCAGCTATTGCTTGCTCAATATCCAATCCATTAATACCAACTATTCCAGAATCAAACGAATCAATCTTTATCTGGCCGTGATACCAGTGTTTATTAAAATAAACGGCAGGTTCAATAGAATTATCAACAACCAAAATAGGAAGCTTCAACTGACCAATAAGTTTTTCTCTCTCATTTTCAATAGAATACAAACTGTAGGAGGCTGAGGCATTCAGCTTGATTTTATATTTTTTTAAAGACTTTAAAGAATATTTCTTTTCCTTATCTGCAATAAATCCATTTTTGTGTACACCTAGATCTGCTTGAGCTGAATCAAAGGGAATTTTAATTTTTATAAACCTGGGACTTTTTGAAAAATCAGTTATTTTCAATAAATCAATACTGAAAGCAGAAGTGCTTGTAAAAAATATAAATAAGAGATTTAGAAATAAAAAAAATTTTTTCATTGAAATTTGAACTATATACCCTTCACTAGACAAAAGGCAAAATAATCAACTCCTTATTGAGAATAATTCTCAATCCATAGTAATTGTATCCATCAATTGATACAAATTTCTTAGTGAAAATCTTTTAGATTTTGGGGAGTAATAACTATGCCATATACAATTTACACTGATGTTTGTGAAGGAGTAGCGGACTGTATTCCGGTATGTCCAGTTGAATGTATCGAACTGGTTGAAGAACCTAAAAACGCCAAAGGTACTGCTTATGCTTATGTAAAGTGGGACATATGCATTGACTGCGGTGCATGCTTAGCTGCCTGTCCAATTGAAGGAGCAGTCGCAGATGAACAAATTGAAGATGTTCAAAAAATTCCTGCTTAAGCAAAATTATTTCTAGTAAGTTTTATTTAACCATCGTGACTCAACTAAAAAAGTTGCGATGGTTTTTTATTGAATATACTTTCTATATGTTTTTCTTGTTTGATAATCAAACTCATACATGATTTATTCATAGTAATTTTCAAGCACATTATTAAAAATTACTAAACTAAGCCTTCTCCCTGACTTGGCAAATAAATTTAATTAGGCTTGTATGCTAATCTAATACTCCTCATTAATCAAACATGAATTAAAGTAGCAAAATGGCTAAGAAAAAGAAGGATAGACTAGTTATCAAGCTCGTTGATAAAGAACCAGGACCAAATGGAGAGTATTTTCCACCTTCCATTTATTGGACAAAGAGGAATAAAAATACAGCTAAATTAAAGCTAAAGAAATACAACCCATTCAAAAGAGTTCACACAGAACATATAGAAACAAAATAATAAAAGTAAAAAATGAGTGAGAAAATACTTGTTATTGATGACGATCCCTCTATTCTTGAGCTTATTAAGATCAATTTAGAAATCCAAAACTATAAAGTCGTCATAGCTGAAGATGCAATAAAAGGAATAGCTTTGAATAATCAAGAAAATCCTGATTTGATTATTCTGGATTTAATGTTACCAAAGCTTGATGGGTTTACAGCTTGTCAGCAGTTGAGGGCTGATGGAAAAACAAAAGACATTCCAATACTCATGCTAACTGCAATGACAAGAATTGACGACAAAATTGCAGGATTCGACGCTGGAACAGATGATTATTTGACTAAGCCATTTGAGATCGGTGAATTGGTAGCCAGAGTTAAAGCACTCCTCAGAAGGACACAAAGAAGCAAACCTATTGAACAAGCTGGGAATCTACCAACTGAAATACTTCATGCCGGTGAAGTTACTCTCATGCCGGAAAGTAGAGAAGCACAGGTTGGAACCAAAATAGTTAGATTCACTCCAATAGAATTTGAAATACTTTATTGCCTAATGCAAAATTTAGGAAAGACAGTCTCTCCAAATCAATTACTTCATGATATTTGGGGTTACTCTCCAGATGATGATATTGAGACCATTCGTGTTCATATCAGACATTTAAGACAAAGATTGGAAGAAGAAACCAAAGATGATGAAGGTGGTAAACCAAAAAAATATATTAGAACAATATATGGCAAAGGCTATCAGCTAGTTCCTGAGGGATTTTCTGATGATTGATTTAATACCAGCAATTGATCTTCTTGACAATAAGGTTGTAAGACTCAAAATAGGAGATTACAACCAAGTAACAGAGTATGGATCTCCTTTAGAATGTGCAAACTATTGGATTGATCAAGGAGTAAAAAGACTACATGTTGTTGATTTAGATGGCGCAAAAGTAGGCAAATTAGTTAATATTCATGGCTTGCAACAAATTTTATCCACTGGAATTCAGGTACAGTTCGGTGGAGGTGTTAGGTCATGGGATTCGATAGAACATTTATTTGAATTAGGGATAAGACTTGTAATCCTTGGAACTGCAGCGGTAAAAGACCCAGAGCTCATGAAAAGAGCCTTAAAGGTATACAAAGACAGAATCATATTAGCTTTGGACTCTAGAGAAGGAAAAGTTTCGGTTGAAGGTTGGTTAGAAGATTCACAAATTACCATTCAAGATCTATTGAACAGACTCAGAGCTTTTGGTCTAAGCAGATTCATATACACTGATGTCACAAGAGATGGAATGTTAAAAGGGCCAGACATCTCGGGAGCCATTCAACTTTGTAAAAGCTTTAAAGAAATGCATTGTATCTTATCAGGAGGTGTCAGCTCTCTTGAGGATTTACAAAGTATTCGTGAACAAACTGGAGATATTTCGAATTTAGAAGGCATAATCTCTGGAAAAGCTTTATATGAGAAGAAATTCTCCTATAAAGAAGCCATTGAAGTTTTGTCTTTAAATAGAAGCTCCGTATCAATTGCAGCTGATTAATCACAGACTTTTTAAATATGGCCAGCACAACCTACACTCACCTACTTCATTGCTAGAAGAAAGAAGTAATCTCCTACTTCTTCAGAAGATACTCTTGAAAAACCTAAATTTAGGAGAGAATCAACGAGTTTTTCTCTCTCTTCTTTATTGAATACATTTTTATGATCTCCAATAAGTAACTTTCCATCTGGTTTTAATGCCATAGAGCATTGAATGAGATTATCTCCTATATTTGTTCCTCTTAAAGATAAACTGAAGATTGCTAAATCAGCGGACTCTTGAGCAATCTTACCACTATCCACCATTGTAGAAATGTCACCAACCATCACTGAATCCGATGAAGCAACATGATCTAAATCAACTATATTGATTTCCCCTACTCCTTTGTTACCTAACCAATCTTGTAAACTTCCTTTCATTTGAGGAGTTGCAGGTTCCTCCATTCTTTCACCCAATAAGTCTCTTCCACATCCAAGGTTCATAATTGTTTTAGGTCCTTTAGACAACCCAAAAATAGATTGGGTTTTTGGCATAAGATAGTGAGTGATTATTATGTCCAAAGGTTTTATCTCGCCCTTCTTATAAAGATTATCTAAATAATCCTGGTATTCATTCCAGGCTTCTTTCCCTGTTTCGGTTCCAAAATATTTATGCATTTCTGCACCGCTTGTATTTTTCATTTTTCTTGCTAAAGTGAAAAAGCTTGGATATTTATACTGCTTCTTTTTAGTTGTTTTTTGATCACTGTCTTGAGCCTCTGAATTTATTGATTCAGTAATTTCTTCTGTATCTAGATTAGCTGTTAAAATTCTCCTCAATTCACTTGGGGAGTATCTTTCTACTGGTTTTTTCAATTCCCTCAGTATATATTTCTCTGCTAAACCTCTCTGTTTCTCAATCAGGTTTTGCCTTTGTCTTTTTGCTTCACCAATACATAAAATTTGTTCATAATAGTGATCGTCGGGACGAGATGGAAGTTTTTTGCAACTTTCAAGCATTTCTT
The DNA here is from genome assembly GCA_030065015.1 of Candidatus Caenarcanales bacterium. Lineage (GTDB taxonomy): Bacteria > Cyanobacteriota > Vampirovibrionia > Caenarcaniphilales > Caenarcanaceae > JASJDU01. The sequence goes on along the minus strand of JASJDU010000006.1, from coordinate 127 downwards.
CATTTAAATACACTCCCTCATATTTCAAAGACTTTGCATCAAAAGGTAAATTATTTAACTCTTTTATAAATTTTGTATATCTTATATGAGAACTCAAATTAATTCCGCGAGAAGTAAGTTTATTAAT
>JASJDU010000030.1 GCA_030065015.1 Candidatus Caenarcanales bacterium | reverse complement strand
TAAGACACAATCTTGTGTCTTTTTTCTTTATCAGCTTTTTTAGCTTCTCTTGTTCTGTCAATTCCTAACTTCTATTAATAATTTCTCTAATTATCCCTTCTTTTTACATATATGTTGACTTCTGATTGCGATTTGGTATTAGTTGCTGACTTAAAGGAAAGCACAATTGATTTAACCACAAAGGGAAATTGGAGTGGTTCAGTGACTCTTACTTTGACAGGTATTTAACATCAGGCAACATATCAATTAATTAAAAGGGGAGAGAACAGATGAAAAATAAATATTTAGGAAGCTTGGTATTGGGTGGTGGTTTATTGATGTTGGGTCTATCACCAAGCTTTGGAGCGGGGATAACCGGATATACAGGGAACGTAGAAAGTACAAATGCTGGGGTAGCTTCAGGAGCAGGAAATAGTGCATCAGCATCAGTCCAGTTGGATGTAAATGTTGATGATATGATGGCTATTGGTGTTTATGATACATCTGGGGTTAGTGCTTCAGGTATTTTTTCTACTCCAAGTGATGATTTTACTAGCTCTAGCGCTTTAATGAGTGGTTCAGTTACATATCAGATTCCGGCGGAAACAGATTTGAATTCAAAATTTTTATTGGACGGTACGTCTTCGGTTTCCGATATGCAAACAATATTGGCAGCTATGAATGCTACTTCAAATACGACTAATAGGATTTTCTTTATAAAAGGTGCAACATTTTGCAACTTTTATGTTGCTGGAAATGTAACTCTTTCCGGGGATGTTAATTCTGTAACAATGACAGGAGGAACAGGTACAGCGCCAAAAATTAATTTTACATTGGCAGTTGAAGAGCCAGGTAGTTCTCCTTTCTATACTGCTTCTCCAGTAACTGGTCTTACATATAGTGCAAATATGGTAAGTTCTAGCGGGTATTCAAGATTCGTGGTAATGGGTGATTTGGATGAAAGTACAATTGACTTAATAACCAAAGGAAATTGGAGCGGTTCGGTAACACTGACATTGACTCGTCTTTAATCAATATTAAAATATTTTGACTAGCTATTTGAAAATTTAAATTAGTAACTAAATAAACTTGTTAAATTATCTTTGTTTTGTGGACAATTTTTAGATTAGATAAAAGTTTATTGTAAGTTGGGTACTATTTTGAAGAAAGATGGAGTAAGTCCATTGATAGCTTTTACTGGAGGGGGAACCGGAGGGCATGTCTATCCGATAATAGCAGTTTATGAAAAGCTAAGAGAAAACTTACCGCAAGCTAGCTTTATTTATTTTGGAACAAAAGAAAAAATAGAAAAGAAAGTAGCTAATGAAAATCAAATTAACTTTCAAGAAATCCCTTTTACAGGTGGAATGCCACGTTCCATAATGGTTTTTCCTTGGTTAGCTAAGTTTATTTTTACTTTTCTAAAAACTTTTTTTGTTGTTTTCAAACATCGTCCAAAAATTATATTTGGAACTGGTGGTTATATTGCTGCGCCTGTTTTTTTGTCGGCAATTCTTCTTAAAATCCCATATATAATCCATAATCTTGATGCTCACATGGGTTTAGCCAATAAACTATTTATAAAAAATTCTAAAGCTCTAACCTTGGGAATTTCTTTGACTAGTTTTAATGAAAAAACTATTCCTAAAAATGGTCCCGTTATTGTTACTGGTAACCCGGTGAGGCGGTCATTTTATGAAAAAAAACACGATAAAGATGAGATACTTCGGAAGCTTGAATTAGATCCTAAACGTAAAACGCTTATTGTTATTGGTGGCAGCCAAGGTGCAAAGTTTATCAATGAGTTATTTTTTACACTAATTGAGGATCTTATAAATGAGAATTGGCAGATTATTCATCAACTTGGTCCATTGCAATTTGATAGATTCAAAAATCAATATAAGGATTATGTTTTTTATAAACCAATGAGCTTTATTGAGAATCTTAATGAAATTTATTCAATAGCTGATGTAGCAATAAGTCGTTCCGGTGCGATGAGTATTGCCGAATTATCTGCCAAAAATGTACCAGCAGTATATATTCCTTTACCAACTGCAGCACAAAATCATCAGTTCTTTAATGCATTATCAATGGAAGAATCTGGATGTTCAATAGTTCTTGAACAAAAAAATGCTACAAAAACTTCTTTAAAAGAAAGAATAGATTTTATATATTCAAGAAAGGATCTTTATTCTTTTAATATGAAAAACTCAAAACATACTGCAAATAGCTCTATTACTATTTCAAATATAATCAAAACAGTATTAAAGTAATTTCTTTATCGATTCTTTAGGACTTGTCTTTTCTTGATGAACTTAAGAACTCAGGAATATCTATCAGCCTATGTTTTTCTTTTTTGTTTGGTTTTTCTTCAGGATTAATAGAACAACTATTTATTGAAGATGTCTTATCATTAACAATATTTGAAGACGTTGCATTATTCAGTAAATTTTCGTTACCAGAAACATTTTGAGAGTTCGATGTTTGATCATTTATTGGAGAGTATGAAGAATGATTGTTTTGATAAGAAGATTGTGTTGAAGATGTGTTACCTGACCAAAAATTGTTTGGTAAATTAGCCTGTTGATGAGAAGATGAAAAAACGCTTTTCTGTTGATTTTGATAGCCACCATTATTTGAAGAGGGCGCACTAAAGTTATATGATTTGTTGATGTTGAAATTATTCTTTACTTGGTAGGAGGGTATTAGAGAAGAACCTTGATCGAATCCAGTTGCCACGATTGTTATTTTGATTTGATTCTCAAGGCTCTCATCTATAACTGCACCGATTATTATGTTTGCATCTTCGTTATGCAAGTTTTTGTAAATTACTTCAGCAGCTTCGTTGACTTCATGAAGTGTTAAATCTGCTCCTCCAGTAACATTAAATATAACTCCTTTAGCACCGTGAATTGGAGACTCAAGAAGAGGACTGCTTATTGCCTTAGTAGCTGCTTCTACTGCTCTTCCTTCTCCCGAAGAATAACCTACTCCCATTAGTGCTGAACCAGCTACCGACATAATTGAGCGTACATCAGCGAAATCTACATTAATTAAACCGGGTGTAGTGATTATGTCAGAAATACCTTGAACACCATCCATTAAGACTCCATCAGCAATTCTAAACGCTTCATTCATAGAAGTGTTTTTATTTATAATTTGCAATAATCTATCATTTGGTACAACGATAAGAGCATCTACATTTTCTCTTAAAAGCTCTATTCCTTGCTCGGCTTGATGTTGTCTTTTCTTTCCTTCAAAGCCAAATGGTTTAGTAACAACTGCAACAGTTAATGACCCCTGTTGTCTTGCAACTTCTGCAATAACTGGAGCAGCTCCAGTACCGGTTCCTCCTCCCATTCCTGCTGTGATGAAGACCATATCTGCTCCACCAACGGCAACTGCAATTTCTTCTCTGCTTTCTTCAGCTGATTTTTGACCTATTGATGGGTTTCCACCTGCACCTAAACCTCTTGTGAGTTTTTGACCAAGTTGCAATCTGTTTGGAGAATTGGAGCGATTTACAGCCTGTCTATCTGTATTAGCAACCCAAAATTCTACTGGCAAATCTGCCATTACCATTCTATCGACTGCATTGGAACCACCGCCACCAACGCCAAATACTTTTATTCTTGCAAAATCTAATCTTTCATCATTATTGGGTGGAATTAATTGCACTGATCTCTCCGTTTTTAAGGCCTTATCAAATTAAGTTAAAGTTTATCGTAAAAAGCTCAAATATTGTATTTCTAAAAAAATATTAGCTCGAAAATTTAATTACTACTTGTTACTTAATTATTAATTACAAACTCAATTTTCTCAATAGTAAATTTGTTGAGAAAATTGAGTTTTGGTATTTTATGACCTTTAATTTTCACATAAAAAAAGAAAGCTAAATTTTTAAATTTAGCTTTCTTTTTAACTTTGAGAATGTGTAACTTTGTTTAGTAATCCATTCCCATTCCAGGTCCTGGCATAGCTGGGGCAGCTTTTTCTTTTTCTGGAATTTCATATACAACTGCATCTGTTTCTATAACCATGCAAGCAATAGACGAAGCAACTTGTAAACTTGTCCTAGTTACCTTTGCAGGGTCAATAATACCAGCTTGAAGCATGTCTTCATATTTATCGTTTGCGGCGTTATAACCAACCGTTGCAGATTTTTGCTCTTTAACCTTTTGAATGATTATGGATGGTTCTTGACCAGCGTTATCAGCAATTTGTCTAGCTGGACCTTCAATAGCTCTAAGAACAATTTGGGCACCAATTGATTTATCGCCATCAAGTTTTCCTACAAGGTTTTCTAAGTTACTTTGAGAACGTATTAAAGCAACCCCACCTCCAGGTACGATACCTTCTTCGCAAGCGGCTTTAGTTGCGTTCACTGCATCTTCAACTCTAAGTTTTTTGTCTTTGAGTTCAGTTTCGGTTGCAGCGCCGATTTGGATAGTAGCAACACCACCAGCAATTTTAGCTAATCTTTCTTGAAGTTTTTCTTTATCATACTCGGATGATGTTTCTTCAAGCTCAACTTGGATTTGCTTTTTGCGCCCTTCAATAGCTGCTTTACGATTTTCTGGAATGTCAATAACTAAAGTGGTTTCTTCTTTTGTTACCAAAACTCTGTCTATGGTTCCGAGTTGTTCCGGAGAGATATTTTCGAGTTTGCTTCCTAAATCTTCGGATATTACTTCAGCACCGGTAAGAATTGCTATATCTTGGAGAATAGCTTTTCTTCTATCACCAAATCCAGGAGCTTTTACAGCGCAAACATTGAGTACTTGACGAAGTTTATTAACAACTAGGGTTGCTAATGCTTCACCTTCAATATCTTCAGCAATAATCAATAATGGCTTACCAGATCTTGCTACTTTCTCTAAAATTGGAACTAGGTCTGAAACTAAGTTGATTTTCTTTTCGCAAAGAAGGACGTAAGCATCTTTTAACTCAACTTCTTGTCTTTCAGAGTTTGTTACAAAGTATGGAGAGATGAATCCTTTATCGAACTGCATACCTTCCACAATTTTTAAAGAAGTCTCTAAACTTTTTGCTTCTTCAACAGTTATTACGCCGTCACGACCAACTTTATCCATTGCTTCTGCAATCATTTCACCGATTGTTTCATCGTTTCCTGCAGCTACTGTTGCTACCTGTTTTATTTGGTTTCTATCATTAACCGGTGTGGCTTGATTTTTAATTTCTTCAATTACCAAAGCAACAGCTTCTTCGATACCACGTTTTACATCTCTTGGATTGGCACCTGCGGCAATAACTTTTCTACTCTCATTAATAATTGAACGAGTAAGAACGGTGGCAGTTGTTGTACCATCACCAGCTTTGTCATTAGCTTTAGTAGCGGCTTCTCTTATTAGCTTTGCGCCAATATCCTTAACTGGATCTTCAAACTCAATTTCTTTAGCGACTGTAACTCCATCACGAACACTTTGTGGAGCTCCGAATTTTTTTTGAATTAAAACATTACGACCTTTTGGGCCTAATGTAACTGCTACTGCATCAGCTAAGTCGTTAATACCTTCGCTGATGGCATTTCTAGCTTCTTCCTTGTAAAGGATTTGTTTACCAGACATTTATATTTATTACCTCCAAATTATGAAAAATCAAATTGATAAAACTATTTCAATTTACTGAACTTTCGCAAGAACATCACTGGCTTTAAGAATTAAATATTCTTTGCCATCAATCTTAATTTCTGTTCCGCTGTACTTAGGATAAATTACTATATCCCCAGCTTTTAAGTAATCAATTGGAATCAGATTTCCTTTATCGTCTTTTTTTCCTGGTCCAACAGCAATTATTATTGCTTGTTGAGGCTTTTCTTTTGCGCTATCAGGAAGAAGAATACCACCTGAGGTTTTTTCTTCTGGCTCATGCTTCTCAGCAATGATCCTATCTTCTAAAGGAATTAAAGAAGTTTTTTCTGCAGTTGTCATTTTGTTAAATATCTCCTAATAAAAAGTCTATTCGACCGGATGAAGATTATAACTCTTAAATTGACATAGTGAATTTAATATAATCTTAAAATTGAAATTTGACATACGTATTAGTCTAGATTATAATTTTATTAAGAATATTGAATACATCTATAACTTTTTAACTTTTAATAAAACCCTATTAAACCTATTTTATTCAATCAATGAATTTATCAGTTCAATCTGCGAATATTCCACCTTCTTATGTTTATGGTTCTTTTCCTATAGCAAATATTTCTTCTTCGGCTAATAAAAAAGTTTGTAATTCGGAAGAAGAAACAAAAGAGGAAGTTGAAAATTCTAGTAAGGTTTTGAAAGAGAGCCCTCAATACTATGCAGCAACTTTAAATAGTGCTAAGCACGTAATGAACTATCAAGATCCTACTGGTGGTCATGTACCAGAAAATACACAAGGTAATGTTGGTTATAATCCAGATACTGGAAAAATTACCCCGTACATGCCAGAGGAGACCAATAATGAGCAAGAATATACTTATGGTGCTGGTGAAAGAGATAGATTAAAAAAAATGCAAGATCCACCAAACATTTTTACTGATCCTCGTCAGGTAGAAGACTACTACGAGAAAGAGTTGCAGAGAGGAGAAATAGCAGCTGAAGAAAACTTAGTGAAGGATCCGTATCTAAAGATATCAAAAGAGGTTCCAGGCGCTACAAGTGTTGCATAGTTTGGTTTATGTCTTAGGGTCTAAAATATCTCTCAATTGATCACCTAGAGAGTTAAAGCATAGGGTTAATATGACAATGATAATTGTTGGTCCTATCGCAAGCCATGGCCTTAAAAATAAACTCGTTAGTTCTCTTCCTTCTGCCAATATATTTCCAAGACTGGGATCCGGTTGGTTGATTCCAAGGCCCAAAAAACTCAAAGTCGTTTCTCCCAAGATGTAGGATGGAAAACTTAAGGTCAATGCAATTATTAAGTAGCTGCTGAGTTGTGGAATTATTTCTCTAATTATTATCTTGAACTCGCTTTGACCGATCAAAACTGCTGCCTGAACATATTCTCTTTTTGCTATTGATAGAACCTGGCCTCTAACCACTCTGGCTAAGCCCGCCCAACCTATTAATGACAGAATAACTGTTATTAAGGATAATCTTTGCATATTAGTTAGTCCCGGAGGCAAAATTGCTGCCAACACAACTAGTAGGTAAAGAGTTGGTAGGCTTAAAATAACTTCCACCATGCGCATCATGACTTCGCCGGTTGACCCACCTTTATACCCAGCAAAAGTTCCATATATAATGCCGAGTGGAAATGCTATTAAAACTCCAAGAATACCAGTGAATAAACTGGGTCTTAAACCGTGAATTAATCTGGAAAAGTAATCTCTACCGAGTTTGTCGGTCCCTAAAAGATGGAAATCATTTGGGCAGTTTCCAGAACCCATTAAATGAGTATTTGTTTTGAATAAACCAAAAAGTTTATATTCAAACCCTTTGGTAAAAAATTTAATATTGCATTTAATTTCTTTGTTTAATGAGAACTTTCTTATAAAAGACTCAGAATCAACTTTGAGTATGAAAGGGTAAAAGAAAAGCCCTTCATGAAGAGAGAAATGGATTTTTATTGGTGACGAATATGAAACTCTTTTCGCAGGAGATTCCGTAGGAGAAAGTGGTGATAAAAAACTGGCGAAAATAGCCAATAAGTAAAGTGTAACTATGAGTGATAAATTGAATTTCAGTTGATTTCTAGTACTCATAGCTTGTCTTTAGAAGACGTTATTTGAAAATTTATTGTCTGAACAATCATAACTTTTGTTCTGTAATCAAAGCTAATCAGGTGACAAGTTTAACTGATTGATCTGGTTGAAAGTTCTGTAGGTTCTTACATATTTATCCACTTTAGGATTATTATTTTGAAAATACTTTTTTGAAGCAAATTGATGTTTGCAAATGTTTTATCAGGTGCGGCAATTGGAATCAATGCTTGTCCAGTATCGGTAGAAGTTGATATTGCAAGAGGATTACCTCAAATTTTGATTGTTGGATTACCCGATGCTTCAATCAATGAATCAAGAGAAAGAGTAAGAGCTGCGATTAAGTCATCTGGATTTGAGCTTCCTTTGGGTAGGATAGTTGTCAACATGGCACCTGCTGATTTGAGAAAAGAGGGCTCACATTTTGACTTGCCGATTGCAATTGGAATATTAATGAGTTCTGGTCAGTTGGTTTCAAAAGGTAAGTTTTGGCTTTTAGGTGAACTCTCTTTAAATGGTCTGCTGAAGCCAGCAAGTGGTGTTTTACCAATTGTTGCTGCAGCCAGGGAATGGGGGATTAAATCAATAATAGTGCCAAAAGCTAACTCTCATGAAGCAGCACTAATAAAAGATATAAACGTTTACTCTGCTGCTAATTTGAAAGAAGCAGTTGAAATATTGTCTGAGGAAGAAAAACGTAGTCAGTATTTAGTTCCTCCTCAAGAATTTAATTGTAATAACTCATTTGAGTTCAATGGGCAAGACATTAAATATGTTAAAGGTCAGTATCAGGCTAAAAGAGCTTTGGAGATTTCCGCTGCAGGTGGCCATAATCTTTTGTTTGTTGGTGAGCCGGGTGGTGGAAAATCTATGTTGGCACAATGCTTACCGTCAATCTTGCCTCCACTTACTAATGAAATGTCTTTGGAAGTAACTAAGATATATAGTGTTGCAGGTTTGTTGAAGGATGAATCTAAATCCGTAATTCTTGGACGACCATTCCGTTCACCTCATCATTCAATTTCTGGTGCAGGTCTCATCGGGGGAGGTAGTAACCCTAAACCAGGAGAGGTTAGCTTAGCTCATCACGGGGTTCTGTTTCTTGATGAATTGGCAGAGTTTGATAAAAGGACATTGGATAATTTAAGACAACCAATTGAAAGTGGCGAAGTTGTGATTTCTAGAGCCAGGCTTTCTGTTAAGTATCCTTCTAAGTTCCTACTAATTGCTGCTTGCAATCCATATACCGGATTGAAACAGTCTGGAGCAAAGAAAAAACTAATAATTTCTGCACCTCTTTGGGATAGGTTTGGACTTGTTGTTTGGGTTCCACCATTAAAACCCGACGAGTTAATTGACTTTAATCCAGATATACAAGAAAGCTCAGCTTCAGTTAGAGAAAGGGTATTAATTTCTTGGACTCGACAGAGTGAGAGATTCAAACACAGAATTGGATCAGATGTGGTGAACAACTCTTCAATGAAGCCTCAAGATATAAAAGAGTTTTGTGTTTTTACTGAACCAGCCAAGAAGTTATTGAGGGAAGCAACTGTGAGTTTGTCTTTAACCGGAAGAACTTATGATCATGTTTTGAGGGTTTCAAAAACAATTGCTGATCTAGTTGATGCGGATGAAATTGAGGAAGAGCATGTCGCAGAAGCAATTCAATATAGAATAAGCCAGGAAAGTATTATTAATTAAGCTTAATTAATAATCTGCAAAATTCAAATAACTTTAAACAATTTCTATTGATTGAACTTTTAATTGAGTAAATTCTTGTCTGTGACCCTTTTTACGTTTATAACCCTTTTTAGGACGTTGTTTTAAAACAAGAACTTTTTTTGAGCGTCCATGTTTAATCACTTCACAAACTACAGACCCTTTAGGACTTGATACGACTGAATTATCGTCTTTAACTAATAGAGGTATATCGGAAATAGTTACTTCGCTTCCAGCATCTACTGCTATCTTATCGACTGTTATAATTGCACCTTCAGCAACTTTAAATTGCTTTCCACTATGTTTTACGTACGCAAACATTTTGTTAATAAAATTTAGATAAATACATTGAATAAAAATTTACCACAAAGCAACTTTAGTTTGTGCTTAAGAGGACAAGAAAATATTGTATCAACCGAATTGTTAAGAAAAAATAATTCGGTTGATCGTCAGAATTTAGGAGATCAACGCGAATTAAAAACTGAATTAACAAAAAGTTTGAGTTCCTCTTTAATTTTGAATATTCAAGCTTTGCCTGAGGATTCTAGCTGGCTCTCTTGTTCAATTCTATTTGAAACACCAAGTAAGACTTATTCATTTTCTTCTTCTAATATAGTTCTTGCTTTAAAACCAATCAATGAACTTAAGAGATTGAAGCTTGAACTTGAAAATTTTCTTGAATTGGAAAACCTAAAAAGTTATAGATTTGAACCTGTTGAGCCTAGTTTTGAATTAAATTTCGAAAAAATCGACTTTAATGAATTTAAGGTCTTAGTATGGGTGGATAATGCAAATTTGGAATTTGATTTCTATTCTTGGGACGCTATTGGAATGAGATTATATTCTGACAGAAAACTGTTAGAAGATTTTTTAACTCAGTTGAGTTTAATTATTGAAATTTAATAATTGAGTTCAACAATTGAGTCGAGCCGTTGACAGATTTAGGTTTTAAACCTAAAGAAATGATTTAAAAGTCTTGTATAATTTCTTAAAGATTTACAAGTTGAATATAATTTAATGCTTTGTATTTAGCTTGATATTTGGGTGTTCCAACGCAAAAAGAGACAGAATAGATTAATTATGCCGGATTATAAATTGAATACAGTTTCAGAAGCAATTGAATCGATTTCAAAAGGTGGTATGGTCATTGTTGCTGATGATGAGGATCGTGAAAACGAAGGTGATTTAGTCTGCGCAGCGGAAAAGGTAACTCCGGAAATGATTAATTTTATGGCGACTGAGGCTAGGGGGTTAATTTGTATGCCAGTCTCTTCCTCAATAGCTAAAAGACTTGGTCTGGATTTGATGACATACAACACAAATGATAGTAAGCAAACAGCTTTTACAATATCTATTGATGGACTTGAAGAAAACGGTGTTGGCACTGGTATATCCGCTGTAGACAGAGCTAAAACAATCTTAATGTGTTTAGATGATGAGACATCAGCAAATGATTTTAGGAGACCCGGGCACATCTTTCCTTTAATTGCTAAAGATGGTGGTGTTCTTGAAAGAACTGGACAGACTGAGTCATCTGTTGATTTGGCAAAAATGGCTGGATTAAAGCCTGCTGGGGTTATATGTGAAATCCTGAATCCTGATGGAACTATGTCTCGAAGAGCCGAGCTCACTGAGTTTAGCAAAAAACATAAAATCCCTTTCATAACAGTTGAGCAGATTACTGAATATCGCTTGCAGAATGAGATTGCTGTTGATTTTGTCGCAGAGGCTGAGTTGCCAACACAATATGGACAATTTAAGGTTAATTCTTTTGTGGAGAGAATTTCTGGTAAGGACCATTTGGCTTTAACTTTTGGTAATTGGAGAGAAGCGAATCCAGTATTGGTAAGAGCTCATAGTGAATGTCTTACAGGAGATGTTTTTGGAAGTTTGCGTTGTGACTGTAATTCCCAACTAGGTTCTGCTATGTCAGCCATTGTTAAAGAGGGAGCTGGTGTACTCCTTTATTTAAAACAAGAAGGTAGAGGTATTGGCCTATCCAATAAGATAAAAGCTTATGCACTTCAGGATCAAGGCTATGATACTTTTGAAGCAAATAGACAGCTTGGTTTTAAAGATGATTTAAGGGATTTCTGGGTTGGCGCGCATATCTTGAAGGATTTAGGTATAAAAAATATAAAGCTGATGACAAACAATCCTGGAAAAATATCTGATTTTGAAAAATATGGGATTAACGTTTCCGAAAGAATTCCATTAGTTATGATGAATGATTCTAATAAAGACTATCTCCATGCAAAAAAAGAACAGCACAATCACATGATAGTTTGATTATATTATGAATAATCTTGCTTATCTTCCACAAAGAGAGCTTGTTTGCGATCTTTGCAAAAAGTTTTACGCTAAGGGCTGGGCAAGTGGCACCGGTGGAGGAGTGAGTATTAGAGTGGATGACTCAAACTATTTAATTGCTCCCTCTGGGGTGCAAAAAGAAGAAATTGAATCAAAAGATTTATTTGTAATTGAACTAATTGATTGTGGTTACAAGATAATAGAGAAGCCAGAAAATTTAAAGATATCAGCGTGTACAGATATCTTTGTGAATATCTACAAAAAAAGAAAAGAAGTGGGTGCGATTATTCATAGTCATTCAATCAATTCAGTTCTATTAACTAAAATTGTGAATGGTGATCATGTAACAATATCGAAATATGAAATGCTCAAGGGGCTTGAAGGTTGTAACTATTTTGGCTCTCATACAATACCTATATTGAATAATGTTGAGAATGAGTGTGATCTGGCAGACTCAGTTGCAGAGGTTGTAGAAAAATATCCTCTGTCCCATGCAGTTTTGGTAAGAGATCATGGGGTTTATATTTGGGGAAGAAATTGGGAAAGAGCTAAAGTTCATGCAGAGTGCTACGACTATTTGTTCGAAGCATTTATTAAAGAAAAACAGTTAATGAATATTATTTCACTTAAGAACTGAACGTAAATTCCAAACTGTAGATTTGTAAAGCGTTGTTAAGTCTTTGATTGAAGCATTTGTAGATGGTCTAATAGAGCTTATAATTTTGATAATTATGCTCCCCTAAAGTTTTCAAATCACCAAGTTAGTACTAATTAATTAAGAAGTTATCGGTTGTGAATAGAAGTTGGTAATTTTATTTTCAATTGGAAGAATCTATCAGTTTTATAGAGGTTAGTAAGAAATTCATGATTTTGAAAAGAATTAAAGTTTATCATTTAAGGTTCTTTTTATTAATTTCTTTAACTTCTTTACAATCGCTATTACAGCCACTTAAGGCATATTCCTTTGGAGATTCTATAAAAAAAGCTGCAGAAAATGTTGCTGAAGGAACTGTGAGGGTAAGCAGAGTTGCCGGCTCAAAAATAACTGATGCTTCTATAACAAGTGCTGTTAAGGCATCATTGCTTGCGGATCCTTCTATAGAAGCATATAGAATTAACGTTGATACTCGAAAAAAAGTGGTTTATCTGAAAGGCAATGTGAATAGTCAAAAGACAATGGTTAAAGCTATTCATAAGGCTCAAAGAATAAAGGGTGTTAGAACCGTTGTGAATATGTTGAGAATTTACCATTGAATTTATTATATTAGACCTCTGAATTCAAATTAGATGGCTGAGAGTTCTAGGAGCCAAGTTGATAGAATTATTATCGTTATATTTTGTTTAATTGAGCGAAAAATAACTCTAAAGTCCTTTTAGGGTTACTTGTAACTTTTCACGAACAAATCTTTATGAGTCAGACGCTGTGATTTTTAAATATTGTAATTTTTTACTACTCTTTAGTTTCTTACTAATATCCATGCCAGTATCCGCAAATATGGGTGATTTTGAAAGTGCACTTTTAGAGTTGAATTTGACGGTCCACCAGCAAAAAAGAATTCAGGCTATTCAAAAAGAGTCAAAATTAAAAATGAACTCTTTGAAAAAACAAATTAAGGATAAGCAGTATGAGTTGAACTCCCTTCTTAAGTTGAATTCTTCATCAGATGTAGAAATTAATAAATTAAAATCTGATATCGATTTGTTGGATGAAGAAATAAATGAGGTTAAATCATTGTCAAGAAAAAATATAAAAAACATTCTAAGTAATGAACAGAAGAATATGCTGATAGAACTTCAGTTTGCAAAATAGAAATTGTTATGAGCAATAATCAAACACTCAAAAAACCTTCCATTGCATACTTAGGCCCTCAAGGCTCTTTTTCAGATATATGCGTTAAACAAATCCATGAAAAAATTAATTTTGAAGCATTGAAGCCTGCCGAGAGTTTAACCGAGGTTAGAAAATTGCTGGTTAATGGTGAAGTTGATTTTGGATTATTTCCCGTTGAAAATTCTCTTGGTGGAAGTGTAACTGAGACTCTGGATGGTTTGATTCGAGAAAGAGATGATCTTCAAGTGAAGCTTGAGTGGGTTTTACAGATTCGCCACTGTTTGATTGGATATGGACAGAAAGATTCTTTGAAGGAAGTTAGGGCTCACTACCAGGCTTTTTACCAATGCGAGGAATTCTTAAAGATAAATTTCCCGAATGTTGTAAAAAAAGAATTCAGCAGTAATTCTGCCGCCGTAGTTAGTTTAATGGGACTGAATGATTTTGAGAAAAATGAAACTGCTGCAATATCATCAAAAGAGGCCTCAAAAGCTTATTCTATCCCGATTATTCAGCAGAATATAAATGATTCGGAAAATAACTTTACAAGGTTTTGGGTAATTGGAAAAAATGATTTTGATTTACCCTTAGAGTCTAAGCAGAAAATGGTTTCTTTGGCATTCGCTCTTCCAAGGGATGAGCCGGGTGGATTGGTCCATGTTCTCTCATCACTCGCTAAGAGAGGAGTGAATTTAACTAAAATTGAATCCAGACCAACAAAAGGAAGACTTTGTGAATATACTTTTTTTATTGACTTTGTTGGAGAGGGTCCAAAGAACGAGATAATAAATGAGATAAGTGCAAAATGTTCGTTTCTTCGTTTTATAGGTAATTATCCAGTGTTTCCAGATAATGATTCCAGATTTCCTTGGCTATAAGATGATTTACCATAGTTGAAATTTTCTATGTATTTAGCCAGCATATCTGCTTCAAAGTTGAAAAGGTCATTTACTTTAGAAAACTGAAGATTGGTGCACTTCCAAGTATGTGGAATTACTGCTACTGAGAAAACGTTACTTTGTCTTTCGGTTTGTGCCACTGTTAGACTAATCCCATTGAGGCATACGGAACCTTTGTTAATAATATATTTGCTGAATTGGCTCTGTACTTCAAAGTGGAGAATGTAGCTTTCTTTAACCTCTTGTATGCTTATGAGCTTTGCTAGTCCATCTATATGACCACTAACAAAGTGTCCACCCATTCTTGTGTTTGGTGTTAATGACAGTTCGAGGTTGAGCAAGTCTCCGGTTTTTAAGAACCTTAAATTTGTTTTTTCTAAGGTTTCTTTGGAGGAAAAGAAACCCCCAACCCCTCCTTTAATTGACTCAAGGGTGTGACAGGAGCCATTTATTGCAATACTTTCTCCTATTTCTAAGTTCTTTGTATTTAAGCTTTTTAAATCGACTTCAAATCTCAGCTCTGAGGAGATTTTTTGAACTTTGTAGACTTGTCCAACTTCTTGAATTATTCCGGTGAACATTTTTGATGTTTAAGCGTGTGCCATTTGATCTTTCTTACCGCCAATTAATTTTAATGAGCTAGCTTTAATGAAATAGGTTTCCCTTTGTTCACCGCTTGATTCATCAATCCATTTATTTTGTTCAATGGTTCCTTCAATGCCAATTAAAGAACCCTTTTTAACGTACTCGCCCGCAATTTCTGCTTGGCGGCCCCATAAAACAACTTTGAACCAATCAGTTATTTCTTCTCTATTCTTGCTTCTTCCTCTGTTAACGGCAAGACTCAATTCTGCTTTTGCAGTTCCGCTATCAAAATATTTTAGCTCAGCGTCTCTTCCAGCTCTTCCAACTAGTGTTACGTTGTTGAAAAAATATTCTTGCTCGGATTTATTTTCTTGGTTCATGATGATTGAGGAATTTGTCTTTCGAACTCAATTTGTATTTTAGCAACAGTTTGCCTCAATGCTTCTTCGGGGTCTAATTTTAGTTTTTTTGCTTGGAGTGTGATGTGAAGTAGTATATTGCCAAGTTCTTCAGGATCTTCAATCAAATCATTTAAAAAGTTTAATCTTTCATCCGCTTTGAATTCAAGATTCAGTTTATCTGCCTTCTTGAGAACTTTAAGTCCCCTCATCAAGCTGGGCAGCTCTTTGGGGATATTTCCAAAGGGTGATTGATCTTTCGGTTTTTCATTAGCTTTAATCTTTTCCCACTGGCTAATTACTTGCCCCTCGTTTTCTAGTTCAACCCCAGCGAAAACATGAGGATGTCTAGAGACCATTTTGTCATTTAATTTTTTAGCTATATCCATAAAGGAAAAATTGTTTTTTTCTTCTTCAATTTGAGCGTGAATGCAAACTTGAAATAGAATATCTCCTAATTCTTCTTGTAAATCATCGATTGAGCCCTTATCGATGGCCTCTAAAACTTCATAAGCTTCTTCGATTAAATATTTCTTGAGACTTTCGTGCGTTTGTACTTTATCCCAAGGACAGCCTTCCGGTGAGCGAAGTTTTGCAACAGTCTCAATCAATTCTTCAATTGGTGTTAGCTCTTTTGTTTTTTCTGTACTTGTCTGTTGCTCGCTTGTCATATGGGCATTTTAATTCGTATATAACTTAGCTATGTTAACATCTGCTTTTTTGACTTTTAAGCTTTTCTGGGGAATACTTCAATTTTTTGTGGATTTTGTGTTGGGTTGTTGAAGATCTTTTATTCGGGCAGCAGTCCTTGGGGCTGAAAAAGAAGTACCATTTTGAACAGTGTGAAAGATCAAAGTGCCGTCTTGAGCCATTACAAGATCATTAGTGTTATCTTTTAATTTCCCGAAAAAAAGAAATTTTTTATCTTTGTTCAGAGAATTAGCATAGAAGTATGCTTTATGAAGAAAATGATTCTTTGGTATCCTCCCGATTGGTATTGAATCTAATAACTTAGATACTTTTGCCTCTTTATTAGAAAATATGTATTTGTCAAAAACTGATTTCAATCTCTTTATTTCTTGTTCAAGACCATAATTCTTCACTATTATAGAAAAATCTTCTTCAGGATCTGCTTTCTTAAGTGCAGTTGTAATTTGTGCCAATATTCCTTCAAGTTCTTTTGTTGTCTGAGCATCTGCAAGTTTTAAACCTTTTAGCTTTTGATACTTGCTAGAGTTGAACATTTTACTTATTCTCGAATCGGCTAATTCATAATCTAGGATTCCATCATTAAAGAAATCAACTTTTAATCCTTCAGAATTCAGATGAAGAGATGTCTCCAACTCGGGAGACTCTCTGTGGGTTACAAGCGCATTGTCAGTATAAGTTTTTTCCTCAGGGTTAAACTTTGGAAGGGAGCTTGAAACTTTTACTCCTCTTGCGAGATTATATAAATTTAAACTTGAGCTGTCTTGGTAAACTCCCAAATTACCGGACGCGCAAACTACTTTTGTACCACTTGCTGCCATTTTCTCTATTGAATTGAACACATCTACATAATAAGGTGAACCAATTGTGAATTTATTGAGTCCACCTTCTTCCCATATATACTTACGGAGTAATTCTTTATGTTTATCCAAGTTACTACCGTCTAAAGCCAGGTTTTTCACTGCGGAGTTAAACCCATTACTTCTACCGCTTTCAGATGCCATGACAGTTTTAATGTTTTTTATGGGTATTGCTCCCCCAGTGCTTTGAGAAAGATTGAAAGTTATGTTGAAGCCTCTTTTTTTCAGACTTTCCAATTCGCTTAAATCGCTCCGGGTTGTATTCCCCGCAGCTTGCTGCGTAGAATACTCGCGTGAGCGAGTATATTCATAAGAGTCATAACGTAACAGTATTGTTGTATCACCTGGTGTTTCCAGCGAAGTACAGGAAAGTAGTTTTTGACG
>JASJDU010000031.1 GCA_030065015.1 Candidatus Caenarcanales bacterium | reverse complement strand
TCCTTTTAAGCTCTCGTCCAATCGAAGATTTGTGTTTCCCAAGAAGTCTAGCAATTTCTTTATTTGATTTCCCTTGGCTTTTGAAGATTACTAGTTTTTCTCTATCTTTTATCGTAAAGTGTTTGAAGCTCATTTTGGCTTTTGTTTTTTAACACTTCAAATAAACCAATTTGAGCACCCTCTTCTCCTTAACTCTTTTTCATTTTTCTACTAACGGTTGCATTTAACTTTTGATGTTGCGTAAATTGAAATTATGTAAAGTATGTACAATATTGTGCTGTCTATCTTATTAAAATTTGTGAAACTTAGGCTAACTAAATGAAAATTTTATCTAATACAAATCAGAAATTTATATTGCAATCGAAGAAGCAAGTAAAGATTCTTGGTGGGTTTGCTGCTAAAACTGAAAAAGCTGAAAAAAGTAAATTTAATAATACTCATATTTTGGACCCTGTGGCTACTGAAACAGCTTTAAAAAATGGCCAAATTATCGAGGTTATTCAAAGCGAAATAACAAAAGCTGCTCGAATAATAGAAAATGCTAATGTTCATAATATAAGAGACAAGGCAGAACCACCATTTATAAGAACTATAAAACTGTCTTTTGATAGTAAAGCACTTAAATTGCTCAAACAAGAGTATCTGAAAAAACGTGCCCACTTTTGTCAATCTACAATTTCTAAGCAATATGCTCGTAATTTGGCATTATCAGTAGCCATTTCAGATGTGTTTTTGTCTAAATTAACCTTTTATATAATGGGTGAAAATGGGAAAGAAAGTTCAATAGAAAGCGGCCTTACTTCATACCATGAATTAGGTCATGTAATACATGGATGCCTGTCTCCTGATGCGCAAGAAAGATTTATAAAATACTTACAGAAATATCAAATAATAGATGAAGAAACTAATGCGTTTGGTTATAAAAGAAGCTTCAAAGTTCCAAAGTCAGCTACTTTCATAGGAGATGAGTGGTCTGCAATTGTTTTAAGTCGGCTTTGTTCCAACGATATTCCTGTTAAGATTCAGAAAGTAGCTAATGACAAAGGCTTTGACTCCGGTCTTTATCTAAGTGTTTATCAAGATTTACTTGGACCGCATTTAAGATCAGGAACTGCTTTAAAGGAAGATTTATCCAAAGAAGCATCTTTCTTTGCTCGGCAATTAGAAAAAGGAGTCAAACATATCTCTAATAGAGAGCTTTATACATCTATGTATAGAAGATTCTATGAGCCAATAAATACTCAATTGCTTGAAGCAATGACAACTGAAAATAATTCCCCTATTGATATTATTATTCCAGTTAATAAAGGAGCGAGAGTTTCTTGAATTAATGAAATTTGTTATTCCTTAAGCATTTTGAAGCTGCAGCTGGTGATAATTTACAAGTTAACAATTCCTGAAAAGCTTTTAAGCGATAGCCTCAATTACTAATTATTTCATCGTAAATTGTTTCAAGTTTTTGGGTTTGTCTCTGGAGATTAAAGTTATTTTCCACGTATTCTCTTGATTCTTTGCTCATTCGACTCCATAAATTAGTATCTGAAAGTAATTTGTGTATTCTACTTGCTAATCCATCAATGTCTTTTTCTTCTGTGAGAAGACCGGTTGTACCGTCTTTAACTGCCTCTGGAATACCACCAGTCTTAAAACTGACCACAGGAACATTCATTGCTTGAGCTTCGATGAAGACTATTCCAAAAGTTTCGGCGTCACCGTTATCTGCAACAATGCTGGGAACACAAAAAACTTTGGTTTTATTTAAATGACGTTTAATTTCTTGTGGAGGTTGAGAACCTAAAAATTTATAATTCTTAAGTTTTTCACTTGCTAGTTGTTCAAGGTTTTCTCTGAGCGGACCATCTCCAATGATAGTTAAATTTGCATTGGGTATTCTCTCTTGTACTTTACTTATTGCCTCAATTAAATATTTACAACCTTTTTTTTCAACCAATCTCCCTACAAATAAAACACTATTTTCTTCAGGCAATATTTCTTTGTCTCTTTGAAATTTATCTGTATCCACCCCAATGTAATGTACTTTGATTTTATCTTTGTGACACCCTCTTTCTATCAGTTTGTTTTTGGTGAATTCGGATACCGCTATGAAAGTATTCGTGTAATTCAATAATTCTTGAAAACGTCTTTGGTAGATTGAATAGGCGAGACTACCTTTTGTTTCTTTAACCAGGATATCGTAGCCGTGGATTGTAACAACCATTGGCACATTCAATTTTTTGTTCATTGGCATAAACCAAGTTGCATCATTTGCAAAATGAATGTGTACTAAACTCGGTGAAAAATTCAACAATTCTTTTTCAAAACCGGAGGGGCATAGACCAAATAATTTAAATGGAATATTCCAAAATTTTTTTAAGGCTTTAGGAATATATTCATCCATTGTTAATGCTTCAGACTTATCTAATAATCTATTGTCTTTGAAGCTTTTACCTGAGAACTTACATTGGTAATGAGAAAGACATTTTCCTTGAGACGCTATAAATGTTTCTGAGGGGGGTAATAAATCCTCTCTGTATATTAAAACTTTTTTGTTCTTGTAAGATCCCTTCATGAAGCAAATATACCCAGGCTATTCAATTGACTATGAAACTTTTGCTTCTGTGTATATTGGTGTTTTTTCTTTGTTTACGTAAAATGACAGAATTAACCATAAAGTAATTACTAATAAACCATCCGAAATCAGGCTTGAAATAACTGCTCCAGTCCAGGAATATTTTGGAATTAACCATAAATTTATTAATACGTTGAAAATTGCTATTGATATTTGGACAAAACTCCTCAGGCCTTGGTAACCAGCGCCGGAAAGTGAGTCTGCTGCAAAATGATGAAGGGTTTTGAGTAGCGGTATTAAGCAGAGTAACTGAAGAGCTTTAGAGGATTCTTTAAAATCCATTCCTAAAACTAATTGAATTAGCGGTGCACAGAGACTCATCAATATTGCGATTCCAATGCAATACACAATTGGAATTAGCAATATTTTTTTCATAAACTCTAGGTTACCTTTAAGGCCTTTTTCATGCCCATGTTGAAAAAACTTGGAGTAACTTGCTGCTAAAAGTGAGCGAACTGGTACGAAAGATACATCAATGATTCGATAGGCTGCGCCATAAATACCAGTGGCATTGAGTGTTGAAAGCTTTGCGAGCATTGTTTTGTCAACATCGTTATATATGTTTTGAGCTGAAACGCTGATTGAAAAATAAAGCCCTTCTTTTAATTCCCTAAACATTTCTCTAAAATCGATCGAAGGAAGACCTAAATGGAAGGAAACTAAAAATAAAGAAATAGAAGTACTAAGAATGGAACCCCATAAATAAAACTTGGTCCACATTTCTACCTCAAGGGGAAGTCCAGAAAGCGTTAAAGCTAAAATTGCTAAAAATCTAAATAAATTAGCTAAGACCTGAATTGTAGAAGTTAAGTTCAATCTTTCAAATCCTTGAAAAGCTTGACTGCATAAATCTAAAATTCTTGCAAAAAAGAGGTCAGCAATTGCAATCTCTAGTATTACATTGAGACTTATTGATTGAGCAAAGAGAAATTTAGCTGAAAAAACCATGAATAGCGTCAGTAAAACGCTGAAGATGGTTGTAACAAAGAGTGCGTTGCCCCAATAAACCTTAAACTTGTCTCTATTTCTTGCTACATGCTTAATTAAAATATGTCCGCTACCCCAGCTGGAAAATGGAGCTAAAATACATGCTAAAGATGCAACCCCCACGAAGGCTCCGTATCCGTCAGTTCCTAAGCCTCTGGCTATTAAAATAAAATAAAACGCTTGCAAGACTATTCTCATCCCATGGCCAATAAACATTGCAAAAGTGTTCCGCAATAATTGGCTGCTTTTAAATTTTTCTTTTAAGTAATTTATTAATTTCAATATTTTGCGAGTGCATTTAGTGCAAGCATTAATAATTAAGAGATACCCAGTTTGTGGATTAATTTTTAATATTCGACTATTTAAAAGAATATTTCGGAAACCTAATGAATAGTTTGTACTGGTTTATTAGGTAGGTGTTTTTTGAATTTACTTTTTTGAGATCTGTTGCTTTTGTTTTTAACTAATTTTGCTGGCTAGAACTTCAAAAATTCACTTATAAAAAAATATTTATTCAGTTGTCAGTATTTCGTTCGAAGAAAAAGGCAGTCTATGACTTTGCCTACTCAATCAATGATTTGTAGAAATACATTCTTACTTTTGTTCCATTTATAAATGGACAAAGAAAAATTTGTGAAAAATTGTTGGATCCACTGGACAGTAGGTTGAATTTTATATTGACAATGTATCTACGCAAAATCTAAGATTTTCTGACATGTTTTCTTTTTCAATGTAGTGGTAAAAAAAATAGAGACTTCCAAGGGTGTTTCAAGCATAGCCCCTCGCTTAAAACAAAATATTAAATATGCAGCAGCAGAAGCCGGAGAGATTTTTAAGCCAGAAGGCAAAAAACTAAAACGCTTATCAAGAGATTTAAGTAAAGAAAATTTATTGGGAGGAAGGCTCTCTAAACATGAAAATTATGAAGATGTTCAGGCTGTAAAACCCAAGAAAAGATATGACTCAGTAGCAAAAAACCTGGCTCTAGCTGGGATTACAAGCGTTTTAGTTACTCAAATCCATACTCAATTTATAACTGATTGGTCAGCAAAACACTTAGCCAGCTTAGAAGAACTTCCTAAGCATGAACTTATTTCAAGATCCCCAATGGATAAGTCCGTTGATTTTTTTGCTGAAAGTGTGAAATTTACTGATGAGATTATTAATAAAATTGGAGATCGAGGTATGTGGGATGTACCTGGGATAGATGTTCCATTCGTGGATTCTCCATTCAAAAATAGGGCTTTATGGCCTTTTCATAATGTTGTTTCTAGCCTCTCAATTTTCTTAACTGCTCTGGGTGCTGCAAGGAAGAATTCAAAAACAGCTTCTATAAGACCTGGAGAACTTCTTAGAGGATTTGGTAGCGCAGAGAATAAATCAGTGATTGGGGTTGTTGATCAAACCTCAGCGAAAGGGAAATTTTCAGATTCAGGTTCTAAACCATTTCAAACTACACAGAATATTCCAAAGGATATTAAAGTCATTCTTTCTGGGCAAGAGAACCCTGGTGATTTCTATCTTAGAAAAATACCTTTAGATGCGGATCCAGATCATGGTACAAGAGTATCTGATATATTTGCCGGCGGTGCATCCGGTGCGGTAAAATCCTTAGTCTTTGTAAAGCCTGATATTCCAAAAGATGCTTATAAACAATTAGAAGAATTCTTTGAACAAGGGGAAAAAGATCCTTCTTCAATGAATATTCAAAAACTTAACGAGTGTTCAAAACCTATTGTTGATTCTATTGCTTTGGCAGTTAGAGACGCTATTAATAATGGAGCAGAAGACATTAACGTTTCTTTATCAGCAGATCAGCCAGGAAAGCTGAATATTGCGGTTCAAAGTGCAGCAAGTCTTCTTGGTATGTCTGCCTTGCAAGTTGGGAACTTTTTTCATGAAGTTAGAGCGTTTTTTAATAATGATTATGCGTACTCCAGTGAATACACAACTATACGCGATCAAATTGCTGATAAGAGAGAGAAAGCCCAACTGTTTAGAGATGCTTTGAAGAAACTTTATAGATCTCATGGGAGTGAAAATATCGAAGAAGGTCATTTATCTGATCTTTATAGCTCCTGGGATTCAGTACTAAAATACGCAGATCAAGTTTCAGATAATAGGGCTAAAGAAATCTCTATTCACGTTTCTTATGGAAATATGGGTAATTATGCGAATTCAGCTAGAAATGCCAATGTTTTAGGATTGTCTAATTTAATTGCGTCATTGGCAGGTCACCCAAGGTTGCATTTTTATGGTTCTCATAGAGTTGAAGGTGGGCGAAATATTATAAGTGAGTTTACGTCTGAAGGTAGTGGTGATCCGGAAACCTTGCCCGATGTTTTTGGTAACGGGGAAAATATAATTTTTGCAGAACCGCGTCTGAACATTATTTCTTTGGCTTATTCCTTTTGGCTTAATCCGTGGTCAATATTTAAGCCCACTAAGCAATATGAAGGTGATAGATTTGCACAAGGAACATCGTTTGCTTCTCCCCATGGAGCGGCCGTTAGCACCGCTACAAAAGCGTATTTTAGAGATAATGATATAAGACTTACTTCTGCTGCTTATGAACTTTTACTTCGAGAGACAGCAGACCCAGTGAGCTTTTCCAGCAAGTATCTTGAAAAAGTATTGATACCCGAAATTACCGAAAGATTAGCTATCCAACGAGAAGAAGAAGCTAGTGAGGTTCCTAAAAATTTAATAATTAATGAATTAGAACAAGAAGCAAAAAGAAGAGGAGGATATGGAGCTATCAATGCTCAGAGAATGAAAGAGGTATCTGACGATTTAATTAAATGGGCAAAAGAGAAGAATTACTTCATGATAAATACTAGTCGTTTTTCTACTTGGTTGAATCAACAGATATCAAATTAATCCAATTGAATGAACTAACAATTCAACCGATAAAAGCCCACCTGAAGAACTAAGAGCAGTGATTTGTTAACTTCATTGCTAAAAAAACAAGCTTCTTTTGACTATTTAAAATTCTACGTGCTTCGCTCTTATTGACTAATAGGTGAAATTTGCTTATTACGTATCGCGACAATTGCATTTTTTATCGAGTCAAATGCAACTTCTTCAAGGTTTATTTTATCTAAATTCATCCAAGAGACATCTGAAATTTCATCGCTAAGATTCATCTGTGGTTCTTCTTTTAGGTTAATTGCAAAAAAGCTGTCTAAGGTTCTGTATGTAATGTCAGCGTAATCATATGAGTTTGGGAAAGAAAATAAATACTTCATATCACCTAAATTTGTAATTCCTAGTTCTTCTTCAATTTCTCTTCTTAAAGCATCTTCAAGACTTTCGTTATAGTCTACAAAGCCTCCAGGTAAATCCAGCATTCCCTTCCCTGGGTTATAGGCTCTAGAGGTGAGTAGAATTTTGTCTTTGTATTTTATTGCTGCTCCAACTGTTGCCGCTGTATTGTGAAAATATTGAAAGTTGCATTCGCTGCATTTGAAGTCTTTAACTTGGTTTTCTGGTTGATTGTGAGATTTGGATCTTGAAAAACTTTTTTTTCCACATCTAGGACAAAATTTAATCATTTGTATTTAAGTTTAGTGTTTTGAGAGAAGGCAATCTCATAATAATCTTATAAGCCTCATTTTATTGTTCCACAGCCGCTTTGCCATCGCTCATGATTTTTAAAAATACACCGTAGATTATAGTTACAAAGGGCCAGTAGAGTATATGTAAATCGTATAAGTTAACTTCATCAATAGTCATTGACAGTAAGTAGTACATGGTTGTTCCTATGATAGTTCCGAATAATGGTAATACATAGGAATGTTTTGAATAAAGAACAATAAAGAAGAATATTGAACTTATTATGATGAGTGCAAACGGTATGAAGAAAAATATGAGACCAATAATTCCCATATCGTAAATTAATTGGTAATAAGTATTGTGTATTATTACCAAAGGCAGCGGGTTCCACTTTGGGTGGTAACTAATGTGGTGAAGCAATAAGCTGGAGGAAGTTAAACCGTGACCTATTATTGGATCCGATAAATTATTCATCAAGTTAGCCCAGGCTTGAGTTCGCCAATCAAAGCTGTCTGTATCTCCTACTCTTGCCATTGTTAGTTCTATATAACCTATCAACCCTCCTTCCTTTGTGACTTGTATTATCAGTAAGCCGACTGGAATTAAGCCTATAATTGCGCCTATTGCTTGAAAAACAAGTTTTAAATTTTTAATTAAATAAGGAAAGTTAATCAATAGAATCACAAACATACTTATAAAAGACAAAGATATGGCTCCTTTAGAAAGCGCTAAAAAGAAAGCAGCCATATTTAATGTGAAACAAAGAACCAATTGTGGGATCGGAAATCTCTTAATTCCAATTTCTTGTAATTTTTGGTAGTAAAGAGTAATTCCCAGGCAATAGACTAGAAAAATTGCTAAATGGTGACCATAAGCGTTTGGATGTATGAAGCGTGATTTGAATCTTACGTGACCGTCAACGTTTTGTTGAAACATTCCCAAAGGAACTCCAAGGAGAGTAACAATCGCTTCAATGAGATAGAAGATTATTAGAGCTTTATTGAATCTGTCAAATACATCGTGGAAAGATGAAGTTTTATGAAATATAGCAGCGGTTATTATGCTTAGTAAGAGGCTGTACCAAAGCATTGTGTATTGAACTAAATAAAGCCTCCATTTTTCAGGATTCGGTATTCCTTCTAACCACCTAATTGGAAATGGGAAATCTGTGTTGTGATAGTTTAAGTAAATAATGAAAATGATTATGAATAGAATTTGAAAGATGATGTAAGGAAATCTTTTTAGAATTCCAAATATGTGTGGAGCGGCAATGAGGATTGCGGGAATGGCAAAAATAGTTACTAATTCTAAAGAACTAAAGTTTGTTATTACAAATGGAGATGATGATCCAGGGAGTACTTTGGCTTTCTTCAGCAAAAAAGCTAATACACAAATCGTAAGTACGTAGTAGAGTGTGACTATTTGAAGGAATTGCTCAGGGTATTTAACACATAAAAATAAAATGTATGAAAATACTCCTAGAGCAATGAGACCAATAATCAATAAGAATATTGTTTTGGGAGATAAGATTGTTGTTATGAGGTTGAGCCCCAAAAGCGGTAGTGCACCGTAAACCAAAATAGATAAGCAGAAGGCTAAAACTGCAGGATACAGCCAGTTGTTTTTTTCTTTTGATAAAAAACCAATTATTTGCCTCAAAATGAATTGTAAGTCATACAAAATATAGGGGTTTAAGCTTTTCATCTTTACTTGTCTCTATTCGATGAGTCAGCTGAGTCAATTATTGAGGTTTTATTGTCACCAATGGAATGTCTTAGGAACTCAATTAATTTGCTAGAACCGTATTTTTCTAGAAAACCTTTCACCTCTTTACTTTGATCGAGTTCATTAACTAATCCATCGAGGTTTTTCTTTTTAGTTTGAGTTTTTGTTCCTGTTGGATCTTTCAATTCTGTCCTGAGTTCATTTGAATCGCCACTGTATTTAATTCGGTCTCCCTCTAAGCGTTTAATCTTGTTATCTAAGAATTTAACTAAGTGAAACCCACTAAACCTAATGAGGTTAAATACAACTAGGATGAAGAAGGCGACTACTATACTCAATATTAAAGCAATTGCAATTTGATGCTTCATGCTGGGAAATAGAGCTTTAGCAGGGAGATCTGGATTGTCAATAATAAATAAACTACTTAATGTTTCATTCTCTTTTAAGTGCGCTTCTATTTGTTGTCTTCTCAGAATGTCTAAGGATTTATCGAGAGATTTCTCTTTTTCCTTGATTTCGTCCAGTCGCCTTTCATATTCGGGCATATCCATGATTTCTTGCTCTAACTTGCCAAGATAATCCTTTAGAATTCTTGCTTTTTCTTTGAGGAAAATTGCATCTGCATAAGATTTGCTCATTGTTTCAACGAGTTGTCCTCTTGCAAAGTCAGCAATATGTGTTTTGAAGTTGCTTTTTTTTCTGTAGCTTATTGATTTTTTAGCTTCTTCTTTTAACTGTTGTTCTAATGCAGAAAGTCTCTGCTGAGATTCTTTTACCTTAGGGCTTTTGTTTGTGTATGTTGCTTTTAGTAAACCTAAGTTTCCATACTCTTTATATATTTCATCCCTAAGTTTTTCGTAAGTTTTATTTTGTCCTAAAGCGGTTGCATCAACGGCTTCTGATGGAGTCAGCCCTATGAGTGATTGATACCTTTTGACCTCTGCTTCTCTTCCTTTTACTCGAGAGAGTGTGTCACTTAGTTTATTTGCGATTTCTTCTCTGAGATTGGTCATTTTTCTTGACTTTTCACCAAGATCTGCAATATTGATTTTTTGTTTGAATCGACTTTTTACTCTTCTTATTTGCTCAGCTTGCTGCTCAATCTCAAGAACTTGCTTATCTAAGTACCGACTTCTTCTTTTGCTTTCTAGTTTGTTTAATTCTAAATTCTTATCTTGGAATGCTTTTACGGCTACTTCTAAAGCTTCTTTTGCAATAATGGGATCTGTCCAAGTGAAAGATGCAGTTATTACATCGGTTGAAGATATATTTTTTGCATTAAGGAAGCGACACCACCCTTTAGAGGAACTGCCGTTGAATTTCATCCATTCCTCTTTATTTTTTATTTTTAGACGTTCAAGCTCTTCGGGGTGTTTTTCTTGAAAGTATTCCCACAGCCTTTCAACGATCAACGCTGAATCAATAACGTGCATTGTATTTAATACAGGGTCTCTCAAACCGGTTGTAGTGGTTAATAAATAGTTTTGTCTATTAGCTACAAGATAATTTTCGGTAATTGCAGAATTTCTAATTATTAATTTTGCTGATGATTGATAAGTAGCCTCATATGTTAGAAATGCATAGACCAGAAACCATACTGCTAGAAAAATAAAAATTCGAAAAAATAATCTAGCATTTGTCTTAATGAAATATGACAAATGCTCATTGGAGCTAAGTTTTATACCAAGCTCCTTGAGAGATTTTCTTAATCCAATATCCCTATTTGTTATGTAGCTTTTAAGCAAAACAAATAATTAATTTAAATAGAGTACGTACTTTGAAAATATTCCAAGAGGAGAATTCCCTTAAAACCTTATTTGTTTGGTTTAATCCAAATGACCTAGAAGAGTTTTTGAGATGGATTTCAGTTCATACTCAATATTGCTTTATCAAAATAAAAAACAAACTTTCTGTCGATAGACTCTATTTGAAAAATACGTAGTTGGATGGTTGGTAATGCCTTTTATCAAGGTAGATACTTTATTATGAAATTAAGTGGTGCATATTTAAAGTTAATTTTCTTCTTTACCTTTGGCTTGATTGTTGTAATTTCACCTCTAGAGTTGCATTCTCAAAATAGCTCTGATAAAAAATCTGAAAAGCATTATTTAAGTAGTAATCATGTTAATTCTCCAAAAAATATAAGCAACTCTCAGAAGCCATTAAAAGGCGAAATATTTGCAGATTCAGAAAATAATGAAAGGAAGGTGGACGGTGTTGATAAGAATAACTATTCATCTTCAGATTTCTACCGAATAGCGCCTGGTGATACTTTAGCTTACAAGGAATTTGTTCATCCTAAGGAATTTAAGCAGAGTGGTATCTTAGTTACAAGAGATGGATATGCTTCATTTGAGCCTCTTGGTTCTTTTAGAGTAGCGGGTAAGACGATTCTTGATGTAACCAAGATGCTTGAAGACTTAATCTCTGAGTATGTTATTGATCCTAAAGTTACGCTAGGAGTTACTCGTAATCACCCAGGTGTTGCATTCTTATCTGGCGCTGTAATGAATCCAGGAATGGTTGAAATAGCTACTTATCATGGAAATCCTCACGATACCGAAGTTAACTATGGACTTGCCAGGTTGAGTATGAGAATACTCAATATTTTGCACTATGGTGGTGGAGTGAGATTTAATGCTGATCTTGAAAATGTGACGGTTACTAGAACTCATAATGAGAAAACAATTAAAGTTAACTTACTAAAAGCTTTAACCGGAGAAGATCCCACACAGGATGTTTGGATCGAATACAACGATCGAATTCATATTCCATTCTTATCCCCAAAACAGCAGCAGATGATGAGTAAGGAAGATTATTTAACTATCATCAACTCTGTTATAGCCCCCAAAGATTTCCCTGTGAGAGTTATAGGATGGGTTGAAGAACCTAATGTGCATTTTATTAAGGGACTGTCTCCATACTTAAATTCAGCTATTGCTCAGGCTGGAGGCTTTTCTCGTGACGCACATAAGAAAAAGGTTGTTATTAGGAGATTTTATAATGAAGATACTTTCAAGACTTTTATGGTGAATGCTGAAAAGCATGATGTATTACTTCATCCTAATGACATTGTTTATATCCCTGAACTGAAGATTTACAAAGCCGGAAGGATTTTAGAACAGGTGAATAGAATTCTTTCACCATTTACTTCTGTCTTAAATTCAGCAACAACCCCAATAATCCTTTTAGATCAATAAAACCTATGAAACCTCAGATGAACTTGAATCAAGAAAACGTAGATCCTTTCCCAAAAGATTTTTCAATTATCGAGAGGCATAAATTATCAGCATTTCCTAACTATCAAAGCTTGGTACAGAGGATGATAGAGGAGATTAAATCTTACTCAGGTGAGACTAAGATTGTGCTTCCCATGAACGTAAATGCTTTCAATACATCTCAAATAAATAAAGAATATACAGATGCTTTAGATAATGGCACTTGCATTTTTGCTGATGGAGCTGGGGTAGTTGTTGCTTCTAAAATGTTAGGACAACCTTTACCAACTCGTCTTACAGCTGCTGATTGGATATTTGAACTGATTGAAATGGTTTCTGATGCAAACCAAACAATATATTTTCTCGGCAATACTCAGCAAGTAATAGATACTGCCAATAAACTTTTTGATGAGAGAGTTCCCAACCATAAGGTTGTTGGAATGCACCATGGTTTTATTCATAAAGATCCTGAATTAGAAGCGAAGGTAATCGAAGAAATTAATACAATTCAACCGGATATGTTGATACTAGGTTTTGGCACACCTTTGCAAGAAATATGGGGAGAAAAACATCGTGAAAAATTAAATGTAAAATTAATCCTGTCACTTGGAGCTACATTGGATTATCATACTGGTGCTTTAGCTAGGTGCCCTGAGTGGATGGGAGATAATGGACTTGAATGGTTATTCAGATTTATAGTAGAACCTAAAAGATTATTCAAAAGATATGTACATGGCAATCCATGGTTTTTATTCAGGATTTGTATAGAGGTTTTAAAGAAAAAATATTTAAATAGACTTTCTTTTTAATTTGCGTTTAGTTAACTAGTAGGCTCTTCCAATAAAAACTCTTGTTTTAGATGGCGCACCGGATACGATACATTTTCCTCCACCATCAATTTTTTCAAAGGGCTTAATTCTAATAGTGGCTTTAGTTTGTTCTTTTATCTTTGATTCATGTTCTTGGCTTCCACACCAATGGACTTTAAGAAACCCTCCTTTTTTATCCAAGACCTTGTTTATTTCATCAAAAGAGTCAACTTCATGCGTATTCTCTTCTCTCCAATTTAAATTTCTTTGATAAAGCGAGTTTTGAATTTCAATTAGTAGAGCATTGATTTTTTCTCCTAGTCCCAACCTCGTAATATCTTTAATTTTACTTAAAGTGTCCCTTCTTACAATCTCTACAACATTATTATCGACATCTCTAGGTCCTACATGTATTCTAACTGGAACACCTTTTAATTCCCATTCGTTGAATTTTGCACCCGGGGTAATTTGATCGTTAAAATCCACTTTACTTCTTATTCCTAGTACTTTTAATTCGTTTTGAATTGCTTGACAATTACTGTGAACTTTTTCTTTTTGCTCTTCATTCTTATATATCGGAATTATGATTGCTTGAATAGGGGCAACATTGGGAGGTAATATTAAACCTTTGTCATCTTGATGCCCAAGTATAATAGCTCCAATGAGTCTAGTGGACACTCCCCATGATGTTAAGTGGACATATTCCAATTCATTATTTTTATTTTGGAATTGTATATCAAATGCTTTGGCAAAACCTTGACCAAGGTGGTGAGAAGTTCCAGCTTGAAGAATCTTACCGTCTCTCAAAAGAACTTCTAAAGAATACGTTTTATGTGCACCGGCAAATCTTTCGGAATCCGTTTTTTCTCCGACTAAAGGAGCTAAAGCAAGGACCTTTGACATAAAATCATAATACACATCAAGCATTCTTCTAGCTTCTCTATCAGCATTCTCAGCGGATTCATGAGCAGTGTGTCCTTCTTGCCATAAGAACTCGGTAGTTCTTAAAAACATTCTAGTTCTCATTTCCCAACGAACAACGTTAGCCCATTGATTAACAGAATAAGGCAAATCTCTCCAAGATTGTATCCACTTAGAGAACATGTGATAAATAATGGTTTCTGAGGTTGGTCTCACCACTAAAGGTTCTTCTAATTTTTCTCCGCCGGCGTGTGTTACTACTGCACATTCAGGAGCAAAACCTTCAATATGGTCTTCTTCTTTATTAATAAAGCTCTGCGGGATAAAAAGAGGAAAATACGCATTTTCATGTCCACATTCTTTAATACGAGCATCAAGTTCTTTTTGAATTAATTCCCAGATGGCATATCCATAAGGTTTAATCACCATGCAACCCCTAACGGGTGAATAATCCGCCAACCCGGCCTTGATTGCTAAATCAGATAAATCTACGTTGGGGTTAGCTAATGCATTATTCATAAAAATAAAAAACGTCTACTCTTATATCATTGTTGAGTTAGGAATAATAACACAAATATTAAGAATCTTAGAGCCCTCTGTTAGGCAGGCTTTAAGCAGGATTTCAGAAGGAGAAGCTTTGGTTTAGAAATTTCCTGATTTGGAACATTAGCTCATTGGGTGTAAAGTAATCTCTTGGTATCAGAGTTCCATTATATCTATCACCATATTCTTCAGAGTTTCTTGACACAACCCAATGCTTTAAAGCCTCTGTCTGTAATCCGTAAGAAGCATTGAATAGTTCCTGAAGGCCTTCTCCTTGAATTGCCATTACGCAATTCGGCGGGAGTTCAGTTCTATAGTTCTTTCCATTCAAGATGAATTCAAATTGATTGACATCATAAAAAAGACTCAAGAATGTTTGATCTTTATGAACGTCTTTTCTAATTATCCTTCCAAACTCATCGGTCTTGTTACCATGAAACGTTTTGTCGTACCAAAGCATGTGAAACTGGTAACCTAAATATTTATTTATGAATTCTTGTATATCCTGCTTATCGAAAAGTGCTGGTATCAACGCTCTATGTATGCATGTTAAATCATTGAATAATTTCATTGCAGATTCACGAAATCCAGGATAACTTTCTTCAGAGGGCCACGGGCTAACATCTGGGATATCAAATATTAAATAGCTTTTCGGATCACCCGGATCATGTTTCCCAAGACCGGTGAA
Source organism: Candidatus Caenarcanales bacterium (assembly GCA_030065015.1). Lineage (GTDB taxonomy): Bacteria > Cyanobacteriota > Vampirovibrionia > Caenarcaniphilales > Caenarcanaceae > JASJDU01. Next base: position 2,022 of record JASJDU010000031.1, on the reverse strand, counting down.
TCTGTGATAAGAACCTACTAATTTTTCACCAAGTTCCAGAGAAGGAAGTTTTTTGTGTTTAATGCTTTGTCTGTTAAGTACTTTTGGTAAAGTCTCTTGGTTAAAAGAACTCATATTTTCTAAATCAACAAACTGTGTTGAAAATGACTTTTCCTCGATATCACGAAATGAATATTCGAAATTTTCAACGTTAACCGCTATTGGACCATGAATAATTGCTTCTAGCAGTTTTTTTCTCTCCATTCTAGATGGTTGAAGAAGGGAAGTAATATTAAATACAGGGAGTGCAAACGGTAAAGGGCTTTTTGTGAAAGATAATTCCGCTTGTTTCTTCTGAGTTTTGCGTTTTGAGGCTTTTCCGTTAAGGATAAACTTTCTTCTTAAATGAGAGATACTATTTTTAATGCTTAATCCCTGAGACATCTTCACCTTACAACTCTAATCTTTGAATTTTATTTACATATTTACTAAATCCGGTCAATTATTTTAAATCGCTATTAAAAATATAAAAAAAGAAATTAGAAAAATTTTATTCATTCTCGGCTGATGGTTTGCAAATAAGTTTTGTTATTTAAAGGACAGTATTTATTTCTGTAATATGCTTTCTAAAGCATCGACTAAAGCTTTTACTTTTTCAGAAGAAGTATAATTTTGTTGCTTTAAAGTATTCTCTAGACTTTCTAAATGATCAGATTTCATTAAAGTAAGAAATTGTGAAAGTTTTAAGTTACTGAGATTAGATACAAGAATGTATGCAGGTTCTTTGTTCTTAGGCAAATGAAGCTCTGCTTTAAAAGATAATCCAGATAATAAGTTCCTGAGATGAACTAGCATTGATTTATCTACAGAAGACTCTGGATGCTGGCCTTGGAGATCTTGATAAGACGACAAAATTTTAAACTGTTTATCTGTGGAATTAGTAATTTTTATTGATGTTATTACTTCATTACCAATAATTTTTATTATTTTTTCAAGATTGTAAAAAGAAGGTATCTTTATATCATCATCTCTTTGAACCTCTACAGATTGAAATTTGCTTTCATTTAAAAGTTCATGAGTATAACTATAATTTATTATTCCTTTGGACCTTTCGCATAGTTGCTCTAATCTACTCATAAAATTCCAAAATGGCAAATTTTTATAGTAAAGTTTTGGCTTGTTACAAAGGTCTTTAAGATCAAAGAGAATCTGAACCTTGCGATCACTTTTTTGATTCACATTCATCAAATCTTGAAATAATTTTTGTAAATTAGGTAAATTATCATCATTAAAATTTGAAGGAAGCAGTAGAAAAAACTGTTGTCCACTATCACCAACTTCAATAGTCATTTTTCCATTATTCAAAATTGTTTGTAATGAACGTAATTTTTCTTCAAGCTCAACACTTTTTTGAGGAGAAGTTAATGTGTTTAGCACTTCTGAAAAGAGTTTGTCATAAAACTTATTAACTTTTTTAATTTCTTCATAAGTTGAATATTTTTCGTCTAAGAAATTGCTCAAAACCTTACTAAAAGCATTGACTGGTTCATATTTACAATTTTGAACTAAATCTATGACTTCTTTTTCAATTTCGATTCCAAACTTAGAAACCCTTTCTACAAAATCATTAGATAAATTATTGATTTTTTCTTCTATCGTTTTTCTAACTTTCAAGGATAAATCTTCTGCATTTTCCTTATTTACTAAATTCAAATAATTCACTGTAATGTTTTGTGCAGTATTTAATAAAAGGTCTTTTCTCTCTTCTAGATTCTGATCTTCTCTCCAACTTTGTACTGCATTTTCTAAAGGCTTTTTAAAAATACCTTGCTTGTATTGTCTAAAGTCTTTTTTTATTAGTTCAATAATTAATCCAGTGCCCATAACTAACTCAATATTCAGAGGAACAAAATACGCAACATCAAAAGTTAAATGCAACCGTTAGTAGAAAAATGAAAAAGAGTTAAGGAGAAGAGGGTGCTCAAATTGGTTTATTTGAAGTGTTAAAAAACAAAGGCCAAAATGAGCTTCAAACACTTTACG
>JASJDU010000071.1 GCA_030065015.1 Candidatus Caenarcanales bacterium | reverse complement strand
CGTCAAAAACTACTTTCCTGTACTTCGCTGGAAACACCAGGTGATACAACAATACTGTTACGTTATGACTCTTATGAATATACTCGCTCACGCGAGTATTCTACGCAGCAAGCTGCGGGGAATACAACCCGGAGCGATTAACGGTTTTCAGAAGCTTAAGAATGCTATCAGTTGAGCTGCTTTAACTTAAGATATAAAAACTATGTACATTGGCCCGCCTATTCATGTCGCTGTTACTCGCCCTCCAGCGTTGATCCGAAAAGTGGAGACGAAGAGGCCAACAGAAAATTTAATCAGTCAAAATAATCAAAATAGCCCGCTTGATCAGCAAATTAATTTTGGAAAAGTTTTAGGTAATTACGACCCTAAAGCCTTGGAGAGTAGTGAAGTATGCACTATACCATCTGCACTGTCCAATACTAACGAAAGGCACTTAACAGTTGGCATATGTTTGCCTGATTATAAAGACAAAGGCTTACTTGGATTAGATCCTCAAACCAAGCAAGTTTATGAAGCCACATCCGTTGCTAGACCAACCAATGGAATGCTGTTTTCTATAGGTGAGGGATTTAACTATACTGCTAAAATTCTTCGCTTAGACAGCTATTCTAATGGGCAGTATCGAGTATCTTATAAAGTACCAAAATTGCAAAATGGCACTTATTCAAAAAATTATCAAGTGTCTCCTGGAACCATGCTAGTTTCAAAAACAAACGGAGCAACTGGTGCTTTGGGAGAGGTAACATCTTTCAATCAAAATACAGGTGAAGTGGAGCAAATTGTTTACTTTGGTAAGACAAGTAGGATAAAAATCAATACAGCTTATCTCACCTCCCCCTCCAAAGCTCATCTGAAGCAATGAATGGGCTTGTTGTTGATATAGAAATGCTTAATTATCTGGCTTTGTGCGTTGATTCAAGATTTTTCGAAATTAACGATTGCTTGAATTTGTATTTTAGTTAGAGTTTGCAAATATTTTGCTAAATTGCCGAAATATTTTGGATTACCAAAACATACCTGAAGCAATATAACATCATTAGAATCAGTAAAATCACTAATTTGTGTCTCCCTGGAAAGATTCACATATTTTTCCAAAAGCTTTAAAACCTCTCTAGTTACATTGAGATCTTTTGTTTTCTTAAGTTCTTTGTTTAAAGCAATAATATTTTTTTCTTTTGGGTTGATTTTACTTGCGCCGGATTCACTCACAATAAGATATCTTTTCTGGTTGAATTGACTTTTGAGTTCCGCTTCAATGAATATTTTAAAACGAATCGATTGCATTTCTTCCTTGGTTAGTCTACGGCCAAGTCTGTTTTTCTCTTCATTTATTGATTTAGCAACGTCCTTTTCCATGCTGTTGTACATTTCCAATAGTTTTAGTGTCTGACTTAAGGCATTGTCCTCTTCTCTGGGTTTTGGAGCTACGTAACCTATTTCTTTCATTTCTGCAAAAGCTGGACCAATGAATTCGTCAATAGCTCTTTTACTTGCTTTTGAATCAATAAACTCTATTCCATAGTCAGACTGGGAGTTCGTATAAAGCATTTGATCATCTCTAACCTCAATTCTCCCTTTTGATAAAACTGTTATATTCTCTGAAGTCTGTGGCAGTTCGTCGACTATTCGATTCTTCGCAAAATAATGCCTAAGTATGCTTGTAGACCAATAATCAGATGCTCCCAGAGGATCAAAGATATCATCAAGGAATTTTTTAATTTTTTCAGTGCCGAAATGCTCTTTTAGTTTATTGTAATGAGGACTTGCTGGCCTTGGGTTTGCCATTGCCCATTCATAAAACTCTTTCACGGCAGAGACTCGGCCAAAAAAGTGATTCATTGGGTTTCCACCAGTTTGTTCTTTGAGTAAATTAGTCTGTCTCCTCCTGTCACAGGTATCTTCACTAGAAGGTTCAAAGAATAATTCTGGGATATCTCGAATTATGGTTAGACTTCGTTGAACTTTTCTGATCTGATCATCGATTGTTATCTCTCTTTCCACAATTCTTTTCTCTTGCTTAGTATGTGATTGCCTTGGAGCATATTCAATCCCATCTTCTCCAAACACAGCTATTCCAGGCTTAATATCAAGCATGTTAACTCCGGTTCTTTGATGAAAACTTCTTTTGAGTTCTCTGAGATCTTTTGGAAGAAGTCTTAATAATTGATTGTGGATATCTCGTTTCATTGAGTCTATTTTTCCTGAAATTAATTCAATACACTTGAACAAATCTGCTGCTGTCGGACTACCATAACTTAGATTCACTATTCTTCTGGCAGCAAAAGAGATTTGAGAATGTCCACCAAGAGTTTCTTCTTTGTTCCTTGAGTTTGTGATTTTTAATCCTTTCCCAAAATAATGAAGGCTCCTGGAATAAGCATCTAAGAAAGGTTCTATTTCTTCACGAGAAAACCCCTGATTGGATAAATAATCGCGAGCGCCCGAAACGAAAGCAAACATTTTTTTTCTATTTTGGGGCTTGATTAATGCCTGAATTTCTCGTTTTAAAATGAGTCCATCCAGCTCTGCAGGGTCTGTAACTTCATTACCATCCTGATTGACGAATATAACCCCTTCATCCCCGGGTATTATTTTTGTACCATCTTCTTGCCATCCAGAATTGGGTTCGATTTTTTCAAGAAAAGAATTTTCGTATCTTCTTGCTTCTGCCTTATGGTGATTCTTTTGGGTTTTAAGCTCTTTTAACTCTAACTCATCGTTTGAATCAAGAGTCTTTTTGCTTAAGATTTGAGATATTTGTTCTTCAATTAATTCCGCTTGTGACTCATGGTATTTGTTTTGATCTGCATCGTATTGCAAGGAATTTCCTTTGATGAAACCATCTTCTTTGTATGATGCAAAGAAAGGTTTTGTAGTTTCTACTATCTCTTTAGGAGAGAAGATGACTTTAGCTTGTTCCTCAGGTGTTAATTGATTAATCTCATAAATGAGTCTTTCGTGAGTTATTTGTGAATCACTTGTTTTGGTTTGCCTATAAGCTCCGAGCGGTTTAGGTCTCTCGGTTTGTGCTGCTAAGGATTCAAAGTGTTTACGAGTTATCCAAGAGATATTATCTAAGTTCTCATCTGTAACGGTCCATTCATGTGGTGGTTGCAGGAGATCTTGTTCGTGTAAATTCCTTAAAACCGCAGTCCATATATTGCTTGGATCTTCTGCAAGTCTCATGGGGCCAATTTGACATAAAAGATTCTGTAATATTGGATCTGCTTGCGATATTACTAATTGCCTTTCTTTATTGAGTGCTTCATCAAACCTTTCTTTATCTTCGGGAGAATTATTTGCATTTTCTTCCAGTTTGAGAAGTTCAACTATTGAAGGTTCGCTCTGCTGATGAGATTTGATTATTGCCTCTCTTTCACTTTCATCAAAAGCAGTTCTAATTAGCTCTTTAAGCCTTGTTAATTTGTTCTCCGGAAGATTTGCCTGAAATTCATCAAATTTTTCCTCAATTAACTCGTGTTCTAAGGCTTTTCTGATTTTTGGGTCATTCTTGAAGCGTCCGTTAATATTAGGAAACGCTCCTGGTGGTAAGCAGGAATTTCCTTTACCACTTAGTTGATTCCAGTCTTTGTCGGAATACATACTATTGATGTATTCTTCTTTGCTCATGCTTCTTCCACCAGCTACTTCCCTTGCAAAAGCGGCTGCCATAGCTCCAGAAACAAGTTTCTCAGGTGATTTCTCAGCTTCATTGCGGAGTGTGTCGTTTAATACGTTGTATTTTTGAGCATCAACTGAAGGAGTTGTGTAAACCTTTAAGGTTTTATGAGATTTTGTATTATGTACTTGCATTCTTTTAAAGGGTAAAAATTTTATTTGAATAGTATTAAAGTCTTGAAAAGCTTAATATGAATTTAATAATTAAAGTGTATCACATTTGAATTATCTAGCTTTTAAAGCGATGCGATGGGCCTGGCACAGATTGTTATAAAATCTCTTGGCTAAGCTGATAGCTTCGGCTCTGTTTTTGGGAGATAGAAAAGCAAAAAAACAACTTAATGAGATTTGGAAATCAGGTGTGGAAGAGCCTTTTGATAAGCCCTGTTTATCTGAAAAAAGTGGATTTGAAATTAATTGTGTTAATATGCATTTCTTCCGATTTAAGATGTGAAAATACATGCAGATTTACATAAAAGGATGTACTAAAGCTTCTAGAGAACAGACTTTCCGATTTACCTTGAATAAAGGCACTTGGAGAAAAGAAAGGGTTGGAGAAATACCAACGTCCTTTAATAAAAAAGGAGAAGCTGTCTCTGAGACAGCTCATTCTGTAATAGATGTTGCTGTTGGGTTGAGTGGGTTTATAGATGCGTTTGATCCTGAAACTATGTCAAACGAAGAATTGATACGGTCTCTGAAAGCTAAAATGGCTCTTCAGCAATTTCTAGTATAGTAAATTAAGTTACTAAGTACACATTCTAAGGATGTGTTTATCAAGTTTTTTATGAAAAGGAATATCTGAATTGTCGGAACGAATACTCCTTTTGAGGTTAGCCCACTGAGGCTCAGACTTATTCAAATCTGGAGAGTATTTTGGTTGATAGATAAGTCTGGCACCTTTGGATTCAATTAATTCTCTGACTCTCGGTGATTTGTGAAATGATGCATTATCAATTATTAAAACGTGCCTTTCTTCCATCTCTTTGAGCAGACACTTTTCTATCCAGGTTATGAATGCTTTTGTATCCGTATATCCCTTAAATACCATTGGAGACTTCAACACACCTTCACTATAGCCAGAAATTAGAGTTGTTCTAGGAATTCTTTTCCCAGATATATTTGAATGAACCTTGTTTCCCCTTTCCGCTCTTCCATAAGTGCGGTGCATTCTTTCTTCGATACCCGTTTCATCTGCCCAGATAATATTTTCCTGGGGTATGGTTTTGAGTTTATTTAGAAATTCTTTTCTCTCTTTTTCGTCTCTTTCCAGGTATAAATTTGTTTTTTTTGCGAGTTATATTTAATCGACGTAATGCATACAGAATTGCAACATCTGAGACTCCAAAATGATGTCCTATCTCAGATAAATATGCTTCACTATTTTCTTGAACATAAAGTTTTAAAGCAGCTTCGTCTATTTTTACAGCTGCTTTTTTCTTTTGATTTGAACGTCTATTAAAGTCACCCTTTTTTCTCAGATTTATCCAGTTTGAAAATGTTCTAAGACTTATTCCAAATATTTCACTTACTTCTTCTTGGCTCTTTCCGCTTCTGTCATAGTATGAGAGCGCTTTATCTCGTAAATCGTTGCTATATCCGTATGTCATAAACTTTGAAACTATTACGCATTTATATCTTTAGTTTACTATAA
>JASJDU010000070.1 GCA_030065015.1 Candidatus Caenarcanales bacterium | reverse complement strand
TTTCTTGGATTCATAGAAACCTTCAATTGCATATTCTTTATATTCTGCTGAATATTTCTTTTTCATCGGACTTTCCTTCCTGAGTATTTACGATAATCGTAATCTCTCTTTCTTTCTGTCCGTTATACTTGGAGTTGATCCAGTTTACTGCAATAAATTTTTGACAATTCAATTCTTGGTTGTTCAAGCGGTTCTTTTTCTCAATGAAAGATACTTACTCTGTTGAAGTGACGGCAAGTTATTATTCTAATTATTATGTTGTAACATTAAAAAATAAGAAAATTTTAGAGCAAAAATGCAAACCTTAGAGAAAAAACTACCCGTTACAGTTTTATCAGGCTTTTTGGGTGCAGGAAAAACAACCCTTTTAAATCATACTTTGAATAACCGCGAAGGCAAAAAAGTTGCTGTTATCGTCAATGATATGAGTGAGGTGAATATTGATGCAGATCTGATTGAACGTGGCGGAGGTAACCTTTCTAAAACAGAAGAGAAATTGGTTGAGATAAGTAATGGATGTATCTGCTGTACATTACGAGAAGACCTTTTGATACAAGTGCGCGAGTTAGCTGCGGAAGGAAAGTTCGACTATTTACTGATTGAAAGCACTGGTATTTCTGAACCTTTGCCAGTTGCAACAACTTTCGATTTCCGTGATGAAGACGGAAACAGCCTATCAGATGTATCAAAACTGGATACCATGGTCACCGTTGTCGATGCTGCAAATCTGATCAAGAACTACAGCTCCACTGATTTTCTTCAAGATCGAGGTGAAAGCCTAGGTGAAGACGATGAAAGAACATTGGTTGATCTCTTAGTTGAGCAAATAGAATTCGCTAATGTGATTATCCTCAACAAAATTGACCTAATTTCTGAAGAAGAACTTCAAACTGTTAAGGCAATTATTCGCGGTTTGAATACCAAAGCTAAAATAATTCAAACGACTCTCTCAAAAGTCGATCTCAGTGAGGTTATGGATACTGGGTTGTTTGATATTGATGAGGCTCAAGAGCATCCATTATGGGCACAAGAACTACATAATTTTAAAGACCATGTCCCAGAGACAGAGGAATACGGAATTACCAGCTTTGTTTATCGTGCACGAGAGCCTTTTGACCCTGCAAAGATTCATGCATTTTTTAGTCAAGAATGGCCAGGCGTGTTCCGGGCAAAAGGCTTTTTCTGGATTTCTAGCCGTCCTGAATTTGTTGGTGAAATTTCACAGGCTGGCGCTTGTGTTCGTCACGAGGGTATAGGAAACTGGTGGGCAGCTATCCCAAAAGATTATTGGCCAGATGCGGATGAATCAGAAGAGTTTAATCAAATGATAAAGCTTCACTGGAACAAAGATTATGGTGATAGAAGGCAAGAAATTGTATTCATTGGTCTTAAAACCGAAATGGATGAACATAAAATTCGTGAGCAGCTGGATGCATGTTTAATCAAAGACTACTTAAAAGATAAGCAGAAGTATCAGGAACTCAAAGATCCATTTCCTGCTTGGTTTCAAAAAACAGATTAAACAAAATCTATTTTTATTTCTTTATTGAGTCTATTTTGTGCTGCTCAATAATTCTTTAGTTGTCAACGATATACTCATTACTTAATGGTTTTATTTCTCTTGCTAAGCTCGGAAGAATTAAATCGGTAGTTATTGCCGCGTGATTTGATAGAGTGCCGAGTAAGCTTGAAGCAAATAAAGTTCTTGGATTAGTTGGTGCCCATGAATTATTTGCATAACGACAATTCTTTTTCTTTCTCCCACAGTAGCTTAAGTTACCTTTAACGAAAATCCAGTCAAGTTTCATGCAGAATATTTTTTTATAGCTTCTCGCAAAACAGAAAGTTGGCCTATAACCAATTGGGGTGGTTTGGTTTGAGTTGGATAGAAGCCTTTTACTATTTTTTTGATTGAATTCCTTGGAGCCCCTGGTATCGAAAACAGTTCCATCATCAAAAGAGAAATTGTGGATTACTCTTCTGAAAAGTTTTCTTTCTCTTGTTCCAAGACCTGGGGGGTTTCTCCATTCTCTCGATTGGTTGATAATTTGAACTACAGTGGGAATTGGATTCGGTATAGGTAGGTCTAGTAAAATTAATCCGGCTCTAGTTGCAATACTCGTCACTAATGTTGAGAGCTCAAACTGATTGATAATATACCAATACAATGTGTGCCGAAAATATGGTCTTCTAGCTTCTTCATTAGTTGTATTTAAATCACCGGCAATAACTAAAGGATTTTGTACACTCTTCAGATGATTCACCAATTCAGCAATCTCAAGACGTCTACATTTAGGGTGACCTCTATTTTCTAAGTGAGTTGAAACAACTGTAACTTTGCCCTCCGGCGTTTGGACGTCGGCAATAAGTGCCATTCTGCTACCTAACCTGACCGATGGTACAACAGAGTCTTCATCGAATACGGTTTTTATGACTCCATAAGCTAATTTTTCAAAGGGACCTGTTTGTGCTAACTCCTCATGCCACCAATCATAACAACGCCTGTTACTTAGTGTTTGCATTGAAGGATCTTTGGTAAATGATTCTGCGAATCTGAGAATTCTTATATTACTGAGCGGCCATTTGGATAAAATTGCGTTTCCGTGAAGTCCTTTAAATTTTTCTTCCTTAAGCTCCTCTATTTTTGAGTAAGCGGTTCCATCATCAAAAAATTCGAGAAACTCAGTTCCATAAACATAACCGTATCCATTGGCTTCAGCTAGTTCTTTTACTACATGAACATAATCTGTCCTTGGCATTCCCCAGTCAACTTCCTGAAGAGCAATAACATCAGCTGATGAGAGATGATGAATTTGTTTTGCTAGTTCGTAAATCCCCGCTTGTATGTTTTGTTTATTTTTTCTTCTATTGCTCTGTAGTTGCTTAATTGGGAATATAGTTGTGAATTGAGATTTTTGCGGCTCTAAAAGTTGAAGAAGAAGATTATCAAATTCAGCAATTTTGGTTTTGCATTGAATATTCTGCTTTCTTGCTTTGTCACAAATTGATTGTATTGCTTCTTTATAGGTCTCAGTTTCAGTAATTTCTGGGAAGTATTGAAGAATTTTATCGAATACGGGATCTTTCTTGAGAGAAGCTTTCAGTTTATTGAGCTTATATCCTCTTTCAATATTTAAACTTGCTACTCTAAATTTGTGATTTAGCTGAAATTCTTTTGATGGTTGTTGGATATCGTAATTGTTTAACAGGTTATGTAGCTTAGCGCTATCGGTATATTCTCGAGATAGCCACATTTGCTCAAGCTCATTGGATGAATAAACATCTAATTTCGATAAGTTAGGTTTATTAAAAAACTTTTCTTCTGTTGAATCAGATTTATTTAGAAGTAAAGTTGTAGAAGAATCTTGATTGACTTTGTTAATTGTTTCGTTATGATTTGTAGAACGAACCGGATAAGCCAGGATATTACTTTGAATTAGGATTAATAAAAAAAGGGTAATAAATTTATTATTTATCTTGTTCTTGAGAGGAAGCAACTTGGGACTCTGTCAACTATATTAATTTCAACATTAATTTATACTCTAACTGATTAATAAATAGTTAATTTTGTTTCAATTTAGTATTTAGAATCTGGGATTTCCTAAATACTAATCAAATACCGTGGGTTAATTTTATTGAATGATCTGCAAAAGCTTCTAATTGATGAAGAACTTCAGTGCTTTCGCTATTTCTGTTAATTATCAAATCTTTGATTTGTAACATTTCGGATGAGAAATCTTCGGGTGTAATATCTTCATCAGAGGAAAGAATTGTTTTTAAGATACTACTTTCTTGCTCTTGTCTACTCATTAGAGAGTTCTGTTCTTCGCGAATATAAGTAATTTCTTCATCTTGAACGTCCCATTTAACTAAACAATAGAGTGCACCAAGGCCTTCAATATAATCTTTGAGTAGACTTAATTCTTCATTGGATTTATCAAACTTTGCTCTACCAATTATATTCACTTGAATTATTGGTCTATTATCATTGCAATTAGATATTTTATTTTCTAAGTCTTCTTTAATAAAGCTAATTAAAGTTTCTAGACTTGAAAATTTTGAGGCATCAATATCATCAAGCTTGATGAACTTTCTTTGATAGTAATTTGTCAATAGCGAATAATCAAAACTATTATCTGCCTTAATTTCAGCAACAATTCCACCTCTTTGAATGTCGGTTTCTGCCGTTGAATTTGCCTCAGTGGAACCAGGGTTTAGAATGAAGTCTTTGGCAATTTGGTTTTGGATGCAATAGTGCTCATGAATGTGACCGAGAGCTATGTAATTAACAGTATCTTGTAAACAATAAAAATCATTACTAGACACACCTCCTCGGTTTACTGGTAAATAGTTTTCGTGTCCTCCATGGAACATGAAAATTTGAAAATCCGCACGATGGTCATTTTCATTAATTTCTTCAATTCTTTTCTTGTATTTACGCAAAGTAGAGCCGGCATTGAAGCCATGCCACTTAGAGCCAATTATCCTAATATTCTTACCTTTGGAATTTAAATCTATATATCCGCCTCCTAAATATTTTTTGTTGATTATCAGTTTTTCAAAAGCTTGATCTTCATTTTGAGGATACAAAAAGTAAATCAGTTGATTCTGAGCAAGAGCCTCGTACCATGAACCTTTGAGATTATTGAAATTGTTAATCTCTTTAAAGTCGTGATTTCCTTCAATTGCAATAACTGGAATATTCGCTTGTTTTAGTTTATTAAATACAAAAACAGCCTCATTAAAACTCTGTGGAGAAATCGATCGATAATTGAATAAATCTCCAGCAACTAGAACAAAGTCGACTTGCTCTTGAATAGCGCCTTTTTCACAAATATCTAAAAAAGCTTTGAAAAAATCTCTTTCACGTTCTATGAGCTTGTACTGTCGGTAGCCAACGTGAATATCACCAAGATGTAGAAATTTAACCATTTCAATTGAAGAAGAATTATCAAACTTGATTATAAATCTATTGAAACTTTCGATAAATTTATTTTTTCCAACTTTCAGTTGGCTAGCAGTTCCATAAAAAGAAAAAACTTATTCTTCAAAAACAGCTCTTTTTGTGCCAATCCTTCTAATCTGTTACGCACGATAGTATCTTGAGTAACCCAATTTTAATAAGTTAATTCGATTGTATACATGAAATCACTATATCCTGAGATTGAGCCGTTTAATGTTTTTCGCAACATCAAAAGTTAAATGCAACCGTTAGTAGAAAAATGAAAAAGAGTTAAGGAGAAGAGGGTGCTCAAATTGGTTTATTTGAAGTGTTAAAAAACAAAAGC
>JASJDU010000005.1 GCA_030065015.1 Candidatus Caenarcanales bacterium | reverse complement strand
CCAGATTTGAATAAGTCTGAGCCTCAGTGGGCTAATCTCAAAAGGAGTATTCGTTCCGACAATTCAGATATTCCTTTTCATAAAAAACTTGATAAACACATCCTCAGAATGTGTGCTTATTAACTTAATTTACTATAATTAGTGGCGATTTCAAATACTGAAATTATTAACTCCTTATAATTCAAAGGCATTCTCGATGGAACGTCTTTCTACTCACCAAAGTTGCATCTGAAATTGATCGAAGTGTAATTGAAGCTAAGTAACAGGTTAATGGCTTAAGTAACTTTGAAGAATGAGCTTAGCTGCTACTTGATCTTCCAACTCTTTAATTTTAGTTACATTGTATCCTTCGTCTTTCAGTATTTCTCTGGCTTCCCAACTGGTTAATCTCTCATCTTCATAAAAGACTTCTAATTGAAAAACCCGGTTGAGTTTTTGACCTATTAATTTAATTTGTTCGGCTTTTTCTCCCGATTGAGAAACTGGTAATCCAATTACTAAACCTTCAACATCATTGTATTCAATTAATATTTCTTTCAGCTCAGTTTGAAGTTGCTTGAAGAGAACGGTTTTTAAGGGCCTTGCAACAGTGAGTGTTTTATCGGATATTGCAATCCCAACTTTTTTGCTTCCAATATCTAACCCTAGTAACCTCATTGAGCCTGATAAGAAATCACTTTTCGTTTAAGGTATTGCCTTTTGATTTAGTTCTTTCTTCAAGATACTAATTGCTTTAGCTAATTGAATATCTTTAACGCTGTTTTCATTTAAGGCAGTTTCGGGTTTGACAATATTGTCATAATCAATAAACCAAGGACCTTTCTTTTCTTCCAAATCATCCTTTGTTAGCTTGACTTTGTGATTTGGTTGAATTCCTATTTTATTGATATCCGTGCCTTTAGGGGTTAAATATTTTGCTGTTGTTATATTGATTCCGGAACCATCAGGCAAGTCACGAACTAATTGAACTAAGCCCTTACCAAAAGTTTTTTCGCCAACCAGTACTGCCCTCCCATGATCTTTAAGTGCTCCGCTCAAAATTTCGCTTGCACTTGCTGAACCTTCGTTGACCAAAATCACAAGCTTTCCATCAAATTGAGCAAGTCTCTTATCACCGGTTGCTTTAGTGTTTACGTATCCATCTCTGTCAACGGTACTTACAATATCCAGTCCATCTTCAAGAAACATGTTTGCAAGAAGAATTGCGTTATCCAATAAACCTCCCGGATTATTGCGTAAATCAAGAATTAATCCCGGGCATTTGTTGAGTTGTTTTAATTTATTTGCAAACTCTTTCGCGGCATCTTGAGAGATAAAAGTAGAGAGGTGAATGTAACAAATGTCATCATTTATTTTTGCAGCTTGGCCTTCTGGAATCGCTTCAATATGAATTTCGGCTCTTGTAATTTCAAAAGATTTTTCCGACTCGTTTCGCAAAATTAAAAGTTTAACTTTTGTTCCAGGAGTTCCTCTAATTTTGTTTGCTACTTCTTCAATTGATAAGCCTTTTGTTGGTGTTCCATCCACCTCAAGAATTTCGTCTTTTGGCATGAGACCTGCTTTGAATGCGGGAGTTCCTTGAATGGGGGCTATTACAATAATTTTTTGAGTCTTATCCAATCCGATTTGAATACCAATTCCCGGTAACTTTGCATCAATTGCTTGCAGCTCATCTGCATATTCCTCTTTGTCTAAAAAGCGTGTATATCTGTCACCCAAACTGGCTAACATGGTTTGTATGGCTTTTTTTGCATCGTCATAACTTTTAATTTTGTCTTTATATCGTCTTTCGGAAGACCATATGTCTAAATCTTGATTGTTATAGGTAGTATCTAAATAATTTTGATTGACTATTAGGCGAACTAATTCATAAAGCTCATCCGGTTGAATATTTCTTTGAACTCTCGGTGTTGCTGATATAGAGAACGTGAAAGAAATAGTAATTGCAAGAAGATATACAATTGAACTGAGCTTTATTAATGAATACTTTGGTGCTTTGAGGAATTTGCTAAACAATGTTGAATTACCTTGGGCTGACAGATCAAAAAATGGTTAAAATCATTCTAAATTAAAGATTTTTATTTATAAAGAAGTCTTTAGTTAATTATTTGTTCTCATAAATTTTTTTTCAATTCAACTTATTCAAATCTTCTAATTTTCAATGTCAGAAAAAAAAAGTAAATCGGTTTTATTAATATTGGATGGCTGGGGCGTAAATACCAATCCAAAAGAAAGTGCAATTTCAGCGGTTCAACCAAAGTTTTTTAATAAACTCCTCAACGAATTTCCCAATAGCCAACTAGAAGCTTGCGGTGAATCAGTTGGCCTTCCGGAAGGAGTTATGGGGAATTCTGAAGTGGGACATGAAAATATTGGTGCTGGAAGAGTTGCTAAACAGAAACTCACTTTAATTAGTGAAGCTATTAAAAACGGAAGCTTTTTTGAAAACAAAGAGCTTTTAAATCTTCTAAAGGATTTGAAAAAAAATAAATCCAAATTACATCTCATTGGATTGTTGAGTGAAGGAGATGTTCATAGTCACCTCGGGCACATGTATGCATTAATTGAGTGGGCGGAAAGAGAACAACTTGATTTATTTGTACATCCAATTTTGGATGGAAGGGATGATCCACCCAAAAACAGCATCTCTTTGCTTGAGGGTTTGGAGAGTAAATTAAATAGAGGAAAGATTGGTTCTGTTTGTGGACGATATTGGGCAATGGACAGAGACAACAATTGGGACCGAATTGAAAAATACTGGAGGCTTTTAATTAAAGGAGAGGGTTTGGAGAGTAAGTCTCCAGTTAATGCAGTCAAAGAAGCTTATAATCGGTCTGAAGGATTATATGAACCTCAAGAAAATAGTGATGAATTCGTTCAACCAACAAAATTTTCTGGTATCGATAGCCGCATAACTGATGGTGATGGAGTCATTTTCTTTAACTTTCGTCCGGATAGAGCAAGGCAAATTACAACTGTATTAACTCAAGAAAGCTTTGATGGTTTTAACAGAGAAATTTTTCCACAAATTGATTATGTCTGCCTAACGACATATGACCGTTCTCTCCATGAAATTGAACAGGGGGCTAAACCAGTTGTACCAGTTGCATTTACCGATAGTGAGCTACCTCCACAAGATAGAACAATGAGCTTGGGAGAATATGTTTCATCATTGAATCTCAGGCAGCTTAGAATTGCTGAGACTGAAAAGTTTAGACACGTTACAAGTTTCTTTAATCAAGGTAGAGAGAAGCCATTTGAAGGAGAAGAAAGAATTTTAATCCCTTCTCCGAAAGTCGCAACCTACGATATGAAACCAGAAATGAGTCTTCCAGATGTTGCAGAGAAATTAACCCAAGCAATTAAAGACGATAAATATGATTTGATTGTTGCTAATTTTGCAAACGCCGACATGGTGGGACATTCTGGAATTTTTGATGCAGCTTCTGAAGCCATTCAACATTTAGATTCTGCAATTGAAAAAGTGACTAATGCCTGTTTAGAGATGGAGGTTCCGTTGGTTATTACTGCTGATCATGGAAATGCAGACCAAATGGTTAATGAAGATGGGGGAGTAAGAACAGCTCATAGTCTCAATCCTGTTCCTTGCATTTTAGTTAGCAACAAAAATAAAGATGTAAAAATGTCTAACGGTGCTCTATGTGATTTGGCTCCAACACTCCTAAATTTAATGAATTTAGATAAACCAAAGCAAATGAGCGGAAAAACTTTGATTTAAAGAGTTTCTGCTTTAAGAAAGATATTTCAAGTAAATGCCTATTTATATTTTTTATCGGTTGGATATATATTTGCCAATCTTGTGGAAGCTTCCACAAAGTCCTTTCGTACTTTGAGTTAATGTAAGCTACACCATGATTGATCTCATTGGATGTTTGGTTAATGGATCCGATAACTAATAATAATTTGTGAATTGAACTTCTGTGTTTTTTGGGTAAGTTATCAGCAACTTCTTTCTCTGAGTAAAATTGTATTTTACATTCATTGTCTAGAGGAAAAAACTTTTTTCCTTCTATGGAAACATAACCTTCATTGTCTGGAATGAGAACATATGTATTAGTTTGTAAGATATTTGATGAGAAATCTATTTTTTTCTCTAAAAGTATTGGAAAGCTATTGTCTGGTCTTCTTATCTCATAATTGATTTCCTGATCTTCCTGGTTAGTTTCTTTCCACGAGTAACTTCGTATCCTTGCCCCACTCTTTAGATGAGAATTATTTTCAGTTTTGTCTCTCGGATTTTGAGATTCCAATGAATAATATTTTTCTCTAAGTTCTTGAGAGAAAGACAATGTTGATAAATATGGATGCCTAATTGTGCACTTAGGTTTTTTTTTCTCTAACCTTTGGCTGTTAAACTCTCTTTTTGCACTTTTATCTCGCGGCTTAATAATTGTGTTAGGTATTTGGCTGGAAGGTGAAATTTTTATAGCAATCATATGAACTGTAAAATAAACATTTGATTTGTTATATTTTGTTTAAACTTGAGATCTCCAAATAACATTAGCTGAATTGAATCCAACTGGACTTAATAACTCAGTTTATTTAAGATATCTTTTATTTTCTCGATTAGTAAATTTACGAGACATTTTATTTACTAATTAATTAATAGATTAGAAATGTAAAGCAAAATAGCAATCACAACTTTTGCAAATACCCAGATATACTTTTACTTACTTAAAAAAGGCTCTAAAACTCATCAGATAATTTACTATGCAGCAAGTATTCGGAATGGAAGATTTAAAAAACTCACAAATTGAAGGAAAAAGAGTTTTAGTAAGAGTTGACTTCAATGTTCCAATGCAAGATGGCAAGGTAACTGATACTACTAGGTTGAAAGCATGCCTTCCTACTATTGAGTTTCTGTTAAAGAAAAACTGCAAAGTCATTTTGATGAGTCACTTTGGGAGGCCTAAAGGCAAGAAAGATTTGAAATATTCTCTTAAGCCAGTTGCACTTGAATTAGGCAGTCTTATACGAAAAGAAGTAAAGTTTGCATCTGATTGCATTGGTCCTGAGGCTGAGTCAGTAGTTAATTCATTAGACGAAGCTGAAATATGCCTTTTAGAAAACGTTCGCTTTTACTCTGAAGAGGAAACTAATGAAGAAGGTTTTAGCAAGAAACTGGCCTCTCTCGGAGAGTTATATGTTAATGACGCCTTTGGATCGGCACATAGAGCTCACGCAAGCACTACTGGTGTGGCAAAATTTCTTAAACCGTCCGTTGCAGGTTTTTTAATGGAGAAAGAAATTACAGAATTGGGCAATTTGTTACAAAGACCTGAAAGACCTTTCACCAGCATTATTGGAGGAAGTAAAGTTTCTTCTAAAATAGACATCCTTGATTCGTTGATTGAAAAAAGTGATGTTGTTTTGGTTGGTGGTGGTATGGCTTATACCTTTATTAAGGCAAGGGGCGGAAAGATAGGTAAATCAATTTGTGAGGATGATAAATTATCACTAGCCTCAGAGTTAATACAAAAAGCAAAAGATAAGGGTACTGCCTTCATCCTTCCAGATGATAACTTGTGTATCAAAGATTTCAATAACAAATCAGAAGTTCCACAACCAGTTTTAGCTGGACAAATTGACGATGAGTTGGAAGGATGTGATGTTGGCCCGATAACTTGTGAAAACTTTAGTCGTTACATTTCTGAATCCAAAACGATTTTATGGAATGGGCCAGTTGGTATTTTCGAAGATGATAGATTTGCTTCGGGTTCCAAAGCTATAGCGGAAGCTTTAACTAAAGTACAAGCAAATGGGGGAAAAACCGTTATTGGTGGTGGTGACTCTGCTGCTGCGGTTGCTAAATTTGGGTTTACAGATAAAGATTTCGGACACATTAGTACCGGTGGTGGTGCTAGTTTAGAGTTCCTCGAAGGGAAAACCCTTCCCGGTGTTGCCGCTCTGGATAAAATATAAGAAATTTAATTTAGTTTTAATCTGAGTAAGAATAATTTTCTAGTTTGCTTCTTAAAATAGAAATCGCTCTATTGTGAATCTGACATGTTCTAGACTCAGAAACGTTTAAGGTAGAAGCTATTTCTTTCATTGTAAAATTCCTGTAATGATACAAACCAATCACCATTCTTTCTCTTTCAGGTAAAGAATCAATTGCTTTTATGAGATTCTCTTTAAAATTATTTTTTTCGCAGTTTTGTTCTGGGGTAGCTCGTGAATCGGCAATTTGATTTATCCAGGTTTCTTCTGAATCATCAGTTAAATTAATATCCAAAGAAAAAGTTGATACAGCTGCTTCTCTTTGGATTTTATTAAGCTCCTCAAAACTAATATCCATCTTTTCAGCAATTTGGAGATTGGATGGTGTATAACCCAGCTCCGCTTCAAGTTGATTAATTGAATTAGTTAGAGCTTTTACTTTTTTTCTAGACGTTCTACTTAGGCAATCAGTGACCCTTAAGTGATCCAGTATTGCTCCTTTAATTCTTGGGGCTGCAAAAGCAGCAAAATTTTTCCCTTTGCTCGCTTTGTATTTATCAATTGCTTCAATAAGCCCAATTGTTCCGTAACTAACCAAATCTTCCTCGTCTAAATGTCTTCCTTTCATATAAACGAATTTGTTCACAATCTGCTGAACTAGTTTTATGTTATTTTCAATATCTTTTTGTCTTCCTTGGAAAAATTCTCCATCTAAGAGCGAGTTGCAAATACAACTCTCACCATTGTGCTCTGCTTTAAATAGTTTTTTGCTTGGCTTGCTTATTTTCATGTCTCAATAACAAACTTACTACTCTATATTTGTAGAAATGTTTGTCTATTGAGTCATTCGTTCAACTGAATCACTCTTTTCAAAAGGGTCTTTTCGGACTTTTGAAAGTTTGCCCTGTAATTTAACTATGCTTTTGAAGTACAAAAAATCTTTTAGAAGTAAACCGTAAAATTTGAATATTTTCACTCATAATGAAAACTTTGATTTTTATTAGTTGAATAGTGTTTTCCTAATATGAAGAACCCAAACATCTAATCGTAATAAAACTAACAAAATCTTAATTTAAATAGACTAATTGTAACAATAGGGATTTCTCTATTGTAAATTGGGATTCAAATATGGCTATACATTTAAGAAACTTGTTAACTTACAACCCGTTTGTAAACTACTTATCTCAACGTATTGAAGAACGTATGTTGGTTAATGAATCTTCAGAAATTTTAAATGAACTTAATATTTCGGAAAGATTTGGTGAGCACAGTGCTTACAATCTGAAATTCTATAAATTCAAGGAATGGGTGAATTACAATGGTAAAGGCATAATTCGTAAAGATTTTACCAAGGCTCAAATCGATGAAATTATTCAAGATACAAACTCTCAAATTCGAAGATTGAAATCTCAACAGGGAGTTCTAATGTCTCTGCAAAAATATTTGGAATCAAAAGAAGACATCAAAATTGCTAGCTTATTATACGAAAAAACTAGTAATCATATTGAGAGCGCGAACAAATTTATAGATTCTCTTAAGTTGAAATACAGATCAGTATTAGAAGAACATGAAAAAAAACAAAAAAAACTTCTGACCACTATAAATACAAAGATACGTTCTTGGAAATACGTAAAGAATAGGTTTCAAGAAGGTAAACTTAAACATTTAGTAAGTAGTACTCCTTCAGAGATGAATCATATTTTAAACTATGCAGTTCTTGGACAATACAACGAAGATGGAACTCTCTTTCCTCAAACAGAGTTAGCTTTAAAAAGGTTTTTTGGGATCAAGGAGCAGGATTCGATAGGTACTCTTCAGCAGGAGCATTTTGAATTATTAAATAAAGAAGATAGACTCATTGCGGTTATTGATTATGCAATAGACTATTATGAATATATTAAGAAGAAAAATCAAAAAGATTTTTCTCTTGAAATGTCTTTTCATCCTATAGAAATTAAACTTGGATCAAAGGGAGTTAGTGAAATAGCATAAATTTGAGATGAATTCATCTTTAAACTCATTAGGCCTGTCTTTTTGATCAATTACAGAGACAAAGATACAATTCTTTTACCTTAATTGATTTTTACTAAAGATTACCTATCAACATCAGGCATAATAAAATCAATACTCGCAATACAGGCCATCACATCAGAAATTCGTAAATTACTCTCATCAGGCCCACCTTTTGTTAATAAGTATGGAAGAACAGAAACGTTGTTAAATGACGGAGAATGCCAGCGAACTCTATATGGACTTGAACTTCCGTCGCTGACCACATAAACCCCCAAGTGTCCTCTTGCGGATTCAACTGCAGCATAAGTCTCACCTTTAGGTGGTTTTAATCCGGGGAGAATTTTCTTTGCTGATATTGGCCCTTCGGGAAGTGAGTCTATAGCTTGTACCACAATTTTCGCTGATTCATAGAGCTCTTTTACTCTACATATGTATCTTGTATAACAATCGCCTTTTGTTGCAGTCGGAGATATAAAATCAAATTTTGAATACACGGAATAATCTTCGGTTTTTCTTAGATCTAGATTCACTCCAGACGCTCGAAGTGATGGACCTGTCACGTTATAGCTCAATGCAACATCTTTCGGCATAAAGCCAATATCTTGCATTCTGCTTTTGAAAATCGGATTTTCGTTAGCAATAGCTTCATACTCAGCTACTCTAGAAGGAAATTCTTCTGAGCAAAACTTACGAACCTCATTTAACCATTTTGCGGAAGTATCGCGATGAACCCCTCCAATGCGAATGAAATTAAACATCATCCTTTGTCCAGAAATTTCTTCCAGAAAGTTAAGAATTCTGTCTCTCTCTCGAAAAGGGTAAAAAGGAAAACCCATCATGGCACCCATATCTATAAGGCAAGTACCAATCCATAAAAGATGTGATGTAATTCTATTGAGTTCAGAGCATATTACTCGGATATATTTTGCTCTTTCGGGTACTTCAAGCCCAACAAGATTTTCAATGGCCATTGAGAAGGCCTCGTTGTTATGCATTCCTGCAAGATAGTCAACTCTATCTATGTCAACTTGGTAGTTAAAGTAATTACGCTGCTCACCCAGTTTTTCTAAGGCTCTGTGCAGATAACCAATTACAGGTTCAACCTCTTTTACAAACTCTCCGTCAAGTTTTAACTTTAATCTCAGAACTCCATGGGTCGCAGGGTGGTGAGGACCCATATTAATAACCATTTCTTCGGTTTTAAGATCTGGCAAGATTGCTGTCATAAGTCTAAAATAAGCTATAATTTAATTCCATAATGGAAATTCTATAATAGTTTTCAGTTCTTTAGAGAGTAAATTATTCTCTAGAAGTTGAAAGTTCTCAAATAAGTTTTATATATAACTAATAAAACATGAACCCAAAAGAACTAATTAAGATCTTAGAAGAAAAACTTACGGAGTCTCCCGCAAATCAAGAGATTAAGGAACAATTAGCATTTTTATTTTTAGCTCAAGGTAATTTATCTAAAGCAGAGAATCTATTTAACGCTGTTGTTCAAAGTAACCCTAAAGCATCCAATTCCCTGTGGGGATTAGCCAAAATCCACTGGCAGCAGAATTCATTTGATAAAGCTTATTCTTATATGAATCTTTTGTCATCCATTCCCGATACAAAGCTAAATAAAGAGCAAGCTCTTGTTTTTGCAAAAATTTTGGCTCAAAGAGCCAGTTTTAAAGAGGCCTCTAGATGGCTTGACTTTGCAATTGCTCAAGATTCTTCTCTTTTACAGTCCGAAATCCCTTTTCTGAAATATATTCGTCAAAATCTGCCAACCAAGCAGAATAAAACCAAAGAACAAAAACAATTTAACGATAATATTGCGACTCAAGATATTAACGGTTCTCAAGTTAAGCAATCACACTATATTGTTCTTGAGATTTCACAATTAATAGCTGCAAGCTCGGCATTGCAAGGTCAATCTGGTTTGCCAATTCCTCCTCAAGCTCCCTCAGAGAGTAAACAACCTGAGCGTGAAAAGGAAGATTTAAATCAAGTCCAAAAAATAGTCACATTAGATCAAGTGGGTGGCTTAAAGAAGGCAAAGCAATCTCTCATTCAAGATTTAATTCTCCCAATAAAGAATCCACAGTTATGCTCTATGTATGGCAAATCTTCAAACCCTAAGATTTTGCTATACGGACCTTCAGGTTGCGGTAAAACATATTTGTGTAGAGCACTTGCCTCAGATTCTGAAATTAATTTTTTGCCAATTAAGCCTTCAGATTTCTTGGATTTAAGTTTTGAAGAGTCTGAACTTAAGCTCTATCATTTGATCCAATACGCGAGGGAATGCAAGCCATCAATCATATATTTAGATGAATTCATATGGCTGTCTCATAGCAAAGAGAGCGAACTCAGTAATAACGAGTCGTTCTTTTTCAGGTTTAACTTATTTAACAGTCTGTTGGAATTATTAAATGGCAATTTTTCTTTGAATAATCAAATTGGAATTGTTGCTACTACAAATTGTCCTTGGTTTATTGATTCCAGTTATTTAAGTACTGGAAAGATTGATAAGCATATTTTTATAAATCCTCCAAGTTTCGAAGAAAAAGTAGACATATTAAATATAATTCTCAATTCAAAGCAAAGCCCAGCATTAAAACCTAAAAATATCAATTCAAACGAAGTAATCAGAATGCTTGGAAATAACTTACAAACATCCGCTGATATAGAAAAATTAGTTGACTCTTCGATGTCCAGTCTTTTGCTGGAAACGGTTTCTAGTGTTCAAAACAATCAGAAAAAAGAAGCTAAAGAGGTAACTTTAAGCACCAGTAAATTAATTTCAGTTGGTCAACAGATGAAGTTTCATCCTACTTCTGATTTGTGGATTGAAGAAGCTAAGTTTTCATTAAAACCAAAGAGAGAATTTCAACATTTTTGGTCGGATGTAAAAAAAGTTATTCCTTCTCCCTTTGAGTCAATGTTTAAGAAAAAACATTTTAAGTTTAAATGAGTAAAGCTTGCTTAATTTTAGAGGATGGTTCTTGTTTTAGAGGAAAAGCTTTAGGAAAAAAGCAAACTAAAACTTTTGGAGAGATTGTCTTCAATACTGGGATTACAGGGTATCAAGAAATACTTACGGATCCTAGTTATGCAAAACAAATAGTTACTTTGACTTATCCAGAGATAGGGAATTATGGTGTGACCGATTTAGATAATCAGTCAAGAAGAGTCTTTGCTTCCGGTCTAATTATTAAAAATTTAAGCCCTGTTTCATCTTCCTGGAGAAGTAATGGTTCCAATCTTGAGGATTTCCTTTTAAAAAACAATTTGAGTGCTCTTTATGGAATAGATACTAGAGCTTTAACTCGTAGAATTAGAGACAAAGGTGCTATGCGGTGTGTGCTCAGCACCGATGATAACTATGAAGAGCAACTTGAATCCCTTCAACAAGAAGTCTTAGATTCCCCCTCGATGAATAATCAAGACCTTACTTCTTTAGTTACCACTCCCAAAAGATACTGCGAAAAAGGTAAAGCTCCCATCAAAGGTACTTTGGCTGTTTTAGATTTGGGTTTAAAGCTAAATATGCTTAAGTTACTCACCAAACAAGGTTTTGATCTTGAGGTTTTCCCTGCTAACACAAGTTTTGAAGAAATATCCTCGATGAATCCTGATGGGATCTTTTTATCCAATGGTCCTGGGGATCCGAGCGCGGCAAAACAAGTTATTGAAACAGTAAAGAAGTTGATTGATTCTAATATCGCTCCTATTTTTGGAGTTTGCTTGGGACACCAAATCTTATCTTTAGCTTTTGGAGCTAGAACTTTTAAAATGAAATTTGGTCATAGAGGAAGTAATCATCCGGTAAAAGATTTGACAACAAACAAGGTTTTTATAACTAGTCAGAATCATGGATTTGCGGTTGATGATAAAACAATATCCAGTGAACTTTTGAATATTACTCACAGATCTCTTAACGATAATACGCTAGAGGGCATTGAACATAAACACAAGCCTATCTTTAGTGTTCAGTTTCATCCGGAAGCTTCTCCCGGACCACACGAAACGGATTATTTGTTTGAAAAATTTGGAAATCTAATTGAACAAAACAAAAAGATAAATGCATAAACTGCAATTAATTATTCAAATTTGGACTCATTCAATAATTTGTTTAATTTGAATAACTAACAAAGGAGAGTTTATTTACGCGATAATCTTCTCAATTTGTAAAGAAGTGATTAACCACTAGGCAACCAAAAACTGATGAATAAGCAAAAACTATGGGCGGGAAGATCGACAACTCCAACCAATGAACTACTTGATGAATTCAATTCTAGTTTTCCTTTCGATTTTGTTCTCTGGAAGTACGATTTACGAGGTAGCAAGGCACATGTACAAATGCTGTCTGATACAAAAATAATATCTTATTCAGATGCAGAAAAAATTTTGAACGGTCTCAATCAAGTTGAGAAGGAGATTGAAAAGAATGAAAAGCTATGGTTTGAAAAGAATAAAAATGAAGAAGATGTTCACATGGCCATTGAAAGGAGACTCACAGAGCTAATAGGAGATACTGCTAAAAAACTTCATACAGCCAGAAGTAGAAACGATCAGGTTGCTACCGATCTTCGGCTTTGGTTAATAAATGAAAATCTACAAACTTGTGATCAAATTATCGATTTGAGAAAGGTTCTTCTCAACCTTGCAGAAAGAGACTCAAATCAGATTTTACCTGGATACACTCATCTACAAAAGGCACAACCAATTTCTTTAGGGCATTATTGGATGGCTCATTATGAAAGACTGTCTAGAGATTTTGAGCGTTTTAATGAAATAAGGAAAAGGGTTAATAATAATCCTTTAGGGTCTGGGGCTTTAGCTGGAACAACATACCCCATTGACAGAGACAAGACAACTTCTACCTTAGGTTTTAGCAGTCCGACAAAAAACAGCTTAGACGCAGTGAGTGACCG
Source organism: Candidatus Caenarcanales bacterium (assembly GCA_030065015.1). GTDB lineage: Bacteria > Cyanobacteriota > Vampirovibrionia > Caenarcaniphilales > Caenarcanaceae > JASJDU01. The sequence continues at coordinate 22,484 of JASJDU010000005.1, read as the reverse complement.
GGACTTTGTTGCTGAACACCATTTTGCTTCAACGTTGCTCATCGTTCATTTGAGTCAACTGGCCGAGGAATTAATTATTTGGTCAACCGACGAATTTAATTTCATAAAGCTGGATGATCAGTTTGCCACAGGTTCAAGCATGATGCCTCAGAAAAAAAATCCGGATGTTCCAGAATTAATAAGAGGTAAATCTGGAAGAGTGTTAGGCAATTTACAATCAATTTTGGTGGTTCTTAAGGGATTGCCATTGGCATATAACAAGGATCTTCAAGAAGATAAAGAAGCTCTCTTTGATACCTGCAAAACAATCAAATTAACCCTAGAAATAACCAGTAGGTTTCTAGAATCAATAAAAATTAATAATTTAAGAATGGATGAGTCAGTTGAATCCGGTTTTTTAAATGCCACAGACGCGGCTGATTATTTGGTTAAGAAAAATATTCCGTTCAGAGAAGCCTATTATGCCGTAGGACGAGCTGTTCAATATTGCACTGAGAATGATAAGTCTTTGGCTGATTTAACTATCAATGAATGGAAAAAGTTTCATGAAAAGTTTGAAGAAGATGTAGCCTCTCATATCAGCTTGAGAACTTGCCTGGACAATCGTAAAAGCTATGGAGGTACATCTCCAGACAATGTAAAACTAGAAATTTCTAAAGCGAGAGAAATAACTGAAAGAGATCTCGAATCTATAAAAAAGCAAAGATAAACTTAACGAATTTATCTTTGCTTTAGCTTATTTGTTTTGTTTAAAACATTCTTTTAAACAGGGTTCATGATGCAGCTTTCTCTTATTGCTTTCAATCTTTTTATTAAAGCGGGAACTTTGTCTAAAACAATCATATTAGGTCCGTCCGAAAGGGCTTTACTTGGTTCTGGATGAACTTCCATGAATACTCCAAAAGCACCTGCAGCTATTGCTGAAGAAGCAAGGGTGGGTGCATAAACACTTTTACCGCTAGAAACACCGTTTCCTCCGCCTGGTAATTGAACGGAGTGAGTTGCGTCAAAGATTACTGGTAAATTGAGTTCTTCCTGAATTATATGTATTGATCTCATATCAACCACTAAATTGTTATATCCAAAAGTTGTTCCTCTTTCAGTAATCAAAACGTTTTGATTACCACTGGCTTTAATCTTGTTTCCAATGTGAACAACATCGTTCGGTGATAGGAATTGACCTTTTTTAACGTTGATTACTCTTCCTGTTTTTGCAGCTTCAACAATTATGTCAGTTTGTCTACACAAAAATGCTGGAATTTGAATTATATCTAGAACTTCTGCTGCTGGTTCAACTTGTTCAATGGAGTGTATATCCGATAAAACCCAGATACCCAGATCCTCTTTTAGTTGTTTGAGTATTTTTAAACCTTCTTTTAGTCCAGGTCCTCTAAAAGAGTCGATTGAAGTTCTATTTGCCTTATCAAAAGATGCTTTAAAAACAAAAGGTACACCGAGAGACTTACAGGTCTCTTTCATTTCAGCAGCTATCCGATATACAACTTCTTCATTTTCAATAACGCAAGGCCCTGCAATAATCAAAGGATCCTTTTGAGATTTGATTGGTTTATTGAAATCGGAAAACTTTATTGGCAGTGTGTTGGATGTCATTTCTATTTACTCCATTAAATAGTTAAAATAAGTCTTTAAGGTAAGTTAATTTCCCGAATTAATTTTACTGGAATATATAGGAAGTTGTTGGAACAACTTCAACTGGTTGCCGTCTGCAGCTCTATGATAAATATTATTTTAATAAATATTTTTAGGCTCAGCATGCAATCGTGAAAAGACATCTATATTTAGTTAGGGAGAAGTTAGGATAATGTCTCAAAATCTTTTAGAAGAAAAACGCGCTTCGGAAATTAATGATTTTTCAACACTCGCATGGAAATTTAACAATTTAAATTCAACTGCAAAAATGCTTTTGGTTGGAGCAAGTCCTTCAAGTGTTCCCTTTATACCAATCTCAGATTTAGTCGAAGCTGATAACGTTGAATCATCTCCTTATAAGTCTTCAGCTATACCTGATACAAACTTGTCTATTTCTTCTTTATCTTCCTCTAAAGAATCTCTATCAAAAGGTATCTCTAAACGACTAATTTCTCCACCTCCAGCTTTTCAGCACTCTTATACTTATAAAGATACAAAGTTATCTAATAACTCATCTTCAACAATTGAAAAGAGTAATGATTCTTCAGCTCTTCTTTCTGCTTCCAGTAAAGAAGAAGAGAATGTACCATTCAACACTTCTTCATATGCTGAGACTGAAAAGCCTATTGAGAAAAAAGTTTTAGGTGACCCGGTTCCAGCTAAAGAAAAACTAGAAGTAAACAGGAATATTCCTTTAGTTCCAATAGAGGGAAATACATCTAATATTGAACAGACTGATCTCACGAAAGAAAAGACAACTGAAGAAGCTCCTTCTGATTCAGAGACTTTAAACCAAAATCTCGATCCTTCCATTCCTCCGTTCGTCGAAGATTTAAAACCATCAGGAACACCTTCTTGGAGTTATAAAGGTGCTCCAGCTGAAGAAGAAGAGTATTATTCTCTTAAAGAAGAATTAACAAGAAAAAACAATAAAGCAGGTGTTGGACCTTTTCTAAAAGGAACTGCAAGGTCAGCAGCAATAGTCTCTTTGATTGCAATTTTAGGTTTTGGTGCTTACAACCTATTAAAGAAAGAACCGAATCAAGATATTGAAAATTATATTAATGAGAAGGACGAACTAGATGAAGATTTAACAACCGATCCTTTCTCGGATAGAATCGATCAATCTGAAGCTTTTGAGTTATCCGATAAATCAATTTTCAGTGAAAGCAATTCTGATTCTTCTGAAACTTTAATTGAAGAAGAGAAAAATTCTTATTATCAACCAACTGTTAGAAGTAAGAAAAAAGTTATTCAACCAGCAAAACCAAAAGTGTTTTCTTCTTCAAAAACTTATAAATCCTCGCCTGTTCAATCTAATAAGTCTCCATACAGTTCGACTTCACGATCAAACATTTCTAAGCAACAAACTTCTTCTCCAACCACTTTCTTATACGATCCTTCTACTGTTTATGATTCTTCTTCGAGTGAAGCAATATCTCCAAGCACCTATTCAGCTAGAAAGTTTCCTTTAGAGATCTCATATGCAAAATCCAATTCTCTTTATGAAGCACCATTAGATCCTTCAACTGGTACAGTTATTTCTTCTTATGCCTCCACTCAGCCACTAGGTCAAGAGGATAAAGTGAGTTCCGGTTACCCGATTGTTCAGCAACCACAGTACAATCAGGTTTCAGATCAAGGTTCTCCTGTGAATAATTTCAATATAGATAATTCTCAGGTAAATAGTCTGCAAGACATTCCGTCTTCTAATATCAATAATCAGATCTCGATACCGGTTGTTTCATCTCCAACTGTTAGTGGTAATCAACAGAGTACTTATTCATCAGGATCACTGACTTCTGAAGAACAAAATATTTCTGATTCATTCTCCAACGAAAATATAGATTCAGCCAATTCAGAGGTAAACCTTTTATATCCACAAAACAATACGCAAAATTCTTTACCAGTTACGAACAAATCTCTAGAAGACGATTCGGTAAATTATGTTCAACAAATTCCAAGCACTGGTGAGGGTAACATTGCACAAGAAAGTCAGTTTTCACCAAGTGAAGAAAATGTTGACTTGAGTATTCCTTTGCTTCGTGAACCGGTTCAGTCTTCTAGCAATTTGAAAAAAGAATTTGATTTAAGCCAGCCGCTTCCTTCGCCATACTCTAAGCAGGCACCTCTAACAACTTCTACTTTTATTAATCAAGATTCTGAGGTTACAGAGAATATAAATAATAATAAGCCCAATGAGGTTGTAAAAAGTAGTAATTATCAACCGAGAAGAGGGCGCGTAAGCAGATTCTTAGATCGTTTTAAGAGCAAGAAGAGACCCTCAAAAACGTCTTCGACTAGCAATACCTACTCGAATGAATTAAATAACATTGAAAGAAAAGCTAAGTCTCAAAATCTAAGCGATTATGAGAAAAGACAGTTATTAAGCCAGATTGATTCGTTGAAAAATAAAATAATCTCCAACAGAAACTCTTCTCAACCGTCATCTGCTGATTTGAATCGTTTGGAGAGAGAGGCAAACAGTGTTTATGTGGAACCATCTCCTTATGAATCTAATCCTAATGGTGGTGTTGAAGATACAACCTTAAACATTAGCTAATTAAATTCATACAATGAAAAGAATTAATTCTGGAATTTATTTTGCAATCGCTTTAATAGCGGCTTCATTGATTTTCGGTTTGTTATTTTATGCTAGCCGTTCCACCAAAGATACTATTTCCGTTGTTGGTTATTCAAGTAAGTTAGTAAACGCTGATTCATTAAAGTGGAACTTTACTTTAGTTAGAACAGTTCCTCTGGACGGTTTGTCGGATGGATATAGTGACATTAACAACGATCTCAATTTTGTTAAATCAACGCTGATTGGCAAAGTTGGAATTGATAAAGAAAATATTCTGGTAAGTCCAATAAATTTGGAAGATAAATATGAGTTCAATAAACATTCCGGTTACAACATAGTTCAAAATGTCAGCGTTATTGCTCAAGGTGAGTATTTAGACAGACTCTCCGAATTTGCATTGAGTCCCGCAGAGTTTTTAGACCAGAACATTATTTTTCGTTCTTCGTATTTATCATTCACTCTTTCTGACTTATCTAAGTTGAAGCGCAAGTTGCTAGCGGATGCAACAATTGATGCTCAAAAAAGAGCTTTAGCAATTGCAAAGAGCGCTAAAAACCAAATTGGTAAATTGAAATCTTTGAGAGTTGGGGTTTTTCAAATCACAGAACCTTTATCAACCGAAGTTAGTAACTCTGGGATTTATAATACTTCTAGTAAGGAAAAAACAATTTCGGTAACAGTGAATGCTAATTTTTATTTAAAGTAAACGTTCTTACTAAAAAGAGAAATTGGTTTATTAAGGAGCTAATCCCATGATTGATGAAACTATAAAAAAGATAGAAGAGAGACTCAAAGAAAGTCCAAATATGCAACCTCAAAGAAAAGAGGATTTACTGGCTTTATTAGAAAAATTAAAATTAGAGGTTTCGTCGCTATCAGAAACCAATCAAGACGATGCTCATAGCATTGTTAAGCTGACCGATCTGAGCGCTCATGAAGCAACAAAAGAAAAGCAAAATAGTCACCTAATTAAATTATCGGTTGACGGATTATCTAACTTAGCTAAAAACTTTGAGACTTCTCATCCTCAATTGGCTTCTGCCATCAATAACTTTTGCCTATCGCTCTCTGGAATGGGCATTTAGTTTATAAGTTTTGTTGGTTTTAAGGATAATTAACAACTTGAAACATAAGCTGTCCATCTAGATTGTCTCTAACGACAAGAAAGCTTGCTTTTTCGTTAGCAAGTATTGAATCTCCAGGTTGAAGATCAAAGCTACTTCCTATTTCTGCTTTTTTCACAATTTGCCAATCAGTTGCTCCTTTTTTAAATATCTTTAGTACATCATTAGAATGAAAAAATACTTTTACACTGTCTCTGTATGCTTGAAACCCTGGACTGTTCAGCTCAAAATAATCTACTAATAAGGGAGAATCAACTGTATAAATTAAATTGGATTTATTTTGTCTCAGTTGTTTATTTTGTAGTTTTTCTACTTCTTTAAATGCTTCTTGTTTATTTGGTCTGCGAATATGATGACGCCTCTCAACTTGAGTGGGTATTATAGCTATGCCTCCAAAATATACAATATTCAATTCTTTAGACCCATCATTACCTACAGTAATCTCATCTACTGATCTTATTGGGGAAGCAACATTGTCGTCCAAAACATATATTTGTATTTTGCGGTAATTATTTTGTATAAATTTCGCTATCTCTAAATTGATCGTATCATAGCGAAAGCCTATTTTATCTTTACCTATTTGGGTTTTTGGCTCTCCAAATCCTCTGACTACAGAACTAAGAATAATTGTATTTAAAGGATATTCTGATTTACTTGGTTTACCTAATTGGATTAATTCAGCACCATTTGGACCGATATCAGAGTTTGTTTTTCCAACGGTTTTTATTGCTTTGGCGTCATTTGGTGCAAAGCGAATAGAAAAATCATTATGGAAATTCAGAATAAATCCTCTAATAAGTTGAATTTTCTGATCTTGATCATTCCATATCTCTCCATTAACTACAGTTCCATTTGTTTGAGATTTGTGCACAAGAAAATAGTTTCCATTTCTATCCTTCTCTATTTCAAATTGAGTTCTCGACATATATGGGGATACATCATTTGGGAGAGCCCATTTGTATCCGCTTCCTTGAGGCTCCCTTCCAACTATTAATTTGCTTAAATTAGGAAGTTGCTCCAACTTACTGTTAAATTCTCGTGTGTAATGAGAATTGACTTTGCCGTTATTTGGAAAGACTTCAAGAATTCTACCCTGTGGATCTACTCTGACTACTCTAAGAGAGCCAAAGATCTGGGATTCTCTCTGTCTATGTGAGGAATGGAAACTCTGAGCTTTTCCTATTTGTCTGGTTCTAGTTAAAGTCTTATTTCTTGAAGAACTTCTAATATTAATATTATTAAAACCACAACTTACTAAAGGTTGTATTTGATTAACACCTTGCATAAATCTCAACTTTTATATTGGTTAGTACAGTATATATTCTCAACCATTCAGACGTAAGTTTCCTTACAATGTCTTAATGGTTTTTAAATAGAATTAATACTTTCTTAAAAAGCCTTTTGATGAAATTTCACTCGTTGTTTCTTGGATTAATAAAAGTTTCAGTTTCTTCATCTGCTTGAGGAATAATTATTTCTGTCTCACTAGTTGGATTAAAAAACTGAACTACTATTCTGTCGAGTCCAATAAAGTCTCCGGGTTTTAAGGTCCGAGTTTGATTTTGTCTTAAGACCTCATTTTGTCTAATTTCTGCTGGAGTTGAACGTTTCTCCTGTGATATATAAGTTGCAAGTGGTTGACTACTATAGTTTGTTAAAGAATATTCAATTTGCCTTTTTAGAAAATGTCTTTTGGCTGAAATTGATGCATGAATACGTGAGATTCCAATATGATTGATTAAAATTATGTAACTGTAAGTATTCTTATTTTCGCTTAAGTACTTATCTAATGTTTTTGAGTTTCTCCCTATTAGAACTGCTTCCCCAGGCTTAAGCTCTTGAAGAATTAAAGATAAACGTTCTTTTGTAAAAGTTGTAGCTGATAGGGTAACTCTTTGGGGTTCTATATTTGAAGAATGTTTTTTTGCTTCTGAATTGAATGTTAAAGGTTGATTTTTAACAAATTTGTTGAAGAGCTGTTGATTAGAAGCCGCATTTATAATCATTGAATGTCTTGTATAAACTTTGAAGTAGTATATACGGCAACTTTAGTTCGAACTGAAAGACTTTACAAAATCTTAATTTTGCTTAATATTGAGTCTTGAAAACACAAATTTTCTTTTAACAGATGATTTGTTTACAGACTCTAAATTTCTTAATAAGATTTATTAATTGATTTGTCTGCGGTTAAGGATATTAATATGAGTAAAACGGCTTTGGTAACAGGTTCCTCGAGAGGAATTGGGAGAGAAATAGCTTTAACTTTGGCAAAAGATGGGTATTCTGTTGTTGTAAATTATGTTTCCAGCGAGGAAGCGGCAAATAAAGTTGTAGAAGAAATTAAGTCTATTGGTGCAGAGGCAATTGCCGTAAAAGCCAATGTCTCAAATAAGGATGACTTACAAAAACTCATTGATGAAACCCAAAAAGCTTTCTCTTCAATTGACATTGTTGTAAACAACGCTGGAATTACCAGAGACAACTTGATGATTCGAATGTCCGAAGCAGAGTGGACAGAGGTATTGAATACAAACTTTGTCAGCATCGTTAACTTTACTGAGATGCTCATTCCAATTATGAAAGAGCAAGGCAAAGGCAAAATTATAAACTTAACGAGCACCGTTGGGGTTCATGGAAATGCTGGGCAAGCTAACTACGCTGCTGCAAAATCAGCCTTAATCAGCTTTACCAAGATTAAGGCCAGGGAACTTATGCCATTTATTCAAGTCAATGCTATTGCACCCGGTTTAGTCAAAACTGATATGACTGCTAGGTTTGATTTGGAAAAATTGTCTCAGACAAAGCTTGGTCGCGCCGCAAATCCTTCTGACATAGCACAATGTGTTTTGTGGTTGGCCAATCCATCGGGAGATTATGTTACCGGTCAAACCATTGAGATTGATGGAGGCTTATTCTTGTGGTCTGATGTTGAAGCCTTGGCTAACTGATTTCAAGTAAATTCTTTAAATTGGTTTAATAGCTTTAACTCCCATCAAGTTTCTTTAATCTAAAACTGCCTAACCTTAGTTAATTCAATTAGGGCTCTGTGGTTGTAGATTGAAGCGAAATAGACTCAAGAATCGTTCAATTCACAACATAGTTTTGGGAACTAAATGGGCTGTAAATATAACTTACATATATAACTTAAAATATTGGTAAATAAAGTGGTTTCAGCTTCAGAAAATGAATTAAAAATGGATCCGAGCAAAGATAATGAATTGAAAAATTTATCCAATCGAACCGAGGAATTACTCTCTCGTTTGAATGAGCTTTCAGATAATTTGAGTTCTCAACTCCATCCCTCATCAAACCAGGATTTTATAAAAAAAGATACCGAAGCGAGTGAATTAGTCCCGTCTAATTTAGAAGAAAAAGATAAAGTTACTTTTCAGCAACCAACATTTGAAGCACCAAAAGAAAAAAATAACTATTACAAAATACCGGTTAATACCCACTACCTAGAAAAACACGAAAAAAGAGTACAAACAACCGGTTCTGGAGAAAATTACGTAACCACAAGCAGCACCTCTTTTTTTAGAGAGCAACATTTTCATAGTCCCAATGTTCCTTCAGAGAAGGAATCTCCCAAAGAAGAGTTTGTTACTGCAAAGTTCGATGACTTTGATTTGAAGCCTAATGAAGTAAAAAGTCAACAGACTTCTAACCTTAGTTTCGAAGAAGATCATAAAGACCCGAAAAATGATTCTGACGAAACTAATTTTGAATTGAACAAAGAAGAACGATTAACTCAGCCCAGCTCATATATAGATGAAGGACAAGCAGATTCTAGAGACCAAGAATTTAAGAATTTGAAAATGAAAGAATCCCTTAAAGAAGCAATTGAAGAAGCTAAAACAAAAGTAATCTCTTCTCGCAATCCAAAATATAAAATATCTAAGTCCTTTGGAAAACCGGATAGTTCCGAGGAAATTCACGAGAAAGTAAAAGATAAAATTTATAAAACAGAGGATTCACACAAATTTCCAGAGAAAGAATCGTGGGTAAACTTAGATGAGTCTTTGAAGCCGGCTGCAATCTTTTCAACAACAAATGATGAAAATAAAAAAAACGTGCATGGATTTCAATCTTACAAATCGGTAGATCGTAATTTCTCTGAAATAGACGCTCGAACCAAGGAAATTGCCGATGAGTTGGCTGCAAAAAATAAAGAAATTAAAGATCGATTGAGCAAATACTCAAAAAGAGTTCAGGTGAGTTCTCAAATTGATAACCTTAAATTGTTTGCTTGGCTGGTCTTATTATTCTCTCCGGCAATTCCTTTGGCAGTAATCAAAGACGATTTTATATTGGCTATTGGCTGTTCTAGCCTCGCTTTGTTTTTTGGTATTTTCTTTTCAATGATGGCTTTGAGATTGGTAGAAGTATCCGAATTGGTGAGGTGGGCCCATAATCAAATTCTTCACATGCAGTCATCGGTTGAAGAACTGAATAAGCAAAACAAAAACAATGTTGAATAAAAACAATATTGAGGTTGCAAAAAAAGTCTTTTTAAGTATCTTTGCTATCTCAATATTTTATTGTAATTTTTGGATAATGTTAGCTAGGTCACCAGCTTCTGAGTTAGCACAAAAATTACCAATATCCAGAGTCGCAGCGGATCTATTTGATACCTTTTCGGTTTTTTCTTATTACGAAACTATCAATCGAAATATCGTGATAAGAGGGTTACCAAAAAACAGTCCATCGAATCATCAATATGCAAGTAGTAACGAATGGGTAAATATTGATTTGAGTTTTGATTATTTCCCTCATTGCCTAGGTGAACAACAGATGAGATTATATTTTTCCAAGCACCTCTCATTGGGCCAAGAAGAATTCAACAAGGCCTGCAAAGCCATGGCAAATAAAATTAAAACTAGAGTCAATCTCAAAAGACCTAATAATCAATTACATAAAATCTCGATTGGGGTTGAAATATGGCCGAGAAGTTTACTGGGTTATGAATATTTGAAGGAAGCAGAGACTACCAAGTTCACAATTCTGTGTGTTGGAGATTAATCTAAAAATGGATATGAAAAAAGTAATTAATTTATGGAACAAATTTTGGTTTGAGGAACAAGATGCTTACCCAATCGCGGCTTTTAGAATCGTTTTCGGAATATATCTTTTAATCTTCTTTCTCAAATTTTTGCCGTTTGTAGAATCCATGTTTTCCAATCAAGGAGTTTATTCTCCCTTTTGGATTCCGGATATTGCACCAGAGCCAATTTTTTCTTGGCTAATTTATTCTCTCACTTTGGTATTGATTATTTTATTCATTTTGGGAGTGAAAACAATTTTTGTGACTCCTCTTTTGCTATTTAACTTTCTATATTATTTCTTCTTGAATTTCGCTGTTAAGAATAGTTCTTACGACAGACTAATAATCATTTTTCTAATAATTTTGTGTTTTGCTTCAATAAACAATGTTTGGTCTATAAAATCTCCGAAAGAAAAAATAAGAAAAACCAGTGTTTTTGCAACACGTCTTTTGTGCCTTCAAATAAGTATTTTTTATTTCGGCGCTGGATTATATAAAGCCTTTCAGCCTTCCTGGAGCAACGGAGAAATTCTGGAAATGACAATGGCCTCTAATTGGGGAACTCCACTTGCCTTTTGGCTCTTAAGATTAGATCTACCCAGTGTGTTTTATGACTTATTGACAATTGGAACTATTATCTTCGAAATACTTTTTGGGTTTCTTCTCTGGATAAGGCCATTGCAAAAATATGTTTTCACTTTGGGAATTTTATTCCATCTATCAATTTGGTTATTACTTTCAATTCCAGAGTTTATGATTTGTGCAACAACCTATGTTTTGTTCATGAATCCTAAAGATTTAGAAAATATTGGGAGTTCTCTTTATTCCAGAATAAACCCGAAGAGATTAAACGTTGGAGATAAATAAATACAGAATCTTCTAAATTTCTATGATAAGCCTAGTGTTAGTGATTCAAGAAATTTTATATTGCTAGAAAACCAACTCCCAACTTATTTGCAAGCGCAATTGTTTTTTCTTTTTCCGCAACAAAAGTAGAATTGGCTTCAATAGCGAGTATAGAACCTTTATGCTTTGCTATGGTTTTAATTGTTCTTGGTCCAATGGTTGGTAAATCAAACTTATCGGATTGATTTTTCCACTTTACTTTAACTACAACCCCACCTTTTTTAGCCAATTTACATCCTCTTTCAATTGTTTTATCTGTACCTTCTGCCGCCTCAAAAGCCATAACAGATTTATTCTTTACAACTACCATTTGGCTCACCTCAAGCTCAGAAGCTTTTTTTGCTTTATCAAATCCGTAATCGATATCTTCTCGCTCCTTCTCAGATAAATCTCTAAAAGTAAAAATTTGCGTGGAGGGTAGTAAATCCTTTAAGAATTGCAATTGAGGAATAATATTGAAACCGTTTTCTTGAGCGATTTCTTGAAGGACTTTATGGAAAGTATTGTCTTCAAGATTAATCATTCTTTTGAGGCATTCTCTTCCTAATTTATCCAAAAAAGGGATTTGCGAAATTGCCCATAACTTGTGAATTTTCCCAATAAAAACAATTTCTTCTACTTTATTACTTCTAAAATATTCGATGCATTGGCCTCCTAACCTACCGGGAATCATTTTTCCTTGCGTGTAAATTCCCTGTAAATCCAAAAAAGACTTAAGGTTGAGTCCAATCGCATATGTTTCATAACCTTGTTTTAAAGCATTCTCTGATAAAGTTCTGGGAAGTATACCTTCTCCAGCGATGATTCCAAGCTTTTTATTGTTCATAAAGAAAAATAATTGAGGCCATTTTATATTATTTTGTCAATTAAACCATGATTAGCGTTTATGTCTAATCGATAATAGACCAAACTAATCTTATTAACACAAGTATCATTAAGGGATTCTTTATATTTTAAGTTCAATGCCTTCTTTATTCATAACTGGAACGGACACTGATATTGGAAAAACATATGCTACAGCTTTAATAGCAGGTTACCTCATAAAAAAGGGGAAAAAAGTTGGGGTTTATAAGCCAATCCAAACTGGTGCAGAAAGAATAAATGGTCAATTGGATTCACCTGACTTGAATTTTATAAAAAAAGTTTGCCCAAATGTAAAGGTTAAAAACACTTACTGCTTTGAATTACCGGCGACTCCTGAATTAGCTGCGGAGCTAGAAAACATAAATATTGATTTTGAGAGGATTAAAAATGATTATTTTTATTTGAAAAAGGTATGTGATTTTGTCTTGGTTGAAGGGGCTGGAGGATTATTTGTGCCAGTATTTGAGAACAAAACGATTGCTGATTTAATAAAATTTCTTGATTTGCCAACCGTTTTAGTTAGTTCAAATAAATTGGGTACTATAAACCATACTTGTCTGTCTTGCTTCTATGCCCAAGCTAAGTTAATAAATTTAAAAGGCTTTCTGTTTAGTCCTAATCATGATCGTAATTCTTCCCAAAAAGTACTTTCTTCAAACGCTAGTTTTATTGAAAGGTATTCTGCAACAAAGTTTTTAGGTAATCTGCCACATTTTCAAGAACAAATTTTTGAAGACGTGTTGGATCAGCTAGATTTTTTGAAACCTGAAGATTGGTTTTAATTTCTCAGCTAACGGTTTTGCTTGTTTCTAAGGCTCTGAAAGTTATATTTAAGTTTACTTTCCAAGGTAATCGACATAACTGAGTCTGTGTGAAGGTAGATTATTTGAGAATAGTCTACTGTTAGTTATTCCTTTATCAAGGATTAAATTATCCAATATTATATGGCTGCTGGGAATTACAAATAATTTGTTCCCATCACTTCTTGATGTCACTCTTACACAGTAATTATAATATTTTGAAGCTAAGAGTGAAATTGGAATCCAAGGATCTTTTCCACTTGAAGTAATTGAAGCTACTGGCTCTAAATCACTATAAATATCAAATATCTCCAGCTTAGTTCCTATTGGAAGCATACGATCTAAAGACCCTGAATGGAGTCTAAATTCATAAGTAACTTCATCGTCTTTTCCTATAATGGTAGACATTCTTAAGTATCCCAATTTGGACTGCTCTTTACCAGGGAATTGATCAAAGATACTCTCATACACTTTATTGTTATTTTCATCTTTAATTGAGCCAGAGTATATGGCCTCTCTTCTTATTACTTCTCCTTTTGGTAACTTAAATTGATTTATGATAAAAGCTAAAGCATTGTTGTCATTGGAAGCTGCAGCGTTATATGCTAATTTGATTGCATTTTCCAAGTTTAATTCAGCTGAAACTGTATCTCCTATTTCTTCGGATATTTTTGCAATTTCCATATAAGTTGGGTTACGTCTCATCTCTTGGCGTAGTTTAGTTCTTCTCTGGTGGGGCGGTGAATTGAGTTTTTCTTTCTTAGAATTATTTTTTTTGGTTATTTGAAAATTCTTCGATAAAGCAACTGGATTAATTAACGGACTAACAAACATATATTCACGCTTCAAAAAACTAGATTAAAGATAAATATTATCAAATTAGTATATACATCTAGTATTTATTGACAAGTATTAGAAATTCTTAATTTTATTTTTCAGAGTAAGATCTAGAAAAACATTTTCAACAAAACAAATTCATTAAGTTATTATTTTTAATTATCTGTGTTAATCGGTTATTAGCATATTTTTAAGCTTGCATTTAGCAAATGGGCATATATTGAACATGACAGAAAGTTCCACAAAGATTCGTTTTTTTAATACTTTATCCAAGAAATTAGAAGACTTTCAGACTATAAAAAGTAATGAAGTCAGTCTTTATACCTGTGGACCAACTGTTTATGATTCATCTCACATTGGTCATGCTAGAAGCGTGATTGTATGGGATTGTTTAGTGAGATATTTAAGATTTAGAGGTTTCAATGTTAAGTGGGCAAGAAACATAACTGATATTGATGACAAAATAATTAACCGTTCTAAAGACCTTGGAATTAGTCCTGAATTATTGGCAAGACAACAAACTTATGATTTTTGGAGAGATATGCAAAGTCTCCACGTTACTTGGCCAGATTATGAGCCTCGCGCTACTGAAAATCTAATTGAGATGTATCAATTCATTCAAGGCTTAATCGATAGAAAACACGCTTATCGAACAGAGAATGGTGATGTCTATTTTGATGTGAAAAGTTTTAAAGATTATGGTCAATTGAAGAATTTAGCAAGTTCCTGCGAAAGTCTAGCCAGAGTTGATCACCAAGACGTGAAGAAAAATGAATGTGATTTTGCTTTGTGGAAAGCATGCCCTCAAGATGATTATGGATATGAAAGCCCTTTCAGCTATGGTAGACCCGGTTGGCATTTAGAGTGCTCAGCCATGATAAAAAGGTATTTCGGAGAAACAATCGATATTCATGGTGGTGGAGAGGATCTTGTTTTTCCTCACCATGAAAATGAAATTGCCCAGTCTGAATGTCTTCACAATAAGAAGTTTGTTAATTATTGGCTGCATAACGCAATGATTATGGTCAATGGAAGCAAAATGTCTAAGTCTGAAGGGAATTATGTAACAATCTCAGAATCATTGAAAAAATACTGCGGCAACACCATAAGATTTTTTGTCTTGAGCGCACACTACCGTCAGCCAGTCAATTACACAGAAGAAGCTCTCAACGCTGCTCAGAATGGTTTTCATCGTTTGTTCAACAGTATTAATAAAGATGCTTCCGAGCAAGAAATACAGAACAAAGATTTAAACCAAGAAGCAATAGATAAATTCAATTTCTACATGAGCGAAGATTTGAATACTGCTTGTGCACTTTCAGTATTATTTGAGTTATCAAAACAAATAAATAAAGGAGAAACTCATTTAGAGCCAACTCTAAGAAAACTCATGCAAGTGCTCGGTTTTGATCTCAACGTTCAAAAAGAATCCTTTTCGGAAAACTCGGTTGAGTCTCTGTTTGATTTTCTTATTGAAATCAGGAACAATGCGAGGGAACAAAAAAATTATGCCCTATCCGATCGGATTAGAGATGAGTTTGAGAAGGCTGGTTATAAATTAAAAGATTCTCCAACAGGAACAACTCTTGCTGCAAATTGTCAATAAACTTTTGATATTAAATTCTTTGTCTTACATAAATTTTATTTGGGCACAATCACATTAACTATATTGTCTAAATTTAAATAGTATTTTCTAAAATTATTAATATATCTACATCAAAGCATTGAGAATTAATTCCAATAAGCCTTTTAATTTTATGCAAACTAGAGCATTCTTGGTCTTTAGTGCTTTGTGTTTAATGTTTGTATTAATCGGTAAGGTCGATGCCAAAAGTATTACAAAAGTAAAGAAAGTTTTTTTTAGTGGTGATAATTTATTGATTGATTATTCTGGTAAGAAACCGGAAACTAGTAAATTTAATTTGAAAAGCTCTCAAAGTGACTACACAAGACTAGTAGTTGATCTGAAGAACAGTAAGCTTGTTAGTGAAAAGATTTTGGGTTCTACTGGAAACAAGAAAATAAAAACAAGACTGAGTCAATTTAGCCAAAAACCTTCCGTTGTGAGAGTTGTTTTTGAGGGACCGAAGTCGGAAGTTGACAAATTAAAGATTTTTGAAGAAAAAAGCCAAATATTAATCGGAAAGACAAGGCAAAGCAAAGGAGATAAAAAGCCTGTCGAATATAAACTTTCTTCCATTAACAAAGTGGATTTGGCTAATGGACACTTGAGCTTGAAAGGAAATTATGGAATTAAGAAAAAGATTTTTAAGCTCAACGTAAAAAACAAAAAAATGGTTGTTGCGGACTTGAAGAAAGCCAATTTATCTAGCACTCAACTTGCAAAGTCTTTTTCTGAAAAACAAACCAATACTTCTGAAAAAATAAGAGTTGCTCAATTTGAACCGGGTACAGTTAGAGTTGTAGTGGAGGGACCTGAATCAGATCTATGGCAATTTGATTTAAAAGATAGAGATTCTCAATTACATGTTTATAAAAGTAATAAAAATTCTTCCGAAAACAAGAATCAATCTAGTAATGAAGAAACTGAGTCAAAAAGTTCTGGAACTAAGACAATTTCAGCTGGTAGTTTAAGGATCGAAAATGGTTCTGAAGCAACAACGCTTTCATTACTTAATCTAAACAAGTCTCGAATCAAATACAAATATTTTCAGCTCCATTCGCCAGAGAGGTTAGTATTAGATCTTTACAACTGGACAGAAGATCCTCAGAACCTCATTCCTTCGGAAGAATTGTCTTCAACAATTATTGGAGTGAGAGTTGGAAGGCCAACACAGAATAACTCAGTTGCAAGAATTGTTTTTGATTTATCCGAAAAGGATCTCGAAATCAAAGACTCATTATCATCGGATAAGAGAACTCTTTTCTTAAAGATTTCTACTAAAGATAAAGAACCTTCTGAAGACTTTGGAAAAATAAGAAAAAATGCAAAAGTAATCATTGATGCAGGCCACGGTGGATATGACTCTGGTGCTCATTATTCTGGAACTGAAGAAAAGATATTGAGCTTGGAAATTACTAAAAAGGTTGAAAAAATACTGAAGGGACGAAAGATTGAAGTTGTTCAAACTAGAAAAGATGATCGTTTTGTTTCTTTAGATGAAAGAGTTGAAATCACCAAAAGAGTCAAACCGGATTTATTCGTTAGCATTCATTGTAATGCAATGCAAAGTACATCTCATATCAATGGAATAGAGACTTACTATTTCACAGCTCAAAGTCATAAATTAGCGAAAATTTTACATAAGCATTTAGTTCAGCAAACCAAAGCACCAGATAGAAGAGTGAGAAAAGCTCGATTTGTTGTTATTAGAGAAACCTCAATACCCTCAGTCCTTTTAGAAGTCGGTTTTCTTTCAAATTATTCAGAAAGGAAAAAACTGAAAGATTCAAATTACCAAAATAAAATAGCAAAAGCTGTTTCCGATGGAATTCTTGAGTATCTTAAAGCTTTGAAAAATTAATATCTAACACCAGGTTTTGGAGAGGTATCAATATTGTTTTCTACTGTTTGTAGTTTATGATACTTTGTTATCGCTTCATCAAGTTGGAGAAGTGCTATCTTCGCGTTCCATGAATAAGCCAATGATTCCATAACATGTTTATAATCAGACGCTTCTGGTGAACCGGTTATGTTAACTCTGAATTTTGAATCAGTTGTTGGTGGCTGGGGAGGAACATTTGGCTTTTCTTCAATACCAAGTGCTTCTCTAAGTATTTCTTCAGAAGAATATAATTCTGAAGCGATATCTTGAAAACTAGAAGGTCTCCATAAAGTACCACCTACATATTCACTATTAATCAGATCTTCTCTTTTCTGAATTCTACTTAGAGCTTGTTTTGATAACTCTTGTGACTTGGTAATTAAGTGTTGCTTTACTTGTGGTACTAAAACTTCTCTAATTTGAGTTCGTTTTACTGGAAAGTTTCCAGCGCTATTAACTTCCATAAATTAATTCAAAAGTAAATTACTAAGAATGCTAACCGTTGAACAGAAAACTGTCAATACCTTGCAAAATTTTTCAGAGATTTATAATAGTTCATTCTTAGAATAAGGATACAAAGTTGACAAGGATAGCTTTTCTTGATTCGGGTGTTGGTGGGCTCACGGTACTTAATAAATTTTTCTCGGATGAGCTTTTGACAGAGGAAAAGTCACAGCTGAAAGATAAATCTGAATCATCACAAATCATTTATTTTGCAGACTCAATTAACCTTCCTTATGGAGATAAATCTTCAGAAGAATTAACTGAGATACTCAAAAAAAATCTCAATTGGATTCAAAGTAGAGCTGACGTTGTGATTCTCGCTTGTAACAGTAGTTCATCATTATTGGATGATTCAATTATTAGCCAAGTCAATCTAAAAGAAATTTGGAGTTTGATTGAAGTAACGGTGAATTTTATAAAAGACAAACATTCAAATGTCTCTGATGTTGCTGTTTTTTCAACGCAAGCTACACACAATTTACAAGGTTATCAAAAACGGCTGATGGAGACTTTTCCAAAAACAAGGATATCTTCTGTCCCATGTTCTTCACTAGTTCCAATAATTGAGGAAGAGGTTTTATTGAAGAAAAATAACTTTGGGAATTTGGCTATTGAACAATTAAACAAATATAAAGCATGTTTAAACTCCGAACCTGAATTACTGATCTACGGTTGCTCACACTATCCGATTCTTGAAGAGTATTTTAAAAAAGTTTTCCCCAATACTATACTGATTGATCCTGCTGATGCGATGTACTCGAAATTGAAGCATTATTCATTTGTAGCTGAAGAAAGCTCATGTTCTTCAGTTGTTACTGGAGAGAAAGATAAATTTCTAGAAAAGTTGAAGGCTTTAGATGGATACTTAAATTGTGCAAAGTATTTCAAAAACTCTATTAAATTTGCGGAAATCGCTTGAGCAATCTTGTGACTTATCCATTCAAGAAGCTGAAACTGAGGCAGCTGCAATATTATCTTATGTTTTGGGAATTTCGAGAACTGAACTGGAAATTAAGCATAATCATTCACTTACTTCAAAAGAGTATGAAAAAGTAAAAAACATTCTAGATCTAAGGCTTAAAGATAACCCTCTTCAATATATTCTTGAAGAAGCCTATTTCTATGGTTTAAAATTCAAGGTTAACCCATCAGTTCTCATTCCTCGGCCTGAAACAGAAATTCTCCTCGAAAAAGCAGTTGAGATTTTCAAGTCTTTAAACAAAAAACAATTGAAAGTTCTGGAAATTGGCACTGGAAGTGGTTGCCTCAGTGTTGCATTAGCTTCGGTGCTAAAGAAAAAAGGCTATGAGTTTAAGATTTTTGCAACTGATATCTCAAGGGAAGCTTTAAGAGTGGCAAAAGAAAACGCCATTAATAATTCAGTTCAAGAATTCATCTACTTTGAATATGCAGACTTATTGCCTAAGAAATTGATAAACCAAAAATTTGATTTGGTTATTTCGAATCCTCCATACATTAGTGAATCTGAGTATTTGGAACTCTGCTCAACGGTATATAAAGAGCCTAAGTTGGCACTAGTTGGGAATAAAAGTCCTAACGGGTTGGAATATTACTATCAAATTGCCAAACTTCCCATTGAATGGTCTCATACAGTGATGGAGTTGGATCCTTCAAGGGCGGATAAGGTTAAAGAAATATACGGAGAATTGGGTTATAAAACGATTTCATTCATAAAAGATCTTGCAAAGCAAAAACGTTTTATTCATATCTTTCAAGATATATCCCGGGAACAAATGTCGAATAATTAACGCCTTTATTTTTATTCAGCCAGTTATAAAGAGAGGTTACAAGATGGATTCTCAAAAACAAGAAGAATCAAAAGATGTTAAGTTCCAAATTAGAATAGTTTTGGGTGACGCAAAGATTAGTTAGTTCTTAAATTCTTTTAAATACTTTCATCATCGAGGATTTCAATTATCCGATTAGAAGCTTGACTGGTAATACAGTTGGTGTTAAGCTTATAGAAATGAATTAAACTCTCAAGGAGTTGAGAAAACAGTTGCTCAGGCACTTTTTCTCAGCTCTTTTGTTTTAAGAGGATAAATCTGATAATGCCTAAGTTCAAAATAGATAAATCTTTTGAAAATCACCTCGAAAGTGAGTTGAATATGATTGGTTTGTCTTTAGTTGAACTAAGAAAATTTCAGACTGGTTCAACTCAAACAATAAGAGTGACAATCAACGATCCTAAAAGACCGGTAGGACATGACCAATGTTCAATAGCTTCTAGGTTGATTCATTCCATAGAGCCAACAATAAGGGAAGCATATAATCTTGAAATATGGAGTCCTGGGGTTGAGAGAGAACTTAAAACTGACAGAGAGTTTAATGTATTTAAGGGACAAGAAATTATTGTTTCATTCAAGAGTAAAGAGGAAAAAGACCAACTTGCCACTTTAATTAATAAGCAAGATGGTTGTGTAATCGTTTCAATTAATGATGAGGAAACCTCAATTGATTTAAGCGAAATACAGTGCATTAGGGTGGCTCCTCAAAAGCCAGACACACAGGAACCTATAGAAATTTCTTTGGAGGATATTTGATGTATACCTTTGGATCAGAGTTTATGGCCGCAGCTGAGAAGCTCGAACAAGAAAGAAGTATTTCGGCCAGTGCCTTTATTAATGCGATCTGTGACGCTGTTCTAGCTGCTTATAAGAGAAAGGTTCCTGGTCACAATGTAGAAGGTGTGAAAACCGTTTTTCATGAAGATACTTGTCAGCTTGGGATTTTTGCACCATTAACAGTTGTAGAACAAGTAGAAAACGAGTTCATTCAGATAAGTTTTGAAGAAGCAAAAGCGGTATTAGGAGATGTTCAACTCGGTGAAATTCTTGAGGTGGACGTTACTCCAGAAGATTTCTCTGAATACGGAAGAATTGCCGCTCAGGCTGCAAGGCAAATGATGCGCCAAAGATTAAGTGAAGAAGAAAAGAAATTACTGCGAAAAGAATTTGATGCCCTAAAAAATACAATGATTGTTGGGCAAGTTAGTCGTTTAGAAGAAAGACACGATTACGGCTTTGATGTAGTAGTTGATTTGGGACGGATAGAAGCAGTTATGCCTCCTAAAGAACAAATTCCCGGCCAAGAATATAAAAAAGGCCAAAGGGTGAGATGCTATGTAAGCGATTTCCAGGAAAGAAGCAAGAGAATGATAATTATTGTTTCTCAAGCTCACGAAGAATTATTACTTGAATTATTTAGGTTGGAAGTCCCTGAGGTAGAAGAAGGAATAGTGGAGATAGTTTCAGCCTCTAGAATTGCAGGAAAGAGATCTAAAGTTGCGGTCCGTTCCAACAATTCTGATGTTGATCCTATTGGTGCGTGTATTGGTTCTAGAGGAGCAAGAATCCAGAATATTAGCTCAGAGATTTACAACGAAAAGATTGACGTAATTCCTTGGTCAGAAGATCCAATTGAGTTTATCTCTTACGCATTAAGTCCAACTCAAATCTCGCAAATAGCCCTATTTGATGATAATCGAGCATTGATTGTTGTTCCTGAAGATCAATTGAGTTTAGCCATTGGAAAGGGAGGACAAAATGTGAAACTCGCAACCAAACTTACCGGCTGGAAGCTAGATATCCGTAGTGAAGATGATGTTGATAGCAATGCACCTCAAGGGAAACCCATAAATCAAGACGATTCTCAAAGTCCTGAAGAAGATCTTGATGAAGAATCTGTCTCTGAGCCTTCTGGAGATAAGGTTATTGAACAAGAATTGCAAAGTCGAGATGAATAATTTGAAACTTTATTCGTTTGCTCTGAAAGCTTCTACCTCTTCTCCAATTCAATAAATTATTTCAAAGTTATTGTTAAGCCTGCATTTCTTCTATAGCTGATAACATTACATAGATCTATTTATTTATAGTTTTAGGAGAAGTGCCGGAGCGGTTGAACGGCGTCGACTCGAAATCGAATGGGTTCTTTTGGAGCCACGGGGGTTCGAATCCCCCCTTCTCCGTCGGTTTATTTTTGTTAAATCCAACCTCTAAGTTGATATGCTTGAAGCCTCCCTCTGTAAGGGCGTGTTAAAAATTACCTGCGTGAAAAAGGAGCATCTCCGAGCCAAATTCAGGCATAAATAAGGCTTTTTCTACCGCTAAGCTCTCGAATTAATTGATGTCGTGGTTCCAAAAGTCTATATTTGGGAATTTAGAGATATGAGTTGCCTAAAATAAACTTGAAGATAGTAATGCAACTTTATCTCTTTGAGTGGCAATATTTAAGAACTAATGACAGAAACTTTTGGAGTTAATAACTTTAATTTAAAAGCGGCTAAATACTAAAGAATTCTTTTTGCTTTTTCCAACAATTTAGTAAAGACACAAATAAAGATCTTGCTGTTATTTTATCCGGCTGCTTACCCTGAAAATTAACGTTTTTATTTCAGGTGCTAAATATGTTGAATTAATCAGTTTGTTTAAATATCTCTTGCTGAATCCATATTCGTTTCTCAATTGTTCAAATTCTTTTTTTGAAAGTTCGTTTTGCTTCCGAAAATGAGACTGTTAATCAAAGTATAGTGATAGAATAAGAGGTATGAAAAAGTGCCCAAGATGTGAATCAGAAAGAATATGGAAGTCAGGTTTTCAAGGTGGAAAACAAAGATATAAATGCCGTGACTGCCTCTATCACTTTTCC
>JASJDU010000032.1 GCA_030065015.1 Candidatus Caenarcanales bacterium | reverse complement strand
GATCATCGATTTCCTTTATTAATTCTTCTATTAGTTCATCTCTTTTATTTTGTGTTTTGGGCATTTCCTTATCCTTTTTTTGTCAATTCTTTATTTTCTTTCCTTTTGTCTTTTACACACTTAAATTTACTGACTCGTATTTTCACTTTGTGTGAGCTTATAGTTCTCAAATTTTGTGATTTTATTTTGCTTCATACTCGTTATGATCTCTGACTCTAATTGGTTGGATTCAGTATTTAAAAAGTTGATTAAATTTTGTAATTCTTTGTGCCTGTCAATCTTTTCTTTTAGGTCGGATGTTTGACCTGGTGTCAGTTTTTTTCTTTCATTAAATTCAGGGCATTGTTTTTGAAATCCGCAAGACGAGCACTTCCAATCTGCTGGATTTGTGTTGTATTTATCCTGTTGTAATCCATGTTGTTCAATGTGAGAATTTATTTGTTTTAGTTTGAGTAACAATTCTTCTATTGAAGAGTCATTTCTATAACTAATAATTTCTTCATCCTGTGTTGGGTAATAGAGGATTAGCTTTTGGGCTTTTTCGTTTAAGAGAGATTGTAAACAAGCTATTGAATATATTGTTAATTGGTTATCTCCTTTTGCATCTTCAACACTTAGGATCTTATCGGTTATTTTATAGTCAACAATGCTTATTGAACCGTCTTCTTCTCTATCAATTCTGTCTACTCGTCCTGTTAATGAAAATTCATCGAAAGAAAGCTTAAACCACTTTTCCAGAAATACTGGTTGCTTAAATCCTCTTTTTTCTTCTCTTTTATAAAAATTCTTAAGTGCCTTTAAACCTTTTTCTTGGTAGAAGAATTGTTGTGTTTTAGCATCGGTATCATTCCCATAATCAAGGCTTTTGCTTATATCATCCCAAGCTGTGCAAAATTCTTCTTCTAAATTTCTCAGGCTTTTAATGTTCTGTTTGAAAAGATTTGTTTGACTTTGGTCTTTATAGAACTCATGAAAAAATTTGTGCAAAATGCTTCCGAGCTGAACTTTAGGATCTCTACTGAAATTATTTTTAGGTCTAATGCCTAGTAATACATGAGCATAGAACTTGAGTTCACATTGTTTCCACAGATCGATTTTACTGGAACTGAATGAAGTTTTTTTCATCAAGGAAATTTATGTGTTAACTTCTTTCTTAACCACTAAAAGTTCTAAAGTAAATGAGGTATTAAAGAATTGCACTAACTTTTAGCCGCTTGAATTTTATGTAGAAAGTTTCTGACGTCGGAAACTTTATTGAGTCTGTACTTAGCTTTAGAAGAACCTTTTCCAACTTTTATTGTTACTGCATCTTCGGGTACTGCCGAGAACAAATCTTCATCGGTAAAATCATCACCAATTGCAAGCATAAAATCATATTCTTTGTCTAATTGTTGAATTCGACTGATGATACTACCTTTGTTTATTCCGGGAACTCTAACCTCAACAATCGATTTCCCTTGCATTACTTCGGCCGGTTTATTGGCTAAAAAATTGGTTAAATTAACAACTAATTCTCTTGCCTGCAATGTTCCAAATTCAGGATCGGTAAGACGATAGTGCCAAGCAATTGAAGTTTCCTTTTCTTCAATGAAACTTCCAGGTGTTGCTCTACAAAATTGACTGTATATTTCTTTAACTTCTTCGTACCAGTTGGGGTGTTGATCGTCCGGTAAAGTTTTATGCCAGTTTTGCTCTCCTGCCATTTTTATCCACAAACCATGCTCAGTTGAAAAATTAAAGTTTAAATCTCCGAACCATTCAACAATATCGCCTTTCGCTCTTCCAGTAACAATGCTAACTTCTGTGCCGTTGCAGTTATTTATTTCTTCGAGTGAGTTCAAAAGATTCTTATCTGGTTTTGCGTTCATGGGTACACTTGTGAAGTTAACCAATGTACCGTCGTAGTCTAAAAGTAGTAAAGGTGATTTTGCTTTTTTATATTTTTCGAGAATTTCATCGCTAATTTGTGAATTTACAGGAATTGTTTCTCCATTTGAATGTTGATCTTTTTCTGATGTTTTGCTTAAATCCATTAAAAATGACTTAGACCAGTAATGGACGTCATTGCGTTTAACTTTTGTAAACATTGCTGACATTCTTCTGGATTTTTCCCAAGGCATCATTCCAAGAGCATGCTCTAATGCATCTGCAATTGCATCTGGATTCCAGGGGTTTACAGTAACTGATTCTCCTAATTCAGCTGCAGCACCTGCAAACTCGCTGAGAATGAGTACTCCTTTGTCTTTTTGAACTGCAACATACTCTTTTGCAACTAAGTTCATTCCATCACATAACGGAGTTACTAGTGCTATGTCAGCTTGTTTATAAAAAGAAACAAGCTTTTCAAAAGAAACCGATTTGTACATGTAAATAACTGGTGGTTCTTTTTCATTTTCATACTTTTCATTGATGTCTACTACTAAATCTTCAACTTCGTCTTTTAGTCTTCGGTAACTTGCAATTTTTGTTCTTGAAGGTACCGCAATTTGAACCATACATAGCTCAGATGCATATTTGGGGTTTCTATCTAAAAGCTTTTTAAATCCTTTGAGTCTGCGTGAAATACCCTTTGTATAGTCCAGTCTGTCAACACTAATAATTAATTTTCTTCCTCTTTTTATTTGTTTTACTTGTTTTAAGTTTTGTTCGATTTTTGTTGAGTGAGCTAGTTCTTGTATCTGATTTGTGTCAGTGCTGATTGGGTAAACTCCAAGCTTTACCGTGTGGTTTTCGAGGTCGGCGCTATAAATTTCTGAGTTTAGACCCAGTATTCTAAGCAAAGCACTTCTAAAGTGCCTCAAGTAACCAAAAGTATGAAATCCTATTAAACTTGAGCCTAAAACTCCTTTTAATAATTCGTCACGGTAAGGAACAGCTCTAAATACTTCAGCAGATGGAAATGGTGTGTGTAAGAAAAAACCGATGTTTGCATTTGGTAACTTCTCTCTAACTAAAGCTGGAAGTAACATAAGCTGGTAATCGTGAATCCAAATTAAATCATTTTCAGAGGGCTTTATTTCTTTTAATAAGTTCTCTGCAAAAAGCTCGTTAACTTTTTTATAGGCTTTCCAGTCCCTTTCATCATAATCACAATGGCTCGGCAAGTAGTGCATAATTGGCCAGAGAACTTTATTGCTAAAGCCAAAGTAGTAACGGTTTACTTGTTGCTTTGTTAAGAAAACTGGATGAGAATTAAAATCATTGTTTAGTTTTTCTTTTATTTCGTTAGCGTTAGCAATATCTAAATCAACTTCTCCTGGCCATCCTAACCACTCTTGTTTATAGCTATCTTTTAAAGAGCTTAGTGCAGTAACTAAGCCTCCTGGGCTTGGTGAATAAACCGGTTTATCATCTTTAATCGATATGTTTACTGGTAATCTATTAGCTACAACTATTATTCTCTTATCATTATTAGTTAGAGAAACCATGACAATTAAGCAATCCTTATTAAATAAATTTTTAAATACTCAAATGTTAGAGTTGTTATATTCTAACATTTCTTTAAACATTCTGCTTTCCTCTTCCAGTCGGTGATCTTGAGCGCCTAAGGTGGTGTGCATTTAGTTTGTGATTGTATTAATAGTTCACGTGATTTAAAGTTTAAAACTTCAAATTTTGAAACGATGAGAAAAGTCCTGTGATAAAAGTCAAATACCCTTCTGTGCCTTTATACCAAACAATTCAATCTATAACTAGACCTAAAAAATATCCTTGTAACTATGTTCCTGTGTATGGGTTGATTCGAACTAATGGTTGTCAAATGTTTAAAACCTATCAAAATCATTTGACACCTGAAATAGAAGAGTGGTTTTTAATTTTAAAAAAAGAAGCCACAAATCCGTTAAACCTATTGCCAGGTGAACTTAAAAAGAAAGTAGAAAACCAAAGTTTAGGACCTACTGAACTATTGATAGAATTTAAAAGGCTTGTTAAAGATGATTTTTGCAAAAAGCTAAACTTGTCAGAAGTTGAATATAAAATTTTAAAAGAATACTTAGGTAAAGCACCCTACTTCAATGAAAAAGAGAAAGTTTATAGAAAATTGTTAGGTGCGTTTGACCCTGAGTCAATATTCTCTCTCGATTTATCTCAAAAAAGAAATGGTGACTTGGTCAGAAATATAGACCAATCTAGAATTTTAAATGCATTGGAAAGGGAGCATTTATATTATCTTGATAAACTGTGTGATCATTCAAAGGGTTATTTATGTGATGTTTTATATTGTTGTGGAGAGGTTCTCTTGGACATTCTTGAGTTTGCTTTAGAGAAAAAAGAATTGACTTTATCCAAAGCAAGTTTATAAATCTTCATACACTGAGTCATTTGATTTTTTGTTCTTGCTTTTTTTAGTGTTGTGCTTAGTTGTTTTATTATCCGTATCTCTGTTTGATGAAGAAAATAGATACTCATCATAGGATCCGGGATAAAACTCAATTGAATCTTTCTTAAAGGAAATAATTTTATTTGCTGCATTAGAGATTAAGTCTCTATCGTGACTAACAAAGATAACAGTGCCCGGGAAATTTTTAATTCCTTCGGATAAAGCACTAACAGCTTCTATATCCAAGTGGTTGGTAGGTTCATCTAAGATTAGAAAATTATTCTTCAAAAGCATAAGCTTTGCAATTAATAATCTTGCAGATTCTCCTCCCGAAAGGCTATCTACTTTTTTAAGTGCATCATCACCGCTGAATAACATTCTTCCAAGATAGTTGCGTAATACCTCGCTCCCTTCTTCTTTAGAGAATCCTTCTAACCATTCAAAAGCATTGAAACCTGATTTACTCTGTATTTCACTTTTGTAATCTTGTGGAAAATAACCAGTAGATACTTCATAACCAAGCTGAATGCTTCCTTCATCTGGATTTAAATCTCCATAAATCATTCTAAGTAAAGTTGTTTTGCCAAGGCCATTATTTCCTACAACTCCCACTTTATCGCCTCGAAGGATTTCAAAACTGAGATTATTGATTACTTCTAAAATTGAACCATCAGGTTGTTCGTACATTTTGGAAATATTTTTTACTTTTAAAGCCTCTCTTCCGGAAGGTTTCTCAATCTCGAACCGAATGAAGGGTCTTTGAATATTAGACTTTTTGAGTTCGGTTATTTGTAACCTTTCAATTTCTTTTTTTCGTGATTGTGCTTGACTAGAGCGTGTACCAGCTCCAAATTTGTTTACAAAATCTTGGAGTTGTTCAATCTTTTTACTCTTTGCTTTATTCTGAGCTTCTAATTGTTCTCTAGCTTGAACTTTAGCAATAACCATTGCATCATAGTTTCCTGGATAGATAACAATTGTTTCATAGTCAATATCTGCGATGTGAGTACAAACAGAGTTGAGAAAGTGCCTATCATGAGATATTACAATTAAAGTACCCTTGTATTGAAGTAAGTTGTTTTCCAACCACTGGATTGACTGCATATCTAAATAGTTAGTCGGCTCGTCTAAGAGTAATGCATTAGGTTCACCAAAAAGAGCTTGTACAATGAGAACTCTGAATTTTAAATCAGTAGGTAGAGTTTCCATTAATTCATAGTGCTTTTCTTCCGGAATTCCAATCCCCTCTAAGAGTTTTGCAGCTTTATATTCGGCTGTATATCCATCTTCTTCACCAATAGTTACTTCAAGCTCTGCGAGTCTCATACCCATTTCGTCGGTTAATTCTGTCTGTGAACAAAGCTGATCCCTTTCTTCCAAAGCACTCCAAAGGATCTTATTGCCCATTAAAACGGTGTCTATAATTTTGCGTTTATCAAACATGAATTGGTCTTGTCGAAGAATGCCAACTCGATTTGGAATACTGACTTCTCCTGAAGTAGCTTGCTCAGCATTCTGGAGTATCTTCATGAAAGTGGATTTGCCAGCACCATTTGGTCCCGTCAGGCCGTATCTGTTGCCTTCTGAAAATATTACTGATACGTTTTCAAATAGAATTTTTGTAGTGAACGACTTTGTTAGTTTTGAGACTGTGATCATTCTATTAATTTGTGTATTAAATGTGAAATTAAAATTCAGCCCTCATATTAAATGATTTTATGCATAACCTGAAAGTATATTTTAAATAGTCAAAAGCTTAGAGATGCATTTAAAAAATTTCACTTTTTGATGAAAATTTTTCTTATTGTTCATTTCATATTCAAGCAGTCAAAGGAGATAATGATCATGAATATTAATGCCGCACTTGAAGTCCAAGAAGTAATTGAAGCAAATGAAGATCACAATCTGAATGCTTTCGGATATTACAAAGTAATAAGTTTTCAGTTGCAAGATCAGTACCAAATATTTGCTTCTTTATACATCAATGATGAACACCCCAGCATTCCTTATATAATGCAGCTGACCCTTCCCTCTATTCAAAGCTTTGTAGCACAGACACAAACCTTTAATGAATATTTTGCAATTCAGGTTAATAACTCAAATACAGTAACAAAAGTAAATCGAGTTTACGTTAGTTGTGACAACTTGTCTTGTGAGATAGAGCTTGGAGATGAGTTATTTTATAGTAGTTTAATTGGTCAGCAAATTCCAATAATTTTTTAAAAATATTTGCTTCTTATAAAATTTTGAAGTTACTTTGTGAATATACGCATATTAGCAAAGTATTATTATTGAAATTTTCTTTCTAGCTTCTTTGTTGAGTAGAAGCAGGCTTGAGTTTCAATGAAAGTATTAATAGTTATTTGAATTTTGAGTAAATCCCCTTTGGTACTGGTTATTTGCTTAAAATTCTTGAGTTTATTTTGATTTTTGTGGTTTGAAATATTTATTGCTCTATTAAGCATTTACTGAATTAAGTAAATTTCTTATTTAATTCATTTTAATTCCAATAGAATCTTAATTTGAATAAAGTGTTTTCGTTGTTTACCAAGGAAAGTCTAGATTTTATGAAGAAGCTACTTTTATTTTTTGTAGTTATTCAACTTTTTGTATTGTTTCCAACTCAGGCAAAAAAAGAGCTACTTCAACCGGGAGAAGTTAGACCTATTTCTGGTAGTCTGGATGAAATACCTGTATTTAATAGTAATTTCCCAGAAATAGTTCGCTCTTCAGGAATATTACTGTCAACTTTTCCAAAAGAGGGTAGGAATTATCCTGATGCGCATTTGGATTATGAGTTTAATGGAAGGTTTGATATCTTCACTCATCATATCTCTCGTCATTCTGCCAGAACCTTGTTTCAAGCTATTTTGATTGGAAATGCAAGTGATAAAAAAGTTTCAATCAAGAATATTCAAGGCTTAACTTATACGAGCCTTCCGGATTCTCCTTTCCTGGATGAACTGGAAATATACTCTGGGCCAGGTGATAGGTTAACTAGTGAGTTTTTAAAAGGTGAGAATGGAAAGTGTTTTTTGAATGAATTGACACTTGAGCCACATGAAATAAAGCTACTAGCTGTTTTTTCAATTAGAACCAAAGATTATAGGCCAAGTCATAATGGAAGATCACTGTTAGCAAGGTTCAAATCAGATGGTCCAGTTCATTTGGCAAACCTTGCGATGTTTTTTACGGATGATCAGATAGAAAAGGAGGCTCATTTAGAACAGAAAAAATGGGTAGAAATGTTAAATAAAGAAGGACTCGTTATCCCAAGAGAAAAGCCTTCAACTAAGCCCTTTGTACCTAAAGATGAGTTCCATTATGGAAGAGTCGGAGGAGTTGCTATTGGATCAATTTGGAAAGCTAAGCTTACCGATACTGATGATAATAAGTTAGAAATCCCAAAATCCGGAAAAGCCATTTCATTTCCAATGAGCACCGTTATTTATGGAGAAATTGGTACTGGTCAAATACAATCGGCAAAAATGGAGAGTTATTATCCAGATACAGCTTATGAAGCCCATGGAAATTATGGAATACATTATGACTTTGAGTTGCCATTGTTTAATTCTACCGACGAGGATAAGCAAGTCTCTTTGATTTTTCAAACTCCAATTAAAGAGCGTGAGCTGTCTAAAGACGGCTTAAGATTCTATAAAAATCCTAAATTCGAGCCTATTTGGTTTCGTGGTACGGTTAAGTTCTCATATGAGGATGAAAAAGGTGAAAAAATTGAAAACTTCTATCATTTAATTCAAAGAAGTGGTGAGATATCTAAAAAACTCGAAACTTTTAAGCTAAAACCAAAAGAAGTTAAAAATGTAGAATTTGAATTGATATATCCTCCAGATGCTACTCCTCCTCAGGTTTTAACTGTAAGAACAGAAGAAGTTTTTTGGGATTAACGAACTTCACTTTAGGCTTACTAGATAAAACTTTATTGTTAAAGGCTAATTTGAAGGATTCGTTCACCGAATTAAGAAATTAATAAATTGAGCTTTAAATCAAGTAAAGGAGAGCTTTTGTCTTCATGCACAAAGAATGAAACACGTTATTATTAAGCAATATATTGATTTTGTATTTATTCTTTTAGTTGGAGATACTTAAATGATAGTAATTATGGAACCCGAAGCCTCTCAGGAGCATGTAAATAAAGTAATTAACAAAGCTCAAGAGTATGGGTTTAGAACAATAATTAATCAGGGGGATTTACAGACAGTAGTGGCTTTAATTGGGGATGAAACCAAGATCTCAGGTCCAGATTTATTTGAAGAGCTTAATGGAGTTAGAAGAGTTGAAAGAATTCAAGTTCCTTTTAAATTAGCAAGTAAAGCATATAAACATGAAGATAGTGTTTTTGAAATTTATCCTGGTGTGAAAATTGGTGGTGCCGAAGATTTATTGGTTATGGCAGGACCTTGTTCTGTTGAAACTGAAGAAGGTATTATGCAAACAGCAAAAGCGGCGAAAGCCAGTGGAGCTAAAGTTCTTAGAGGTGGAGCTTATAAACCGAGAACGGCACCTAGAACTTTTGAAGGCCTCGGTGAACTTGGATTACGCTTGTTAAAGCAAGCTAAGGACGAAACGGGTCTACCAATCGTTACCGAAATAATGGATATCCGTGATTTAGATAAGGTTTGTGAAAATGCGGATATTCTTCAAGTTGGAGCAAGAAATATGCAAAATTTCTCTATGCTCAATGAAATTGGAAAAGCTCAAAAGCCAGTTTTGTTAAAACGTGGAATGAGTGCAACTATTGATGAATGGCTTTTAGCTGCTGAACGGATTATGCATCATGGAAACTCTAAGGTGATTTTGTGCGAAAGAGGAATTCGATCTTTTGATGCAAAGTATACTCGTAATATTCTTGATGTTTCAGCGGTTCCAATAATAAAGAAATTAAGTCATCTTCCAATTATTGTTGATCCATCTCATGGAACCGGAAAAAGACATTTGGTACGCTCTATGTGTTTTGCTGGAGTAGCTTCTGGTGCTGATGGATTGATGATAGAAATGCACCCAGATCCAGAAAATGCTTTGTCTGATGGCCCACAGAGTTTAACTTTTGAGCAATTTGATGAACTTATGAAAGAAATAAGAGAGCTTGAAAGTGTAATGAGGAAGCTTAACAAAACAAAGAATTTGGTAACTGCTTAAATTTTTAAATAGTTGTAATAACTGACTTTTTGATGGAAATAGGTCAAATAACGCTTAATGTTTCTTTCGTTCTTTATTTATTCTATTTAGTTCCTCAAATTATTCATAACTTTAGAGATGGTCAAATAAAGAAGCTTAGCTTATTGATGCACTCAATACTGCTTTTGGCTTATATTTTTGACTTAGTATACGGCTGTGGTAGAAAAATGGAGTGGCAATATATAGCTGTTAGCTTGGTTGGTCTTTTCTGTCTTCTCATTCAGCACTTTCAAATAATTGTTAATTATCAATTTGAGGGCTTTGAAAAACGTTTTTTTGGAACTTTTACTGTCTTTGCCTATCTAATTATTTTCATGTCGGTATATTTAATTTTTGCTGAAAGCCTGTCTAAGAGTTTTTTAATCACCTTAGGAGGTATTTCTCAGCTGGGGTGGCTTACATACGCCATTCCTCAAATTGTCAAAAATTACAACCTAAAATCTGCAAAGGGTTTGAGTATCTTCTTCATTATTTTTGTCTCCTTAATTACTTTTTGTGACGTGATTTCTGCTTGGTCTTTGAATTGGGACTTACCGAATAAGATTGGCTCTCCAATTTCTTTGCTAATGAAATTGACTTTATTAACCCAGTTCTTTTTGTACTCAAACAAAGCATTACCTCGAAGTAAGAGACAAAATAAAGAATAAACTTACTCAGCTTGAAACAAATCCAGGAACCGCTTCTTCCTTCTTAATTGCTTTGATTTCAGCTTTTAGCTTGGGAACATTAAATCTACAAAACTTTAAAAAGCCTTCTTTTGTCTCTAAAAATCCTCCAGCAAACTTTTCTGCATTGGATCTAATAGTTGCCCTTCCCACATCATTTGTTATTAAGCCGAAAAGTAGTCCAATTAAAGCACCGAGATATTTACAAATATCCTTGAGATCTTTGTTACTTTGAACATGCAGCTTACCTGAAGCTATATCTTTAATAGCCATGCTTTCTGCTATTCTCCTTCCTAAATCATCCAAAAATAAAATTGGTAGTGTATAGGTCATAATTCCAAGTACTACATATGCAATATCATTTCTCAAGCTTGTGAAAAGATCCAGTTGTGAAAGCTTGTTTCTTCTTGCGTTAATTAATCTTGTTCCGTGGGAAATAGGTACTGTCATTAAGCTGCCTAGTAGAAAGATCATTGTGCTTAACTGAACCAAATCTAGATGATTTTTGACCCATTTAATACATCTCCAGAATATGCTTGATGACTGGTTACTATTACTAAAATTAAGTTTTTTACTAGGACCAATACTTAGTAGGTTTTGTATGTTTTGTGAACTAGCCCCATTTTTTTGGGAGAGAAAATGCTTTGCGTTTAAAGGTTGTATAGGTTGAATGAGCACAATATAGTCTCCCTACGCTGGAATTACCCAGTCCAGGTTCAAAGGGTTGCTATAAAAGCTCTCAGCCTCTTATTTGGGTAAGAAGCACCCCTGAATGTATTACTTGATTTGTGTGATTAATTATTAAATTTTAGAGTATTTTGAGAAAACAGAACTAACTAATTAGTATGAATTGATTTTTCAGAGGGCTTTGATAACCTAGTTTTCTTTGATTTTGCCTTTACTTAGTAAGAGTTTCTCACTAATCTTTATTCTTTTTAACCAAAGTATAAACTATTCAATTTATTGCATTAAAATGGTTTTATAATCTGCTCAAAATTTCAATTTTTGTACTTTCATATTTGTACAATGCAACGAGTTATTCTAAGAAACTTTTATGAACTTAGAGAAATTTGTTGCTATTTAACTAAGAAACAACCAACAAAGAGCATTATGATTATAATAATGTATATTGTAAAGAATCGAATATTGTGTAAACATATTTGATGATGAATGAGTTTGGTTTCCTCAATATATTAAAAACCCTTTGAGACGGAGAATTTTTTAAATGGCAAAGATGGAAGATGCGCTTTTATTCGAGGAGCAGCTGGATACTCTATTTATCGAAGAAGAGATTAAAAAAGAAGAAGAAAAGTCTTCTGAAGAAGGTCTTGAAGATATTGAAGCAATTGAAGAATCTCCTTTAACTGAAGACTCCGTCAAGCTATATCTTCGTGAAATTGGGCGTGTGGCTCTTTTGGATGCTCAGCAAGAAATTGAGTTAGCGAGAAAAATAAAAGAGGGAGATGAACACGCAAAGCGTCTCTTAGTGAGACACAATTTAAGACTAGTTGTCAGTATTGCCAAAAAGTACATTAATCGTGGTTTGCCATTCCTAGATTTAATACAAGAAGGTAATTTAGGTTTAATAAGAGCTGCCGAAAAGTTTGACCATACTAGAGGCTTTAAGTTTTCAACTTATGCAACTTGGTGGATTCGTCAAGGTATTACTCGTGCGTTATCGGATAAATCGAGAACAGTTCGTATTCCCGTTCATATGGTTGAAACCATTCAACGGGTTAAGAATGTTGCTAGACAAGCGGCAATGGAGTTGGGAAGAAGGCCTACTGTTCAAGAGTTAGCCGCTATTCTACAAATTAGCACCGATAAGCTAAGTGAAGTCATGGCTGCTATGAGGACACCAGTTTCTTTGCATTCTCCAATTGGAAGTGAAGACGAAGGAACTTTAGAAGAGTTTATATCGGATACTTTAAGAGCAAGCCCAGACCAAGAAGCTACCGATCGTTTGTTGAGAAAGGACCTTCTTAACTTTTTGGATCAAACCTTAACTCCAAAAGAGAAAGCGGTTGTTGTCTTGCGTTATGGTTTGGATGAAACTGGAGAGCCAAGGACTTTAGAAGAAGTTGGTGAGATTCTAGATATAACGAGAGAGCGTGTTAGACAGCTTGAAGCTAGAGCACTAAAGAAACTAAGAGAGACACGTCATCCAGAAATGTATGATTATTTGAAATAAGAAATAAGGTGTGTTTTTTGTATTTGATGGAGAATTATGGATACTTAGCAAGCTTTTAAATAAAAAAATAGCTAAAATTTGAATTTATATTTTACGTAAACTAGCATTAAATTACTAAATGGAAGCTGCTCAGTCTCAAAATATTTCAGAAAGCGCATTAAAGCAATTATTTAGCAAGCAAGGCAATTTAAATATACTTCAAAACTATAGAGGTGAAAGAAGAGTTAATAAACCAGTTCTTTCCGAAACAATTAAGTTTTTATTGGTTATTGGTTTTTGGATTGGTGCTGCTTTTGGAAGTGGAGTTGCTGCTGTTTTTGGTGCGATAACTGCTACATCTTTTATTGTTGAAACTTATAACTTGCCGAGTTGGATTGCCGAGTTTGCAGTAGTCACGTCTCCTTTAGCTGCGGTAATGCTTTTTGTTCCTGTTAACGCAAAGTTACTGGTTTTATTAGAAAGAAAACTGCTTTCACTTTTAACAACTAGACTTGGCCCGAATAGAGTAGGTCCTAATGGTTTATTGCAAACTCTCGCAGATGCTTTGAAACTATTATTCAAAGAAGATATTGTTCCAGACAAAGCCGATAAAGTGCTTTTTTTCTTGGCACCTGCGTTGTTTTTTACACCTAGTGTTATTGCGTTCTTACCAATAATGTCCGTTGCTGGTGATGGTATTGGACCTTTTGCGAAGATAGAATTTCCTACAAGTTTATTATTCATAATTGCTGTTTCCTCATTAGCTGTAATGGGTTTAATAATGGCTGGTTGGGCTAGTAACAATAAATACTCATTGATGGGAGGTTTAAGGAGCGCAGCTCAAGCTATCAGCTACGAAATACCTTTTGTTCTTTCATTGGTGGCTTTTGTAATTCTTTCCGGAAGCTTGAATTTAAAGGAAATTGCAGATTCACAAGCCGGAGGACTTCTGGATTGGAATATATTTGCAGCGGGTTCATTGTTAAATATAGAAAACTACAGCAACCTCTGGTCTATACCTCTCTTGGGGCTACTTATAGTTTTAGTTTTAGCTATAGCTTTCTTAATTTATTTTTGCTCGCTTGCGGAAGTGAATCGTATTCCTTTTGACTTACCTGAAGCTGAGTCTGAGCTTGTAAGTGGTTACAATACTGAATTTACAGGAATGAAGTTTGCGCTGTTTTTCTTAGCGGAATATACAAATTTATTCATTGTGAGTACAGTTTTAGCAATCTTATTCTTTGGAGGACCTTATATTGGGATACCTTTTATTGATGAAGCTATTAGAAAACCTCTTTTGGAAACTCCTTTAGGTAATTTAAGTTGGTTACCTGGCACTTTCATTTTGCTGAATAAATGCTATTTATTTATAGCACTGGCGATATGGATTCGTGCGACTCTTCCCAGATTTCGTTCAGATCAATTGATGGGATTGGCTTGGAAAGTTTTGATTCCAATTTCTTTAGTCGTTGTTTTGTTAGCAGCAGTGTGTAAAACTTTTTTGGTTATTTAATTTAGTTCCTGTTTTAAGCTTTATGGATTTGCATATAACCCATCTGTACCGAAAGCATATGTCTTTGTATGGAGATAGAGGAAATGTACAAGTCTTGGATTTTGCAGCAAGGCAGTTTGGTTTAAATTCTTTTGTACATGATTGTTCTGTTGGAGAGAGAATTCCTCAAAATACGAATATTATCCTTTTGGGTGGAGGCCAAGATAATGATCAAGAGCATATATTAAAAGATCTTTTGAGCAAAAGAAATGAGTTGATAGATCTAATATCAAACGGAGCAATATTTTTGGGTGTTTGTGGTGGTTATCAATTACTTGGCGAATATTACGAGTCTGCTGTGGGAAATTATTTAGAAGGTTTAAAGGTATTAAATCTTCATACAAAAAAGCCTAAGAGTTCAGAAAAAAGAATAATTGGTAATTTAATTGCTAAAAGTGAAAAGTTTGGAGTTCTTTGCGGATTCGAAAACCATGCGGGAAGGACCTATTTATCAGCGGATCTTAATCCTTTAGCTAAAGTCGTTCAAGGTGCTGGAAATAATGGAAGTGACAGGACAGAAGGAGTTTTTCAGTCTTTTGGAAAAGGCTTGATTATTGGTACCTACTTTCATAGTTTTCTTCAAAAAAACATAAAAGTTGCTGATCATCTCATTCATAAATCTTTAAATTTGAATAATAAAAGTATGGTAAGGGAATTTATTTTAGAAGATTTAAATCAAAGTAATTCACTAAAATTAAAATACTAAAGATGTTCATTAAAAGTACTTATTACACTAGATTGTTTGCTAAGTGATCTGTTTATCTCATCAATATCTTTAGTATCTTGTGTCAATTGATTAATATCTTCAGGGCTTACGCTTAGAGATCTACTCAGTAGTGGATTCAAAGAAATGTAATTAACTGATTCAATTTCCTCTTTTGGTACATGTGGGGAGTTATATGCATTTTCCATTGCAACATTTAGATAACCATTATTTCTTTGAAATAACGTAGAACAATATCTACTCTGAGCAAACTTAGAATTTCTTTCTATATCCCAACGTGATGTAAATCTAATGTTTGAATTTGCATTTTTTTTTGTGAATGTTTGAATAGCATAGAGTTCTGGTGTTCTAACAATACTCAATCCATATAAATTATATAGGCCTAAATGTTCGCCCAGGACTTCATTAGCTTTATTAAAATATTTCATTGAATTTACTATTTCTTCATTTGGCTCACCGCTTAAATAGTCATTATGTTTGAATTTTATTGAAGTAATATTGTTTTTTCTGCTATCAAACCAGCTGGAAATGGTTTTCGTTAAATAACTTATGTTCTCTTTATCTATACGTTCTGTTAATGTTTCGATTATTTGCCTTCCAAAAGGAAGTTTCATCAAAATTAGATAACTTTCAGAAACGAAATTTTTGTTTAGTAAGTATGTATCTACAAAACTAGCTCTTTTCGCTGTAATGCCTGTAAATATGGAAATTTTCTCGTTAGGATTTTGATGAAAATAAAAATTTGATAGGTGAGATTCATTTAGCTTTAAACCATTAAATTTATGACAAATGTTTTTTTCTGTGATTAATCTTATTAAATTATTTTGTTGTGTATTTAAGTGAATTAGCTCTGGAAAAACTCTTGAATATAAGATCTTATTAGCTGTAATAGTCATAAGTAAGAATGGGTTTAATATATATAAAAATCATATTTATGTTTATGTAGAACTCTGATTTTCTTAACTAAAATTCAAGGTGGTTTAAGCGATTTTAATTTTGAAATTTACCCTAATTAAAAGTTACTTGTCTTTTTTTGATTGGCTGGGTTCATCACTGTCTGGATCAGGTTCATTTAAATTAATCATTAACTTATTAACAGAACTCAACTGATCATTAAAAATATCAACGCATTCCTTTAGATCTTTATCTTGAAATTTATCCGCAAGACTAATTTCAGCCTTTGTATCTTCAAAACCAAAAGTTATTTCAGATATTCCATTGTCTTTTTCTTTATAAACTTTTTGGTTGAAGACTTTTAAAGAATAGTTTTCTTCATGATTTTCTGAGTTCTGAAGTTTGACGGATGTTAAGCCATAATTGACTTGTGAATTACATATATATTTATTTATCTCTTCTTCAGAATTAAAGTGGCTAAAATTAAAATAAGTATTATTTACAATTTCTAGATTTTCCAGGTACATAGTATCTTTTGTTGCAAAAGCAGTAATTAGAAGAGGGTTTTTAATTCCTAGCTCTTGAAAAAAGCTTGATTGCCCCAAATAACACAAGCGTAATAGCTGATATTGCATTATTTCAGCAAAACTTTCAATTTTATTTGATCCTGAATTTTTATTTGAGTTTTTTAGGAAAAGTAAAATTTCTTGTGGTGTTTTAGAATTTTGTACCAAATCTGCTAAAGGTAAATAAGGCATAAGTTTTTCTGCTATTTTTCCGAATTTTTTTATCGCTTTCAATTTAGGTGGTGTGCTCTTATTTACTGATTCTCCCTGTGCACCAAAAAACAAATATGAAACGTCTATCCCACCAAAAATTGTTTTGTATGAGAAGCTGGATAGAAAGTCATTTGTGCTAAAAGTTTGAGCATACTTGCTATCTTTACCACTTAATGCTCTGTCTTTTAGCATTCTCTTAAAAGCGTTGTTATCCCATACTTCTTTATTAATTTCTCTTAAAGGAGGTAATTTCCTTGAATATAACTCTCGAGGATTTACATATCCTGGAAATCGATTACGCAAATTCAAGAGCGAAATGCAACCATTTGATAGAGAGGGAGATTAGAAATGAAGATCTCAGAATGGCAATTTGAGTGATTAAAATATACCTCATT
>JASJDU010000069.1 GCA_030065015.1 Candidatus Caenarcanales bacterium | reverse complement strand
AAGTGTTTGAAGCTCATTTTGGCCTTTGTTTTTTAACACTTCAAATAAACCAATTTGAGCACCCTCTTCTCCTTAACTCTTTTTCATTTTTCTACTAACGGTTGCATTTAACTTTTGATGTTGCGAGGTATTTAAATAAAGTTTAAAAGATTCTTTATCTGGATTTGAAAAGAGAATGCTTAATTTCTGTCTCGGATTAGCTCTTAATTCTTCTGGAGTAGGGTAGCGTTTTAATATTTTTTTGTTTATTTGAGTATTTGTTACGCTGCTATTGGTTTGATTTTGTAAATCAAATAACTGGAATCTGTTCTCATTTTCGATAAAAGGTAAAAAGCTGTTGAACAATTCAGTAATTTCTTTAAAAATTCTCACCTGTTCTTCTCTTGGGTTAGCAATGAATTCAGGATCTTGAAATCTTGGTAAATCTAAAGAGTTAAACTGTTCAATCCCAGATTTTAGGGTTTCCAGAGCTTCACTACATACATTTCTTAAAATCTCTTCAATTTTAAATGTTGAAATTGTGTCAGGAATTACTGGAATTAAGAACTCAAACGAGCTTTTTGGAACATTAGCTTTTTGATATTTAATCCAACTTGTAAGTTGAGTATTCCTAGGTTCATAAACCTGTACTATATTAAAGTCTTTTTTATTTAATCCGTAACACTGCGGATTGAGTATTACTTTAATATACTTCCAATGAGAAGAAGGTTTTTGCCTTTTGCTAACTCTAATCTGAACCAATATCTTCGATTATCTCAAAAATAAATCCTAACAATTTTTGCTTATTCTTAAGCCTGTTTAATTAGCTTTCGCGTTTCTTCAATTAATTCCTTAAGAAAGTTTACTTGTTCTGCTATCTGGAATATCTATCATAGGTACAATGAAAGATGGAATTGATGAGTGTATTTTCTTCATTAGCATGTTCCATTCTTCAAGGAATTCATTAGTGTATTCTGAAACTATTTGTTCTATATTCTCACTTTCCATCATTAATTCTGCCCTATCGTTCCATTGTTTTTGAAAGCCTGCAATTTGACCATTGATTGTTTCTTGAAATAGAGATTGAAATGGTCCAATATGATCAGTCTGAGTTGAAGGGAAAATTTCTTTTAATTTTTTTATAAAAAGAATTTGTTGCATATGGCTTGGAATTTCTTCACGCTCTAATATTCCTACTTCAAAGAATCCAAGTGCCCCAAATAAGCCATTTAATGCTGTTCTAATTGTTGCCGTAAGATGATGGGTAAATTCTTCTCTTTGACTTTGATCTGCAATATTATGTTCTTCTGATAGCTTAGATATTTTGCTGTTTAAAATGAAGTTCAATCTACACATTAGGTGCTGTAAGTAAAATTCTTTTCCAGCAAGGAATAATCTTTTTAATTTTATTTCTTTCGAAAGTCTAATTTTTTTATTTAAAACAGTAGAACAAGTTTCTTGGAATAAATGATTACTTTTAATATCTATTTTTTTGTTTGTTAGCCCATGCTTTCTATTTATTGCTCTTATCCAACTATAATATGAGCTTATGTCTCCAAGATTAATGATTTTTTTAACCACAATTTCACCCCGTTCAATAGAATTTATAGAAATAATTAAAATAAAACTTGCTTAAGATTAATAATTATTTAACAATGAATTGTTGACACAATGTGAACTCTTGTTTAATCATTGCTAAAATCTTACTACTACAGATTTGCTATAAAGAATATCTCTTAGTTAAAGGCTGTTAACTGTTTTTTAGTATATTGTTTTATGTATAGTTTAGAGGTTTTTCAGGTTCGTAATTGCTTTTAAGTATCCAATTATCTCCAGAATAAGAAGTTGTATAAACACTTCCTTCATTAAGCCAAAAACCTTTTCTATTAAACATATACTTTGGATGATATCTTGTTCTGAGTTTTGCTAAAGGATATTGTTTTAAATAGGCCAAGCCGCTTTTTTGTGTAGCTTCTAATAAAAATTCTTTATTATCTTTGAACAAAATAACCCAAGCATGTCCACCATTTTTATAGTGACCGAGAACTACTCGTGCATCTTCTCCTAAGGAAATTAACCAATCTGCTAGCGCTATAGCGTGATCTTCACAATCGCCACGAGTATTGCGAAATGCTTCTTTGCTTGATTGCCAAACTTCAATTTTTTCAGGATAGTTAATATGGTCAAACAGATATTTTTTCCTCTTAGAAATTGTGTATAAAGGAACCCATAAATTTTCGGTGAAGAATGGCATGTAATCTTCTAAATAAGCGTTTGTAAAATGGTGGTCACCATCAGTACCAGGCTCAGATAAGTTGACTGTCGAGTTGTCCCCAAATGAATATCCAATTGGTAATGCAAGGCCTTTGTTTTTTCTTAAGGTTTGCAGTAGTTCTTCTTTTTTTAAAAGCTTCTTGTTTTTTACAACGAATAAGCTGTGGGGTTCTGCTAGTTTGGATGGTTTCGGTATGTTAAATGGCTTTATGTATCTATCTTCAATTGGGTTCCTGAATAATTCAGCTTTTTTGTTATCTTCTGGAGAGGTATCATCAGGTAAGTTCTTAAAATTATTTAGTATGGATGCAAAAACAAAAATTATACAAAGTACACCTGCAACATGTATTGTTTTGAAATTATCCATAGAGAATCTTCTTCAATTTGGTAACGATTATCAGCTTCTAAATTCTCAAAGAAAACTTTTCAACTTTTAAAACCAAAAGTTATTATGATTGCTACGAATAGCATTATTGTTGAAGCAAAAATTGCAACTGCTAAATTTCCTTTTTTCATTTCTTCTTCGATGCTAATTCCTCTTAAAAGCTTTTTATCAACGATTATTAAAGCAAACATACTCACGAGTAAAGCTACGAGAGAATAAACCAAATTTATGCATAAATTAACCAAAGAAACAAAAAGAAAGTCTAGTTCCATGAAAATTCACCAAGTTTTTCTGCTATATAGCAGATGCTGAAATGTTAAAAAATATCATAGCATGACTAGTTCTTTTGTTTGCTTGGCGTTCTTTGAGTAAGTCTCTGACTTATAGGCATTTTTTCACTCTTCGTCATATCATTTGTTTTAAACAGAGACTTAATTTAAAGGCGAAATGTCTAAATATTTTGATTTAATACTAAAAAACGCAAACTGTTTTACTGTTCAGGGACTTGAACAAATAGATATAGGTATAAAAGATGGGGTAATTACTGAAATAAGTAATATCGGGCAAGAGAATGGTGCTGAATGTTTAGATCTGAGTGGATTAACAATTTTGCCTGGAGTTATAGATTCCCAAGTTCATTTCAGAGAACCTGGCAATGAGCATAAAGAGGATCTGGAATCTGGAACGCGCTCTGCCGTTTTGGGCGGTGTAACTACCGTTTTTGAGATGCCTAATACCAAACCAGCAACAACTACTAAAGAAGCTTTAGAAGATAAGTTAAGTCGTGCGAATGGTAGATGTTGGACGGATTATGCCTTCTTCATGGGAGGAACTCAAGAAGACAAAGCCTGGAATGATTTAGAGAGCCTGCCTGGTTGTTGTGGAATTAAAATTTTTATGGGTTCTTCTACTGGAAATTTATTAGTGTCAGAGGATGAATGGATTCAGAATATACTGTCTAAAAGCAAAAGAAGAACGGCGGTCCATTGCGAAGATGAAAATATATTAAAAGAAAACTTTCATATTGCTCAAGATGGAAAGCATCCAAGGTTTCATCCTAAATGGAGAAGTAACCTTGCTGCTTATAATGCAACAAAAAGGTTGTTGACAATTGCCAGAAACACAAATCATCCAGTACATGTTTTACATGTTACAACCGCCGAAGAAATGGAGCTTTTGGCTCAAAATAAAGATATAGCTACGGTGGAAGTTTTACCGCAACATCTAACGTTAACTGATGAGGTCTACGAGAGTCTAGGTACTTTTGCTCAAATGAATCCACCAATCAGAGATAGTATTCATCAAGAAGCTCTTTGGAAAGCGGTGCAGAATGGAACTGTTGATGTGTTGGGATCGGATCATGCACCACACACTATTGAAGAGAAAAATAAAGAATATCCGAATTCTCCATCCGGAATGCCTGGAGTCCAAACTTTGGTTCCTATTATGCTGAATCATGTTAATAATGGAAAATTGAGTTTGAACCGGTTTGTTGATTTGACTTCTTGGAGCCAAACAAGGATCTATGGAATAAAGAAGAAAGGAAGAATTGCAGTAGGATATGATGCTGACTTTACAGTTGTTGATTTGAATAGAAGTGAAGTCATTTCGAATTCAAAAATGGCTAGTAAGTGTGGCTGGACTCCCTACGATGGAATGAAAGTTCAAGGTTGGCCTGTTCAAACTATTATTAGAGGACAACTGGTTATGAGTGATGGTGAATTGATTGGAAAACCAATTGGTAAAACCGTCAATTTTATTCTTTAGTCTTTTATAGGGAGTTAATTAAGCTGTAGATTTAAGAAACTCAACTCCTTCGGGGATAACAGCATTTAACTTTGTCATATAGAGTTTTAAATCAGATTTTAATTTTGGGCTGAGATACTAGAATCATAGAAGTAAGCGTGTGTTTGTAAAAATGTCTGCATACAATGACATTCTTAGGTTATACGGTCAGCGAGATGCTACTTATAAGAATCTTCAAGGCGATCTATCACTTTACAGTGCGCTGCAAAGTGGTTCAATTAGAACAAAAGATCCTAATGCAATAGCCGATTTAACCGTAGATATAGCGAGACTTTCGCAAGAGTCACAAAATACAAATCTTCAAATAGGTTTGGCTGAAAAATATTTGAAGCTAGAACAAGAAGAAACAAAAAAAATTATTGATTTGTTTGCTTAATGATTAAATCTCAATAAACGCTTTTGTGAGCGAAGCTTCAGAAATTAATTGAGCTTTTGTCTTTTTTCTAATCGGTTGAGAGGTATGTTTGTTGATATTTTCGAGTCTGTCAAGAGAAGTGTGTAAAAGAGAAAGGAAATCTATCATGAAAATGAATAGCAAACCAGTTGAGAGCAGATTTCCAGTTAGGAATGGGCATGGTCCATTTATTGGAAATTTTCTGAATAGCTAAATACATTATTTTGTAGACGGACTCATCATTAGGGAAAATTCTGCGATTGCGAG
>JASJDU010000033.1 GCA_030065015.1 Candidatus Caenarcanales bacterium | reverse complement strand
ATTTCTTTTTCATCGGACTTTCCTTCCTGAGTATTTACGATAATCGTAATCTCTCTTTCTTTCTGTCCGTTATACTGGATCAACTCCAGATTCTATAGAAAGTGCTTATCAATTTATGACGTTGTGTCCCAATGAAGAGATGGAAAAAACAGTGCCTGAAAAGATAAGAGAGTTACTAAAAAATAAAGAAAACCTCTT
Source organism: Candidatus Caenarcanales bacterium (assembly GCA_030065015.1). Classification (GTDB taxonomy): domain Bacteria; phylum Cyanobacteriota; class Vampirovibrionia; order Caenarcaniphilales; family Caenarcanaceae; genus JASJDU01. The sequence goes on along the minus strand of JASJDU010000033.1, from coordinate 16,376 downwards.
TAGTAATCCATTAACAATAAAGGATTTGCAAGATGAACTATCTCGAACTAGTTTTAATAACCCTTTAATTATCAATGATTTAGAATCTGTTCTTTACGCTGCTTCTTCTAAAATGGAGGATTATTTATCCATTTTAGAAGAACAATTTCCCAATTCTCTATCCCCTTGTTCTTCATATTCTCGACATAAAGACTTTAGTAGGTCAAAAATTGTTTTACCGGTTCCTCAAGGAAATCGTTTTCATGGAGGAACTTTAGGAATGGGAGGAACAGCTCAAGTTGACTCACAAACGGGCAGCTTAATTCTTACTCGTTCATCTCAAGAATCTGTTGTCAAAGGCCAAAGAGACGGATGGCTAGATCCGAGTGGTTATTTCAAAAAATTAGATTTTCACTCGTTAGAAGATTTGAAGAGGGAGTTTCCAAGCGCTCAATGGAATAGAGTAACAAATACAGAGGCACCAATAATACAAATCACTGAGGTTCTTGAAGATGGAGCAGAAGAGACTTATTTCATAGCTCCTCATCAAAAGAATGAAGCAAACCAAGACATCGCTTTAGTTTTGTGCAAGGAAGGAGGTATGCAAACTCTTTACTATGGACAAAATAGAAACGCTAGTTTTGCAGGGAGAGTGTTAAAACCAGTGTTCTCATTCCGAAACTTTGAAGTTGGTAACAAATTAACAATTGAGGTGAATGAGTTTGCTGGGAATTATGAAGTGATTTACCCTCAAACACCGATAATTGAGTCGAGCAACTCTGTAAAATGGGATGTTAGAACAGCCACAAACAACTTAATTGAGGTGAATGATAAAAAATATCCTTATCTATTTTGGGATGGAGGATTTGAGAATAATTTTGATATGAGTAATGCGACTTGCATTCATCGAAGCCAAGTAATTGAGTACCTTGAAGAAGAATGCAGCAAGTTTCATTTTGATGAAACAGTAACCGCCGATTTTGTGACATTTTGGGCACCCTACTTGATGAGATCTGAATGGGTTATAGTTCGTTTCCTTATTCCAGAAGAATGCAATCAAGTTGCAAAAGTAAACATAAAACCAGAGCAGGATTCAATTAAACCACAACTTATTAGAGCATATGTGGTTTACAAACCACTTGATAAGCAAGTGTCTAACAGTCCTTCTAGATTCTCTTATCCAGTTTTTGAAGAAAATAAACCAACTATCTTTGACTGGGGTGGATTTGAACACGTTAATTAAACTGGCTTCTTTCTCTTTTTCTCCATTCATAAGGCAGCTCAGTTAAGAGGTTATCTGGATTATGAAAACCGACTTTCATAATTTCTGCTTGTTCTTCTAATTTGAAAAAGAGATTTTTGTATTTGTTGTTTTTGTTACCAATAAAGTAACTTACCGCTTGACCATTTTCGATTAATGATGCGTTTAGAAAAGTTTTCCCAACCCAACAGTCTGCTAAGGTTCTTCCATATTTATCTTTCGGCTCTTTGCCCCTTTTACAACAAACTTTATCTTCCAAAGAGTCATTAATTAATCCTTCAAGAAAATCTTTCGATTGAATTCCGAAGGGAGTTTGCCTCATTTCGGGTGCATCAATGCCTATGAGTCTAACTTTTAAATATTTCTTTTTAGCAGTATTTGCAAGAAACTTAATTGTATCTCCATCGGTAACGGTGACTAATTTCTTTGGGTAACAGAAGTCATAAGTATTAGTCTTCTCAAAAACAAAAGAAAAAACCCTTTCAAATAATTGAGGATGAAGAGTTTGAAGAATAAATAAAACAAGGAGTATAAAAACCAGAACGAGTTTATTCTTTCGTTTCGGTGTCAGAGTGAAACCCTCTGGCATTTTAATTTTCTACGAATTCAAGTTCGGGAAGGCTCATCAACCACCTTTCAGTTTTATCTTCTTCTTCAATCCAAAGTCTCATTCGGTTTAAAGCCTCTATACTCTCGGCCCTTTGGTAACACCATAACATTACAGTTCTTTCGGACACATTCCTAGTTAAAGCCAATTTCTTTACGGAAGCTAAAAACTTTGTTTTTTCGGTCTCTCTAGAACATAAATCCAGATCACCACCCATGTTATATCCGCCAGCTGTCATAAATACTTATTGAAAATCTTTGAGAATGAATTTTTATATTATAACCATCTAAGTTAAACCATAAAAGTAAAACAAAATAGAAGTGGTAATTCAGTTATTTACCTTTAGATTTGAGTTCTTTTAACTGGCCTGACACTGTATCAATTGATGGAGCACTGTAATTAACACCATCGAGAACACTTTCCGCTAATTGCCCCGAAGTTTCAGCTGTATAAAATTTTCCATCAGTTGATTTTGCAATGCATTCGAGCTGTGCCTTTGCCGCATAATCATTATTAACGTTAAAACCAACAACATTGAATTGAATATCCACTCCCCTTTCTTTAAAGCTTTGAGCTAATGCACAAGGATCATAAGCACAAGTCTCAATACCATCACTTATCAGCACAACGCTCTTTTTCTTTGCATCCACTATGGATAAATCATCGACTGCTTTTCTCATAGAATAGCTTATTGGTGTTGCTCCAGTGGGCTTGATTCCTCGCAACTTATTTACCATCTGCCTTCTGTTACCAACTCCAGGAGGAACAAGCAAAGTACTATCTTGGCAAGCAATGACTGGGTCTGCACTCAGCTTGCTGCTACCATAAACTCTCAAGCCAACTGGAATAGTTGAGTCGATTTTTGAAAGAACTTGCTCTAAAACATTTTTTGCCATCAGCATTTTTGTTGCAGCACTAGGGGCTGGCTCACTCATACTTCCTGAGGCGTCAAGAACTATCATTACGGCTTTAGAATTATCATCTTCAAGAGAACCACTTAAAACAACTTCTTTATTCTTTAAAAAGGGATTTGCACAATTTGCATTTAAGGTAAAACCGAAACTTAGCCAAATCAAAAGCCAAAAAGGAATGAACAGTTTTTGATTAAAGTTGAAAATCTTCATAAATCTACGGAGTTTAGTTACAAACAATTTTACAGTTGAAGGAAGAAGCTGTAGTAAAGAGTTGAGCTTACTCAAGTTACGATTATTGCTCTTCTGCTAACGATAGTCGGTTTTTTTTCTTTGTACGGGTATCCCCAAATGGTTATGTAGTAAAGTCCTGGTCCCCATTCTCCCATACCTATATTCCCATTAAAGCTACTTCCAGATGCTTTAACTCCGCTTCTTACTTCTACATCTTGAGCTTGATATGTTTGAGATATTGATTGCATTAAGACACTTGCAACTAACATACTAGTACCGTAAGTGAATGGAGCTGCCACCATTGCTAAAATTAATCCACCTTTTTGCGCAATATTTTTTGCTCGATCGGCTGTTTTGTCAGTATAAATCACTTGATCTATTGGAGCAAAATACGGTGATGGCTCAACTTCACTTCTCTCTTCTTTTTCAAAGTCTTTTTTTGATACACCAACCCAAGCAAACTTAAAACCGTCACTCAAAGAACCACTTACATTAACCATCTCTGAGCCATTAATTTTAGAGGGAACGCTTGCAAGAGAGGCATGATTGGATACTATGTTTATAACTACTACTAATTGTTTTCCGGCAGGTTCAATCACAAAACTCAATCCAATATCATTAGCATCGTTATTGAACAAAATATCCGATTTGTCTGGAACTTTTAGGATTGCATCCATTAATTGGTTTGGAATTTCATTAGAAGGCTCGATCGGAATAACTTTCCCTTTTTCGTCAACTGATGCAAAAAAGCCATCCACAATTTCTTCTAACCTTCCTTCCCCTCCTGCTTTGGTATATCTTTGATCTGGGTTGGATCCGTTGAGTCCATAGTGAGAAAATTGCTTTGTTTGTACTAGATAGCTGGCGTGTTCTAAAGCTGCTCTTTGTGATATTTCATCGACTTGAAGTGGTTGCAAGCTTCTAAAAGATCTTTCCTGATTGATTATCTTAACCATTAAATTGGACAGTTCTTCTAGATTAGTTAAAAGCTCAACTCTTTTTGTTCCCTTATTAATTTCAGTGGAATTACCATTGCTTGAATCGAGACCTGTTTGAATTTTCTTTAGTTCTTGTCTAAAGGACTCAGAAACTCTTGCTTTAGGAATGTTTAGAACTTTTCTCAATCTTTCAATCCGAGCTGAGGAGTCATCATTTTTATGTTCATATCCTAATACTCTTACCTCAAGCCTTGATAACCTCTTATCAATGTCATCGGAGGGGAATGAATAACCAAAAAACTTGTGTTCTAGTTTGGAAATCTCGGGAATAGATTCTTCCGCAATAGTTAATAGAGGAGAAAAAAAACTAAACCCTATTGAAAGTAATAGGATTAAACTCATTAATAAAGATGGCAACTTATGTTTTTTAAGTTTTAGGAAAGCCATTATTATAAAAATTTAACGCGGAAATGTTGAGTTTTTCTTGTACGGTTTTACTCATATAATACAGTGTTTTTGTTTATGTATATTCTTTAAGTATTTTGATTTGAGTTCAAACACTTTTGAACTTTTCACCAATAAGGTTAAGATTATTTTTAGTACTTGAAGAGCTGTTGTTTATGGATGAAGAAGAAAGCCAAGTAATCATAAGAGGCAAACCAGGAACTTTAATTTTATTGTTACTGATCTCTTTTTTGATTCTTTTTACTAATTATATTCGAGAGCAATCGCTTCAAAATGTGCAAATTTTTCTTTCAATGCGCAATAACCTATGGGACCATTATGGAAACAAAAGCATAAAGAGCAAGCTTTATGAGATTGAAAAAAACAATTTTGTTTTTCATACAAACGATATTGAAGATTTAAGTCAGTTAGCCATTACAAAAAGCTTAATTGCAAATCTAGATCATGAAATTGCGAGATATAAAAAAGAAAAGTTCGATATTCAAGAAGATGCACTGAATGCCGATACAAAATATGAACTTGCTAAAAGACAACATTCAATATACTTAACCGCTTTTTCAATAGCTGTATTTTCATTATTGCTTGTTGTCTGTTCAATACTCACCATCCTAGACAATATTCTGGTGCTGAAAATTGCAAGCATTATTTTGACCCTCATTTCAGTAGGGTTTACAGGCTATGGAATTTGGTTAATGTAAGAAAGTGTTTTTTAATGAGCACCAGCTAAAGCCTTTGTATCCGCTTGAAATTCTTTCTTGATCGATTCTTCAATTCTTTCTAGCCCATCCGCGGAACATGATTCTAAATAAACCCTGAGAACTGGTTCCGTTCCACTCGGTCTCACCAGGATCCAATCACCATTTTCAAGAATGAGTTTAACACCGTCTTTTTTTACAATTTCTGAAACCTTAAGATTTGCAATTTCTTTCGGAGGATTTTGATGAAGATCTTTCATGCTCTTTTCTTTAATTGCATTAGTTAACCTAAGATCTAATCTGTTGTTATAAGGAACAAAGCCCGTAAAATCAATCACTTCTTGCCAAAGCTCAGCTAATGTTTTTTTCGTTTTCACAAGAACTTCACAAACTAATAGACAAGCCAAAATCCCATCTTTCTCTGGAATATGTCCCAAAATACTCAACCCACCGGATTCCTCTCCGCCAATGAGAACATCTTCTTTGAGCATAACTTCTGCAATGTATTTAAATCCAACTGAGGTTTCTACAATTGGAACTCCAAGCTTCTCCGCTAGTTTATCCAATAAATGTGTAACCGAAACAGTTCTTACAACAGCTCCTTTCCAACCTTTATTTTCAACCAAGTATTTTATGAGAATTGCAAGGATCTGATTGGAAGAATATAAAGTTCCCAACCCATCAATAATTGCAAATCTGTCCGCATCTCCATCATTGGCTAAACCAATATCTAGGTTCTGAGACTTAATTTCATCAATTAGTTCTGTTAATGTTTTAGCAATTGGCTCTGGTAAAGCACCTCTAAATAAAGGATCGCGCTCTTCTCCAATACTAACTGTAGGTTGGATGAACTCTTGGTAATACCCACGGCCTGCACCACATAATGTATCAACTCCTATTTTTAAGTTTGATTTTTGAATTGCTTCAATATCCAATAAGTTTTTTAATGCTTTTACATAACTTTCTTTTGGAGAAAACTTTTTAACAGTAATCTCAGAATTTTTATCAATATCGAATGTGAAACCGCTTCTTCCTAATTCATCAACATGAGCCTTTATTCTTTCTGTTATCTGGCTATTGGCAGGACCAGCGTAGTCAGGAATATATTTAATTCCACAATATTCGGGAGGATTATGGCTTGCTGTAAACTGCAAAGCACCTGCTGACTTTAGATCTTTTGCAGCATGAGCAATAACTGGGGTTGGAGTGTCTCGATCCGTGAGTAAGACTTCTCTGCCAGTAGTGGCTAAAACTTTAACTGCATGCTCAGCAAATTTATCTGCTAAAAATCTAGGGTCGTAACTTACAAGAACTGGTTTCTCCTTTGGATAGGTTTCATCAATATATCTGCCAATTGCTGCGGCTACAATTGCAACATTGTCAAAGGTAAAATCTTCAGCAATTATGGCTCTCCAACCATCTGTTCCAAATTTAATTTTTTGCCAGCTCATATAAATTAATTTTTGTGATTAACGTTAGTGAATTATAAATTTTGAAGTTAATAAACATAAAGTTTTTAACTCCTTCTACATACCCAAATCTAGACTAATTCAACTAGTTTTTTATTGAGTTTTGTGTGTTTGATAATTTTTACCAAGGATTGTTTACTTACATAGAATACTTTAAATTGTTCCTTTAAATTAGGAAAATATATTTTGAGTTTTTTAATTAACGGTGTAGACTCTAGACCGTCAATTAAAGAGAGGAAAGGTCTAAAATGACTTCTGCAACTTGCATTCACAAGCTACATTCTCATGTTCTTGTGACTTAACTACCCTTGCCAAAAAGCCAAAAGGGCTTGATTCTCTCTTTCATAAGCTATCTTCAATTAGGTACGTAAGCTAAATCTTCAAAATTCTTAACCATTTGTTTTCTTTAGTTAAAAATTTGAAAGTAGGAAAATAAATTGGATATCCTACTTTCAGTTCAAAATCTAAAACAAAAAACAATTTTTATCAGTCTTCATCATCAGATTTATCTGGTGAGTCGTCACTATCATCTATATCATCATAAGCTAATAAAATATCATTATCAGCTAAGGATTTTAATTTTTTATTGACATTTTCTTTTGAGGAAACCTTTTTCTTTTTTGATTTTTTTAATTTTCTAGATTGAGATTTACCTATCGCTGAGATGTGTTCAGATTTTGCTTTTAATTCGGATACTTTTTTAGCTTCAACAGGTTCTGAAGTTAGAACAAAAGCTAATAGAACGGGAAGAATCATAGTCAGCGGCATCCACAGAGTATTGGATGTTTCTTCAGGCTTATTATTAGATTTTTTTGCTGAAAATTTCTTTTTATTGTCTTTTTTAATGGTGTTCATTAATTTAATTACCTTTACAAATTTAAACTCAGGCAAGAAGAAAATATATTCAGTAAAATTCAGCTAGTTTTCAGCACAAATCTTGTCCCCAAAATCTCAAGAAATTGGAGAAAATAAAAACAACGTCAAAAGCAACATCTGGAATGCTTTAAACTGTCAAATTCGTACTTGAATTAACAAAAAATATGACTTCTGAAAGTCTCTCTGTTAAATAAAACCGTAAGCTAAATAACTTTATTGAAACACAGTTTTAATCCTTAACCTTCAATCATGATATTCCCTCAAATTAGTGTCTTTGTCAACGATTTGCAAATAAAAAAATGATTTTATAAATAAATTTTTGCTTATCTTTCTGCCAACTTTTCAATTGCTAAAGAAACACATCTTCACATAAAGTAATTTAGCTTTTTGGTCTTAAGAAAATTGCTCCAAAAGATGGGATTGTTAAGTCTAAAGAATGCTCGAATCCATGTTGAGAAATCATTTTGCTTTCTATCTTTCCGTAATTGCCCTCATTACTGCCTCCAAAAAACTCTGAGTCACTATTGAAAATTTCTATGTAACTTCCACTATTCGGACATCCAAGTCGGTAATTGTATCTAACTACGGGAGTGAAATTGAATACACAAATAATGTGCTCATCGCCGCTTTTCCGAATAAAACTCAATGTACTATTATTAGAATCATTACATTCAATCCATTTGAAACCGTTGACCTCATGGTCTTCTCTATAAAATGAACTTTCATTTTTATAGAGTTGGTTTAAGTCTTCAATTGTTTTTTGAACGAATTGCGGTTCATTATAATGCAGTCGCTCCCAGTCCAAGCTTCTTTCATAAGCCCATTCAGATTGCTGGGCAATCTCTGCTCCCATAAAAAGTAGTTTTTTTCCTGGGTGAGCGTACATATAGGAATAAAGTAGTTTTACCTGTGCAATTTGTTGAAAATAGTTGCCACTCATTTTATTTAGGATGGAACCTTTGAGATGAACCACTTCATCATGAGATAAAGGTAAAACAAAGTTTTCGTTATAAAAGTAAGCCATTGAGAAAGTTATTTGATTATGGTGGTGCTTTCTATACAATGGATCTAAGCTCATATATTTGAGGGTGTCATGCATCCAACCCATATTCCATTTAAAATCGAAACCTAAAGCCTTCTCATCGAACTCAATTGGTTTTGAAACACATGGCCAAGCGGTAGATTCTTCTGCAATTGTTATAACTCCAGGAATATCTGAATGAATCCGACGATTTAGCTCCCTTAAGAATTCTACAGCTTCAAGGTTTTCGATCCCTCCATATTTATTCGGTACCCAATTCCCCTCACCATCTTTTCCGTAATTTAAGTAGATCATTGATGAGACAGCATCAACTCTCAGCCCATCAATATGAAATTCTTTCAACCAATAATAGGCATTGGAAATTAAAAAGCTTTTGACTTCTGTTCTTCCATAATTAAAAATGTAAGTTCCCCATTGAGCATGCTCCCCTTGTCTTGGATCCTCATGTTCGTACAAAGCTGTTCCATCGAATCTAGCTAAACTATGTCTATCTTTGGGAAAGTGAGCCGGTACCCAATCAAAAATTACCCCAATATCATTTTGATGAAGTTGATCGATAAGATATTTGAGCTCGTCCGGATTACCAAAACGACATGTTGGTGCAAAATAACCTGAAACTTGATAGCCCCAGGAACCATCAAAAGGGAATTCACTTAAAGGCATAAACTCAACATGTGTGAAACCCATTTTTTTAATATATGGGATTAATTGATCTGCGTATTCTCTATAAGTTAAGTAAGCATTTAAATCTTCATTTGCTGAGGCTTTTCTCTTCCATGAACCAAGATGTATCTCGTAGATTGAAATGGGACTTTTATGCCAATTAGTTTTTTGCCTTTTTTCTAACCAGTTGGCATCATTCCACTCATATTGTCTTCTTTTCCATAAGCGTGAACTGTTACCAGGTCTCAATTCAGAGTAAAAAGCCATCGGATCTGCTTTATCTACAAATGAATTGTTTTTTGTTTTAATTCGGTATTTATATTGCGCTGCATTGTCAAGTCCTGGAATGAAGATTTCCCAAACTCCGGTACTGCCAAGCATCCTCATTGGATGGGATTGATTATGCCAACAATTGAACTCTCCAATTAAAAAAACAGTTACAGCCTCAGGTGCCCAAACTGTAAAAGAAAAACCCTCAACACCATTAACTTCTTTGAAGTGTGCTCCAAGTTTTTCATAAAGAAAAATATCAGTGCCTTCATTAAAGTAATAAAGTTCTTTGGAATCTATACTTGGAAGGAATGAGTAGGTATCATACTTTTGAAATATTCCATCACAGTTTTTAATTTCAAGTTTGTATGCAAAAAAGTCTTTATCTCCAAGGCTTATTTCGAAAAAGCCTTGCTCAGAAATTTTATCTAACTTAAGTTTGTTGGAGTCAGTTTCTGTTTGAGATATACCTTGAAAAGGCATTAAAAAAATTTCTTCTGCATTAGGTTCATAAGCTCTAACTATTAAGTTCCCAGCTTCTTTGTGCATTCCTAAAACTGCATGTGGGTCTTTGGAATATTGTTCAATCAAAGGTTTAAGTTTTTCCAGTGAATTAGAACTCATAAAATAACCAATATTAATCTCTTTAAATTTATTAAACCCAGTTTAATGTGACTAGCTATTAGTTTGCTAGTGATTCATATTAGGTGCTAAGTTGTGGATTCTGCTATAAAGAGTCAGGATATTGCAAACTTTATAGCTAAGAGAAAATTTTGGAAGGTTTTGAAGCCATTGATTAATAACGTTCTTTAGCTCCGATCTCTGTTTAATAAACTTATGCTTTCTAGGCTTAATTAATTTTCAGACAGTTTCTGAAGTCTAAATATTCCCTGAGGAGGATCGAATTGGTCAGAGAATTAAATTTTAGCGGTCTCCATGTATGCCTGAAACGATAGTTTGATCATCCTCTCTTATAGGATCATTGGTATCGTTTATTTCATCTACTTTCTTCTTGAAAATGCTCATATATGTATGACACTCAGGCTCACTGTCGCTATCTATAAAAGACTCCCAGTTGCTATTTTCAAAGTCTTGTTTAGTTAACTTAATTGAAGCATTAAACATTGCTTATTAACCTTTCAAAACCCTTGTGAAATCAAGCCAACTCAAACAACAAAAAGCTCCTATGCTTAACGGCTATTTCACAGTCAAAATTATAATGTTCATTTTCAGAGAGACCTTCTGATGTATCAAAACACAAAGTCCAGCTTTGCCCGAAGGATATTTTAGGCAATTTAAAGCATAAGTCCTCATGAGACGCGTTCATTATCATATATAAGGTATTGCTTTCAATTTTTTCACCAAGTTTATTCACTTCATTAAAAACATGTCCGTTCAAAAGGACTCCCATAGATTTATTATCTGGTTTCAACCAGTCTTGCTTTTTCATCTCACTTCCGTTTGGCAAGAACCAGGCTACTTCTTTTTTCTCAAATTTGCGATTTTGAAGGTGATTGAAAAATTGACTTCGTTGAATTATTGGGCTTCTCTTTCTTATTTCAATGAGTTTATTTATAAAGCTTAAAAGCTCACTATCTTCTTCCAAAGATTTCCAATCGTACCAGTTTAGCTCATTGTCCTGGCAGTAGGAATTGTTGTTCCCTTTTTGTGTTTTATTCAATTCGTCCCCACCAGAGATCATAGGCACTCCCAACGAAAGTAAAAGAGTCGCCATCAAGTTTTTCTTTTGTCTTTTACGCAGCTCAACAATCTCGACTTCATTGGTTCCACCTTCAATTCCACAGTTCCAACTGTTGTTGTGATTTTCGCCATCTTGGTTGTTCTCTTGATTAGCTTCATTGTGTTTTTCGTTGTAGCTTACTAAATCTTCAAGTGTGAAGCCGTCATGGCAGGTAATAAAGTTAATGCTTGCGTGTGGGCTTCTTCCACTATGGTTGTACAAATCACTACTTCCAGATACTCTTGTGGCCAACTCACTTAGTTTGCCTTCGTCACCTTTCCAGTAACATCTGGTGCTATCACGAAACTTCCCGTTCCATTCCGTCCATAGAACGGGAAAGTTTCCAACTTGATAACCACCTTCTCCCAGATCCCAAGGTTCAGCAATTAATTTGGTCTGAGAAATAACTGGATCTTGGTGAATAATGTCAAAAAATGCCCCCAGTTTATTTACTTCGTGTAGTTCTCTAGCAAGAGCGCTAGCCAAGTCAAATCGGAATCCATCAACGTGCATTTCTTTAATCCAATATCTCAAGCTGTCCATGATTAACTGTAAAGTTCTGGGATGCATCATATTCAGGGTATTTCCACATCCTGTATAATCCTGATAGTACCTAGCATCATCTTGTACGACACGGTAGTAGGCAGAGTTGTCTATTCCTCTAAAAGACAAAGTTGGCCCTAGCTCATTGCCTTCGGCAGTATGGTTGTACACAACATCCAGTATTACTTCAATGCCAGCTGAGTGCAAGTTCCTGACCATGGTCTTGAATTCTCTTACATGATCTAACTTGCTATTCGAAGAAGCATATCTTAAGTCTGGTGCAAAAAAGGAAAGCGTATTATATCCCCAATAATTCACCAATCCATTATTTACCAAAAAACGGTTATCAACCCTATGGTGAATTGGCATTAACTCAATTGCTGTAATTCCTAGTTCTGTAAAATACTTAATCATCGGTTCCGAAGCTAGTCCCAGGTAGCTTCCTCTCAGCTCCTCTGGAACTTCTGGGTGCAACTTTGTTAACCCTTTAACGTGAGTCTCATAAATTATTGTTTTGTGCCAAGGAGTTTTTGGGTGACTATCATTCCCCCAAGTGAAAGAGCTGTCCACGACTGAACACAATGGTGCATAAGGAGCACTATCACTGGTATCAAAAGATAGATCTTTCTGCTCAGAGCCAGTTTGATAGCCAAAAAGAGCGTCATGCCACTGAGTTGTTCTAATTATTGACTTTGCGTAAGGATCAACTAAAACTTTATTAGGGTTGAACCTCAACCCTTCTTCTGGTTTGTATGGTCCGTAGACTCTGTAACCATAAATTTGGTTAGGGTGAACATCAGGTAAGTAACAGTGCCATACTTGATCAGTTCTGTGTTGAAGAGATATTCTTGAAGACTCTCTTATCGCAAACTTACTATCAAAAAGACATAGCTCTACCTTTGTGGCGTTTTCGGAAAAAAGAGCAAAGTTAACACCTTGCCCATCCCATGTTGCACCAAGTGGATAAGGTTCACCGGGGTATTTTCTCATTTTTATTAATCACTCATTTACTAAGTTGTTTTTTTGTCTAAGAATATTTTTTTGTAATATGGCAACTGGAAACTTATTTAATTCTTCCGATAACTTTATTACTTCTTCATTATCAACACTAACTATACTTCCAGTAAAGATATTGACTAACTCACAGTTGCGATTAATTTTTACGAAAGTATCATTCCAGTTTCTTATTTTAAGGGTATTACTATTTAAATCCCACAAGTCGTAAACGTGAGTAGGAACTATAACAATAACTAGTTTGTCTTCTAAGTTTCTTTGAAAGGCAATAACTGAATTAGCAAAGTGGCCTGTAACTTTTAATGGTAAATAGTCCGAGCTAAGAAATAGATTTGGATTATCTCTCCGATAGTTTAATAGTGTTTGTGTAACTGCTAATTTTGTTAAAGAGGGGTTTCGGTATAAATCTTTAAAAGATAGCTCAGTTTTTGTTTGTTTCAATAGTTCTTTTCTACTTTTATAATCAACAGTCTGTCTGTTATCAGGATCTACCAGTTGATATTGGAAGAACTCATTACCTTGATAAATATCAGGAATTCCAGGGGAGGTTAATTTAAGAACCAGTTGTGAAAGAGAATTGATCTGGCCAAACAAATTTATCTGCTCGGCAAAATCTATAGACAATTTAGCAAAATCTTTGTTGCGCAAAGCCTCATCAATAAAAGTAGTTAAGCTATTTTCATAATTCTCATTCACTTCTCTCCAACTAGTGTGTTTTTTTGCCTCTCTGAATGATTTGATTAAATAGTCTTTTATTCTTTGTTGATAGTGAATATTTATTTCATAGTTACTATTTTTGTAGTCACTGAATGTTAAACTTCCAATCAAAGTTTGATAGAAGAGATACTCTTCATTTGAACCGTGTAAACCGCTTTTCTGTTTGGTACTTTTGTTGAGAGCAGAAGCCTTTTGTACGAAATTATTCCACTCTTGAGGCACTTCTGATAAAACATTAATTCTTGCTCTCACATCTTCCGAACGCTTACTGTCATGAGTAGAAGTATTTGTCATTGATAGAGGCCAATTATCTTGAATATGTTGATTGTGAGAGTGAAAATTTTCCAAAGCTTTGGCTTGGAGTATTGGTTCGCAACCAACTTCATTGAAAGAGCACAAAGGATAAAAGCGATAATGAAAGGTATCTTCAATTCCTTTGGCTATAACAGAGCAAGTTAATTGCTGAAATTCACGAATGAACTTTTTGTTTTTTTGACTTTGGTAACTTTTTTCTTGTAAAAGCATTTTTTGCAACTCATCAAAAATTTCAATATTCTCTCCAGAGGACTTGCACTCTTTAATGGTTTGAAGAATTACCATCTCATCTTCTTTAAAGCTTGCTTCAGTATCTTCGATGTAAGTTCGATAAACTGGAAAGTTCACCAAAAGCTCTTTGAATGCTTTTGAAATTTGTTTCTCTGAATTGTTTTTACTCTTTTCGTTGAAAATTTCTATTATTTGCTGACATAAATAGTTAAATTCGGCCTGAAATAAATTATCAATTACGAGAGCTTTGCAGTATTTAATTAATTCATGCGGATTTGTATTTTGCTTTGTGAACTGAGTATAAGATTCTTGTATCTTTTTGTAACTATCTGGTTTGACAAAGATTTTATTTAAATTGCAAGCAAAGTCATAGCCTGTTGTTCCGTGAACTAGCCAATCGCTCCTTAACTCTTCATTTTCAGTGAGTATTTTTTCTACGAGTAAATAAAATACCTTTCTACCTACTTTAATACTTTTGATGTTTTTCGCTTTTTCTTGGAATCTTTGAAAATATCTTCTGGGATTACTCAACCCATCAGGATGATCGATTCTTACGCCATCAATTTCTCCTTTACCAATTAAACTGAATAAAAGTTTGTGAGAAGCTTCAAAAACTTCTTCATTATCCATATTTGTACCGATAAGGCCATTGATATTAAAAAAACGACGATAGTTAATTTGTTCTGAGCCAGTTTTCCAATATGTTAATTTATAGTGTTGAAAATCCAAGATTTGTTTCATGAAAATTAAATCTTGAGAATACTCTTTCAAAGACAGTTTTGAAAGTTGTAAATTGTTTTCTATAAAGATAACAGCTTGATTGTTTAGTGGAAATTTGTTCTCATAATAATTGACAAAGTATTCATTGTCTTCCTTGCTTATCATAAACTCTTTTTGTTCAATAGAGTCTTCGAGACTTTCTCCAAGAACTGGGAGACATATTTTCTCTTGAGAGTTTGAAAGTCTGATATCAAAATATTTGAAGTGTTCGGATTGATTTCCTTCTTTTAAAACATTCATCCACCAATTATTGTGGTGATTAACCGCCATGTGATTTGGAACAAAGTCAAGAATAATTCCTAAATTATGTTTATTAGCAACATCACAAAGTCTATAAAAGTTCTTTTCTCCACCTAGCTCACTATTGATTTTGTTGAAGTCAGTTATATCGTAGCCATGCGTACTTCCAGGTGTTGCTTGAAATATCGGTGAAAGATATAAATGGGAAATACCGAGACCTTTGAAATAAGGTAATAACTCAATAACATTTTCAAACTTAAAATCTTTATTTAGTTGCAACCTGTATGTTGAGGTTATTGGTCTCTGTTTTGGCATTGATCAGTATTTGATTCTTTCAAGATTTATAAAATACTTTTATCACCAATATTGGAAAAACTGTTTTGCGGTAAATCTTTAATATGAACATCTCTTTGAGGAAATGGAATTGTTATGTTGTTTTCCTTAAATTTTTTCCAAATTGCTCTCATAACATCACTTTGAGGTTGATAGCGTCCTTCAATAACGTCATCGACCCAAAAATGAACTAAAAAATTAACAGAACTATCTGCAAATTCTCTTAAATAGCACTGAGGTATTGGCTGTTTGCTGCATCTTTTGTGTTCCTTTGCAGCCTCGAAAATCAACTCTCTCGCTTTTTCTATGTCCGAATCATAGGATACTCCAATCATAAACTCAACACGACCTTTTTTGTCCGAATGAGTTAAGTTAGTTACAGAGCTTATAATAAACTCTTCATTGGGAACCATGATTTCTTTGTTATCAAAAGTTTCAACCAATGTATATCTTGCAGCAGTATATTTAACAAAACCTAAGGTCTTGTCTGCTAATTCGACTAAGTCACCTTGTTGAACTGATTTTTCAAATAATAAAATTAACCCGCTTATAAAATTTGAAGTTATTTTCTGTAATCCAAAACCTAAACCAATACCAATAGCTCCACTCAATACAGCGAATGAAGTCAAATCAATGTTCAGTATTTTGAATATTAAAAGAGAAAAAGCTACATAAACAGAGATTTGAAAAAATTTAATTAGAAGAATTCTGTTGCTGGGCCTTATCGATGTGATTTTCTGGATATATCTGGTTCCAATAGAATTAATTAAACTGGCTGTCCAGAACATAAAGATAATTGCAAAAACCCCTTTGATGAGTCTGTAAGCAGAAAGCTCAAAACTAGCTAAATGGAAAGTGAGTTTATCTGAGCTGAGAAATTCCTTAGTTGGTTCAAAGAAGCCCATTCCTCCTAAAATAAAAGGCGTAAGTAAGAGCAGCCAGATAACTAGTCTTTTTAATATTTTGGTTAATGGTTTTTTCGACCTAAAGGAAAAAAAGAGACCTAGATTATGAAGCTAAAACATGATTAATCATCTGAATCTTTCTCTGGA
>JASJDU010000068.1 GCA_030065015.1 Candidatus Caenarcanales bacterium | reverse complement strand
GATTTCCTTTATTAATTCTTCTATTAGTTCATCTCTTTTATTTTGTGTTTTGGGCATTTCCTTATCCTTTTTTTGTCAATTCTTTATTTTCTTTCCTTTTGTCTTTTACACACTTAAATTTACTGACTCAGATTATTAGATTTGAATACCATAAATCCTATTGTTGAGTATTCAATACCACCTGGTAACGGTTATAGAATTGAAATTCAAGATATATATGCTCCAAATAACTTTGCTGATCATCGAATTCATCTCAAAATTTCATAAAGGAAATTCCATTTGCATAGTATTAAAAAATCATCTTAAAGCCATTTAACTTCAAGCCACAAGTTATTCAATCGAGAACTTTTTTAGTTGTTTTTCAAACTCTGTAGTGAATCATTTACATCAACTTACTTAGCTTCAAGTAATCCTTGTGCAATTTCTGCTGAAACTTTAGGGGTTGACAAAGATGTTCCATTTAATCTTGCTTCACCAGAATAAGCGAAAATTGTCCCATCATCTTTAGAAAGAATTTGAGTAACATCGGATAAATCAAATTTTTGAAGAGCATCATCATTTGAAGACGAATCCTCGTCTGGAAAGTGAATATATATGTCGCTTCTCGAAAGGTCTTTGTTGAATAGAAAGTGTAAAAATGATGACTTTGAAATCTTAGGAATAAACTTGCCATTCTTTGGATAATCATTAAAGAATTTGCTGAAACTATATGTGAAAAATACATGTTCAGAGCATATACTTCTCAATTCTTCAATTTCATTCTTTACACTGGAAAGAATTTTATATAGAACTTTTGGAGTTAAGTCTTCTGGCTGAATTTGAGTGAATGCATTCCTTTGATTGTTCATTTCTTCAGCTATACGATCGTAGAGATGTTTAAATCTTTTTTCTTCTTTAGAATTCATTAAAGCAAGTTTTAGACTGCCATCAATAAATTTACGATTTGACTTACTCATAAGTTCTTTGGTTTTTGCTGGTGAAAGTGAATAATCTATCGTCCCATTTTTTCCAAGATCTACGCTGAAACCTTTGTCTAAATCATAAATATAAGAAAGTTGAAGAAAAGGAGATCTGTAATCTGTTACCAGGGAATTATCTGTATAAGTATGTTTAAAAGGTTTACCAGTTTCTGGATTTAGAGCCCCAGCGACATTAACATTGGGTGCTACAGTAAGTAAATTAAGAGAATGGTTATCACCTTGAGCTTCCACATTCCCTGCCCCTATAGATACATTAATGCCATCATTTTCTAATTGATTTATACTGTCGAAGTCATCGAGAAAGTTACTAACAATTTGAGTACTGGTTTCTTTAAAAAAAGCTTTTATTGAATCATCTCTCCAAAAATATTCATCTAGTATTTCTCGAAACTTTTTCAAATTACTTCCATCGTTATTTATTGATTTAATCTTTTTTATTAGCTCTTTATTATTTGAATACCTGCTGAGCATAAACTCCTTAATGTTCTTTATTGATAGATACTCGTTATTCTTTGAGCCAATACTCATAGACAAGTTTAATGTGCTTACTGGATAGCCTTTCTCTCTGAGCATTTTTATCTCAGGAATGTATCTTGATAGCCTAATATAATTACTGTCGATTCGGTAAGCTAAACTACCTAGATTCTCTATGGGAGTAGATACAGGAACTCCATGTGGAATTAATCCGGAAAAACGTCTATTGTGGCTATGATTAAAAAAATCATCATATACAATTGTTATAGGTAAGCCGGTCTCTTTTGATTCTTTAAGGGCTAATAATCTACTATAGGCTAAATCAAGCTCTCTACTGAGAATGTCTCCTTTATTATGTGTTGCGACAAGCCTTGGTAGATATAATTTTAGGCCAAAGTCCCTAACTTCTTTGAGTTTTTCTCTTTGACGACCATCCAATTTTATCCATACTGGAATAAGCTGCCCCTCATCAATTTTTTCATAGAAAAAGTTTTTACCAGATCTATCCGTATAAAGACTTGAAGTTGCAGATTCTCCGTATTTGTCAAAATAATTGTCCAAAACCCAATCATTGGAACCGTCTTTGAAGCTTAGAAAGTTTGGGTTTTCTTCAATGAATTTATTGAATTCGGCTCTAGTAATGTACTCATCTGCAGAGTAATTGCCTTTATATTCTAAAGCTGATAAAAAATTTATTATCTTATCCTTAATTTTATTAGTCAAACCAGTTGTGATATTTACTTCTGCACGAATTTTAAGAAGATTATCTAAATGTATTCGTGCAAAATCATTGTTGGAAGAAAACATACGAGAGTAAAGACTAAAAACCTTTAAATAATCATAGAGTTCATAAATTAAGTTCTGATGAAAAACTCATTAAATTAAATTTTTATCCTTTTAATGCTTGTTAAATCGATTCTTTTCAAAGTGTCTATGCTTAAATTTTATTCATTAAATTGAGATTTCTTGGATTTAGAGAGGACTTTTGTATTAAATAAATTGACTTATTAGTAAATAGCATCTTTGTATAAGTTGACCGAATAAGGGAATTTACAAGATGAAACTAGTTTCTATTCCCTTTGTCAATTAACCAAAAAGACTTTCAGCAAGCGGTTGAGTATCACAAATCTGGTGATCTGGATAATGCTGAAAAATTTTACTCTGAGCTTTTAACTCAAGCTCCAGACAACGCAGACTTGAACCATTTAATGGGGGTTGTAGATTACCAGAAGAAGCATTTTGATTCTGCGATTAAAAGAATTTATAGAGCAATTGAGTTGAATGGAACCAAGCCTTCTTATTTTGTGAATCTTGGAGCTGCTTTACAAAATCTAGGTAAAACGGTAGAAGCGGAACAGACTTATTATAAAGCTCTTGAATTGAGTCCTGGTTTCTTTGACGCTGAACGTAATTTAGCTTTATTACTTTTCCAAAAAAATGATTACCAGTCAGCGGTTTCAAAATATCAAAAACTAATACAACAGCAACCAAATTTCCCTGAGATTCACTTTGAGCTCGGTAATGTTTTTTGTCTTTCCGGAGATTATGAAAATGCTGTAAAGCAATACTCTAAAGCCATTAAGTTGAAACCTGAGTTTGCGCAAGCATACAATTACTTGGGAGTTGCATTGAAAGGGCTAGACAAAGTAGATGAAGCAATTCAAGCTTGTGAAAAAAGTATCGAATTGAATCCGAGCAACCATGAAGTTTTCAATAATATCGGTAATTTGTTCCAATACAAGGAAGAATTTCAAAAAGCAATTGATAGTTATCGAAAGGCCTTATCGCTAGCTCCTAACTATCCAGAAGCTTATTACAACTTGGCCAATGCAACTTTTAAGCTTAATAAAAACTTTCAAGAAGCAATCGACTTTTATCAAAAAGCTATTGAACTGAAACCAACTTACCTTGATGCATTAAACAACTTAGCTAATCTCTACAAAGAACAAGGTGATTTTGAATTATCCGCTGCTACTTATGAAAAGGTAATTTCCATAAACTCAAATCATGCTGAAGCTCACAATAATTTAGGCAACTTACTACAAGATACAAGGGATTTTGCAAACGCTATAAAGCATTACCAAAAGGCAATTCAAATAAAACCAAATTATCCTGCTGCACTAAGCAATCTTGGAAATGCACTTTGTGAAATAGGCTATTTCAAAGACGCAATTATCTGTCAGCAAAAAGCAATTAGCTTAAAAGCAGATTATGCAGAAGCCCATAGTAATTTAGGTAACGCTTTTCAAGCGGTTGGATTAATTGACGATGCAGAAAAAAGCTATAAGAGAGCAATTGAAATTAGGCCAAATCTAGCAGAAACATTAAACAATTTAGGGACCGTATACAAAGATAAAGGTAGGTTAACGGATGCTATTGAGTGCTATAAAAAAGCTCTTGAAATCAAGGAAAACTATCCTTATGCGTTTAGTAACCTGGGCGTATCGTTAAAATCAAAAGGTCTAGTCAAAGAAGCGATTCAAGTCTATCGAAAAGCGATTGAAATCAATCCTTCCTTAGTGGCCGCTCACAGTAATCTACTTCTTACGCTCAATTACGTTGATTATCTCAGCCCACAAGAAATCTATGAAGAACACCTCAACTGGGCAACAATTCATTCAAATAAGCAAAAAAGATTTTCTCAATATAAACAATCTCTTGAACCAAACCGGAAAATCAAAATAGCCTATGTCTCTCCGGATTTTAAAAATCACTCTGTTGCCTATTTCATTGAGCCAATACTTTCTAATCATCAAAAAGAAAGATTTGAAGTTACTTGCTATTCCGGAGTTACAAATCCTGATGACACTACTTTCCGACTAAAATCCTATGTTGATAACTGGGTAAACATTTTTGGTTTTGATGATGAAAAGCTAGCCCAAAAAATTTATGAAGATCAAATTGATATCTTAGTTGATTTATCTGGACATACTTCTGACAATCGAGTTCTAGCTTTTTCTTTTAAACCAGCTCCTGTGCAATTAACCTATATTGGTTACCCCAATACAACTGGTATGGAGTCGATGGATTATCGATTAGTTGATTCGATAAGCGATCCAAAAGGTGAATCCGACCAATTGCATTCGGAAGAGCTTATAAGAATCCTAGGCAGCTTCCTCTGTTACTCACCACCAGAAAATATCCCGGATATTGGAATACTACCAGCCAAACAGAATGGTTATATTACATTTGCTTCATTCAATAATTTAGCCAAAATTACCAATAAGGTTATCGAGCTTTGGTCCAAAATCCTCAAGCATTTGCCAAGCTCCAAACTAATCATAAAAAACCATTCTTTAACTGATGAAGATACAGCTAATTACTATTCTTCAGTTTTTGAAAGCTATGGAATTGAAGCGAATAGAATTGAGTTTCATGGATGGATTAAATCTAAAACTGAACATCTAGGTTTATATAATCAGGTTGATATCGCCTTAGATACTTTTCCTTACAATGGAACAACCACAACTTGTGAAGCCCTGTTAATGGGAGTACCAGTTGTTACTTTCCCTGGTGATGTTCATGCATCGAGAGTAGGTGCAAGTTTGCTTACAAGTGCCGGACTTAATGAGTTTATTGCTGAAAATGAAGATGGGTATATTAATAAGGTTCTTGCCTTATCAAAGGACATCGATCAATTGGCTTCCTGCCGAGAAACTCTTCGTAAAACAATTCTCCAATCTTCTCTTTGTAATGGAAGTGAATTTACAAAGAAGCTAGAAAATATTTACCAAAACATATGGAGCTCTTATTGCCAAAAAGAGGGTAAGAAATGAGTGCACACATGGATAAAACAATTAACAAATCTCAAGCTATAAAAAAAGCGGTAGAGCTATATAAAGAGAATAAGTTTGTAGAGGCTGAAAAGCTCTGCTTTGATGTTTTAAAGACTGATGCAAATTATGTTTCCGCATGGCATGCATTGGGTATCCTTCACTATAAAGCGCAAAATTATCAAAAAGCCAAGCAACATTTTAAAAAAACTATTGAATTGAAACCGAATGAGTTTTCAATTCACAATGGTTTAGGAAACACGTATATGGCATTGAGGGAGTATGAAAATGCGGAAAAATGCTTTCAAAACTCTCTAAAAATCAATCCGAATAAAGCCGAAACTTATTTTAACTATGCTTTGCTTTTTCATGAAACAAAGGACACTGAAAGAGCAATTGAGTATTACCAAAAATCAGTTGAGCTAAATCCTTCATATGTGGCTGCCTACAACAATTTAGCCAATATTTTCAAGGATAATGGTTTACTCACCGAAGCAATTGAGAATTATTCATTGGCAATTAAACATAATCCTAAATATGCCATTCCTTATAATAATTTAGGCAATGCCTTCAAAAATAAAGGCGATATTCAAAGCGCAATTGAAGTATACAAAAAATCGATAGAGCTTGATTCCAGACTATTTGAAGCCCACAGCAGCTTATTATTATGCTTAAACTACAGCATTCAACATGATGGAAAAACCATTTATCGAGAGCATAAAAAGTGGGGAGAACTTCATGCAAAGAACCTTTACAAATATGCAAATCATAAGAACTCAAAAAGTTTAACTAAAAAGCTCAAGATAGGATATCTCTCACCGGATTTCAAAGGACATTCTGTTTCTTACTTTATAGAGCCAATTATTGCTAATCATGATCTTAGCAAAGTGGAAGTTTTTTGTTATTCCGATTTATTCTCTCCGGATGAGGTAACAGAAAGAATTAAGAGTTTAGTTCACAATTGGAGAAATATAGAAAGCCTCTCTGATAAAGCAGTTGCACAAATAATTCAAAATGATGAGATAGATATATTAATTGATTTAGCTGGTCATACTTCTAGACATCGTTTGAAGGTATTTGCACAAAAACCCGCACCAATACAAGTTACTTATATTGGGTATCCAAATACAACTGGCCTTGAAGAAATGGATTACCGGATTACCGACTCAATAGCCGATCCTTATGCTTTAACTGATGAATTTTATACAGAGAAATTATGGAGACTACCAAAATGTTTTTTAACTTATAGAGCCCCAACAGAAGCCAAAGATGTTTTAAAGAGCCCATGTGAAACAAATGGTTTTGTTACCTTTGGATCTTTCATGTACTACTTGCCTAAATTGAACAGTGCTGTTCTGAATACCTGGAAAGATATTTTAATAAAAAGCACCCGTTCTAAATTACTTCTAAAAAGTAAATCCTTTTTTGATCAACAAACTAAAGTGTCAATAAAAAAATTCTTTTTAGATAATGGTGTTGATGAAGAAAGACTATCTTTTATAGAGTGGACATCTTCTAAAGAAGAACATTTAAAGTTGTATGGTCAAATCGATATTTCCTTGGATACTTTTCCATATAATGGTACAACTACAATATGTGAATCCTTATGGATGGGAGTTCCGGTAATGACAATGGCAGGTGAACTTCATCCTTCTAGAGTTGGTGCGAGTATATTGCATAACTTAAATATGCCAGAGTTTGTTGGAATTAACCGAACTGATTACGTTCAAAAAGCAGTAGAAATAGCTCAAAACCGAGAAAAAATAATAGCTTTAAGAGAGAATTTAAGATCTAAAATGGAAAGCTGCTTATGTGAAGCTAAAGAGTTTACAAGTGACTTAGAGGATACTTACAGAGAAATGTGGAAACATTGGTGTTTGAAGTAACTATTTGAACGCAAAGTACGCAACATCAAAAGTTAAATGCAACCGTTAGTAGAAAAATGAAAAAGAGTTAAGGAGAAGAGGGTGCTCAAATTGGTTTATTTGAAGTGTTAAAAAACAAAAGCCAAAATGAGCTTCAAAC
>JASJDU010000067.1 GCA_030065015.1 Candidatus Caenarcanales bacterium | reverse complement strand
CTCATTTTTATGTACTTTTTCTCTGGTACATTGATTTTCTCTCGTCTCTTTCTCCTAATCAACCATCTAGAGGATTCTTAGGTCTCTTTTTTTCCTTTAGACCAAATTTTGTGTCTTTGAGCAGCTACCTCAGCTATTCTCAATGCATTTAGTGCTGCTCCAATCATCAGGTTGTCCGCCACAACCCAAAGATCAAGAGCGTTTTCTGCACTTTCATCCACTCTCACTCTTCCAACATGAACGGGCTCACTGCCGGCAACATCGGTTGGCATAGGATAACTATCTTTATCATCCCATAGCTTAATTCCAGTGTGGTTTTTTAAAACTTCTGTGACTTCTTGCAAACTGAATGAGTTTAAAAGTTGGACATTGACTGACTCTGAATGGCCAACTAACACTGGAACTCTAACTGCAGTACAAGTAATGGCTAAATCAGGAGAATGAAGCATTTTCCTCGTTTCTACAACAACTTTCCACTCTTCTTTCGAGTAACCGCTATCCAGGATTTTACTTATCTTGGGAATTACATTGAAGGCGAATTGCTCACGAATTAGTTTACGTTGTGTTTCAGTCTCTGTTAAGTCTCCGGACTCTATTGAACTGCGTGTTTGTTGGAGCAATTCATCCATTGCTTTTTTCCCTGCTCCACTAACTGATTGATAAGTACTAACAACTACTCTTTTAAGACCAAAAGCTTTGTGAAGCGCTTTTAAAGGAAGAACTAGTTGAGCTGTGGAACAGTTTGGTCCAGCGATAATTCCTTTGTGCCAGTCTAAATCTTCGTCATTAACTCCAATGGTTACTAATGGAACATCTGGATCCATTCTGTAAAAGCTGTCAGTATCAACAACCAACTTAACACCTCTTCTCAACGCTTCTGGTACAAGTTTTTCACTAACCTCACCGTTTGCACATGAGATTAAAACATTGAGTCCTTCAAAGTTCTCAGGAATACTGTTTTTCACTTCAAGCTCCTGGTTCTTAAAAAGAATTTTCTTTCCAGCCGACTTTTCGGTTCCAAATAAAACTGGAGGTACAGATAAAGTTAATTTTGACTCCGGCCAATTTTCAAGTAGTTTTAATAGTTCTGACCCTACTTTTCCAGTTGCACCTAATATTCCTAATTTAATATTCATAAAATGAGCTCCTCTATATCGAGAAGAAACAACTTAAAATTGAACATTACATTTTATCAGATTGAAAATTAGAACTAGCTTCCACAAAGTTTTTCAATAGTTTATGTCCATATTCGGTCATTATCGACTCTGGATGAAACTGTACACCAAAAATGGGACATTGTTTGTGTTCAAAAGCCATGATCAAATTGTCGTCATTACTTTTGGCTATTACTTTTAACTTGTCTTTGTTAATTGTTTCTTCCGGAATTACTAAGGAGTGGTAACGGGTGACTCTGAATGAATTTGGAATATCTTTAAATAGAATACTTTCTTCATGACTAATTAAAGAAACTTTTCCGTGTCTCGGTAGAGGAGCTCTTTTCACCTCTGAACCAAAGAATTCACCGATGCATTGGTGCCCTAAACAAACACCCAGAATTGGTTTCGTTTTATAAAAACTAGATATAGCATCTTTACTAATGCCTGCATTTCTAGGAGTTCCAGGACCTGGTGAGATTACTATATGAGAAGGATTGAATTCTTCTATTTCCGAAAGGGTTATTTGGTCATTTCTCTTCACTGTAGTATCAAAACCCAGTTCCCAAAAGTATTGAGCTAAGTTATAGGTAAAACTATCGTAATTATCAATTAAAAGGATTTTTATCTTCATATCCATTGGATTTTAGCAATTCTCTTTTTTGTTTTATTCAGCTATGTTTTCTAGAAGCTGATCTACAAGACTTTCAGATTCTTCCAATAACTTCATATCATTTGTTGTAATCGTAAGATGACCCATTTTCCTTCCTGTTTTTGCTTCATTTTTACCATACCAAATGAAGCTCCATTCAATATCCTCCTTATTGAATAACTCGCTACTTTCTATTTGATTTTTAATTTCTTGGTAGCAAGAGAAATTCACCCCAAGGATATTAGTCATTGAAAAATAAGATTTGTTGAGTTTGGCTACTTGAAAAGTTTCATTTTTAATATTTGTTTCTACACTCATTGGAAAGTTGAGATTGCAAACAGCTCTAATATGAGAATCAAATTGATTGGTTGATTCACATGCACTTAGACTATAGTGCCCTGAATTGTGAACTCTGGGAGCCGCCTCGTTGAGCAAAATTCCCCCTTGAAAACCTTTAACTTGAAAAGTCTCAAGACAGAAAGTTCCTACATAGTTGAGTTCATCAACTATCTTTTGTGCAATTAGGTATAAATCTTCTATTTCTTCTTCATCAAGATTAGAAGTCTTTGAGCGATAGAGTATTCCATTTTGATGCTCATTCTGAGGAATTGGATAAAAGAGACATCTTCCATCCTTAAATCTAGAAACAATGACTGATAGCTCTTGATAAAGGTTGATTTCTTCTTCTAAAACACAGTCTACCTTGCCTAAAATCTTCCAAGCATTCTCTAAATCTTTCCAAGAATTAATTTGTTTTTGACCGTGCCCATCGTAACCGAACTCTGCAGTCTTCAATCTTCCTTGGTAAGAGTCAAGAGATGATATTGTGTCTATGGTTTTCCTCAGCGAGCTCTCGCTATCAATTACAAAAAAGTTGGGAGTGTTAAAGTCTAATTTTTGAAAGAATTCTTTCTCATGAATTCTATTCCGGAAAATGTTTAAAGCTTCTCTCGAAGGAATAAGCTTATCTTTAAAGCTGTTTCTATATTCATCGCTAATCGACTCCGTTTCAAAAATAATAATTTGACAGAAATCGTTGAATTCTTTGATCTCAGTTTCCGTTAGTCCATAATGTTCATCTGACCAATCGGGAGTAATACCATCACCAATAGTTAAGATCTTTAAGTTTGTTTCACCCAAGCAGTGAATATTATTAGCGGCGTGTGCTAGTAACATCCCAAGCTGACCGGGTCCTTTATTTGGTCCTGCTATTCCTATTTTCATCTTTTTAATTTTCCAGGAAGTGATATGTATTTGTTAACTATTGGATTTAAACAATTAAAGAAGTTTAATGGTAGAGCACTTAGAAGGTTGATAGCCTTGATATATAAACCGACAGAAACAAAATGATTTTATGACATCTTCAATACCATCCATTAATTTTAATAGACCCAATAGGTACTATCAATCTAATAGCATAACTAACTGGGAATAGTAATCAAGGTAAAAGTGAAAGAATTCATACTAAGAGAGTTATGCACTCGAATGAGAGTGAAAAAAATAGATTTATAAAGGAGAATTTCCCTCATGCATCTGAAGATGTACAGAGAGAACTTCAGGGAAAGTCACTTGAAGAATTGAATTATATCAGCGAAAATGCTGATGCGGTTTTCGAAGACAACTCTACTTTATTTCAAGAACTACTCAATGAACGTAAAAATTCAAATGTTCAACCCAAATCTGAATCCAAAGAGGAACAACCACCTGCGAGTAACTCTGAAGATATATTAATTCAAGGAGGTAAAGCTTTATGGAATCTATTTAACCCTCCTAAAAAATAGACAAAGCATTAGGTGAAAAATATTTAGACAAGAAATCATCATTTATGAGGTTTTTATAAAATTTTGAAATTTTTGGTTTCAGGGTTATTTTGCAATTAAGTTCAGTATATTCAACAAATATTGAAAATAAGAGCTATTTTTTGATTAACTAAAAAGTAATCAATTAGATAATTAATATAGTTCAAAGTTATGAGCACTAACTCGCATAATTTTCCAAAAGATCTTCTTTCAATATCTGATCTGAATTCAGAACAGATAGAGGAGGTTTTGGATGCTGCACTCACCCTAAAAAAAAACAGACATACTCATCCAAAGCATCTCTTTGGAAAAACAATTGGTATTTTGACCTCAAAACCTAGCTTAAGAACAAGACTAAGTTTTGAGATTGGTTTAGCTGAACTAGGCGCAAATTCAATTTTCATTAAAGAAGAAGAGATAGGATTAGGTCAAAGAGAGAGCTATGAAGATGTTTCAAGAGTTATATCTAGATTATTATCTGGGTTAATCATAAGGTCTCATAAGCACGAAAATGTTGCACAAATGGCACAAATAGCCAAAATACCCATTATTAATGCTTTAACAAATCTGGAACATCCGTGTCAAATTCTTGCAGACTTTTTGACAGTTAAAGAGTACTTCGGCCAACTTAAAGATATAAAGATTTGTTTCATTGGTGATGGAAATAATGTATCCATAAGTTTGATGTTGGGTTCTGCAATAGCGGGTCTCAATTGCACAGTCATAACTCCTCCAGGCCATGAGCCTCCTAAAAGTTCGGTTGATAAGGCGACTCAATTGGCAAAACATTTTGGCTCTCAAATGCCCTCTATAACGAATGATATTCAGGCAGCTGATTCAGCTAATATTTTATATACGGACGTTTGGATTAGTATGGGACAAGATACTTCCAAAGATAAAGCTTTAAGAACTTTTGAGAATTATCAGATTAATAATCAGACAACGAGAAATGGTGAAATTCCTGTTCTACATTGTTTACCAGCTCATAAAGGAGAAGAAATAACCGAAGAAATATTTGAGAAAAATGCAGACTTAATCTTTACTCAGGCTGAAAATAGACTACATTCTCAAAAGTCACTTTTAGTTAAATTATTGTGTTAAGACTGTAAAAAAGCCTAAAAAGTAGTATTCTGTGAGTTATAAGAAATTGGCTTTATGAATTAAAAAATAAAGTTTCTCAGAAAGTAGTTAATAACTAGAGGAAGCGAAAATAATGAGTTGGCTCAACCAACTATTTAATATGAATATGTCAATGACCCAAACAATTGGGATTGATTTGGGTACGGCAAATACACTTGTTTGTGTTGGAGAACAAACTTCCAAAAATGGAGTTCCTTATAAGCTAAACATCATATTGAATGAGCCCTCTGTAGTTGCGGTTGATTATAGGAGTGGAGATGTTTTAGCGGTCGGAAGCGAAGCCCGCAAAATGATTGGTAGAACTCCGGATTATTTAAGAGCAATTAGACCACTGAAAGATGGAGTAATTGCGGATTTTGATTATGCTTCTCAAATGATTAGTGAGTTTATTAAAAGAGCCACAAGTAGTAACTTACTCTCTCCCTTGAGTAAACCCAAGTTAGCAATCGGTGTTCCCTCTGGAATAACCTCAGTTGAAAAAAGAGCTGTGAGAGAAGCTGCTGAAAGTGCTGGAGCTGGACAAGTTTATCTAATTGATGAACCAATGGCAGCTGGAATTGGAGCTTGCTTACCTGTATCTGAACCTGTAGGAAGTATGGTTGTTGATATCGGTGGTGGAACAACTGAGATCGCCGTTATCAGTTTATCCGGTATTGTAGTAAGTGAATCAATTAGAGTAGCCGGTGATGAACTTAACGATGCGATAATTCAATATCTGAAAAAAGTTTATAACCTAGCAATAGGAGAAAGAACAGCAGAAGAAATTAAATTTGCACTAGGTCCGGACTTTGGAAATAATGGTGATGATAAGTTTGAAGTTAGAGGGCTCAATCTAATAAATGGTCTGCCGAGAACTGTATCCATAAGCCAGATGGAAGTTAGAGAAGCAATGGTAGAACCTTTAACATCAATAATTGAGGCGGTTAAAAGAACTTTAGAGCGTACTCCTCCAGAGTTGGCAGCTGATATTTTTGAGCGTGGAATAACACTAGCAGGCGGTGGCGCAATGTTGGATAGTCTGGATGTAGCTATTAGAAACGAAGTTGAAGTACCTGTTTATATTGCAGAAAATCCTCTCGAGTGTGTAGTAATCGGTACCGGTAGAGTCCTTGTTGATAAAACCTTGAAAAGAGTTTTAGATCATCAAGCTGATACCGTTGCTCAATAGCAAGTAAACGGGAAATATAAGACTATTACAAATGTCTCCTACAGATGAGTTTACTTATATTCATTCGAAATTTTTAATATAGACTAAGTTATCGAGTTCTCTTTTGGGGGCACAAAAAAACTACTCACCTTTTCGAGTAGTTACAGTGAATAAATTTTTAACTCAGGCCGAAAAAGATTTCTTAATTACTGAACAAGCTCAAGAAAATAATATTGAGCGAGCAATTTTAAGAGCGATTATTGATGTTGAATCATCAGGAAATGGCTTTTATAAAAAAGGTGAAAGTTTTGAAGGTAAGTGTAAAGTAAGATTTGAGCCGGATTATTTTGAAAAATTTTCAGGAGCGAGACCTTTTTTTATACCGGGCAGTATTAGTACTAAAGAAGCTAAGAGCTACTCAGAATATACAGATAGAAATGCTTACGAGCAGGCTTTAATACAATCTCCAAGTTCTACTATTCTTGCTAGCAGCTTCGGATTAGGTCAAATAATGGGGTTTAATTATCAAGGAGTTGGTTTCAACTCGCTTTATGAATTTAGCAGAGCAATGGAAAGTAGTGAATACGATCAGCTACTTGCAATGATCAAGTTCATTACATCAAATCAAGAATTGGCTAAAGCCGCAAAAAATAAAGATTTTGCAAAAGTTGCGAGCTTGTACAATGGCAAAACTTATAAAGAAGTCTCTTACGATAAAAAACTTGAGTCAGCTTACAACGCTTTAAGTAGGAATTTACTAGTAAAAAGTTGAATGCAATTTCACTAAATATATTTATTTTGAGAACGGGTACAAAACGCAAATTCAAGAGCGAAATGCAACCATTTGATAGAGGGGGAGATTAGAAATGAAGATCTCAGAATGGCAATTTGAGTGATTAAAATATACCTCATTAGGAGTTAAGAAATTTAGAGATTTTCTAGGCCTATTGTTAATAGAGCTAATAGCAAGCTGAACATCCTGTTTTGTTAAATTGGTGAAATCAGTTTTTTTAGGGAAATATTGCCTGAGAAGTCTATTTGTATGTTCATTAAGCCCTCTCTCCCAGGAATGATAAGGATTAGCAAAATAACATTTGACTCCCAAGTCTTTGGTCATCTCTTCATGTCCTGAAAATTCAAGACCATTATCAAAAGTGAAGGTTTTTAGGAATTTATTTCCTTGAAACATCTCTTTTACTGCTTTATTCATCTGTTGAGCGGATTTGTCTTCTAGAAGCTGCCCAATAAAGAACAAA
>JASJDU010000066.1 GCA_030065015.1 Candidatus Caenarcanales bacterium | reverse complement strand
TGCCCATTCCTAACTGGAAATCTGCTCTCAACTGGTTTGCTATTCATTTTCATGATAGATTTCCTTTCTCTTTTACACACTTCTCTTGACAGACTCGAAAATCGCTTAGTCAACAATGTTCAATAAGTTTTTAAATAGTTTTAGCTTGCAATACTTATCTTTCTTACTTGCTTCTGTTTTATTGTGTACGGTATCGCTACCCCAATTCTCGGGAGCTGGAACTAGAAAACTATTAGCAGGCTTCATACTCGCTTTTATTGTCATAAGTTTAATCAATTTATTTGCCAAATTATTGATCAATCAATCAATAAAAAGTTTTTTCTCTCAACTCAAAATTAGAAAGATCGATTTAGCGATTTTATTGATAGCTCTCTCGGCCTTCATTTCAACTATATCTTCATATTTCTTCCACGAGAGTTTAGTAGGTTTTGCAAAATATATTCTCTATTTCCTCTTTTACATTTGCATTTGTTCAATTGCTAACTCAAAAAGTTTATGTAAAGGTCTCATACTTGCTCTTCTTATTGGTTTATTATGGTCAAACATAGAGGGTCTAAGGCAAGCCTTTTGGGGAGCAGAAGCTCTTGCAACATGGGAAGATCCTAATGTTCATTTCAGCAAACAACTCAACAGAGTTTACTCGAATTTTTTAAACCCCAATTTATACGGGGCATATTTAATTTCTTTATGGCCTTTTAGTCTGTTTTTTATACCTCATTTAATGAGTCAAAAAAACAAAACCAATATTCAGAAACTTCTATCTTCATTCGGGATAATACTGTCTACTGTTTTAGCCATAATCTCTATTTATTTAATTCTCCAAACCGGAAGTCGAGGAGCTTGGCTATCTTTAAGCGCTCAATTATTAATAGCAGGGATTGCTATTTTAATATTTGTGAAATCTAAGATTGTTTCGGTTGGATTTTGGGGAACCGCAGTAATTTCTTCGCTATATTTTGTTAGCAAACCCTCCTTTTTCAATAGAGTACTCTCAATTTTTTCCAGTTATGAACATAGCAGTAATTCTTTTAGGTTGAACGTTTGGAAAGCCTGTGGACAAATGTTCGCAGATAATCCTCTTTTTGGAATTGGTCCTGGTTCAGAAAGTTTTTACCAAGCATATGGAATTTATTCTGACTCAATACACAGCTCTTTGGGAGCTTATAGCTTACCAATTGAAATTGCAGTGGAAATGGGATTATTTGGGGTAATCTCTTTTTTGTTTTTCATATTTACGATATTCATAAGTGGTATAGAAACATTAAAAAGGTTCACAAAAATTGACAGTCTCAAGCAATCGGAAGATCTAGTATTAATTCTGATCGGTTTGATTAGTTTGACTGGCCTTTTAATAAACGGCCTTTTTGATATCGTTATACTGCGTCCTCAAATACAAATAGTTTTGTGGACTATAGTTGCAATAGTAAGATTCAGCACAAATAATACAAAAGTAAAATTAAATAATGACTAAATTAATAGATATATTAATAAATCGCAAAAGCATAAATTACTCTATAGACATTGATGAAAACAATCTAGAGAAGCTTCCATTACTTATTAAAAGTAAGCTTCATTTGGTGCCACCTTATCCCAAGCTATTTCTTTTAACTCATCACAACTTAAATTCTTTATACGGCAACAAAATTGTTAAAAAACTCAATGAAGAAGGTTTTGAAATATTTACAGAATTAGTTAATAACGGAGAATCAGTTAAAAGCTGGAAGAATGCTGAAAAGTTATTAACTAGAATGATTGAAAATAAACTAGGCCGAAACGCGATCGTTATTGCTTTGGGTGGTGGTGTTATTGGAGATTTAGCGGGCTTTATAAGTGCAATTTATAATCGAGGAATTGACTTCATTCAAATCCCGACCACTCTACTATCAATGGTTGATTCGTCAGTTGGAGGCAAAACAGGTGTAAACCTCGGGTTATCTGGCAAGAACTTAGTTGGAGCTTTTCATCAACCAAAAATGGTTCTAGTCGATTTATCCACCTTAACAACTCTCCCGGATATTGAATGGAAACATGGACTGAGTGAAGTGATTAAATACTCATTATTGAAAAACGATAACGGCAATTTTTATAAGTGGCTTCAAGATAACAAAGCAAGCATAATCACAAAGTCAAACATAAAAGCTATGGAATATATGATTGGTGAGTGTATTCAAACTAAAGCAAATATCGTTTCTAAAGATGAATACGAAACCGGAGGACATAGAATACTGTTAAATTTGGGACATACCTTTGGTCACTCCTTGGAAGCCGCTAGTAGATATAGAATTGCCCACGGTGAAGCTGTTGCCATGGGAATTAGTTTAGCAGCGAGGCTCGCAGTCAAAATCAATAAAATTGATAAAAATTTATGTAATCAAATATTAAATATTCTTAAATCCTATGATCTTCCGAATCACATTGATATACATTACTCATTTTCACCTTACGAACTAATCAGGCACTTTGAGTATGACAAAAAGAACCAAGGAAGTACCATAAGGTTTGTTGTCCCGAGTAGAACAATTGGAAGATGCGAAGTTGTTCAAGACATTCCTCAAGAAATACTCGTGGACGTATTCTCTGAAGCAATTTATTAGCTATTTTAGAGTAGTCTTAGCTCTTTGAAACTTACAATTTAAACAAAGAGATCAAACTGCAGCTTGATGTTGACCAATCTTGTGAAAATACCTTCTTAGCTCAGCAAGGGCAGAGCGTAATCTTCTGGAAGTTTGCATTTGAGAAATTTTATGTCTTTTTGCATAACTGGCTTGAGTTTGCTCATTCAAAAATATTTCTTCAATTATTTCTTGAGCTTGAGGAGTAATGTTTTTAAGTGCATCTTGAAGTACTAATCGATGTTCTTGGAGATTCGTAAAATACTGATACTTCATATCGACTAAAGTATCTAAGAAGACTTGATCATCCGAATTATCGGAAGAAAGAGTTTGATCAAGTGAAATTAAAGTTCTCCGTCTTTCAACTTCGAATGCCTCTTGTATCTTTTTGGAATCAACGTCTAAAGCTTCTGCAAGTTCGTAATCAGTTGGTTCTCTTCCAAATTCATAAGTTAGAGCCTGAACCATACGGCTAATTCTAAAGTTCAACTCAACCAATTCACGAGGTGCCCTAAACAACATTGCTTTATCACGGCAGTAGTGCCTCATTTCACCTGCAATTAGATGAGTGAAGTAAGTTGTACATTTGGCACCCGCATCTGGATCAAAGTTTTCAATTGCTTTGATTAAACCAATGCAACCAACTTGCACTAAATCATCAACAGAATCCGTGCTTCTTCTTGCAAGACCGTTAGCAATTTTTTTAACTAATCCCATGCACTGACGAATAATTTCTTCTTTAACCTGAGGTTTCTTTGTCGCTCTATAATCAGCGAGTAATTCATGAACTAAATCGGTGTTTATATCGGAACGATTACCGCTTGCTTTCTTAGATTCCATAAACTAGAATTTATGCTACTTTTACAAAATTGACTGACGCACTATAGTGATTGGTTGTATCATTTATCATCCCAATTCCTGATTCATACTAACATAAAGTTAAAATTAATAAAGTGGCTTCAGATTCTGTTGAAAGAGAACAAACCAATACAAAAGGTAAAAAAGAAAACAGAAAAAACAATTACGTTTTCGACTTAGTTTTATTTTCTCTGATAATTATTCTCCTTTTTGGATTCACATACTCACATCGATATTCCAATCGTTCTTACGGCAATATCAGCCAAACTAACCTCTTAGACACTTTATCTTTTTACACTCTTAAGAAGCCAGTCACTATTCTGCTCGCTGGAGCAGATCAAGAATATGAATTTGCGGATGACGGTTATGCCTATAAAGTTCCAAATCATTTTCACGGTAGAACCGATACCATCATTCTTGCAAAGTTTGACCCTGTACAAAAAACAATATCCGCTCTAAATATCCCAAGGGATACAAAAATATTTATAAATGGAAAACGTCCTGAAAAGATAAACGCTATAAACACTATAAAAGGCCCAGAGCTTTTACAAAAATTATTAGAAGATCTTCTGGACGTTCATATCGATAAGTATGTAATCGTAAGTACTGAAGGTATCGTAAAACTAATCGATGAAGTGGGAGGAATTCCGGTCAATGTTGACAAAAAAATGGTTTACCACGATAAAACCGATGGACTTTATATAAATCTTGAGCCTGGATTACAAACGTTGAATGGAAAACAAGCTATTGGTTTTTTACGTTTTAGAAAAGATAACTGGGGAGATATTGGAAGAATTCAAAGACAACAACAGTTTATACGTGCAGTGAAGAAAAAATTATCCGACCCATATTTAATACCGCAAATCCCCAAACTGACATCAATGATTTTAGAGAATGTTCTCACTGATTTGACAGTTCCTGAAATGTTGAAACTTGCCAATTTTGTTAGAACCACTCCTCAAGAAGCTCATATCTTTTCAACTCTTCCGGGTACTTTTTCAATGCCAGAGATAGAAACAAAAGTAGTTTATGAAGAGACCTCACTAAATGATCTTGAAAATTCAGAATCACCAATTGATATTTCTACACACGACATATTTTCAGAAATCAGTGAAGCAGATGATGGTATTCCGGATAATGTTTTTGAAGTAGATGAAGAAACCGGTGAGTTAGTGTTGCCCAAAGTTGTAACAGTGCAAAAACCCTTTATAAGTTATTGGCTACCAAATGAAACAGAAATTAAGAAAGTAGTTAAAAGGCTTTTCGGAGAAGCTTATTCAGACGGACAAAATAGAGAAATTAACCCTCGAAGAATAAAAATTGCAATTGAGAACACTAACAAAAATAGACAAAATGCTTACAGGCTATCCAAGAAATTACAAAATAACGGTTTTAGAGTAATTGACATTTCTCACAGTAAAAAAAAGATGGATTCTGCAATTTATGCTCAAAAAGGAAATACAGTTGAGGCTAAATACGTTCATAACAAATTAAATCTGGATAAATCTGTTGAGGTTATAGCTGCTAGCATGGGCTCTCCAATAGCGGATATTACGATTGTAGTCGGTCAACAAAGTTTAATATCCGAGTAAGAGAGTCTGTCAAGAGAAGTGTGTAAAAGAGAAAGGAAATCTATCATGAAAATGAATAGCAAACCAGTTGAGAGCAGATTTCCAGTTAGGAATGGGCATGGTCCATTTGTT
>JASJDU010000065.1 GCA_030065015.1 Candidatus Caenarcanales bacterium | reverse complement strand
ATTTCTTTTTATCGAGGGTTATTTCAACAGAAATAGAAGACATTCTTCTCTTTCTTATTTATCCCCAGATGATTTTGAATCAATATACTATCTCTCTTAACTTCTCTCCTCTTTTTCGGATCAATTCCAAATTCTTACTTGCCGTTTTCTAATATTGAAGAATCTCAAGAGAGTAAAGATAGTAGTAAGAATGAATCTAAGGCATTGCTAATTCGCTTTAAGGAAATTTTCATATCAACTTTTACTTTTCTTATTCTTTGTCTTCAAACTTTATTTATTCAAATAAAGGATTCACTCTACGCGGTTATTAATTTTGTAAAAGATTTCAGGAAAAGAAATTCTCCAAATGAGTATTGGTAGAGAATGTTTAGAAGCTGTCTGAAAAAAAGAACTGAGATAAAGTAGAAAGAACAGGAGAAGAAAAGGAGTTCGCTTATGAATTATCCCAACGATATAAATAATACTCAGTTTTTGTTAATAAAAAGATTTTTCCCCAGATAGAAAAGACTGAAGGGGTAGAAAGAGAGAAATCTTAATTCATACACCAACAAGGTAAATTAATAATCACAAAGTTCTTTAATAAACAACCTAAATTACAAAAATTAAAATATAGTTTTATTTTGTTAATTTAGATAAAAAAGCAGTAAGAATTTACGCTAAAAGACTAAAAATACTATTAAATGCTGAAGAGTTTATGAAAATTTTTTCAGGAATGCCTTGTAAAAGAAATATATACAAAGATAAATCAATCTATTCGTCCCAGAAATCCATTAGGAAGCTTGCAATAACTTTTTTAGTTGGTAACTTTTTTTTATGTTCATGTTCAGTTCTTTCAATAGATAGCAAAGACAAAATAAAAGAAAAGCTACCTCCAAAGAAGGAATACAGCAATTTATTCTTTAAAACTATTAGCAAAAGAATTAAGTCAATTCCAAACAGAAACGAAAAAATTAAATATAGAATTCTAAAAGAATATGGTTCTTTATGGGTAAATAATGACACTGAAGTAATTCTTCCACCTTCAGTTACTTTTTCTTCGGCGAAAGAAACAAATAATTTTCATAAAAGACTTAGTTTAGTTAAAGTTGCAGGCACCGAGTGTTTATTACAAGAGAGTGCAGCTAAATCCTTGGAACAAGCAATTGAAGAAGCAAAATCTCAAGGACTGAATATAAGTCCAAGAGGAGATGATAGTTGCATTAGAAGCTATAAGAAGACCCATGAATTATGGCTCAGCAGGGTTTTACCAAATTTGGACTTTTATTTGAGTAAGAAAAAGTTAACACCTGCGGAAGTAGAAAAAGTTAAACAGGCTGATATGTGGGACCAAGTAAAACTGGTATTGAGTATAGAGAATGAAAAAGGGTTACTTTTTGACAAATACAGGCAAACATCAATCCTCAACTCTGTTGCAGCACCGGGCACATCACAACACTTATCGGGATTAGCTTTTGATATGGCTCAATTCAGCGATCCACAAGTAAGAAAAATAATAAACAAATACGGATGGTATCAAACAATTGAAAATGATCTGCCTCATTTTACTTATTTAGGTAAAGTACCAAATCAAAAGTTTCTGAAAAATAATGGATTGAAGAAAGTTTCTAAGTCTGGTTATGACTTTTGGGTTCCAGATTTTGAGAACAAACAGACTTGAAAATGATCGATCTTTCAAAAATGTCCGGTTCTAAACAAGCTTTGATGGGATTTGCAATTTTGACAATTTCTCTAATTTTCAGCTTATTACTTTGTATTGGATCCATTTTTTTATACGGATACCTATTTTTTGACAATTCTCTCTTCTCTTCTTCCGAAGTTGCAACCCTCTTAAACTCACCATCCACTCTAGCTTTCCAGAATCTTTTGAGTAATATTGCTTATGCAATAAGCATTATTGTGATTATATATATCTTTCGAAGTAACTATCAAAAGACTCTGTCTACAGGTTTTTGTAAGATTGACGACTTCCTGATTTCAACCTTGATCATTTTAAGTGCAAGCATATTAATTGACCAACTGCTACTTCTTCTTACTGAAGGACATTTCAATTTTCTGGCACACAAAAATCTCGCCGGCAACCTAAATATTGCATCGATTCTGGGTAATATTGATGCAACTGGCTTGCTTTCGTTCAATCTTTTATTACTTTTAACAATCTTTGTAAGTCCAATACTTGAAGAATTATTTTTTAGAGGTTTTCTTTGGTCTTCTTTCAGAAAGAATAATTCATTCATAAAGACTTTAATTTATTCTTCTTTCCTTTTTGGTTTGATACATTTTGACTTTATCCAAGGAATTAGTGCCTTCATAATTAGCTTATTTTATGGCTTTATCATTGAAAAGACTAAGTCTATATGGCCTTGTATACTTGCCCATATCTCAGCAAGCTATATGACGTTTTTCTTAAGTAATAATGGATATACCTTTGGAGTTGGTGGAAATACATACCCTCTCTGGCTAGTTAGCTTAAGTATTCTGAGTTTATCTCTCTGCATCTTTTTAATGAATAAAAAGAAAACCCAACCTTAAAACTCAACAAACACCACTTATAAGAACAATAAGCAGAAGAATTGTCCTAAGTTCTATTGAATTCGAAAATTATTAAAAAAGTCTTCGGGTTAAGATTTTTTATAAAGTTATTTTATTTTCAATAGAATCCATTGAATTCAATTGCTCAAATAGTTCTTCAAGCAGGAAGCTGGCAATACTCTCAAGACAAATTACTTGAATTCGTTGAGCATAATATGAAACTTGAAGAAGAAGCGGTAATTCAACGTTTATTCAATTCAATAAAAAAGCAAAGTCACATCTGTTCAAGATACTCATGCCTGAGTGACAATTATTTTTCACCGAACTCTATTCTTGGGCAACTAACCACAAGCGAAAGACAAAAACTTTATGAAGAACATTCCAAAATAATTACAAATGCAATCTGCAAAAAAGTAAAAGAGTTAGGAACAGATCTCCACGATATAAATAATTTAGTAACAGTGAGTTGTACTGGATATCAAACACCGGGTTTAGATTTTCTGCTCATGAAAAATTTTAGCGAGCTGCAGAATAATTTATCTAGATTTCATATCGGTGCAATGGGATGTTACGCGGGTATTATTGGCTTAAAATTAGCCAGCCAACTTCCCGGTAATTCCATACTTTTATGCTTAGAGCTTTGTTCACTTCATTTCCAGGCTTCTCCCGTAAATTTTAGTAATGTTGTTAGCAACTCTCTTTTTGCAGATGGAGTGAGTTTACTGCTTCTCAAAAATAATTTCAAAAATTTTGTCTCTCCAATTTCGTTTCATTCAGCTGTTATTCCAAACACGGTGGACAAAATGAGTTGGTTATTGAGAGATACCGGTTTTAGAATGCACCTCGATCCTAAGGTGCCGAGGTTTATAGAAGAAAACATAAAATCGATTGTAGACTCTTGGTTGGAGAAAGAGAATATCTCTATTCATGAAATAAAAGGTTGGGTAGTTCATCCGGGAGGATACTCAATTCTAGAATCAATCGAAAGAGCTCTTTGTTTAGGAGAAAACGACTTGCAAAGCAGTAAAAAGATATTCAATAAATATGGCAATATGAGCTCTTGTACGGTGTTTTTTATACTCGACGATTTGATAAAAAACAATAAATTCAACAAAGGTGACAGAATATTAATGATGGCTTTTGGCCCTGGATTAACCGCAGAATTGTGTTTGTTACAGATTAATTGAGGTGAACCTTGCCAAATCTACAAATAATCCTCAAAAACGGCTTTCTTCTTTCCAACTTCCTTCTAGCAGTATGTTTTTTCTTTTTTGATGAGCCTTTGCATCATAAACGAGATCTCAAACTATGGGAGAGAATCAGTCATCCAATTGACACTGTTTTCACCTGCTTTACTTACTCAATCGCACTTTGGGCCACAACTAAGAATTCACAAGTTCTATTTTGGCTTTATTGTATTAGTGCATTATTTACAATAGTGCTTTCATACAAAGATGAGTTTATTCACAAGCAAGAGTGTTGTGTTAGAGAAAATATTATCCATGCGGCAATGTTTTCTTTGAGTGGAATAAGTTTCACCTTAGGTGCCTGTTTGATTTTAATTGGCAATTTATCCTGGCCATTCCTTCTTGCTATTGTTTTTGCAAGCTTTACTCTATGTTGGCAAATTGTGTTTTGGTTCTTTTTGAGGGATAAGCTATGGAAAAAATAGAGACAATTAATAACAAATTCTATGATTCTTTAGCCGATCAATGGTGGGAAGCCAACGATCATATGATTTATTTTTTAAGAGCGGAAAGTAAAATTAAACTCGAATATCTAATTAACAACTTTGACAATATTGCAAACTTAGAGATTTTAGATATTGGCGCCGGCGGTGGTTTCATCAGTATTCCATTAGCCAAACTGGGTGCAAAAGTTACCGCTCTCGACAATTCATTGGAATCACTAAAAGTTTTGGAAGCTAAAGCCAAAATGGAAAATATTGAAAATAACATTTCCATTTTTCAAGCCGACGCCACAAAACCTTACACTTTGAATAAACAGTTTGATCTGGTATTGGCATTTGATGTTCTAGAACACGTCATAAATCCAAAAGAACTAATTGAACACTCTCTAACTCACATGAAAACCGATGGATATTTCGCATATCATACTCTCAATCAAAGCTTCCTATGCTGGCTTATTTATTTGCAAATAGTGCCAAGGTTGATATCTAAGGATCCTGGAAATGTTCATAGACATGAATTCAATATCAAGCCAAAGAAAATGCTTGAATGGCTCAAAGATCTCAATCTTCAAACAAAAGCACAGATTGGAATAAGAGCCCCATTTTTTCAAGCAGCAACTTGGGATTTACTCACTAAAAGACAAATAAATACTGAAATGAACTTTGAATTCACAAAAGACCTGTCTCTCGGATATCTAGGATTGGCTCATTTACAAGATAAATAGCGAATCAATCTAAATTTCATTGAGAATTTCTGGGGTCAAGGGTTTTATATTCTGCTTACCATTTAATGTTTGTAAAACTCCTAGAAATATTTGTTCTGTTTTGTCATAAATTGCAAGTGAATTCCAACAAGAGGGAACTTGACCGTTGTGCCAGTAAACTTCGTCCCCATTATCAATAAGTCCAGCTCCGTAACATTGTCCACTAGTACCAATTGGGGTTTTTATTTCATTGTGGCTTTGAAGAAAATGAGGATCATCAACAGTGTCTCTAAAACATTTTTCCAAAGATTCAATATTACTTAAAAGACCTGAATCTCCAATTCCAAGTCTCACCCCAGGATCATAATTAGATAAATCCTTCTTGAAAAATAGAATTTGTCTATAAGGTCTACTGAGATAATTAACATTAATATCACTAAGAAAACCCATTGATTCTCCTTTCGGTAGGATGAATTCACTCATCAATTCACGGAAGGTTTTACTGGTTTTTGATTCTAAGAGTTTTTGTAATAGTAAATAATTCGAGTTTGAGTACAAATGAGAATCACCTTCAGGCTTCGTTCCTTCAAGTCCTTTATTCTTTGAGAGCATTATTTGTATGAGTTCATCTGTATCTGGAGCGTTTAAAAGTCTTTTCAACTCATTTACGGTCTGAACATTCCTATAATCCAAAATCCCAGAGGTATGAGTTAACAATTGAGAAATTGAGGCCTCAGGTAAAGATTCACCATAACCAAAATCTTTTAAACTAGCTTTGGGATTTAAGAATTTTAGGGATAAAGCTGCTGTAAACAGTTTTGTTAAACTTCCTAAGCCAAATATTGTTTCTTGTGTACAGTTCTTGTAAATACCAACTGACTCTTTCAAGTTTGGTGCATTAAGGTAAATTGCATAAGATGACAATTTATTGAAACATTTACGTTTGGAAATTCTTTCTAAACTCTCTGAAGGTGATTTATTTATTTGCAGAAGCTTACTTCCAATACTTATAGGTGAAATCATTATTAAATAAATATAAATTTAAATTCAAGATTAATGCATATTAACATGATCCGCCATGCTCTATATTTTTATCTAATCACTTTTTGTACCTAACAAATAAGATAATTTTTTAATGTTTTTTATACAAATTTAATAGTTCCCACAATGTCTTAATGTAGCTTCCTGGACTTATCTTACACTGCTCCCAGAATTTTTCGAAGCCATTCTTATAGCTTTCTAAAACAACTTCTGGGTTGAAATTCTTAAACTCTGGTTCAAAATTGAGGAATTGTATATCTGTAACAAACCCATTTAATCCATAAAACAAAGATAGTGGATCTGGTAATAGACTTACGTCCATCATCTGCTGACGAAGACACCCAACCTTTGCATATGAATATTGGTTACCTTTGTTAGTTAACAATGATGCAATTTCTTTATTCGAATGACCTTGACAAATTAAATTTGCAACTTCTTTTTGTTCATCGGTAAGTTTTATTGTTTTAAGTATAAAGATGCATTCTTCCAAAAATTTTTCCTTCACCTTTTTTGATACTTCTTCTCTATTAAAAATAGTAAAGAATGCAATCAGTTGAAACCTATTAGTTACTTCAAAGCCATGATATTGTAAATAGTTATAAACATTTTTTGTATGCCAGGATACAACATCTGGATCTAAAGTTTTACTATGTCTTGAAGCATTTTTTCTTCCTAAAATTTCCGCGATCTCTTTATTGTTATAACCAAGAGTTATTAAGGCAACTAATCTATCAAGTCTTTCTTCTTGAAATTTTTTCAATAAACCTTTTTTAGCCCTGGAGTTGCGACTTGAATGAAAAACTGAATTGGGTTGATTTTG
Organism: Candidatus Caenarcanales bacterium; assembly: GCA_030065015.1. Classification (GTDB taxonomy): domain Bacteria; phylum Cyanobacteriota; class Vampirovibrionia; order Caenarcaniphilales; family Caenarcanaceae; genus JASJDU01. The sequence continues at coordinate 168 of JASJDU010000065.1, read as the reverse complement.
TAATATTGAACGCTGAGTCAATATCTGTGAAACGCAAATTCAAGAGCGAAATGCAACCATTTGATAGAGAGGGAGATTAGAAATGAAGATCTCAGAATGGCAATTTGAGTGATTAAAATATACCTCATTAGGAGTTAAGAAATTTAGAGATTTTCTAGGCCTATTGTT
>JASJDU010000029.1 GCA_030065015.1 Candidatus Caenarcanales bacterium | reverse complement strand
ATTCAATGGATGATGTTGAGCAAAGGCTTATTGAGGCTTGTTTGGATTTAGAAATGAATCATGAAAAAGTAGCTTCAATCTGCCATTTCTCTTGGATGTATGTTGACTATTGATTGCATCTTAGTATGAGTTGGGAAACAATTCTAAAAAAACGTGAAGGATATTTAGAGGCTTTTCACAATTTCGATCCTGATAAAGTCGCAAAGATGGCAGATGAAGAGCTTGAGGCTTTGCTTCATAATCCTCAAATCATTCGTAATCGCTTAAAGATTTACTCGACAAGAAACAATGCAATAGTCTTCAAAAGAATTCAAGAAGAGTTTCAAACCTTTGATAATTATTTGTGGCGATTCGTTCAAGGAAAACCAATTATTAATCATTGGCAAAATTTTGAGGATGTTCCAGTCAAAACCATCGAAAGTGATAATTTATCTAAAGATCTTAAAAAAAGAGGAATGAAGTTTGTTGGATCAACAATTATCTATGCCTATATGCAAGCCATAGGTATGGTAAATGATCACCTTCAAGGTTGTTGGTGCTACCAACGCCAGAACAAAGAAGAAGTTGTGCAACTTTGAAATACGCTTTTTTGTCATTAATGCCTCTTTTCTTCAAAGTTTTCTGAAAGACAAAGTTTAATAACAAAAATTAAGAATTTATAATCATTTTATTCTTTGTATTGAATGAGTCAAACAATTAGTACAGAATTTGGCAATAATAAATATAAAACTAAAACTTATAAATTGATGAGTGGAAAAACATCTACTGTTAAAAGTCGAGCTCGAACAATTTCCCAGTTAATTGCAAATCAATTAAAAGAGCTAGGTGTAGAAGTAACAACGTATGTTCCAGGACACGGTGCAAACGAGATTTTTATTTCTTGTAATCAATTACTGCATCAAGACTTACACATATCCTTTAACGAGGAGGTCGCTTATACAATTGCACATGGTTCTTCTTTAGCTGGGAAAAGAGCCACATGCATAATAAAAACTCACGGTTTTGAAAAAGCGGCAAACAGTATTATCCACTCTTTATATTCAGGAACAACAGCTGGTTTTGTAACCTTACTACTTGATGATCCGGATGGACATCATTCAGATAATATCTTAGACATAGAACCTCTCCTAAAAGGTTCACAGGTGCCTTATATAAAAACTTCACCAGGAACTATTACCGAGGATATTACCTCTGCTTATCAATTATCAGAAGAAAAGCAATTACCGTATTTCCTCTTAATTGATAGCAGAGAAATAGATAAACAAACCGAACAAACTGTATCTTCACTTGCACAAACCCAGAATAAATATTCAAGAGATCCTTATAAACATATTGTTTGTCCTTTTACTGCAGAACATTTATATAAAGTGATGCACAGCAAACTAAATAATTGTGAGTGGCAAAAAATAATTCCACAAAAAACTAGTTTAGGATCCATTAAATTAAACCAGCTGCAAAAAAACTATATAGAAAAATACAGTGTATTTTTTGATGAATTCAAGAATTTAAAGGAAGTTTTCGTAACAGGAGATGCAAGTACAGCAAGTATGTTTGCGCTTGAACCGTATAATTGCATTGATGTAGTAACTTATCTTGGTTGCAGTATTCCCTTAGCTGTTGGTAGTTACTTAGCCGGAAATAAAAACTCTTGGTCTTTAACTGGTGATTTTGCTTTCATTTCAGCAGGTCATTTAGGGTTAATTGAGGCTTTTCAAAGAAATATTCCAATTAAAGTTGTTATTTTTAATAACTGCAAGGCTGGTGCTACCGGCGGACAAGATATACCGAACCAACTGCTGAGTGTTGTTTTAGCTGGTTACAAAGAATATATAAGAGTTATTGAGAATCCTTTGGATAAAGAATTAATTACCAAAACTATCAATGAAGTCAATCGTAGTGACAAGATGGAAATTTTAGTACTTAATTACGAGGTTTGAAATTATGAATCCTAATATAAACAATTCAATTATTTTTCATGCAGCTTTTCCAGTCAAAGATATAGCAGCCACCAAAAGTTTTTACGTTGATAAACTCGGGGCCGATTCGGGGAGAGAAACAGCGGCTTCAATAATTTTAAACTTTTATGGACACCAACTAGTTGCCCACGTCACTAAAAACGAACTGAAACCACAAGGAAGTATTTATCCTAGACATTTGGGCCTGATTTTTACTAACGAAGAAGATTTTGATGAAATGGAGAAAAAAATTAAGAATGCAAACATAAATTTTCTAGAAAAGCCTAAAACCAGATTCATTGGCAAGCAAACGGAGCACAGAACAATGTTTATTGAAGATCCCTTCCACAATCTACTTGAATTTAAATTTTACAAATATCCAGACGCAATCTGGGAGAAAATAGAAGATGCTTCAATCGGAGATCCAGAAGCGGAAAATTAGTCGAAAAAGGTAATTGGACAAGTTAGTCAATCTGGGCTTTTTGCAACTTATCAGAATAATCTGTGTAGATAGTTTTATATTGAGTGTAAGTGTCTAGAGCTAAAACTCCTCCTTCTCGACTTCCATTACCAGTATTCTTCCAACCTCCAAAAGCTGCAGCCCCGCCACATTCAGCACCTATTGTAGGAGCATTAATATAAACTATTCCGGCCTCAAATTCCTGTGAAGCCTGCATTGCTAAGTTTATGTCTCTTGTATAAACCGATAAAGAAAGGCCATACTCGACACCATTTGCCACTTTAAGAGCCTCTTGGAAATCAGCAACTTCTATAACTGATAGCACTGGACCAAAAGCCTCAGTCTTTGCAATTTCCATATTCGGAGTAACTCCGGTAAGAATAGTCGGTTCATAAAAATATCCTTTGCTATGCTCACCTTCAGATAAGTGTTTCCCACCAGTTAATACGCTTGCTCCTTCTTTCACTGCTCTTTGAACAAACCCATGAACTAATTCACGATGGGAGGCGGAAATTAAAGGCCCAACTTGTGTGTGCTCTTTGAATCCGTTTCCAATTTGTAATCTTTGTACTTTTTTGCTCAGTTCTTGAATGAAATTGTGAGACCATCTAGATTTCTGAATTATTAATCTGCTCGTGGAAGTGCAGCGTTGACCAGCAGTACCAAAAGCTCCCCATAGAATTCCATCAATTGCCAATTCGGGATTAGCATCGTCCAAAACTACAATTGCATTTTTTCCTCCAAGTTCAAGTGCACACTTTTTCAGAAGACGCCCACAGGTTTCATAAACTTTTCTTCCAACTTCCACTGAGCCAGTTATGCTCACCACTTTTATATCTGGATGTTCTGAAATCGCTTCTCCTAAACTTCCATCTCCAAATAATAAACTCGCAACTCCTTGAGGTAATCCAGACTCATAAAGTATTTTTATTAAATGGTAACCAGACAACGGTGCTTGATGGGATGGTTTTACAATCACGCAGTTCCCTGATATTAACGCGGGAGCCACTTTCCAGCTCGGAACCGCTGCGGGAAAGTTCCAAGCCGTAATCATTCCAGAAATGCCTATTGGTTGGCGAATTGTTGTAATTGATTTATTCGGCAATTCACTTTGGCCAGTTATCCCATAAATTCTGCGGCCCTCCCCTGCAAAGAATAAGTAAGTATCAATAACTTCTTGAATTTCTCCTCTTGCCTCAGTTATTGGTTTACCGGTTTCTTTACACAAAATTTGAGAGAGTTCTTCTTTTCTTTGAATTGTAATCGAAGCCGCACGCCACAAGATCTCTGCTCTTTTAGGTGCTGGTGTATTTTTCCAATTTGGAAAGGCATCAACTGCCATTTCAACTGCCAAATTGAGATCTCTTTTACTCGATTTTGGAAATTTACCCAGAGATTCACTAATATTAGCGGGATTACTTTTTTCGAAGGTTTCTTTGGATAAGCTTTCTTTATGAGTACCACCAATAATATTTTGAAACTTTTCAACCATAAGAAATTACAATTCACAATTCAGTAGATTAATTAATCATTTTAAGAGAAAGAAACATTATTTATATCCACCATTTGTATTCGAAATTCCTCGAAAATTGGTATTATCGATCAGCCAATATTTTTAGAAAAGCTCCAATGAAGCTCTACTAATTGTGTGAATGACTAAAAATTCAAGTTCAAGATCTAATATCTCCAATTAATTTTTGTTTTGGACTGTACCGATTTACATTTACTATAAAATAATCGCTTATGCTAGTTGCTGAAAATTTAAAGAAAACTTATGGGCTAAGGACAGTAGTCAAGGAAGTGAGTTTTCAAGTTGGGAGAGGAGAGATAGTTGGTTTACTAGGTCCCAATGGAGCCGGTAAGACAACCTCCTTCGATATGGTCGTTGGCTTAGTTAAACCAGATTCCGGCAATGTGGTTTTGAACGATCAGCTATTAAATCAAAAACCCATTCATGATAGAGCAAGACTCGGAATTAGCTATTTAGTCCAAGAACCTTCTGTATACCGCAAATTAACGGTAGAAGAAAATATCAAACTAGCTTGGGAACTCGCCGGAATTTCACTAGATGAACAAGAAAAAAGATTAACCGCTCTTTTGAATGAATTTGATATTTCTCATCTTAGAAAGAGCCGAGGAATTAGTCTCTCCGGAGGAGAAAGAAGAAGGGTAGAAATTGCAAGAGCCTTATCCGAAGAGCCAACTTATTTATTATTGGATGAGCCTTTTACTGGAGTGGATCCAATCGCGATCCAGGAATTGCAAAAGATAGTAAGAGCTTTGATAAAGAGAAGAAATATAGGAGTACTCCTAACGGATCACAACCCCAGAGCAACGCTTTCTATAACGGATAGAGCTTATATAATCCAGGAGGGTAATGTGCTAATAAATGGTTCTGCAGAAGACATTGCTCAAAATGAGCTTGCACGAAAATATTACTTGGGAGAAGATTTCGAATTAGCAAATAAAAATTAAAAATAAAATTAGATGGCAAAGTTAACAGTTAAATTGAAGGTGTAAAGATGCTTCCACGTAAATTTCTGTCAGTAGGAATGCACTCAGGTATAAAAAAAGATTCTTCCCAAAAAGATTTAGGGGTAATCTTTTCAGACCAGCCTTGTAAGTATGCAGCTGTCTTCACTCAAAATTCTGTTAAAGCCCACTGTGTTATAGATAACAAAAACGTTTTGCTCTCATCACCAGAAGTTAATTGTATTGTAGTTAACTCGGGTAATGCTAATGCTTGTACTGGTACAGAAGGTAGTGAGGCTGTAAAACACATTAAAAACCATGTTGCCGCTGAGTTGAATTTAGAAGTGGAAAACATTTTGACTGCAAGTACCGGCGTGATTGGCCGCTCACTGGATTCTCATTTAATCTGCAGTTCTCTCCAAACCCTCAAAGCAAAATTTGATTCTAGTTATATTGATTTTGCCGAATCTATTCTTACAACTGATACCAAAATAAAGACTTATGAAAAAGAACTTAATGGTTGCAAAATAGTTGGAATAGCCAAAGGTTCTGGAATGATACATCCTGATATGGCAACAATGTTAGCTTTCATTGTTACTGATGCTTCAATAGGACAAGATGATCTACAGGAGTGCCTTAACGCTGCAAATGCTAAATCTTTCAATCAAATATCGGTTGATGGGGATACCAGCACCAATGATATGGTCATTCTGCTAGCTAATGGAGCTTCCAATGAAGAGGTAAATTTACAAGAATTTCGAGATGCACTCAATGATGTTTGTATGAATTTAGCTAAACAAATAGTTTCTGATGGAGAGGGAGCAACTAAGTTGATTGAAGTGTCAGTTCGAGGTGCTCAAACAGAAAAGGAAGCTGCGAAAATTGCTAAAGGAATTGCTTCATCATCTTTAGTTAAATCAGCTATTTTCGGAGCAGATCCCAATTGGGGAAGGATAGTTTCTGCTGCTGGACAGAATGGCTCAGTGGATATAGAGAAGATTAGTCTAAAAATTTTGGAAGAAAATTTAATATTCAAAGGTAAAGTTCAAGAAGTTGATTTAATAAAACTGTCTCAAGCCATTAAAGAAAATAACGAAATAAAAGTAGAGCTTGACTTAGAAGGCAACACAGACATTTCAACAAAAGCTTGGGGCTGTGATTTAACTTATGACTATGTGAAAATCAACGCTGAATATACAACTTAATTAGTATTGAGATTATAAAGAATTTCTTCGAGGCGCCAAATTGTTCCCTTTTCATTGTAACCCTGAATACCACCTATCTCTTCGGATTCTCCTGCCTGGAAATGGTTTGTTGTGTTTCGTCGCAAAAGATCTCTTTTATCAGTTTTCGCCATCATTCCCATATGCTTAAAGAGTTCAGAAGCTAGATCCTTGCTTAAAGAATTAATTTCTCTTTCGTGCTCTGCCGTTTTATTGAACCAATAAGGTCTTGAAATATCTATTCCAGATGGAAGTGCTTTGAATAATAATGCTGCTATTTTGTTGCCTTTCTCATCGTAAACATATAACAAGCCGTTTTCATAGGCTGCTACAGTACCAAGTTGAAAGCTTTCATTTTGTAATCCCAACTCTGTACAAGCATAACTTTGCAAACCATCAGTCATATTCATAATTTCCAAGGTATCAGTTACAGTCGAAAAACTTATGTTTGAATCTTCTAACGAGTAAGAAAAATCTTTCCTGGTACCACTCTCCTTGAAAGATGGATAAAACTCTTTCATATATTCTGACCAGGTTTTGTTACTAGTTTGATTTCCATATTGGCCCTTAAATCTTTCATCAAAATTATCAAGTAAGATTTTATTAACATCCTGAATCGGAAAGCTTGAATTCAATTTCTTTTTTATTAACGAAAGTAATAGTTTTTGTCCCTCTTCATTTGTTACCTTCAAGTATGCAAAAAGCCTAAAGAGCTTTTCCAAATCTTCTACTGGTAAAGATTGGATTTTATTTATTTCTCCGCGACTTAATATTTTTTGAAGAAAACTTGAATTATTCAGAGCGTATGGCAATACATTTTTAGAAAATGTTTGCAGAATCTCACTCAAATTATTATTGAAAAACCTAGTTCGTCCATTTTCACTCAGTTGGAGTCCATACTTGGAAACAAAATCATCTAAATCAGAAACTAAGTTTGTAGAGTGGGTAATTCTTTCATTTATCAAATTAGGTAAAGCATTCCTTAGTTTCTTAATTTTAATGTCTGAGATATCAAGATTTGCAATTCGGGCAAGCTCCTCTATGGCTTCCATTGGAATCTTTAGAGAATCATGAATATTATCCGCAATAATTAAATTTGAAGGATACCTAACACTTTGTGTTAAAGATGTGTTTGAAAGATAATTCTTTATAAAGTTTTCTAGCTCATCTTGAGAAAATACACGAATTATTGAATTAATTGAGCCAAGTGACTCTAGAGCAGAAACAACATTAGCCCTAGGATTATTACCCAAAGGCTTTAGAATATTTTCTTTCCAGAATTCTCTTATATCCTGTGGCATCTGCCCAATGAGTTTCAAACCATTTAAACAGTGTTTTCTTTTGTTTTTATCTGAAATTTGAACGATTTGTTTAACCGGATCATCATCAAGTTTATTTATTGCAGCAGATGCATTGGGAAAAACCTTATTTCCACTAGCATCTGCTTGAGTGTAAAACCCCTCAAATAGCTTAAATAAAGAGCTTGGTTTTTCAATTTCTCCTTGCCAAAAAGAGTCAATCAAATTGTTAAAATGTTCCTTTACATTTTCTGTTTCAAGATTTTTTATTAACAGTCTGTGGTTATCAAATTGTTTCTCTACTTCAAGAGCATTTAATAAAAAATTTATACAGTCATTTGGATTAGAAGTATTGGCAATTTGTTCTATGGTTTTAGGAATTTTATCTGGAGAAGATGGTAAAACGACATTTTGAATTTCAACTCCTACAAGAATAGATTGAGAAAAGTCTTTATCTGACAAATCACAACTAAATAAGCTATCAAACTTTCCTCGAAAATATACATCCCGTAAGTTCAATGGTAATTCAGTGTTTTTAAAATTACAGTTGTCGAAGTAACTTCCAATTAAAGTATGTTTTGACAAATCTTCTCCTTCAAGGTTTGCTCTGTAAAGCTTTATTCCAGACCAATCAAGAGGCAAGTTATTTATATGAAACTCAACCTCCCGCAGATCTAAGCCTTTAATAACAGATTCCCTCAAACCCGGATAAGGAAAAAATCCCTCAGAATGAGATAAACATACATCTGTCAAATCTTTAGGCAATAAAGTATCTTTAAAAATTGAAAAAGAAAAATCTACACCCTTAATAATTGCACTAGATAGGTTAGTACCTGATAGATTAGCGTCTCTCATATGTTGCCCTGACAAGTCTCTTTCCTCAAAATCTACGTTTGTTAAATTGAGTTGACCATCTCGGCTAGTTAATGAGTCAAATATAAATTCCTCTCTCGGAAGAATAACGTTAGATAGATTACAGCCTTCATGAAATTCTGCTTTATCAAAGTTAGCTTTTCTTAGGTCTAATCCGGCAAAATTACAGTTACTAAACTTAGAGCCCCCTAAAAAAAGCACCCTCTAAATTAGCAGCTGAAAAATCAATTCTTGACAAAGGAAGCCCATCAAAACTTACATTTCCTAAATTACATCCGCTTAATGATATATAACCTGACCATTTCCGTTTATTTCGAAGTGCTTCTTTCAAAAAGAAAAGCATTAGTCGATCTTTACTAAAGTCTATATTTTCGAAATATCTTATTTTTTTTATTTGTGTGTTTTTCTCTTGCTCAACTTGGCCTAATTTCTTTAATCTAAAACCAAGGAAATCTAAAGCTTTTGAAATAGATTTGTTGAAAGGCGGCACAAATCTGCTTCGAAAGTTTTCTCCTCTTTTCTTTTTTCTTGCTGAGTGAAAAACTTTCGCTGAGGCTTTTCTATCTGAATATGGGTTTTTATGAATGAAAAGTACTGGTTTAACTTTTATGCTCATTTAAAAATATAAATTAAAGATTTATAATACTTATGTAGTCGATTAAGGTACTTGCAAGTCTATCATGCTAATTACGCAATTAATGTATTTTTGTTGTCATGACTAATATTGATTTAAAAGTATCGCCGGATCATATTCGCTTTACAGATATGAAGCATTATGATGCTGGTCTTCATGCTCATAACGATTTACAGATTACAATATCTCCTGAACATAGTTCATGCGAGGTAGCGTGGGCACAGGAAGATGGAACATATGAGCAAAAAATTTGCGGCAGGCCGTGTTTGTATTATTCCTCCTATGCTTGAACATCGCTTCAACTGGGTGAACAAAGCACATTTTATAAATCTTCATATCTAACCAAAAACTGTTTGTAGTGTTATTGGAGGTTTATATGAATCTGAAGAAGTAAATTTACAGGAAATTTTTGGGATTAAGGACGATTTCATCCACAATATTGCTCTTGGTCTAAGGCAAACGATCCTCCAACATGGAGAAAAAGCAGAAAGTTTTTATCGCTCATCGCTCGACTTGGTTACTCATTACGTTCATCAGACCTATGCTATTGAGCATAAACGCGAAATTTTGTTTAATGATTTGGAACAAATTCCCTGCGCCAAAATCCGTGATGCAGTGAATTTTATCTTTAATAATATTGAGCGCAACTTATCGGTTGAGGAAATCGCCCAAGCTGGCGACATGAGCCAATTTCACTTTTTTCGTATGTTTAAAAAAACGATTGGTATGTCGGCGACACGGTTTCATATGGTGCAGCGACTGGAGAAAGCTAAGGACATGCTTGTAAATTCTGAGAAGCCAATCGCTGGTATTGCGTCAGATTTAGGCTTTTTTTCTCAAGATTATTTCAGTACAAATTTTTCTAAATATATTGGGCAGACGCCTGCAAAGTTCCGTCGAACACAGCAACGATAGCGTAAACGCAATTTGTATCAATATTTCATAAATTATAGCGATATTTCGAAAAAGAATCCTACTATATTTGTGAATAAGCCTTTATAATGTTTTTCATGATAAAGGCTTGATACAACATAAGAAGACAGATTTTTTCTGCAAATCATTGTGTTTTCTTGGGTTGCGGCCCGAATCAAATTAGCGGAGCTTGTTCCGACTAATTTTAATTCATAATCAACGAAAGGAAAGATCATGTCTGCAGCCACCGAAAAACTACTTACCCCAGATAATTGTACTTTTGTATTTATAGACCATCAACCGCAAATGAGCTTTGGCGTTGCCAATATTGACCGTCAGCTTTTGAAAAACAATACATTGGCCATGGCGGAAACCGCCAAACATTTTAATGTTCCAACAGTTTTGACCGCCGTGGAGACAGATGCGTTTTCCGGTTATATCTGGCCGGAATTGATGGATATCATCGGAAAAGATCCGATTGAACGCACATCTATGAACTCATGGGAAGATAAAGGTTTTATCGACGCCATCAAGAAAACAGGAAAGAAAAAACTGGTTATGGCCGCCCTTTGGACGGAAGCCTGCCTTTTGTTCCCTGCAATTTGTGCTCTGGATGAGGGTTACGAAGTTATTATTGTTGCTGACGCTTCTGGAGGCACATCAGTTGAAGCTCATGATTCGGCTGTCCGCAGGATGGAAAAACATGGTGCGGACAGCATTACATCCTGCCAACTTTTGCTTGAATTACAGCGTGATTGGAGCCGTAAGGAAACCTATGACGGTACGATTGCGATTGTGCAGAAATATTTTGGCGCTTACGGCATGGGCGTAGATTATGCCTACACGCATGTTCATAAAGCTTCTCAACGTGCAAAATTCCCTCATAAGGTCAACCCTCCAGCAGGCTCTAAAGAAGCTGCATAAATTCAGATTGAAAGGACGTAAAAATGGAACTGACAGACATATTGCCGATAATATCACTTGCTTTTCTTATCATCTTTTTACTGGTAACGAACTTCACCAATAAAAAACTTTTCACGAAAGCTTGGCTTTTTCCGGCGGCTGTGTCTTTTCTGTTTTTCATCTTTTCGGTTTATACGGTCTGGCAGGAAGGTCTTACAGGCGTTATCGCCGAACATACCAAAACCCTCTGGGGAAACCAGATTTGGTTTGATCTTTTAATAGGCTTTGGTCTTGCGTGGTTCTTACTTTTGCCAAAGGCAAGGGCACTTGGTATGAAGCCGTTTTTATGGCTGGTTGGTATTCTTTTAACTGGCAATATCGCAATGTTGGCAAGGGTCATATATTTAGAAGAAAAAACTGTAACTTAGGATATCTGTAAGACGGGCAAACTAAAGATTTGCCCGTCTTCATTTGAGAGGCTTTTTATGATTGATAAAACACGGCGAACATTAATGCAGGCAATTGCGCTTGGCGCAGCCGGAATCGCAATCAACAAATTTTTCCCATTTTTAGGAGGTGCGGCAATGGCGCAAAATATTACCCCTGATTTAATTTTGCGAAATGGCAAGATTACAACCCTTGATCCCAAGAAAAAAGAAGTCACAGCTGTAGCGATGGTTGAAGGCCGCATTCTTGCAACGGGATCGGATGCCGATATTATGAAGCTGGCAAAAGAAAGCACAAAGGTTGTTGATCTCAATAAACGCCGCGTGATCCCGGGCCTGAATGACTCGCACACGCATCTGATCCGTGGTGGGCTGAATTATAATATGGAGCTTCGTTGGGAAGGCGTACCGTCTCTGGCGATTGCGCTTGATATGCTCAAAAAACAAGCCGAGCGGACACCTGCGCCGCAATGGGTGCGCGTGGTTGGCGGCTGGAGCGAGTTTCAATTTGAAGAGCGCCGCATGCCAACTTTAGCAGAAATCAACAAAGCATCGCCAGATACACCGGTCTTTATCCTGCATCTTTACGGACAAGCGCTTCTTAATCAGGCGGCTTTGCGTGTTCTGGGTATTGATAAAGATACGCCAAACCCTCCTGGCGGTGTAATTGAAAAAGATTCGAGCGGTAATCCGACAGGCTTGCTGGTTGCAAAGCCATCTGCTTTGATTTTATATTCAACCCTCGCACGCGGGCCGAAACTGCCAGATGAGTATGCTTATAATTCTTCTCGTCATTACATGCGGGAAATGAACCGTCTAGGGATTACCTCCGTGATTGATGCCGGTGGAGGGGGACAGAATTATCCTGATGATTATAAGATTGTCCAGAAACTGCATGATAATGACGATATGACCGTGCGTGTGGCCTATAACCTATTCGCGCAGAAGAAAGGGGAAGAGCTTGAAGATTATAAACGCTGGACGGGGATGGTGAAGCCCGGCCATGGCGATGATTTTCTGCGGATGAACGGTGCGGGAGAAAACCTGACTTGGTCGGCAGCAGATTTTGAAAATTTTCTTGAGCCGCGCCCAACTCCTGAGCCAGTGATGGAAGAGGAGCTGGAAGCGATTGTCCGCGTTCTTGTTGAAAACCGCTGGCCCTTCCGTATTCATGCCACTTACGATGAAACGATTGAGCGCTTCCTGACAGTGTTTGAACGTGTGAACCACGATATACCGTTTAAAGGCCTGCGTTTTATTATCGACCACGCGGAAACAATTTCAGATCGTAATATCGAGCGTGTGAAGGCTTTATGTGGCGGCATTGCCGTCCAGCACCGCATGGCCTTTCAGGGTGAATATTTCGTTGATCGTTATGGCGCGGATGCTGCCAAAGCCACACCGCCGATTAAGAAAATGTTAGCCGCTGGTGTACCTGTAGGTGGCGGGACGGATGCAACCCGCGTAGCGTCTTACAATCCGTTCGTTTCGCTCTATTGGATGATTTCTGGTAAAACGCTCGGAGGTATGGCGATGTATGATGATAATAACAAGCTGGATCGGGAAACCGCGCTTTATCTCTGGACTAAAGGGTCAAGCTGGTTCTCGGGTGAGCAAGAGTCGAAGGGTGCGATTGCGCCGGGCGAATATGCCGATTTGGCTGTTTTGTCTTCTGATATGATGAGCATTGCCGAAGAAGAAATCAAAGACCTCTCATCGGTAATGACTGTTGTCGGCGGTAAGATTGTTTATGCCGATAAGGAATTTTCAAACCACAATCCACCTCTACCGCCTGTTATGCCGGATTGGTCACCTGTTAATGAGTTTGGCGGCCATTACCAAAAAGCTGAATCTGGTATTGGCGGCGCAGAAACATCGCTTGCGATGGTGGCGGCATCATCCTGCGGCTGTTCTAATACCTGTAACGTCCATGGCCATGATCACGGCATTGCCTGGACAACACCGCTGCCGATTGAGGAAAAAGCCAAGAAAGCTTTTTGGGGTGCCCTTGGTTGCTCCTGCTTTGCAGCAGCGTAAAGGATAGTAAAATGCTATATGTGAATGTACAAATCATCGAAGATGCAAGCCGTGAAGAAAAAGCCAAAATCGTTAGGGATATCACCGATAGCCTTGTGAATACGCTTGGCAAAAAGCCTGAACATATTCACATTGTAATTGACGAAGTGAAGCTGGAAAATTGGGGCTATGCGGGGATGCTTACAGATGTGTATCTTTCGGAAGAAGGAACGTAACACGTAATGAAATTTCTGACCAAGAACGCCCTGACTTTTGTCGCTGGATACTGCGATACTGTAACCTTTATCGCGATGGGCGGAGTATTTTCCGCCCATGTTACGGGTAACTTTGTTTTGTTTGCTGCCGCGATTGCACAAGGTATTGAATCCCATGATTATATCAAAATTTTGACCTTTCCGTTTTTTGTTCTAGCCGTTATTTTGGGAACGCTGCTATATCACAAACTACATAAGAGCAAAGGCGATACCTGTTACAAAAGCCTGCTCTGGGCGATGACTGCTCTGTTGATGATTGCGGCAGTATTATCTTTTGCTCAAAATGATTGGCTTAATATTACAGTAACCATGATTGTGGTCATTGCACTCGGCATTCAAAATACCATCCACCATTTTCTACCCGGCCCTATGACGACCGTGATGACGGGCACGGTCATGAACACAACAGCCAATCTCACGGAAAAATATATCTTGCGGCAAACACCGATGCAGCAGGGCAAGGAAGCAAAAGCACTGCCGGGTTTGTGGATGATTGTATCATTCTTAGCGGGGTGTGTTCTGGCGGCGATTGCAGCAATACTTTTCGGACTAACAGCGCTCCTTCTGGCGGCTCTGGTGATGTTTACTGTGATGATTTTTGAAAGGGAAAAGGGAAAAGCATGAATAGTAAAATGATTATCGGCTTGGCTATGGGGTTTGCAATCGGCTTTGGCTGCGCATTCCTCAATATTCCCGTTCTCGCGCCGCCTGTCCTGATCGGCGCGCTTCTAGTTGTAGCGATGACAAGCGGTTACATCCTGACTGACAAATATATTTGAGCACATCGCCCGCAGACTCAAAAACATAATTGCGGTGGATCAACAGGGGAGATGAAAGATGATTGATCTAAGTGCTGTTATCGGAATTGTTCTTGGACTTTTGATCGGCTTTATCTGCCGCTGGTTTGACTTGCCGCTTTCTGCGCAGCCTAAGCTTGTTGGGGCTTTACTGGTGGTAGCCATGACGCTCGGTTTTATTAGCGGGCAGTATTTTTAGTTCATTATTAGCGGGTTTTATCTGCATGTGCTTCGCGCCCCAATCGCGCATAGAAAGCATGATAGGTTTGAGGGATCGTCCGTATTCTGTCAGGCTATATTCGACGCGCGGCGGGACTTCGGCATAAACTTCGCGGTGAATGACCCCATTATTTTCCAGCTCACGTAATTGGTTGGTCAACATGCGCTGTGTAACACCAGGAATGGATTTTTTGAGTTCGCCAAAGCGCAGCACTTCATTTTCGAGAAGGTGAAAAATGATAATTGGTTTCCACCGCCCACCAATCACCGCCAAAGTGGCCTCTACTGAGCAGCCATAAGGTTTTTTATAGTCTAAAGACATTGCTTTCCTTTAATAGTATATTTTTTGTAACTACCATACAAAATAGTACGTACTTGTATAAATAACCCCGCAGCAAGCTACGGGGTATTGAGTTCCTAAAACAAAGACAACTGATGATCTTTATGAATTACTTTGTACCTTTGATCACCTTGGCCTTTTACATAATTACTTATCATTTGTTCATTT
>JASJDU010000025.1 GCA_030065015.1 Candidatus Caenarcanales bacterium | reverse complement strand
CGTAAAGTGTTTGAAGCTCATTTTGGCCTTTGTTTTTTAACACTTCAAATAAACCAATTTGAGCACCCTCTTCTCCTTAACTCTTTTTCATTTTTCTACTAACGGTTGCATTTAACTTTTGATGTTGCGAATACTTGAATAGGTTAAGAGTTATTATTTATGTCTAAGAAACGAGTAATATCGTTAATTTTGACTCAGCAGGTTATTAGTTATTGATTTATGTCTTTAAATAAAATTACAAAGGTTCAAGGTACTGCAGTTTATGTTTCGGGAGACGACATAGATACAGACAGAATTATTCCAGCTCGTTTTATGAAATGTGTAACCTTTGATGGCTTAGGGCAATATGCTTTTTATGATGTTCGTTTTGATGAAAATGGGAACTCTAAAGATCATCCAATGGACAAAGCGGAACATAAAGAAGCAACAATTTTAATTAGTGGAAAGAATTTTGGGTGCGGCTCTTCTCGTGAGCATGCGCCACAATCTCTTTATCATTGGGGTATTAGAGCTATTATTGCAGAATCATATGCAGAAATATTTTTTGGAAACTGCACAATGCTAGGAATACCTTGTATTACTCTTTCAAAAGAACAAATTGAAAAAATCGCAGTGTTAATTCAAAAGAATCCTTCTTTAAATTTGGAGATTGACTTAATGACTAATAAACTTTTTCTCGATACTGAATCAATAGAGTTCCAAATCCCAGAAAGTAGCAAACTATCTTTAATGGAAGGTAGATGGGACTCTTTAGGTGAGCTTTTAGATGGTAAAGATGCAATCAAATTAACGGCGAAAAAATTAGAATCCGCTTATTAATTTTTGTTTGATTAGCAAAATTCTGATTTTTTGTTTCTAAATTCTTTCAGTTAAACTGCTGAAACGTCTTTTGTGTCTTCTCGATAATTTGGAACCCAGCCTTCTTTGCCAGAAAACAGTCTAAGAGCTTTTACATTTTTATCTGGTGTGAAAAATCTATGAAATAAATTAGCGGGAATGGTTATAAAGTCTTTGTCTTCCACCTCAATCCTAATCCAATGGTCTTTATAGCTTCTAACATCAAAAATCGACTGACCTGAAAGGAAGTATCTTACTTCTTCATCGGAGTGAGAATGTTCTTTTGCAAATTTCCCTAAAGTTTCATCTGGTGTATTTTCGTTGATTGTAACTTCATCAAATGAGTTGTATTGTCCACTGCTAACTAAATTCATAACCTCTCTCAAATCAATGTCTGAAGAAGCAATAACACCTGTTTCTTCTTTCAATTGAGAGTTCGTTAGTGGATTTAAATTTTCTAGTTCATATATTTTCACAGTACCGAAAAAGTAAACTTATTTTAATTTTACCAAGAAATTAGGGTCTTCCTAAGCTGGCTTACCCTGATTCTGTTTATTTACTTTGGTGCTTTCACTCTCCCAAAGAAGTATGTAGTTTGTATAATTGCTAAGCATTAATTTATCAACATTTGCATATACACTAATGGATGGATCAATATCTTCACTATCAATTGAAGATTTAAAAACATTGAGTACTGAAATGCGTGAGCGACTCAAATCAGCTCGCGACTATCTTTGACAAAAACAACTCTTTTGGCAGACTTCAAGAACTTGAAAAAGAGCTGAGCAAACCATCAATATGGGATAACCCAGGTGAAGCTAATCAAGTAAATCGACAAATAAGTCACTTAAAGAAAAAAATTAACAAGTTTGAAGGTTGGGTTTCTTTACTTGAAGACTCTGAAGTTGCTATTGAATTGGCTTTAGAGTCTAATGATTTGACAATGGTTAGGGAATATCTTTCAAAATTAAATGGACTTAAGCTAGAAATTAACAAGTTTGAGTTAGAGCAATTACTCAGTTCTCCATATGACCAAGCGGATGTATTAATTAGTATTAATGCGGGTGCTGGTGGAACTGATGCTCAAGATTGGGCGGAAATGCTCCTCAGGATGTATTTACGCTGGTCGGAAATTGAGGGTTTTAAAGTTGAAATTTTAGAAAAATCAGCTGGTGAAGAAGCAGGTTTAAAATCAGTATCATTTAAAGTTATGGGCCCATTTGCTTTTGGGTATTTAAAGGCAGAAAAAGGTGTTCATCGCTTGATCAGGAAGTCTCCGTTCAAATCGGGTAATGATAGCAGACAGACTAGTTTTGCAGGATTGGAAGCTTCACCGGTAATGAATGATTTAGGAAAAGAGATCGAGCTAAAAGATGATGAGATCGAAGTAACTACAATGCGTTCTGGGGGAGCCGGTGGGCAAAATGTTAATAAAGTGGAAACCGCGGTAAGGGTTAAACATTTTCCATCTGGAATAGTTGTTCGTTGTGATCGTGAAAGAAGCCAATTACAAAACAAGGCATTAGCGTTAGATGTTTTGAGATCAAAATTATTAGCAATAGAAATAGAAAAACGAGAGCAAGAAATTGCCTCAATAAAGGGCCAATCGGGTCCAGCCGGTTTTGGTTCCGATCAAGTTGTTCGTTCATACATCCTTGATGAGGGAAGAGTTAAAGATCCAACAACCAAGTATGAAACCAGAAATCCTCAAAAAGTATTGGATGGAGAGTTTATGGAGTTTACTGAAGCCCGTCTCAAGCATATGGTTCTGAAAGAATAAGGCTTTATTTACTGTTTTATCTTTGCTGAGCAGCATAGACAGGACCTTCACCATTAAGTCTTTTTCTAATATATTCTTCTGCGGTTACATATGATCTTCTGAAAGGTGCATAAGGAGCAACCTTTTTAAAAGTCATTTCCGTTAGGTTCTCAACATTAATTTCTACGTTCAAATAATAACTATCCAATCCCGTTCCAGCCATGGATTGATATGAGGATCTTGGAGTAAAAATGTTATCTCCCAACCGAACTGATCTCACAGTCCTCGTTGTATCAACTTGTCCTACAGAACGATCGATACAGCCCAGAAGATTTCTTTTTATTAATTGAATAAAAATTGAGCCATCATCTCTTATTGGCATTTTTCTGGCTAATTCAATAACTTGTCTTGGAGGAGCAAATACATCAACTGCTACTCCAGGATTGAGCCGTATTCCGGAGAAGTGTAAAAATGCATGGTAACTTTCATGGAGCCAAGTTTTGAAGATTTGTTCAACTGAGTATTTTGTAAAAAAGTTTTCTGAAAAACGCATACTCCAATCCTCGGAATGAAATGATGCAGTAAATCTAACTCGACTAAAGGTTACTTTAGAGACAGGTCTTGGAAATAAGTTGCCAAAGATGAAAGAGTGAAGATTATCCAAAAAAGATAATTTTCTATTGTTATCTAAATAGCTCCACTCAGACTTGTAAAGAGCCAATTGATTTTGTACATTTTGAATGACTTGCGTCGTGAGAAGATGATCAACTAGCCCTTGAACTTGTGTTTTATTCAAAGGAAGCAGCTCTTTAGGTATTGGCTTTCCAGGTTGAAGTAACATAACTTACGAGTTGAATTTCATAAATTATATTGGCTCAGAAGACTTTAAACAAAGTGCAAATAATTAATAATTGCTTTTGATTAACTATTCTTCAAAAACCAAACCGTTTTGTTTCATTCTTACTATGGCTTCTTCAATACGACTTTTCTCAGCACTAAGAGCAATTCTAAAGTAACCTTCACCATAATCCCCATATCCGATCCCTGGTGGAACAACTATTCCCGCTTTATCAAGCATGTCTGCTGCAAAATCAATTGAGGATTTGTATTTGGGAGGAATAGGTTGCCAGATGTACAAGGTACCTTGACATGGTCTTTTTATTTGCCAACCTAGAGACTTTAACCCCTCTTCTGCAACTGCAGCTCTTTCTTTATAAAGTTTTCTCTGTGGATCCATATGGCTTTGATCGTCCGTTAAAGCTTTAATTGCTGTATTCTGTATTGCTTTAAAGACACCTGAGTCTATGTTTGTTTTTACGGTTCCTAGTGCTTGTATCGCATCTGGGTTACCTACTGTGAAACCAACTCTCCATCCAGTCATGTTGTAACCTTTACTTAAAGAGAAAAACTCTACAGCTACATCTTTTGCACCTTTAACCTCAAATATGCTAATTGGCTTATTTGCTTCATCAAAATAATTCTCTGAATATGCAGCATCCTGGCAGACCAGAATGTCATGTCTCTTAGCAAAAGTGATTACTTTTTCATAAAATTCTTTACTTGCAAAAGCCCCTGTTGGATTATTCGGATAGTTCAGAAACATTATTTTGGCCTTTTTAGCTACTTCCTCTGGAATTAAGTCAAAATCAACTAAAAAACTATTGTCTTCCCTCAAAGGCATTATGTGTGGAACTCCACCGCACATAATTGTTGAGGTTTTATATACTGGATAAGCGGGGCTTGGAATCAGTGAATAGTCGTCTTCATCAACAGTTGCCAAAATCATATTGTGTATGGCTTCTTTCATTCCAATAGAGCTAACACATTCAGTGTTCGGATTGAATTCTGGTAGTCCAAAGCGTTTACTATGCCACTGAACACAGGCTTTACGAAACTCTTTAGTTCCTTCATAAGGAGGATAGTTATGTGTTGATGGATCATCAATAGCTTTGTGCATTGCATCAACAATATGTTTAGGTGTTGGTTGATCTGGATCGCCGATACCTAAGTTAATGATATCTACACCACGTTCAATAGCGGCTTGCTTTTTTTTATCAATTTCAGCAAATAAATAAGGTGGAATATTGTCTAGTCTTTTAGCTGCGTATTTATTCTTTATTTTAGTTGAAGTCATAACATTCCTTTGTGTATTAATTTCATGCTAAATGCTAACAAATTTTTGAATCTATAAAACGTGTAATAAGTGAAACCTTGTCTTAAAGCACATTTTGTATTAGGCAAGTTGATATGCTTTTTTGTTTTGATAGTTCTACAAAGTAAAGTTTTGCAAGAAAAATATAAATTAGATCGCAATCCAAAATTATTTGAAAGACTGATTGATAAGCTCAAAGACAAAAACTCTCCAAAAACAATTTCAATGACCGAAGGAAATATTAGCCATAAAACTATTTATGTTATTTGTACGTGAGCCTGGAAATAAGAGTTACCAGATTGCCTAAACCAGAAAGAAGAAAAAGAAAAGATAGAAGTTTTTATAATTGAAGACTATTTATAAATCTTGTTTTTGGGACTTTCTCTCCAATCCCAAAAAACAATATCACAGACTTCATCATTGGGAGCTATATAAGTATCTAAAGGTTGAAAACCAATTTTCTGATGCGCAGACATTGATCTTATGTTTCGTTGAAGAATCTCTGTTACAGCTATTTCATATCTAGGAACAAAATACTCTTTATATTTTGCATACATTTTAGATAGAAGGTTCATACCTCTATATTCTTTTTGAATACAAGCTTGTCCAACATAGATAACCTTGAATTCATTCAAAGACTTATTATCAATAATCAATTCATTTAAATGAAAGAAAAAAGGTTTAAGGATTTCAATTGTAGATCCTAAATCCTTCGTCATAGCGAGACAATAGCCAATTACTCGGTTCCTTTTATCTTTTGCAATAACACTCTTTTCTTCTTTATTCATTTTGTTCAACAAATCAAAAAAGTGAATTACTGTTAGAAAACCTTGGTTCACAGTTTCGTCTTTAGAAAGATTGTGAGGTAGATTCTTTTGCTGCAGTTCTAAAATCCCATTTATTTCTTCATCTTTTTCAAGTAATTTAATTTCTAGCTCCATTAGTTAAACCCATTAATCAATTGATGGAAATTACAAATATTTTTGTAGATAATAATCTAATCTAGATATGGATTGATTCACATTCTTTCGACCAAAACCAATCCTAAAATTACTATTGAAGGAATGATTATGCCAATTGTAATAATTACCTGGTAGAAGCAAGACACCAGCTTCTTTGACCAGCTTGAGACAGAAATCTTCAATGTCATTAGCATTATTAATGCTGGGAAAAGCAATAGAACCCGCTTTAGGCTTTTGCCAATTGAACAAATTAGAATATTGATGAAAAAATTCATCGAGTAATAAAAGATTACTTTTAATAATTCCTATATTTCTATTAACCAACTGTAATCTATTTCTTAAAGCAATTTCGGCAAGAAATTCACTTGGTCCACTATTACAAATAGAAGTATATTCTTTGAAAATTGCCATTTGCTCGACGATTTCACTGTGTTGAGAGGCAATCCAACCTATCCTTAATCCTGCTAATCCATATGTTTTAGACATTACTCCCAAAGAAATCGCGTTTTCATATAAATCACAAACAGAAGGTAATCTGTCTTCTTCACAGTATTCTAATTCTCTGTAGACCTCATCAGAAAACAAAAATATTTTATTTTCTTTAGCAATTTCAATAAGCTCATTCAACTTATTTTTACTCATCAAATAGCCGGTAGGATTATGAGGAGAATTAATTACTATTAACTTTGTTCTCTCATTGATTAAAGAACGGAGAGAATCAAAATCTAATTCCCAATTGTTTTCTTCTTTGCTAATCCACGGTTTAACACAACATCCCAGTGATTCTGCGATTTGTGACAATGATTGATAACAAGGGCACTGAACAATAACCTCATCTTGAGGCTGAAGAAAAATATTCATAAATACAAAAATGGCTTCTTCAGCTCCAGCATGAACTAACAGTTGTTCCGGAGAAATCTTTGAGTAAATTTTAGATATTTCTTCCCTGAGTTTTATTGATCCTTTGGATTCAGTATATCCAAGACTAAGGTTACAAAATTTTGAGTGAGCATCCTCTAACTGCAAAATCTCATTAACCGTAAAACTTTCACAGTCAGAGCTGCATAATAAATACGGAGCAGCAAATTCATATTTTGAAAAAAATCTCTCTAGTTTAAAAGCTGGAATTTGCATTCAAAATCAAAAATTTCTTTTGTAACCTTATCCAACTTATCCAAATAAACCACTATTTCTAAAATACATAACTATTGCTATAGAGAGGGAACCCAAAATTAAACCAATTGGTAACAGCTGTTTTTTTAAGAACTCTTTGAAATCAAACTTTTCATCTTGGTGATGAACTTTAAGTTTTTTCTTGAGCTCTTCTTCGCTTAGTTTTTTAGTGCTCTCTTGATCATTTCGAACATTTTCATTGCTTATGAATTTTGATAGCAAAGAATCATTATCTTTATATTTGAGGGCTTCAAAGGGATCTCTCTCATTTTCTGATTGTTCATCATCGAAAGAATATTCTAAAGAAAATGAGTTGCTACTTTGATTAGATGTTTTTGGGTAATAATATGAAGCATTATCATTAGGAAACATTTTCTCTGAAAATTCAATTGGAGAACTTTCATCAGGAACAGAAGCAATTAAATTTTCCTCATTTGAAAACTGAGCAATTAGTTTGGTTTTAGCTTCATTTTGATTTAACACTAATTCTTTGCTAGTAGTTACAGAGGGTAATAGGTCGTAATCAGGAGTATGACTCACTTCTTTCTTTAAGGAAATTTGTTTTGAGTCACCGATTATTTTGTTAAACAAATCCTCTTCGTTGAAGCCCTGCAAATCATCAATTCCAGATGGTTTCTCTTTTAGTTGATTAACTTTTTGTTTAAAAAGATCCATCTTTGTCCAGCCGGACCAATTAATGTGTTTTTTATCTTTTTCATTTCCAAAAATCTCTTGCGCTAGTTTTAACTCCTCATCAGAAAGAGAATTATCTGATGAAACCGGAGAAACATTGATTGAAATACTTTCTGCTTCTGGAGGAAGATATTTAGGATTCAAAGTAACACTTGAAGCTTTAACTTGCTTTGAACTTATCAAAGATAATTCATCTTTATTATCTATATTAGAAGTCTCTGCAAAATCCATTTGTGATTGCTCTACTAGTTTGTGTGCTATTTTACGCGTCAAGTAAGGATGTTCTTGATTATTGTTGATGGTTTTACTTGTTTTAGGTACATAGTTAGTTGCATGTCCCATCATAGGTTCACCCTCTTCTGCTTCTGCCAGTGAGTAATTTAAGTTGGTGGGGTTGGGAAAAGTATCGGGAACAACTTGAAACATTAATGAAACATTGCCGAGATTAACTTGATCGTTAGACTTAAGCTGAAACATCTGTTTTGCTTTAATTACCGCACCATTAAGAAAAGTTCCGTTGGTACTACCCATGTCAGAAACAAAATAGCCTTGTGGGGTTCTAAGTATTTGAGCGTGTGTTCTCGATATATCTTCGTGAGAAAGAACCAAATTAGACTGAGGGGCTCTGCCAATAACTAAACTCGATTCATTTATTTCAAATTCTTGGGATACATTCCCTTGTTCATTTATAAGAAGTAACCTCGCCCTACTCATTCTTCAAAATCTTTTAGCAAACTAATAATTGGGTAAAACACTAAATGAATGTTTCTTGTCATTTCATTCCACAAAATAAGTAGTTATTAAAAGCAACTTAAGATTGTTAACAATTACTCACTGGAATGTTAACGATTGAAGCATAAGACTTTATATCATTAAGAATTGTTCCAAAAACACTGAATAAAAATTGGACCGTGTGACCGTTTTTACCCTTTGCATAGGCGAGAGTAAAGTAGTTATAATTTCTTTGGTTGTCTTGGTTTTCTTTCTTAACTAAATGAATTGGTTGGCAATAGGAAGTTTAATGAGTTTCTTAAGTGTTTCACTTGGTGCTTTTGGAGCTCATATACTGAAGAATAAACTTTCAGATTACTATCTCGAGATATTCAATACTGGAGTTCAATATCAATTCTTTCATTCATTAGCAATCCTACTTGTTTCAACTTTAATTGCTAATGAAACTTTCAATAAATCTTTGCTGAACTATTCATGTTATTCGTTCTTAATGGGTATGTTATTGTTTTCCGGAAGCCTTTATTTAATGTCCTTCACGGGTATTAAATGGTTAGGAGCAATAACTCCAATTGGAGGATTAGCTTTTTTAACAGGTTGGTTATTTGTAACTTTCGCTTCAGTTACCAAATGAGATTATGAGAAATCTAAAAACATTAATCAATAAAGTATCCATTTTAGGATTATTCCTTTTATTCGCTATATTACAAGTTAATAGCAGTCAAGCCAATGTTGTTAATGTTAAAGGTGTCAAAGGTGGTGGAAGCGGGAAAACACAGTTTGTGGTAAATTATCCTTTAAGTTTCATCAGAGAGGTTATCTCTGATGATGAGCTTTTTATGAGACTCATCCCTGGAATTCGAAACTGGAAAGTATTGAAAGATAACGGAAAAAGCCAAGTGGCAAAATGTAAAATGTCTATGACGAAATTGGCTCCTCCAGCATCCTATACAGTGAAAGTGGATTTGATATCAAAAGATAAAGTAGAGTTTACGAGGTTGAATGGTGACCTAAAGCATTTAGAGGGATATTGGGAATTAAAAAGAGGAAACGCTCCTAACACTACTTTAGTAACTTACTTTTATAAAGTTGATACAGGAATTAACCTTATACCAAAATTAATTATTCAAAATGAGTTGAGAAGACATTTGATAGAAACCGAATCAAAAACTCATCGGGAACTAAAAAGAATTTACTCAGAAAATAAATACCTAAAAGCCAAGATTGAGAAGTAAACTATTGCTTAGATTAAAGTAAAATCCAATATGGAGTGTGTTTAATCTTTATAGTTCTAAAAGATAGTGAAAATTAATTTGCTATAAAATTTATTGTAGACACAACTTTAAAAGCTCTTTTATTAGAATTCAATGTCAGATATTGCAACTATTCCACATGTTCCTTTACATGTTCATACTGAGTACTCTCTATTAGACGGTGCCAGTAGAATACCGGAGTTAGTAAGTAGAGCAAAAGAATTAGGCATGCCTGCCCTTGGAATCAGTGATCATGGTGTTATGTTCGGATGTTTTGAGCTTTTCCAAGAATGCAAAAAACAAGGCATTAAACCCATTATTGGTTCCGAAGTTTACGTTATAAACGGCGATCATACAGACAAATCAACCAGACTCCCACTCTACCACCTTGTTCTACTTGCAAAAAATGACAAAGGTTATAAAAACTTAACTGAAATAGTTAGTGAAGCAAATGCAAATGGTTTTTACTACAAACCCAGAATATCCAAAGAATATCTAAGAGAAAGAGCGGAGGGACTCGTTTGCTTGACAGCCTGTTTGGGAGGAGAAGTTCCAAATAACTTAATGAGTGGCAAATATGACGAGGCAAAAAAGGCCGCTTTATTCTATCAAGAGTTATTCGGTGAAGATTTTTACCTTGAGATGCAGGATCATGGAATTGCGGAAGAAGCCAGAGTAAATTCCCAAATGGAAAAATTGGCAAAAGAAATTAATTGCAAAATTGTAATAACAAATGATAGCCATTACACAAAAAGAGAAGACGCTATAGCTCACGATGCAATACTTTGCTTGCAAACTAATAAAACCATAACGGATTTTCCTCGAATGCACTTTTCTGGCACTGAGTACTTAAAAGGTGGGGGAGAGTTAGAAAAGGCCTTTATTCAAATAGATAATAGAAAGCTGATTAGAGAAGCTATCGAAGAAACCAGTTTAGAGATAATGGAAAAAATTGAGAGTTATCCAACTCTCGAAAATACTCAACCACGGATGCCACAGGCTCCAGTTCCAGACGGAGAAACAAACGAAAGCTATTTACGTAAACTTTGTTATGCAAGAGCAGAAGAAAAATATGGAGAGTTGAATGAACAAGTTTTGGAGAGAATGGATTATGAGTTGAAGATAATCGAAGACTCAGGTTTTGCAGGCTATTTTTTAATAGTTGCTGATTTTATTTCCTTTGCAAGAAAAGAAAAAATCCCTGTTGGACCAGGTAGAGGTTCTGCTGCCGGCTCCTTAGTTGCATATGCTCTGGGAATAACCAATATCGATCCTTTGCGATTCAATCTACTGTTTGAAAGATTTTTAAACCCAGAGAGAAAATCAATGCCCGATATTGATACTGACTTTTGCATTGAACGACGAGGGGAAGTAATTGAATACGTAAGAAAGCTCTACGGGGAAGATAAGGTTGCACAAATTATTACTTTCAACCGTTTAACATCAAAAGCAGTAGTAAAGGATGTTGCCAGAGTAATGAGCTATCCATATCAAAAAGCAGAGACTTTGGCTAAAGCAATTCCAGTTGTTAGAGGAAAGCCGAGAAAGCTCGACTGGATGATAGAGAATCATCCAGAATTTAAGAAAATTTATGATACCGATCAAACCGCTCAAGAGGTAGTTAATCTAGCAAAAAAAATTGAGGGAACCAATAAAACCTTCGGTGTTCACGCGGCTGGTGTAATTATTGGTGATGTATCTCTTACTGACGTCGTTCCTCTTGCAAAAAGTAAAGAAGGCGGAATAATAACGCAGTATTCAATGGATCATATGGCCACCTTGGGTCTATTGAAAATGGACTTTTTAGGCCTAAGAAACTTAACCATGATACACAGAGCAATAGACATAATTGCTCAAACAACCGGAAACCCTAGAATCGATATTGATGAAGTCTCTCTCGAAGATCCTAAAGTTTATGAATTGCTATCTAAAGGTGATTTGGCTGGTGTCTTTCAATTAGAGACATCCTCTGGAATGAAGCAAGTTGCTAGAGATATGAAACCCAGCTCTATAGATGATATCTCTGCGATTATCGCACTCTATAGACCGGGTCCTTTGGATACGGGAATGATCGATGAATTTATTGATCGAAAACATGGCCGAAAGAAAATCGAATATAAAACCCCCGAACTAGAGTCCATACTCAAAGATACTTACGGAACAATTGTTTATCAAGAGCAAATAATGCAAATTGCTCAGAAACTAGCCGGTTTTACGCTTGGACAAGCGGATCTTCTCAGAAGAGCAATGGGTAAGAAAAAGCCCGAGGAAATGAATAAGTACAAACAAATTTTCATGGATGGTACCAAAGAAAGAGGTATCAATCAAAAAGTTGCTGAAGAACTGTTTGAAATGATGATGGCTTTTGCCGAATATTGTTTCAATAAGTCTCACTCAGCTGCTTATGCCATGATAAGTTATCAAACTGCATGGCTCAAAGCTAACTATCCAGTTCAGTACTTAACAGCTTTAATGTCTTCGGTTAGCAGCGATCAAGACAAAGTTAGATTTTATATTGCCGAAGCACAAAGAATGGGAATTAATATCTTGCCTCCGGACATAAATATCTCAGGTTTTGATTTCACCGCAAAACCTGATGATCAACAGATTTTATTTGGAATGGCAGCGGTTAAAAACGTTGGCGAGAATGCTATAGAAGAAATAATCCGGGCTAGAGATGAAACTGATGAGTTTGAATCTTTAGAAGATTTGTGCCGACAGGTTGACCTAAAAGCGGTTAACAGAAGAGCTCTAGAGAGTCTGATTTTATGTGGAGCTTTCGCCAATGTTTCAAGCAGTACTAGAAAGGGACTGTTGGAATCTCTTGATTCAGCAATCAGTAAAGCACAAAAAGAGAAAGAAAGAGCTGCTATTGGACAAACCAGTCTGTTTGGTAGCCTACTGGGAAGCTCGAAAAATAATGATAATTCTATCCAAGCAAATGATATTAATAATGGGATTCAACTAGTAGAAAAGAACATAAATTCTGAAGAGTTTAGCGAAGAAGAAATACAGAAACTCGAAAAAGACATTTTAGGATTTTATGTTACTAGCCATCCTTTGGCGGGATTATCAAATAAATTATCTTATTTTTCAACACACACACTTTCAGAGTTATCCGAAGCGAAGGATGGGAGTGAGGTTATAGTTCCAGTTTTAATTAGCCAATTAACCAAAAGAATGACAAAAACAAATAAGTTAATTGGAATTGGAGTTGTTGAGGACCTTCAAGCAAAAGTCGAAGCCGTTTTTTTCAGCAGGGTTTTGGAGGAATCAGAGGGTTTACTTCATGAGGACAATAAAGTTCTTTTAAAAGCCAAAGTACAGGTCAAAAGCGAAGGTGAGGTCTCATTAATGGCCAGTTCAGTAAGAGAAATCAAAGATTTATCTTACCTAGAGGTTACACTGTCGGAGAAATCCGCTCAGAAAAAAGACATTGATTGGCAAGGATGGATGATCGGTTTTCGAAATATTTTAAAAAAATACGCCGGAGCAACTCCAGTAGTAATAAAAATCAATGAAAAAGAAGCATTGGTTGACTCAAAGTTATGGGTAACACAAACGGATTTATTAATAGATGAGCTTAATAGTAATGATTTTTTAGAGTCACAGTATTGCCCTTTGGCTGTCTAAAAGACTCAAATAAGGTTGTGAAATATCTTAGTGTTGTTTTCCTAAAATGGCTCACTTTGCAAGCCAAAATGAACGAATAAGTCATGCCTCTCTGGTAAGTTTCTTATTAATGGGACACCGACGTCAACTCTCCCAACTAAAAACCTTGTTAATCTAACTCTCAAACCACTTCCAACACCAATAGCAAAATTATCTGAGCCTGGAACGCCTATCAGTTTATTAGGGTTTACAAAAGCTCCTCCAAAATCAGTAAATCCAACTACTTGAATGTTATCCCTAAATACATAGTCATAAAGAGGTTGTTTTTTACCCTTCTTTGAAAATATCGCCGGTATACCGTCTCTCGTCATTGGAAATTTCCAGCTTCGGGGAAAGATGTAAGTTGGCACTCTCAATTCTTGGCTCAAAACAAATCCACTATCCCCAATCAATTGTCCTTCTTTATATCCTCTAACTGTAAAAGCGCCCCCAACCTGCATTTGTTCAGCAGAATTAAGTAAATCATCAGAGAACTGCCCAGTACCTCTCAAAATATGCTGTATTCCATGGGGTAGTTGAGTAATTCTCGTACCAAAAACTGTGTAACGAAAAAAACCATCTCCGGAGCCTGCTCTGCTGTTTATAGGGCTATATTTATTTGTTTCATTAAAAGGATCTACTCCAAAGGCCAATTCATTTCTCAAAAAAGTTCTTCCGTATTTGTCAAATTCATCAACATTCAGCCCTGGCCTAATTATTCTCAATCGATCTCTACTGAACCTAGTTCCTAATATATCGGTTCCTAAATTTTTAAAGTCGAGTGCTAAATCAGCATTTGCTTGCAAGTGTTTGCCACGGTAAATTTCTTGTGAAATATAAGGGGTATAAATTGTTGCAAAACCCTCAACGTTTAAGGGGGCAAATTGTTTCCCAAGTTCTAATCGGCTGTGTGCATAATTAAAACCAACTTTTGTTCCGTATTTTCCAATTGGCATTTCATAATTGTTGGAAACACCAAACGATTCTTTTGTCCAGTTCAAAGAAGTAACATTTGTATCCCCAAAACCAAGTAAATTATTGTGTGTTATTCCAAAACCAAATCTTTCGTTGCCGATTAAATCTCTTCCTAAGTTGTCAAAAAAGGGAGAAAAGTGTATCGGTAACCTATCTTTTGTTTGCAAGAGAACTTCTGTTGTTCCAGTCTCCTTACCTGGTTTTAAAACCGCTTGAAGACCAACATCCGGATTTTCATTTATTCTGGCTAAGTCACTCTTAATTTTATTTATGTTTAAATGCTCATTTTGGTCAATTCTTAATCTGGGAAAGATTGATTTTGATTTATAGTACTTTCCTTCTTGAAGAGTTATGGGTTTTATGATTCCTTCTGAAGATTGAAGAGTCAATAAACCGTTTTCTACTCTTTGCGGAGGTAAATAAACTCTACTGGTTACATAGCCTTTATCTCTATATAAAGCGGAAAGTTCCAGCGTTAATTCTTGTAAATCATTAAAATCAACTTCTCTGTTAATGTACTTTTTAGTTACCTTATCAATTAGAAAGGGGCTAATTAAGGTATTGTCTAAAACAACTATTTTTGAAAGATTTATCTTAGTTTTACTTTTAACTTTCTTTACTTCTTCTTTTTTCTCTTGTTCTTCTACTTTTTGTTTAGGCTTTTTCTTTAATTTTGAAGGATCTTTATAATCTTGAACCTGACTTGGTTGAATTACAGCGCCCGGAGATACTTGGGAAGGTAAAAGAGGTGTTGTAACCTGAGAAAAAACTGGATTTTGAAAAATAAATAAAGATAAAGAGAAGAAGGCGACAAATTGTATATTTTTAATCATTTTTGTTTTGATTTTCCCAATTATTTATTTCAAAATTACAATCCTAAAATGGAAATCCATTAACATTTTTATTACATTAGCAAAACAACAGGCAGATTATGAAAGAAAATTAAATTTCCAGAATCTCCTTATAACTATTTTTTAATTCCCTTTTTTATAAGAAATTAATAGGAATTTCAGGGTTTTCCAAAAATCTTTCTTTAAATTCTTTAATACATTTTCAAGTGACTTTATTGAATTGATTTGCAACCAAAGGAAAGTCAAACTCTTCGAGAATGAGTAAATCTCAACTTTTTCCAATCAAAAATCAAACCCGCATCAACGCTTCTCGCATTTGTCAACCTTCAGTGATTTCCTTAAACAAGTGATAACATTTGTAAAGCAATATGAATTACGTATTATTGATAATTTTTAGGATCTAAATTAATGAATTCAAGTAATTATAAAAACAATGAATTCTTTTCGAAATTATTAAAAAGGAATGGCTCATTTCAAATAGGTTTTGCAAGGGGACAAAAAGATTTTTTATGTTCCTTAATTGGGCTCGCTACAGTTCTTTTTTCCTTAACATCTTCTCCTGCCTTATCTATCGAAGCAAACTCTCTTCCAACTGGTTTTAAGTCAGTTGCAGGAAACGTTCAATTCTCTCAGGGAGCAAATACATTAGACATTAATACAAGCTCTAACTCATCAATTGTCAACTATCAAAACTTCAACATTGGTCAAAATGCTCAAGTTAATTTCAAGCTTCCCGGAAAAACTTCAGTAATTTTGAATAGGGTTATCGGAGATTCTACTTCTCAAATAATGGGCTCTCTAAACTCAAATGGAAATGTATTTTTAGTTAACCCAAATGGAATCCTTTTCGGCCAATCAGCTCAAATTAATACGAACTCTTTACTAGCTTCTACCTTGTCTATAAGTGATGAAGATTTTCTTTCTGGTAACTATCACTTTGAACAGCGGTCAAATCCAGCTGCACTGATAAACAAAGGACAAATTGTCGTTACAGACGGTGGTTCAGTTACTTTATTGGGCTCTGTTGTCGAAAACCACGGAACCATAAATGCTCCAAAAGGGACAGTAAACTTTGCTGTTGGAGAAAAGATTAGTGTTTCATTGGAAAATGGAATCACAATGGATATCAATATTGATGAGTCGTTAAAAGGCAAAATTGACGAATATCAACAGGCTATCCTAAACACAGGAAACATTAAAGCGGATGGAGGAATCATTAAACTTGAGGCAAAACTAGCTGATGCTTTTTATACTTCAGTAATTAATAATGAAGGACTCATTTGGGCCGAAGGTTTAAAAGATAGTAATGGAGTTATTGAATTAGTCGCTAAATCGGATAAAAGGAATGCAATTACTTCCAACTCTGGCAATTTATCGGTATACAACTCTCATGGTAGTGGCGGAAAGATAAAAGTTCTGGGTGATGGAGTTCAAATCATTGATGAGTCAAAAATTAAGGCTTCCGGGAAAACGGGGGGTGGTGAAATTCTCTTAGGTGGAGATTATAAAGGAGAAAACTATGAAATTCACAATTCCGAATTGACTTATGTTGGAGAAAATGTATCCATTGAGGCTGATGCTATAGAAAGTGGAAACGGAGGTAAAGTAATTACCTGGGCAAATGACAGAACAATATTCAATGGAAATATCTCAGTTAAAGGAGGTTTAACTTCTGGAAATGGTGGATTTACAGAGACCTCCGGGGAAAAAGAACTTTCAGTAGGTAAAAATGCAAATGTTAATGCCTTAGCTCCTAAAGGAAAAGCCGGCGACTGGTTACTCGATCCTCAAAACATTACCATCCAAGCGGGTGGACCAGATAGTCCAAGCCTAGCTCAATTAGCAAATTCAACGGATACAACCTCTAACTTTATTATAGATTCCAGTGTTATTGAAGGAGCTGAAGCCAACGTTATTCTTGAAGCATCCGAAGGGATAACTTTTTCTGATGATATTTTCATGAATAATATTGGAGTTGGATTGACCGCCAATGCCGGTAGAGATATTAACGTCAACAGTACCATTTCAACATTCTTAGGAGATATAAAACTAAATGCTGATGCAGACCTCAATGGAACAGGAAATATCAACATAGCATCCTCTGCAGATGTGAATGCCCTAGGGGAGTCACTTGAGCTGACTGGTAATACTATAAATGTTAATTCTTCAAGTACCCTGGGTGGTGAAAATATTTCTATAAATGCCGAACAAAGCTTAATCAACGGTACTTTGATTGCAACAGACCAGTTATTAATCAATTCAAATAATTCCACTATCAACTCTCAAGGTTTATTACTGGGTAAAGATGTGACCATCAACACATCTGATACAACAATGGTTAATGGGTTTATAAGTGCACAGTCTCAAGCAACTATAAATAGCGATACTTTAACTGTTAATTCTCTAGGTCAAATAGATGGTCAAAATGTTAAAACTGTCGCCGATAGAATAACAATCAACGGTTTAATAAGCGCCTTTGAAACCATTGAAGTGAAACCCATTAATAACTTAAAAGATGTATCACTTGGAGGCCCCATTGCAGACTCAACAACAAAACTGAGTATTGACAACAATGATTTAGCAAATCTACAAGCAAAAAAAATAATTGTCGGAGACAATTCGCTTAATGGAGATATTGAAATTGCTGGACCTGTATTCAAAGATGCAAACATAATTCTTCAAACAAACGAAAATATTATTCTTCAAAAAAATTCTGTTGATGTTCTCGATAACACCTTAAGCTTAATCACCAATGGAAACGGAAGCTTAGTTGATATTGATGGAAGTCTCTTTGCTAATGAAATAAATCTGATCGGAGACAATGTGAAGATTGACACCAATCAACCGGACACCCTTATATTTGGCACAAACTCCGTAAACATAAACTCTAATTCATTAACAGAATTGAGCATTTCAGCTGAGGAATTATCCAAGATTGAAACCAATAACCTGAATTTTGGAGCAATAACTCTAGATTGTCCACTAGACATAGACTTAGAGATACCTCACGTTGCTGAAGAGCCTAATCCTCAACCTGAACCAACTCCTCCTCCCGTTGTTGAAGAGCCTAATCCTCAACCTGAACCAACTCCTCCTCCCGTTGCTGAAGAGCCTAATCCTCAACCTGAACCAACTCCTCCTCCCGTTGTTGAAGAGCCTAATCCTCAACCTGAACCAACTCCTCCTCCCGTTGTTGAAGAGCCTAGCCCTCAACCTGAACCAACTCCTCCTCCCGTTATTGAGGAACCTAATCCTCAACCTGAACCAACTCCTCCTCCCGTTATTGAGGAACCTAATCCTCAACCAGTAGCAATAAATTCTTTTCAAAATACAGCTTCAAGAGATTTATCATTCGATGGAACGTTTTTTAATTCTCAGTTTTTTGCAATTATCTCTAAAGATGGAAAAACACCAGTCGCCTCAATTACAGAACCACTTGGATTGACTGGTCTTAAACAAAAAGATTTATTCAGCATTACGTCTGGTGAGTCTATACCAAAAAGTAATGTTAATGGACTGTCAAGTTTTAAAGAGCAAATTCTCAAAGCTGAAACACAAGACAGATCTGGTCATTTCATTCAAGCTATTGGACAAGAAATCTCTCGGACAAATTCCAATGATGGATATACGGTTATCTATGCAGGAACAATTCTTCCTTTTGATCACTCGGATTTAAATTATTCAAGTGACAAAAACCGAGAACTGGATCCTGTAAAAGTTCTTAATGACAACTAGAGATAATTTTGCGTTAATTTTTGGGTAAGTCGACATAGACTCCCTGTGCCACTAAAATTGGGTTTAGATAAATGTTAATTTTTTGATTAAAAAACAGCAAATTAACTTAATTAAATATTTTTATTGATTGAAAGCTTTAGTAGCTTGTTTATTAGAATACAGATAGTCTTTTGGAATATATTCGATTGGGATTGCAAAGTTGAGGTTTTGAGAGTTTTTTGCAGCATAAATTCCTTGAATAACCCCAACAACCTCACCGTTCTCATTAAATAAAGGTCCACCACTGCTTCCAGGGGATATTGGAACACTGTGTTGTAATGATATAAACTTACCACACTGTCTTTTGGCGCTGAGAAGTCCTTTTGCCAAAGAGTTTTGAAAACCTGACGGATTAGAAATAACCGTTAATTCCTCTCCAATAATGATCTCATTTGAGGATGACAAAGGAATCGGTTTAATTAATTCGTTAACTCTAACTATTGCTAAATCCAGCTCTTTATTAATCCACCGAATAGCAACTACTTTAATTTCATCAACATTATTTCTTTGAATGATTGAATTGGGCTTTATCAAATGTGCTGAAGTTAAAAGATCTCCCTTATCATTGATTGAAAAAGCTGTTCCATAAGAAACTATTTTTTTATCATCAATCATTTCCTCATTCTTCACTAGAACCACTGAATCTTTATAAGCACGATATATTTCTTTTGGAGTGCTTGCCTCAACAGAACTAACCAAATAAGTATTAAAAAGAAAAGCTATAACTAGGCATAAATTTAGAATCACTCGATCTCAAACTAACAAACTAACAAAACATTCTAATTGGATTGATCTAACAAAAGTAAAACCGAGTAAATTTTTTTTACTTGAATTTAAGAGAATTCTTCATCAACAATTTATATAAAAAGAAACATGAAATTGTATGATTCCTAAAATCTGATCACACAAGCTCATGTTTCTTTATTAATGGCAGGTTTGTCAAAAGTGAAGGCTGCATTCTCTTTATTCCAAATATATTTTCTTTTGTTTGAGTGAAAACATTAAGCTTGGACTGAAATAAATAAATTCAATGGTTTTACCTCTTGAGTATTTACTCAGCAACCTCTAAAGTTCACTAGATAGAGATAAAAGTTAATCCAAATAACTCGTATTACTCATTGAGGTTGCGCTTCGCTTTTGATAACTCATTCTCCAGAATTAATTTAGGAAAAACCGATGATTTCAATATAATTACATTACTTTATATTTTCACACTGAGGCTATATGCAAACTGACAAAAGAAACGAGAGAAAAGGGCGCTTTGGTAAATATGGTGGTCAATACGTTCCAGAAACCTTAATGCCAGCTTTAAGTCAGCTCGAAGAGGTGTTTGAACAATCATTATTAGAAGAAGAATTTCAAAAAGAATTGAATGATTTATATCAGAACTATATTGGAAGGCCTACCCCACTCTATTTTGCAAAACGTTTAACTGAATATTTTGGTAAAGCCAAAATATTGTTAAAACGTGAGGATTTAAACCATACGGGTGCTCATAAAATAAATAATGCCATTGGGCAAGCACTTCTCGCTAAGAGATTAGGCAAACAAAGAATAATCGCTGAAACTGGTGCCGGTCAACATGGGGTTGCAACGGCAACTGCCTGCGCACTTTTGGGACTTGAATGCACTGTTTTTATGGGTGCTAAGGATATTGAACGACAACAGCCGAACGTTTTTCGAATGAAAATGCTTGGAGCTAAAGTTCATTCTGCAACCAATGGTGAACAAACTTTGAAAGAAGCCACTTCAGAAGCAATCAGGGATTGGGTAACCAACGTAACAACAACTCACTATATTCTGGGAACCGCAAGTGGGCCACACCCATACCCACTCATGGTGAGAGAGTTTCAGTCCATTATCGGGAAGGAAGCAAAAGAACAATGCCTTAAACAGTTTAAAGCACTACCAGATTATGTTTTAGCTTGCATTGGCGGAGGCTCTAACGCAATTGGTATCTTTCATGAATTCAAGAATGATGCTTCCATTGAGTTAATAGGACTAGAAGCTGGTGGCAAAGGAGTGAACACAAAGGAACATGCATCTAGTATAAGTAAAGGTAAACTAGGGATTTTGCATGGAACCATGAGTTATTTAGTTCAAGATGATTTTGGAAAAATCAATGAAGTCCATAGTATTTCGGCTGGAATGGATTATCCTGGAGTTGGTCCTGAACACAGTTACTTAAAAGATATTGGAAGAGCTCAATATTATCCAGTAACTGACAAGCAAGCTCTAGAAGGATTCAAGCTTTTAGCTAACAAAGAAGGTATTCTAGCTGCTCTTGAATCTTCTCATGCAATTGGATACTTATTTGAACTAATGCCAAAGACACAAAAAGATGAAACAGTAATGATTAATCTCTCTGGAAGAGGGGATAAAGATATTCCCATCTTGAAAGAACACTTAGGCTGATTGGTATTTCAATTGTCTGTAATATTAATTCCCAATGTATAAGTTACATAATTTTTCAGGTTTTGAACTGTGAAAAAACAATGTTCCAATTCATCATTTTCTTCTTTTAGGCTAGTAAAAGGTAAAGCTCCTGGCATTTTCTCTATGTCATCTTCTGCTTTTTTATAACCTCAATTGAAGAATTTGGCTTATGGCTTTGTAATATTCTAATAGCATCAAGTGGTAAAGGAATATCCCGCAAAAGTCTTTGTAGGCTCTAGACCATTTTGAGATAAACTTTGTATAGATTAAGAGCCTAAAATGTAGTCTATCGATTCAATACTTATCAAAAAAACAATTTTCAAAGGAGATTTAGCAAAACTCTTCAAATAAAGAAAATCTTTAGAAGTGCCTAATACATCAAATAAGACAAATTTATTTTAATTGGCTTTAATGGTGCTTAAATCTTACGTATCTAAATTGCTTACTTTTATTTTTTCTTCAGAAACTCACCAATAATTACTTTATTGATATCTACAAATAAACATTTAATTGGACAACACACCTATTTATGGTTATTCTAAATAGACATATCCTTTTGGTTATATAAAAAACTTTTTTAATACAATGAATAACTCAGATTCATCCTCTCAAAGAGGCTCAAATTCTAGGAGCTCTGGTTTTTCTCGCGGCAATAGACCTCCATCTCGCCCAAATCACAGAGGAGGAAGGGATTCTGGATGGAGAACAGATCAACCACAAATTGTCAAAAGCTCATATTCCAGACCATCACCTCAACAGTATTCTAGTGGTCAAGGACAAACAAGAGTTGCATTTCCAAATACTAATAAAGGAACCAGCCAAGCTCCTCCACAACTGGGCTCAAATAAGCTAAGAATTATTCCCATCAGTGGACAATGCGAACTTGGAAGAAGTTGTTGGTGTTTTGAACAAGACAAAGAGATTGTAATTGTTGATGCCGGTATTGGTTTCGTCCCTCACGGCTTTAAAGGTGGAGTAGACGCTGTTATTCCGGACTTAGAATATTTATTGGAGAATAAGCAAAAAGTAAAAGCTTTGGTCGTAAGCAATCCTCATGAGGAATATGCGGGACATTTTCTTAACTTTCTTGAAGAACTTGAAATTAAAGAAGTTTATCTCCCACCAATTCTTGCAGAGTTATACAAAGACAAAATACCCTCGGATATAAAGGTTACTAGGCTTGAAACTTGTAATAAGTATGAGATTGGAGAACAGTTCAAAATTACTCCTTACACTGTAACGTTTTCTGCAGTGGATTCTTTTGCACTTTTAATTGAAGCTTTATCAACAAAGGTTTTCTATACAGGCGCAATGAAAATAGACCATGAAGCTCCTATCTCTCATGGACAGACTAATATTCAAGATCTAGCTTGTGATGTGACTCAAGCTGGAGTTGATTTCCTCATAAGTAGCTCCGTAAATGTTGAATCAGGCGGTTATACAAATTCGGAGTCATCCGTAAAGAAAAAGTTCAATGATATCTTCGCCAATAGTAAAGGAAGGACGATCACTTTAATTAGTTGTAGTCATTTACATCGCCTAAAAACAATTTTAGATTCAGCTAAAGAAAATGACCGAAAAGTGTGCATTTTAGGTGATGAAATTAAAGCCTGGTATCAAGCCGCTAAATCTTGTGGCTATCTTAATTATGATGAGTCTTTGTTCGTTGAAGATCCTAACAGCGCTGAAATTGATCCCAATAAAATCTGTATTGTAATAGGTTCTTTAGAAGGACATATACTGAAACCTTTCATAAGCTTAGCCTACAAAGATTATCCTCATACTTCTCTTAAAGAGGGTGACACAATAATAGTTTCAGCCAATCCACCCCTTGGAACGACCAGAGTACTTGCAAATGCCATTGACCAATTATTCTTACAAGGTGTTGGAGTTATTGGTGGTAGAGATGCAGGAGTTCACGTAACTGGGTATGCTTCTCAAGAGGAATTAAAGTTTATATATAACCTCACTAGACCAAAATATTTCATTCCATCTCATGGAGAATCTCGTCTATTGGTTTTACACGCTGAGTTGTTAAATAAATGTGGGGTTGATCCACAAAATGTTGTTATTTTAGATAATGGATGTGCAATAGACTTTGATCTAGCCAAGTCAACGGCGAGTCTATCCGGAAAGATATCAGCAAAATCAGTTTTCTTCAATAAGTCCTTAGATAGCAACATGGGACACCGTTCGCTAGAAGAAAGAAAAAATTTGAGCGAAGACGGCACAATAACCATTGTTTTAGCAGTTGATTTTAAGAATGCAAAACTAATTGCGGGTCCTACCATGACAATGTACGGCAGCTCTTTCGATACAAGTTCTAGTTGGCAGAATTTAGTTGAAACGATAAATAGAGATATAACCAATGCTGTAAACAAATCTCTTATGCAAGGACAAAAAGATACTGGTATCCTCAGACATTTAACACACGATTTAATGAGTAAAAAAATAAGAGAGAATTTTGGTATGTCCAAGCCAGTTCTTTCAATAGTTATTCAAGAAGTATAATTTTGGACTTGAGACAAATAGTAAAAACTAGGCTGATACTATTTGTCTCAATGCTTCGTATGAGGCAATTCCAACTGATGTTGCTAAGTTTAGACTTCTTTTATTAGTACTCAACATTGGAATGAGTACCTGATAATTTTGATTCTGTTGCAATATTTCTGCTGGTAAACCTCTTGTTTCAGGACCGAAGACTAAAACATCATCTTTTGCAAAACTAGTCTCCCAAATGCTGCTTTTAGCTTTTGTTGTAAAAAACCAATATTTTCTTTCAAACCCTAAGTTCTTTCTTAATGCATCGAACGATTCATGAACATTCAGCTTTAAGTGTTGCCAATAATCCATACCGGATCTTTTCAAATATTTATCTTCAATGCTAAAGCCAAGGGGCTGAATTAAGTGGAGCCTCAAATCATTGCAAACACATAATCGCCCAATATTACCGGTATTAGGAGGAATTTCTGGTTGATATAAAACAATTTCAATCATTAATTAGGCATTAATAAAGTGTTACAAAATTCTACTTTTCTCAGCGTTCAAATACTCTAAGCTAAACTATAAATAGTATGTTTGCAATGATTTGTCTCATATGGATAAGAGATTTAAGGTATTTATCATCTCAACCACTTTTTGTATTGGAGTTTGTTCAATTCCAGTTGCCTCTGAAATAAACAAAGATTCAGTTAATTACTACTCTTTAGCTTTAAATTGGCAAAGAAAAGGAAATATTACTAAAGCGGAAGAAGCCTTCCATAAAGCAGTTGAATTGTCACCAGGAGACGGTGATTTAAGAGGCAATTACGCTAAAGCGCTCATAAAAAATCAAAAAATAAAACAGGGCTTAAATCAATTCAAAAAAGCGATTTCTTTATCGCCAAGAGAGGCTAGATTGAGAGTCTTATATGGACAATCTCTAATGAAGGTAAAAAAAACGAGCGAAGCTATTAATCAATTTAAAGTTGCAACTGAATTAGAACCCAATTATCCGCTAATCTTTTTAAACTTAGGAGAAGCTCAACAAATAGCAGGACTATACGGTGAATCACTAATATCTCTCAATAAAGCTTTATCGGATGATCCTGAAAATCTACATATTATTTCTCTCATTGCAACTGCTCATCATAAAACTAATAAGTTGGACAAAGCGGTAGCAAATTATCAGAAAGTTTTATCGTATTCTGCAAATAATGAATGGGCAAGACTTAATCTCGCCAGGGCTTATTACTCGATTGGAGATTTAAATTCTTCAGAAAAAGAATATGTTAGA
The DNA here is from genome assembly GCA_030065015.1 of Candidatus Caenarcanales bacterium. Lineage (GTDB taxonomy): Bacteria > Cyanobacteriota > Vampirovibrionia > Caenarcaniphilales > Caenarcanaceae > JASJDU01. Next base: position 4,835 of record JASJDU010000025.1, on the reverse strand, counting down.
TTACTCAATAATCGCCCCAAAGATCCAGAACTGTTAGCTTCATTGGCGGATGTAAAGTTTAAACAAGGAGAACTGGTTACTTCAATTAACCTATTAAATAGAGCAATATCAGTTCAAGATAATGATCCTAGCTTATATTCAATGATTGCTTATTATTATGACAAAGCTGGAAATTTAGACTTGGCTCTCAAACATTTTGAATTAGCCTATGAAAAAGAAAAAGAAGAAAAAAAGAAAAGATCATATTTAATTTCTAAGGCACAAATTTTATACAAAAAAGGTAAATACAACGATTCAGCATTAATAGTTGAAGATATTCTCAGACAAGAGCCAGACAATTTATCCATAAAAACACAATTAGCAGATATTCGTTTGTGGCAAAAAAAATATAAAAAAGCAGTTTCTTTATACAGAGAAGCTTTAATAATTAATCCTCAACTTAGTTCCAACGAAAATATTATATTCAATTATGGTGCAGCATTATCAGGTTTAAAAGATTGGAGCAATGCCGAAATTGTATGGAACAACTACATTAAACTCAAAAATAATAATAAAGATGCTTGGTTTAATTTGGCTAATGTAAAATCTGCTTTGGGTAAATTTCAAGAAGCAATTAATTCTTACAGACAGGCAAAGTTTTATGGTTACTCACAGGTTAGTACTTTAGAAAAGATTGTGGCGATTCAAGCAAAGACAAATCAACTTCAAGATGCGGAATATACTTATAGAGAGCTCATTAAATTAAAACCAAACAAAGACAAGTATAAAGTTGCAATTGCTCATAATTTAGATCAACAAGGAAGAGAAAATGAATCCATTGAATTTCTACAATATTCTCATTCAGTACCAGCTAGATTAGAACTGGCAAAAAGGATTACTCAATCTGGAGACCATTATTCAGCATCAACAATCTACCAAAGTATTTTAAATTTAGAGCCAGATAATAAAAAAGCATTAATTGGTCTAGCCGATTGTTACTCAGCCATTGGTCAATTCGAAGAATCATCGAAACTATACAAAAAAGTTTTGACGATTGATTCACTAAATTTTCACGCTCAATATAACTACGCTTCCTCTTTAGCAAATCAAGGTGAAGAGACTATGGCGATAACTGAGTACAAAAAAGCAATAGTCTTAAACGCTACTTACGTTGACAGTTATTACGCTCTTGGGTCGATTTTACTTAATAAAGATGTTGAGAAGGCTAGGTATTATTGGAGAAAATATGTTGAGTTAGCTCCAGAGGGTGAGTATATCAACGATATTTTTCACCACTTCCCAGACTTGGGCAGTATAAATTTAAAAGCTTCAGAATCACCTTATTGATTTAGGCAACTTCTAAGCGAGCTTTCCCGGACAAATAACTTAAAGAAAGCTCACAAGAGACAAATTAGCTAAAAAGTTTAGTTAGTTCTCAATCAATCTGCTCACTGCTTCTTTCAACTCTCTAACTTTAAATGGTTGACCTTGTACTTTATTAAGACAATGAGCATTAATAAGGAAATCTGCTTTGATCAAGCGAGACAATTGACCATCATTAATTTCTGGAACTAAGACTTTATTGTATGACCTTAAAACTTCTTCAAAATTTGAAGGGAATGGGTTGAGATATCTTAAGTGTGCCTGAGAAACTGACTTACCTTCTTTTTGGAGTTCTTCAACAGCAGCTCTTATTGTTCCATAAGTTCCACCCCATCCTAAAACCAGCAAGTCTCCTGATGTCTCTCCAAAAACTTCTAAAGGAGGAATACTCTTTTGAATATTTTTAATTTTTTTCTTTCTTGTCTCAGTCATCCTCTCATGATTTTCAGGATCATAACTGATTGAACCAGATCCCTCTTGTCCTTCTAAACCACTAATTCTATGCTCAAAGCCAGCCATTCCAGGAATTGCCCAGTTTCTTACAAGATTTTCGTCTCTTGAGTAAGGTAGAAAAGGTTCATCCTGACTTTTTTGAGGATCTATCAAATGATTATTGATAATCGGCAATTCTTCGGAGCTAGGTATTAACCATGGCTCAGAGCCATTAGCTAAATATCCATCTGAAAGTAAAATTACTGGGGTCATGAATTCTAAAGCCAATCTAGTTGCTTCAAAAGCCATTTCGTAACAATCGGAGGGAGTGCTTGGTGCCAGAATGCAAACCGGGGATTCACCGTGTCTACCATACATTGCAAAAAGTAGATCTGATTGCTCAGTTTTAGTCGGCATACCAGTTGAAGGTCCGGCTCTTTGAACATCAATAATAACTAAAGGCAGCTCTGTTTTAACCGCAAGTCCCACAGCTTCGGACTTGAGTGCTAATCCAGGCCCAGAAGTTGAAGTAACACCAATTGCACCACCAAAAGAAGCACCAATTGCAGAGCAAACAGCTGCAATTTCATCTTCAGCTTGAAAAGTTACTACTCCAAATTCTTTGTATTTGGATAGTTCGTGTAGTATGTCACTAGCTGGAGTAATTGGATAAGAACCTAAAAAGATTGGAGTGCTCGATTTCTGAGAAGCGGCAATTAATCCCAGAATGGTTGCTTGGTTACCAGTAATATTACGGTATTTACCCGGCTGAATTGTTGCGGATTTGACAACATAGGTTGGAAGAGCCTCAACAGTAATTCCATAGTTATATCCAGCCTGAAGAGCTTTTAAGTTAGCATCCACAATATCCGGTTTTTTTGCAAATTTCTCTTTAATCCAATCTTTAGTTGTTTCCAAAGGGCGAGAGTAAATCCAATACATTAAACCCAAAGCAAAAAAGTTCTTGCAACGATCTTTACTTCTTGAATCTAATTTGGATTCTTCTAAAGCTAGCCTGGTTAATTTTGTGATTTGAGTTGGGATGACACGGTATGAGCTCAACGAATCATCTTCAATGGGGTTAGAGGCATATCCTGCTTTATCTAAACCGGTTTTAGTAAAAGCATCTTGGTTAACTATTATTGTGCCGCCTTTTTTAATATCTTTGATGTTTACCTTCAAAGCTGCTGGGTTCATTGCAACTAAGACATCTGGCTCATCCCCTGCGGTATAAATATCAATTTCACCTAATTGGATTTGGAAACCAGAAACTCCAGGTAAAGTTCCTTGAGGTGCTCTAATTTCAGCGGGATAATCCGGGAAAGTCGCCAAACTATTACCCGCAATTGCAGAAGTTGTTGTAAATTGACCTCCGGTTACCTGCATACCATCGCCGGAATCTCCAGCAAACCTAATTACAACTCGGTCTAATTCAATTGTTTCAATTTCTTCTACAGTTTTTGTTTGGCTCATTGCGTTATATATTTATATTTGTTGTCAATCTTAAAAATTTTAGCAATTGTTACTGTGCTAGACTCAGTGGTTTTTTAATAAATACACAATTCCTTAATATTGTAATTAATATTTGGGGTTGTTTAATTTCAGTTGAATTTAAGTAGCAAGTTGAAAAATATACTGGCTTAAAGAATTAAAATAAATAAATATTTCTCAATAAAATATTTTTAAACGGCTAATAACTTCTGTGACAAGACAAACACAAATGTTAATTGCATTACTGAACTTAGTCACAATACTTTTTGTTTTTCCTTGCTATTCACAGTCTCACTTAAAAGAAGATCTGAAATCCTTTAATTTGAATTCTTCAAAGAACATAACGATAGGCATTATCAAAGATGGACCTGGTGGAATGTATGAAGATTTTTCTGAGCAGGTTAAAAAAGACCTTCTGGAACTGGCAGCAATAATCAATTTCAAGGAGCTTCCAATACCAGCTACTCCCTGGGATCTTGAATCAATTGAGATACTCATTCAAAGAGCTCTCAAAGACAAATCAATTGATGCAATTTTCACTTCCTGTGGCCTATCTAGCGTTCAAGCTCTCAAAAGCCACCAAAACTCATCAAAACCAATAGTAACTATGTTGCTAATTAAAAAAGATATTTTTGATGAACTGGAGTTGAAAGAGCCTTTCAACTCAAAGAATACTTTTAGAGACAGCCATTCCACCAACAACGTTAGCATAGTGATATCTCCTGAATCTGTAAAAGAAGAGTTACAGGCCTTCCAGGGAATCACAAATTTCAAAAAGCTACACATTCTAATAGATATAAATTCTCTAAAGGCCTTTAAAGAATTACCCTTAGTTTTCCAAAATATTGCAAAAGACCAAGATTATACTTTAGAAGTTTTAACCTATACAGATATTGAGTCTTTAAAAGCTTCAATTAATGATGATATTGAGGCGGTGTATTCTCTACTAACACTTAGAACAACCAAAGAGGAAAGAAGCAAAATATACAAAGCTCTTAGCAAAAAGGGAATTCCAACCTTTTCATTTTTAGGCTCAAGCGACGTAAAAGCAGGAGCATTAGCAACTTTATCACCCAACTTACTCAGTCGCATGTCTCGGAGGGTTGCTTTCAATTTGTACAGGTCTATTATGTTTAATAAAAAGCCCTCTATGAGTTCAATGATGTTAGAAGAGGACTTATTAATTAATGGAAGTACTCTTAAAGAAATCAATTTATCTCCACCTTTAAAAATCTTGCAACCGGCAAGAATAATCAATATTCAAGATTTAGAGAAGGGCAATCCTTTAACACTAAAAAAGGTTGTAGAAATGGCAAGAAACAATAATGTTGAAATTGCCAATAAATAACCCCGCAGCAAGCTACGGGGTATTGAGTTCCTAAAACAAAGACAACTGATGATCTTTATGAATTACTTTGTACGAGTCTGTCAAGAGAAGTGTGTAAAAGAGAAAGGAAATCTATCATGAAAATGAATAGCAAACCAGTTGAGAGCAGATTTCCAGTTAGGAATGGGCATGGTCCATTTGTTGGAAATTTTCTGAATAGCTA
>JASJDU010000026.1 GCA_030065015.1 Candidatus Caenarcanales bacterium | reverse complement strand
TGTTGAATTGCATTTTGGACATTTTCTTCTACTCATTTTTATGTACTTTTTCTCTGGTACATTGATTTTCTCTCGTCTCTTTCTCCTAATCAACCATCTAGAGGATTCTTAGGTCTCTTTTTTTCCTTTAGACCGTCTAATTAGACAAATTCAAGATCAGCATCCTGACTCAACATTGAAATTATATGCTCCCAGTGCTGATTCAATTGTTGATCCGTTCCATCGATCATTGACAGCAAATCTTAAGACATTAATGGCAGGAGAACAATCTTATAGTCTTCCAGATCAATTACTTGTAGCAACCGGTGATTACGAAAAGGCATTTAATATAGAAATTAATAATCCCCATCAGCACGTTACTGTTGTACCATCGCAGAAAGTGAGTCAATGGCTAGCCTACAGAGGATTAACGTTAGAAGAAGGCAAAGTTATTAAAGGCAGTGTTGAGAATAAATAACAAAATCGGGATGAGAGGATTCGAACCTCCGACCTTCCGCTCCCAAAGCGGACGCTCTACCAAGCTGAGCCACATCCCGAAAGAAGTGCAATTGAAAACACAGGTTATAGATTATACCCATTTAACAGTTATATTCAACATTTAATTTATTGAATTATTTGGGAAAAATTTTAATGAGCAGTTAACACTAGTTAAAAACGAATTCTTTTTATTGAGAATAATTTTTAGAAATAGAATAAATGAAATTAGTCACTGTAAATGATGAGATATATCAGAATCAGAATAGTAAAGAATTTTTGCTTGATTTACAAAAGCTTCAGATAAAGGGGCATAGACCTTATCCTTATTGGAATGCAAAGTATTTAATTCCTCAAAAACAGCTAATTGCAATCCCCGAAAATATTTATTCTTGTTGGACTGGTAAATTGAAAGGGGTAATGGGTTCTCAATACAACTTACAGCGATTATTTGTTGAAGAAAAGCTCCCAGAAACTATTAAACTTCCTCTACGCTTAATTGGATTCCCTCCAAAAGAAATGTTAAAATGGAAGAAATTCTTATGTGTGTTGGCTCATAACTCCTTTGGGCTTGGTGATTTGATACTTTCAATGCCCTTTCTCAAAGTCTTCGCTGAAAGTTTGGATATTGAACTTGGGCTTTGTGTTAATGCAGCGGGTGTTAATTTCTTTCATGAACAAAAATGGATTTCTAAAATTTACCCGGAGATAGTTCCTTTTGAAAGACTGATTGAGTTTGATTATTTTATTGAACCCTCTGTAAATAAGATGGATGCTCTGGGATGGATTAGAAGTTTTGTATTAAAGGAGCTCGGAGAACAAGCGTTTTTGGAGAGATTTCCATCTCCAAAACTAATTCCTCATCAAGAGCATAAAAACGAGTTTTATGAAAAGTTAAGCAATTTACCTAAGAGAGATAAAAGCAAAAAGTTATGTTTATTAAACTGGGAAACTAGCAGCCAAAAGAGAAATTTACCGTTTGAAGTTGTTCGGTTTATTTTGCAATCCCTACTCATAATGGATTTTCAGGTTGTGGTTACTCGTCCAATTTTTAAGACTAGTGAATTGTTTAACTGGATTAGTAAACAAAATAATGTTATTGACGCGAGTAGTTTAACTGTAAACCCGTCTGATTTGGTCAATTTGGTTGATAGCTGTGACTTAATCGTTACCGCAGATACTAGTTTTGTCCACTTGGCTGGTGGTTTAAGGAAAAAGACTCTATGTGTTTTTGCGAAATCAGCGGGTGAATTGTATAAAAAAGCATGGCTCAAAGGAACTTATTGGCCTCTAAAAGCAGAAAAGTTATACCCAACATTGAAAACAGTGACACTTTTAGGCTCGTTAAAAGAAATGGATAAAATTCTTTATCAAGCGATTAGAAATACAGTTTTTAATGAAGACCCTGAGACTATCGAGCTTTACAATAATTTATTTGCTCATTTGAAAAATAGCAAACAATATTTAGAGCTCGAAGAAATAATGAAAAGAAAGAATATAGATTTCCGAAAGTTGTTTAAAGATAAAGTATCTAAGCAGGTTGAGGCTTAAATAATACTTGAGGCTAAGCGTTGACCGTTGATTTTAGATAATATTTACGAAGTACAAAATAAAATTTATCCTTAAGTAATTAATTATTAGTTGAGCTACTTGAATAAAAGAAAGCGCTTCTTAAAACTTTTATTGAACACTCTCATATTTGCAGGTGTGCTGTTCTTTTTTAGTGGTCCCATAACTGAGATAATTAGCAACATTTTAAAATTTACAACAGCAACAAGCCAAGGTATCGTTGAAAACACATCAGTAAATACTCAAAAAGTGTTGAGCAGTTACCAGCTGATTGAAAATCAAAATAGAGAAATTAAATATCTCAAAAGCAGACTCCGTAAAGCTGAGTATAAATTAAATTCAATGAAAGTCCTTGCTAATAAAGTGGCGCAACTGGATCAGTTATTGCAATTACAGACTAATCGCTTTCCAAAATCAGTTTCCTCTAAGGTTATAGCCAGATCCCCAAGTTCTTGGCATAAGCAGCTAATAATTGATAAGGGAAGTAATAGTGACTTTCGTCCGGGAATGGTTGTTGTTACACCAAAGGGTATCCTCGGTCAGATCCAAGAAGTTAAGCCCAATTATTCAATAGTACAGTTAATTTCCAGTTCTCAAGTGAAATTCGGTGCATCAATTGAAAGAACAGATGTACTCGGTATTATTCAGGGAGATAAGTCTGGATACGCATTACTACAGTTTGTTCCTATTGGCTCGGATGTCAAAAAGGGAGATGTTGTCTACACAACCCAAATTAATCCTGTTGGTGTGGATAAGCTATATCCATTTTCTTATCCAGTTGGAAAGGTTGTTTCTTTAACGCGCTTAAGAAATAATTCTGAAATGTTCATTAAGGTTAAATTGTTTGAAGACGCTTCGACAACTTCAGAGGTTATTGTTTTAATTCCTGGTGAAGATAATCCTCCTAAGAAACTTTCCAATACAAAAGCGAACAATTTTAAAGGCATGAAGAAGATGAGCTCACTCTAAGAAATTATATTCTTATGGGAATAAAATAAATAATAGAGGACTCAGTCATGACTGTTGAAGGGCAAGCTTACTCTCCAAGAACAGATAAAGCAGATCCAGCCGAGAAGGATTTGCTTGAAGAGCTTGTAAATTTAAGAAAACCTATTGCGGGGGATGTTCCAGTCTCGGACTTAATAAACCCCTTGGTCAGAGAGGGTAAGCTTTATAGAACGTTAGACAATCAGATGGTTCACTGTTTTGCTTGCGAGCATAACTGCAAAATAAAGCAAGGAACCAGAGGGATTTGCCAGGTTAGATATAACTTAAATGGCAAGCTTTATGTTCCTTGGGGATATGTTGCTGCTTTGCAATGCGATCCGATTGAGAAAAAACCTTTTTTCCATGTTCACCCAGGTACTGATACCTTAACTTATGGAATGATGGGTTGCGATTTGCATTGTGCTTATTGCCAAAACTGGGATATTTCTCAAACTCTTAGAGATGCAAACGCGGGAAGACCACCGGTGGAAGTTACTCCTAAGCAGCTTGTTTCAATGGCTAAAAAGTACGGTGCTAAAACAATAGCTAGTTCATACAATGAACCACTAATAACTTCTGAATGGTCACATGCCATTTTTGAAGAAGCTCAAAAAGAAGGTCTAACTTGCATGTATGTCTCAAACGGTAATGCAACCAGAGAGGTGCTGGAATACATAAGACCTTTTATGAAAGCTTACAAAATTGATTTCAAGACCATGCGTGACAAAAGTTATAGACGTCTCGGCACTGCTCTCGATCGTGTTTTAAATGGAATTAAAATGGTTCATGAACTCGGTTTATGGCTTGAACTAGTAACTTTGATTGTCCCCGGCTTCAATGATTCTGAAGAAGAATTGAGAGATGCTGCTAAATTCATTAAGTCCATTTCCCCTGATATTCCATGGCATGTAACCGCTTTTCATACCGATTACCGTATGCAAGAAACTGAAAATACGGATTCTGATATTTTAATTAAAGCTACCGAAATTGGGTATGAGGAGGGGCTTCATTATGTCTATCCGGGCAATCGTCCTGGTAAAGTTGGTAGATACGAACATACTTACTGTCCGAATTGTAAAGCAGTTTTAATTGAAAGAATTGGTTACGTGGTTTTAAACTACCATATCAGTGATACTGGTCAGTGTCCTCACTGCAATACATCTATTCCTGGTATTTGGCCAAAGTCTAAGTCCGAAGTTCGTTTAGGTACTGTTTATGATTTATACAATCGAGTTCCCAAGGCATTAAGAATTTAGTGGTGCCGTTCATTTGAATAATGGGATTTACTCGATACAATATTTAATTCGCTAAAACGACTTTTTGTAATTGGTTTTCTATAGAGCTGATTGAGATATCTTTCTCTTTGGGTAAGCATAATAAATTTATTGATACCGTTTTTCCAAAGGCATTATCAGAATTCTGGAAAAAGTTTTGGGGATTAAATAACGGTGGTCGGTGCCAATAAATATTGTAGCTATACGAATCTATCAATTTAATCAGTTCCACAGATTTTTCACTTCGGTCGTTTTCAACATATAAAATCGGTCTAAACTTTTGAATGGTCTTTTCAGCTCCTTTTAAAACTTTAGCTTCCATTCCTTCAACATCTATTTTTATCAAATCGCATTTTGGAACAGAGAAGTGGTCAACGGTCATCACTTGTACAAACTCTCCGTGGTTATATTTTTCAAGATCTAGGCCACCAAAATTGCTTTGTTTTAAATAATCAGGAAACGGTACTCGAGTATTCCCCGATGTCTCTGAAAGTGCTAAATGAAAAGTGAAAACATTGGTAATGCTATTAAGTGACAGGTTGGCGCAAAGTGTTTGAAAAATAATCCTTTGAGGTTCGAAAGCAAAAACAGCTCCTTTAGATCCCACTAATTGTGCAAAAGAGATGGAGTGTGACCCAATATTTGCACCAACATCGAAGATGTATTGGTCCGGTTTGATAAATGTTTTTAGTAAATCAATTTCTAGTTCACTGAACTCGCCATATAAATCGAATGATTTACCAATATAAACGTCATTTATATTGAAGAGCATTTTGCCATAGCGGCACTCTTTGAGTTTATTGAATTGCTGAAAGTTATTCACTTTGATTGAAATATTTGAATAGCTAAGAAAGATTAGAAAATTATTCTAATTTAGTTCTTTATCATTTTGAATCAATTGACTGATTTTGAGCATGTATTTCAATGTTAACTATTTTAGCTAGCTTGGAACTTGACCATTGTGAATAGAATTATAATAATCTTGAATCACTGGAAGGTGCTTTGTGTAAAAGTTCCATATTTCATAATAATCAGTATACATTTCATGTTTCTTGCAAGCTAAATATCTTTGATGATGCTCTCTATGTTTTTCATCGGTCCATTGACTTTTCATACCTGGCATACCTTTAATTGAGTCTAAATATTCAAAGGGTGCTCTTGTCAATCCAGATGGACATTGTACAATTTGACTTTGTAAACCAGTGCTTGTTAAGTGCGAGTCAGCATTATGGAGGCAAGAGATCCATGCTCTACCAGTATCTTTTTGCTCGTAAAATGTCCAAAGATAATGATTGTTTCGCGAGTTGAAAACTCTAACTATGATTTTTCCATACATAGGGTTTTCAATTTCATAAGATAGATCTCTTCTTTCGTCATTGAAATTAGGACTGTTTTTTGGTGGAACTTTTAAACTTTTTGCAAGATCTTCTGAAGTTGCTACACTCTTTTTATCCAACTCGTAAGTAAATTTTTCTCTACAATTAATATCAAATTGAGTAAATTTACTGAAATCTTTTTCTAATTCAGGAATAATATCTTCTCCCCAAAGATTTCCATGATACCTAGGTATAGCTCTTAAGAGACCACTCCAAGCAACTTCAATATTCTTGAATTCTGAAACTTTCTCTGGTTGAATGAATGAAAAAGCCTTCTGTAATTCAGGATTTAAAGAGGTTACTGACTTACTAATACCTGAAGTTGCAAAACCTTTGCCAAACCAACCTACAAAAGTTTCATTATTGTAATTTTCTCTTTCAATACCGTGAGGAGCTTGCCACAATCCACCATGAGAACAGCTTGAATAACATGGTCTGGCAACGTATTTGCCTTTGCCATTATTTATATATAAAATGCTTATAGATCTGCCTTTTTGTTCATTCTCAATAATTCTTGATGAATAAACGGTTTCATTATTTGAAAGTTTAATCTTATATTTGGGAAGAAGATCATATTTTTCTAGAATATCTGTGTCAACTTTTTTTAGGACACCCTCTATGTAAACTTTTTCTTCATCAGCATGAAATTCAATACGATGCTTGTTAAAGTCTTTATTGCTTAATTCTGATACCGAGATTAGAGATTGAGTGGGAATGTGTTCAAACTTATCATTTTGGAAAATAAGAATAGTTTCCCCTATTTTTATTTTGTCTCCTTCCTCCAAAATTAGAGCAAAGCCTTGTTGTAGTTTTTGAAAAACCTGCTCTTCCTTCTTACAAAACCAGCTTCCATTTGTAGACTTTAAATCACAAATCTCAACTGTTCCATTTTCAAGAGGTCTTACTTGTAGGTGTTCGCCACTTATATACTTGTCATTAGATAAATCAATTATTGATGATTTGTTATCTCTTCCCAGAATGTATTTTTTCTTCCAAGGATTCTCTTTTTGTTCCTCCTCAAGTTTTGGTATTAGAGGTATTGGTTTTTCCTCGTTGGAAATTTTTTCTAAACCATTTATTTCTTTTTCAATATCTAGCAATTCTTGGGCAGCTTTATTTATTTCTTCCTTGACTGAATTTTTATTTACTTTCCATTTGATAAAGATAATTAATTCAGGAGCACTAATATTTTGAGATTGACTACTTAGAGAAAGATGATCCTGCTGTATGGAATTAAGATTTGATTGAATTTTATTTATTCTATCTGAAAGTTTCTTGCTGATTTCAAGAGAAGAAGCTTTCCTCATCAACTTACTTACATTATTTAAATGAATAATAATTGAATTAATATTCTTGTCTATTTCTATTTGATTGTTTTTCTTATCTTCTGTTGCTTTCTCAAACGCATTTGTATTTATGGCTAGCCAAGGAGCAATATTCTCTTTAATCCCTAGTTTGTCTTTTGCTATTTGCAGTTCATCAAAAATTTGAGAACATTCTTTAGAATAAAATTCTGGAAGGTTACTTATATTTAGCGACTTATCATAATTTTTTACAACCGGGCTACTGTTAATTGAAGACGCATTGTTCTTATTCAAGAATGTCCTTGCGAAAAGATCTTTCTCAAATAAGTTTTTCAAATCAGAAAAATCACATCCAATAAAAGAAGCTAACTGTTTTATGTACTCATCTTTTGCAAGAAGTTCTTCAATATATTCAAAATCCTGTAAGCTGGAGCATTGAACAGGGTTATCATACTTAAAAAATGAACTGTATTCGTTATTTATATTAGGTTTAGGATTTGGTGTTGATTCTTCCGTATTGATATTGTCTTTTGCTGGAATAGCTTCATCTGGTTTATTGTGAGAGACATTTTCTAATGCTGTTGGCTGTTTTTTCTCTATTAAATTATTTATGTTTGACTCTTTTTTGAATCTATTAGCAAAGGTTAAATAAGCCCCTCCTATTATAAAGATTGTAGTTAAGGCAGCTATTAGCAAATTAATTGGTTCTTTCCACCATGCTTGTTCATTCAAATTTTGATTGTTTTGATAATAGTTTTGTCTGTTTGTCTGTTCAGTTCTCTTGTTAAGTGCAGAAAGATATAGACTTGAGCCATTAGAGATACTTTGAGTTGAGGACTGAAGTGTCTTTACAAACTTGTAATTTAATGAAACTTTCATAGAGTAAAAAAGACTATGAATTATTTTATTTATGTGTTTTTGTTTATCTTTTTTTTAAATAAAGTTAATACAAGTTTAACCTGCTTAGTTAATTAATTCAAGTTCAATGATTATTAACTTATGGTTTAGCGCGTCAATTATTTATTAATCCCAAATAAAAACCCTAGCTGTTAGCGCGGATTTGAAGATAATGTCCGTTATATCCTTAACTAAAGGAAACCATTTTAATCTCACTTTCGGCACTATCATCAATTGGTCACCATTTTTAGGAACATAGCTTGTTTTAACTTGTTCCGCTCTACCATCTTGGTGTATTACCACTGCTTTTTTCTTATCAGCATTTTCCACAAAACCTCCACCTACTCCAATGGCATAACCTTTTATGGATTGACGTTTGTTTACCGTTGTGTTGGGGAAATAAACCTGACCGGTTATTGTAACTAGATTGGTTTTTGGGGGGATGAATACTACATCTTTATCTTCAAGGTAAGTCTCTTGGCTGTTTCTAGATTTTGCCAATATTATTCTTCCTTCCGGTTGAACATTTCTTGCTTTTTCTATAAAGCCACTAATTCTACTTAATTCTTGGTTCTGTAATTGAGCTTGAGAAGCAGTCACTGAAGCGTATGAAGCAAGTTTTCTCTCGAGAGCATCTAGAGATTGGTTTAGGGCCTTTTTCTGTTCTTTTGCTAATGACTCTCTAAAGATTTGCATTGATTCAACTTCAGAACGCTCATCAATGGATAGAAGAGGCATTAAGTCTTTTACTTGTGAGTTGTGAGGGAGTATATAACCTTTACGTCCAATGTGCTCACCTTCAACTACAACAGCTATCGTTTCTTCAACTTTATCTATTATGAAATCAATTTCATCGTCTGGAAGTACCGGGGATTTGCTGAATTCATCGAGTGAAATATAAAAACTATTGATTGTGTTGTCTTTTTTTCTTGCAATTTTTACAAAGTTTGCACTTGGAAGAGGGCGTGCTATATCAATTATGTCTTTCCCCTGTATTTTGGATCCTTTGAACTCAAATTGGTAGGAGTTTAAAACATCTCCAGAAACACTGTATGAACTGTTCTTCGGATGAACTAGCACTGTATCTCCATCATGGAGTTGTATTGATTTGGTAGTTCCCTTGAGAAGAAAATCGTACAAATTGATTGTGTCTATTACTTCTTGGTTGCGAATCAAGTCAATGTTTATGAAACTTCCTCTTAAAGGATCTATCCCCCCAGCTTTATCCAAAAAGTTGAGAGCTGAATTGGAGGAAAAACCTTCAAATAATCCGGGTCTTTGAACAAATCCCGATACGAATACTTTGATTGGATGAGTATCTTGAAGATTTGCATAAATTCCTACATTCTTGGAAAAAATAGAGCGTACTTTTGAAGATACGACTTTGTTTAAGTCTTTATTTTGTACACCCAGAAGCTTAATTGGTCCAACTTTTGGAACGAATATGTTTCCTTGTTGATCGACAATTAGAGTGCTTTCGTATTCAAATGCTCCCCAAAGCTTTAGAACAACTTCGTCTCCGATTGAGATTTTATAGTTTGGATTGAATCCGGTGAAAGTCTGCCTGGCAAAGTTTCCTAAAAACAGCCGTTCACCAAAAACAGGGATAATACTAGAATCATTCTGTCCATAATCGATTTGTTTTTTGATTCTTTGAGCGAGATCTTGATCAATAACTTTACCTGAATTTTTAAATTGCTCAACACTTTTTTTCTTTATTTGCTTTTTATCACTTGAGCCTTTCATTAAGAGATCTAGTGGATTATTAGAACTTGTATCTTTTAGAAAATCATTTTTAATATCGGCGGTTTGTGTTTGTTGAGTTTCTTCTAGAAATAAACTGTTAAAAACCGGCTGAGAATTAGCTTTGAAATTGATTAATCCTACAAATGGAGTTATTAAAGATATGAGGAGTATTAAATGAAAAAACGTTTTGTAAGAAATGGATAGTTTTTTGAAAAAATATCTTGATGTTGGAATCATTTTGAATTTAGTTTTTGTGTTCTTGAATTGTATCTAAAGTTAATCTAACTATTCCATAGACTAAAGATAGAATGAGTAATGTCACTATTGTGTAGTACAAGCGCTTAGGTGAGTGAACTGCCTCTGGTAAAGTCGGGGATTGAATTTGTACCAAAAATTTTATCTGTTGAATGGATTGTTTTTTTATTGATTCTACATGAGCTAACGATGTCTTATACAAATCCTTAAGAAACTCAGCTTCCATTAATAAGGTTTGATATTCGAGATAAACATCATTTATGAGTTCTTCTGAGTTTCCATCTTCGTCAGCAAGTTGGCTTTTCTCAAATTCGATCTTTTGACGTAACTCATTGATGATTGCGAGTTTGCTTTTTACTTCAAATGACTTATCACTTAAGTAAGCTCTGGCTTGTTTTAACGCAATTTGTTCTTTTACAAGCTGCGCTTCTAAAGAGCTTAATATTGCAGAGGTGGATTGAATGTCCCTTTCTGGACTAACAATGTTGTGCCTGTCTTGAAACTCTTTAATTGAATCTTTAATTGAAGTTAAGCGACTTTGTACTTCTTCAAGCTCCGACTCAGCAAATTGTTGTTGTTCTTTAGCTATTTGCTTGGATATTCTATTAATAAACTCTTCTGACAGTAAAACAATTCTCTTGAGAACATTTTGAGAAAACTTTGGACTCGGATCTAAAAAGCTGATTGAAAAAACATTTGAAGTTTCATCAACTTGAATTTTTACTTGTTTTTGGTAGTAGTTAAGAAAGTTTTCGTGGTTTAGTATCCAAATTCTTGAGAGGGGATCTATTTTGAACTTTCCGTAACGTTTTTTAAGGTTGAATTCTTCATCTAATATCTTGAGAATAGATTCTGATTTGATGTATTCTTCGAGAAGTAGTGCATCCTTATAATTGCTATCCAGGTTTCCTAAGGATAGCAAAGGAATTGCACCTTGAAGGTTATCGGAGTTGCCGCCACTTTGAACAATTAATTTTGTATTGCTTGCATATTTACTTTCTGCAATTAATACAAAGTAAAAAGTAGCTATAACAAATGGAATAACGACAATGTACTTAAAAAGCTTTTGAGAGGAAAATTTCATTTATTTGTGTCCGCATATACTTTTAAACCCTCTTGAATATCTTGATAAAAAGTAAGGTTACCATTATTAATTAAAATTAGAGAGTCACACATTTCCTTAAGGGTATTAGTACTGTGTGAAACCATTATTATATTTGCATTAGAACTTTTAGCTTTAAAAACTTTTTGAGATTTACTCCTGAAATGAGCATCTCCAACGGCTAATACTTCATCCACTAAATAATAATCAAAATCAAAAGCCATGCTTAAGCCAAATGATACTCTGGACTTCATACCGGAAGAGTAAGTTTTCATTGGTAGATCAAAATGATTACCTATTTCAGCAAAGTCTCTAACATATTTTGTTTTTTCTTCTATTTGCTTCTCTGAACAACCATATACTCTACAAACAAACCTTATATTATCTTTTGCAGTTAGTTGTCCTTGAAAACCTCCAGCTAAACCAACTGGCCAAGATATTGACTTCTGTGTGGATATTTCACCAGAATCTGGTGGATCTATGCCACCAATCATTCTCATCAATGTTGATTTTCCTTGGCCATTACGTCCTAAAATGCCAACATTTGTGTTGTGAGGAATAGTGAACGATAAATTTTTAAAAACGTAATGTCTGATTCCTTTTGTTTTGTACGACTTAGTTATATTTTTTAATTCAATCATTAGTTACATTCTTTTTAACGCTAGCTGGTATCTTCTGAAGAGATAAAAACCATAAAATAGGATTATCAAAGATATAAACGAAGTGTAAAGTATGAATTCGTTGTCTATACTGAATGACTCAAAATAAGAAGCTCGCAAAAATTCAATTAGCTGTAAAAGAGGATTCCATTTGATGAAATTTTGAACTTGTGTGGGCAAGGAAGACAAAGGGAAAAATACTCCCGAAGAAAAGTATAAAACTCTTTTGATAACACCGACTATTGAGGATGCACTTTTAAATGTAGTAGAAAATAAACAAGTTAGAAAGCCAAAGCCTAAGGAGTAGGCAAATAAAACCATCCAAGCTAGTAAGTGCATAAATGGGTCGTTTATACTTACATCAAAGCCAAAGAGGAGTAAGCCAAGTAGCATAATTACGTAAACAACTAAATGAATTAAAAACTCTAAGCATACTCTGTTAAATACAGTATCGGTTGGTTGAACATTCTTGTAAACAAATAAGACTCTATTAGCTTCTATTGCTGAATTGGATCTTGATATACAATTTGCAAAACAGAACCAGGGAACAACACTCGTAACTAGAAATACTGAAGAATGAACACCATTAAAAGATGTTCTACCAAGTATAGACCAGATAAATACAAAAAATAAAACTTGTGTCAAAGGCTCAACAACAGCCCAAAAGTAGCCAAGTTTATATTCACCAAACCTGGTTTTAATCTCTCTTATGAATAGAGCAAATAAAACGTTTTTTTGAATTTGTAGCGGAGACTTTATCATAACGTTTAGGTTTACTATATTCCAAAAAGCTTCATTATAATCAAGTAATTATGTAATTTTAGTTTAATCTATTATTTAATTCAATTAATTTTGATGAAATAATCTCTCCAGCAGATCTGGAAATACATAGTCTTCGTTCGTATTTGTAGGCGTCTTCCTTATATTCTTTCTTAGAGAGTAAGTAACCCAGTTGGTCATTAGCAAGCCCTACAATTAAATTTTCACTTTTTGTACTTTGTTTTACTTTCTCTGAAAGTTCCCAAGATAGCTCCCCAGGTGCAAAAAGTAGCTTGAAGTTGCCGAATTTCCAGCTTGATACTTTTGTTTCAATATCAACGAGATTGAGTTTTCCCTTTAGAATTCCTAATCGATAAACTAAGTTGAATAGCATATTTTTTATAGGTATACTTACGTCTTCGTTCAGTGCTTTAATATCCTCTTGTTCGTATTTATTTTCTGCTTCGATGAGTTCAATGATAGCTTTGCTTAGCTTATTACTATAGTTATTCAAAGATTCACTACCACGTTTAGGAATTTTGGGAACTATGCCTGCAAGATAAGAAGGTACAAATATGCTACAACCTCCGATTTTACTATCAATAGCATTGCATATTAGACCTGGGTAATCAGAAGAAATCTTATTATTGTTTCGATTTAATATAACTGCGTGCGACGGGAAGGAAATTAAACTTGAGATCGTTTTTTTTGTTGAATGATTTCTAAAATGTATAAC
Source organism: Candidatus Caenarcanales bacterium (assembly GCA_030065015.1). Classification (GTDB taxonomy): domain Bacteria; phylum Cyanobacteriota; class Vampirovibrionia; order Caenarcaniphilales; family Caenarcanaceae; genus JASJDU01. The sequence goes on along the minus strand of JASJDU010000026.1, from coordinate 50,090 downwards.
TGAAAGTTTTGGATTATTCTCAGTTGGGACTCTTCTATTATGTGAAAAATCGTTTAATCGTTTATTGATTATTGTGAATTCAGCTATTTGAGTTGTTGAAAGTGCTTGAACAATAGATTGAGCGCATGCTTCTTTTATCTTTTTCAAAGTAGACTCTTTCTTCTTTGAATCTATAATTGGTAAGCTCCATAAACCCATTGTGTCGGGTCCGCTGTGAGTGTGCGTTGAACAAACTATTATATTCTCAACAGGTAAGCCATCTTTCAACCAGTCTTTTTTCCAATTTTCAATGTCATATTTTAATAAACCTATTACATCCACAGATGTCAGAACTAAGACATCTGTATCTTTTTTTATAACTAATGTTCTTGCATATAATGGATTGGATGTTCCCTTACTTAACCTTCTGAAGGTGTATCCAGCAAGCCAGATGGGTTCTTCAAAATCAATTTTTTGTTTAGCTGAAGATGCTTTGAACACCCTAAATTTAATTTAATCTATTACAGCTTAGAATCTTTTAATATTTTTGAAAGAAAGGATTCCTCGATGAGTTCGAAAGTTGGATTAAATTAAATTTAGTTTTGAGCTAAAGGAATAAGTTTAATCTATATACCATAAGGTTCATTAGGAAAATAGGTTTGTTTGAACTAGAAAAGTTAGTTAATTCTTTACTTTACTTGAGTTAAAGTTTACGTATTATAATTTGTTCGTTGTTTTAATCTATATACTATTGTGTCAGAAATTACTATCAATCATGTAATGTCTATTGATGGAGATAGTAAAATTTTTACCGATATACTTAATTATTTTAAGTTAAGTTCATCAGGTAAGTTTAATTACATTTCAAGTGTAAAGCCATTAAATGGTTCTTTGTTAAGACATTACCACCGTCCAAATTTAGAAACTCAGATTGTTAATCCTTCAATTGTGACAGTTCATCATGACTTGGAAGATAGTGATCAATCTCTCGATTTTGCTAAGTTTGTAAAGCAGTATAAACAAACAAATTTAATTGTGTGTTTGAATACTAAGCAGCAAAAATTTCTTGCTAGTCAGGGCATTAATAATACAGTTGTTATACCTCATGGTTTTAATGAATTATTGATTAAGCCTGTAAAAAAGACAAAACAGCCTGATGAAAAAATTGTGGTTGGCTTTTTCTCTAGAAGATATGGAAGAAAGGTTAAAGGTGAACCTTATTTGTACGAGCTGGTAAAGAGATTATCTCCTGAGTTTTTTAAATTTATTTTTGTTGGGCAAGATAGAAATTTTGACTCAAAATATTTAACAAATCTTGGTTTTGAAGTTGAGTGCTATGAGAATTTACCATATTCAGTATTTGTAGATTTATATAATCGAATTCATATATTATTAATTTGTAGTCTTTTTGAAGGAGGGCCTGCAAATATTCCAGAAGCAATAAGTTCAGCTACTCCAATAATTACTTCACCCGTCGGTATGTGCGTTGATTATGTCATTGACAGTGAAAATGGTTTTTTCTTAACTGGAGATCCAGATTTAGATAGCGAGAGAATGATCGATCTTTATTTAAACCCTTTTAAACTTTCTAATCTTTTTGAAGGAGCATTTAGCAAAGTTGGAGAAGCTCTATCTTGGAGTCAAGTTGTTGAAAAATACGAAAAGAAGTATTTTGAATTGATAAATAATTCCCTTACTTTTACTAAACATTAATGAATTTGAATAATAAAATAAATCAACTTGGTGGAAGAATAGCAAAAACATCTTTTGTGGCAAAGGATGTCATTTTAGAATCTCCCGTCGATATTGCTGATAACGTAACAATCTATGGTAGATGCAAGGTCGGTAAATTTTCTTATATTAATGTTTCTTCAGTGATATACAATTCAGTATCGATTGGAAGATTTTGCTCTATTGGTCGCTTTGTAGAAATTGGGCTTGCCAGGCACCCTGTAAGCTTCTTGAGTACTCATCCTTTTCAATTTTCTCAAGCTTTGTTTACAAATAATAAAGATTATCAATTTGAAAGAACCATCGATTGGAAGTTTCATGAGCCAGTGAGTATTGGAAATGATGTTTGGATAGGTGCAAAAACATGCATCGTAGGAGGAATTAAGATTGGAAATGGTTCCGTAATAGCGGCTGGATCAGTGGTGACTAAAGATGTTCCTCCATATGCAATAGTTGGGGGTGTACCTGCAAAAATAATGCGCTTTCGGTTTTCAGAAGATATTATTAATGAATTGGAAGAAATTAAGTGGTGGAATTTTCCTTTAAGTCAACTTCATGATATTCCTTTCGATAGTCCAGAACAATGTATTAAGAAACTTAAAGAAAAAAAGATGCATCTTTGAAATTAAGTTACAATACATGATTGCTGTTAACAATTAATTCGTTTTCAATGTCAAATAAGACTTTACTACTTGCAGATAATATACATATAACAAAAAGGAATTTTGAAAGTTTAATAGAGTTCTGTGAAGCATGTAACATAAAAGTAATTGCACCTAAACATGAGAAGTTACCTATAAATGTCTTTGGTAATTATGAAAGTTTAGAAGAACACTTGAAGATATGGATTGAAGAGCTACAGAAACTTAATAAAGATGAGTTGTTTTTATATGAATATAAGAATGTAAATGTTTTTAAAGTTGCTAAAGCAGAACTTATGAGCCTGATTTGCGTGCATCCTCAGTGGAAAGGCTCATATTATGGTGATGACTTGAATCAGATCTTTGAAAGAGCCTTTGAAGACAATAATAAAGAGCTGATTTTGAATATGGCTGCAGCAATTTTTTGGATTGATTATTGGGAAGATGAAACTAAGCGAATTTCCAAAATAGATTATGTTGGAATATTTTCAGGTAGTTTAATCTATGCCAGAGCTTTAATTGAGGTGATGAAAAGCAGAAGAGGCCGAGTTTTCATTATGGAAAGTTTTTTTACCGGTCAGCATTATTATTGCGAAGAAAAATATGAACCTATTGCAAACCGCTCGGATATAAGGCACCGTACTGTTTATAATTCTGTAAAGTCTCTTTTGCCTGAAGAAAGAAGAATTTATGAAATGAAAGTTAGGCAGACTTTGCAAGCTATAAAGCTTATGAAAAATAAAAATGTTGTTCAACCAGAATCGACTGGTGACAAATTATTTAATAACACCAATAAAACTATTTTAATTTTAGGTCAAGTTGTAAATGACTTTTCTCTTTTGGAAGTAGGTCAAGCTGGTATTTCTTCAATAGCAATTTACCGAAATGTCATTGATATTGCACTTAGTCAAACAAATTTAAATATTGTTTTCAAAGCTCATCCCTGGGAGCGTAAAAAGAATAATTTAAAATCCGCGGTAACTTTAAATTACTTAAAAAGTATCTATGCAGAGGAAGATCGAATAATTTTTTTGGAGAACTACGCTATAAACGATTTGTTTAACCAAAGTAATTGTGTTTTTTGTATTAACTCACAATCTGGAATAGAAGCTGCGATCAATGGTTTTAAGCCAATTCAGTGTGGGAATGCTTTTTATGGAGGAAAAGGCTTTACAACTGATGTAAATCATAAAAAATTGGAACTTGATTTACCTTCAATAATTTCCAATTCTCTGAATTGGAAGCTGAATATAGAAGAGTACAATCATTTAACAGACTTCTTAGTATGTTCTTTAGACAAGTGGCTCGTTAAAGAGAAAGGTTGGAATAGCCAGAGATTGAAAGAAATATTCTATGAAGTTAAACCTCCTGCTAAATTACCTGCTAAACCTGCAGCTAAACCTCCTAGTTCAGTACAAAACAAGGCTGCTGAAGTTCAACAAAACTCAGAGTTAAATAAAAAACTTAATTCAAACTTCTTTTTTGATCTTTATAGAAAAGCTTATAGTCCTTTTGTTTCTCCTCAAACAAGGCAGCAATTGATTCAAGATCCTGGGGGCTTCTTAAAGAAAGCTAGAAAACCCGTAAGTCGTTTTGGTAGAACAGTTTTTATTAAAGGAGATTAAATTAGGTCTATTTACCTACAAATACTAAGTATTTGTTCATTTAAAATATCAATTATCTCCTTTGTAATTCGTTTAATTGAATGAGCAGAAGTTAGTTTTCTTTCATAAATAATTTTGTTTGTTTTTTGCAATTCTTCAGATATCTTTTTTAATGCATCGCATGGCAAACAGAACATTTCATTGTTCCAGTCAAAGTATCTAGGATATAAAATCAAAGTGCCTGCAATAAGTTCATCAACAGACAGCTTTCGTTTTCTTTTTGCAATTTTTAATTTATCCTCACTTAAGCCCCATCCCATATAAAAAGGAAATCCATAGGTTACAACCTTCTTATCTCTAATTAATGCCTCAAAGCCAACTTGAGATGTCATTGTATGCACCTCATCTACATAACTTATTAACTCTATTGCTTTGCTTTCTTCTTCAAAGTGGTCACAGTATTTGAAGAACTCTTCATTAGGAATGTTGTCTTTGATTCCATTTGAGTAAATAATGTCAGGATGTACCTTGAAAATTATGTAAGCGTCTGGATTTTCTTCTTTAACTTTTTTCAGTAAGTTTAAGTTTGTGTTGATTGGCTCTATACAGCCTCTCTTAATTGAAGCATCTTGAGAGATTTGCCCAGGTACTAAGATTATTTTTTTGTTGGTTGGAAAGTTAATATTGATTTTTGAAGAAGTTTCAATGTTGTACTTATCAATATTATTTTTTAAAAGAAAATTTTTTATCTTTTTTGCTGATTCTATGAGCTCTTCATTGAATTCTGAATTGTTGAAAATATTCTCTAAATCGCTTTCTGTCTGTGGATCAAAATAGATCCCCGCTGAATCTACAATTGATGAGATTGCTTTTATTCCGCTGCCAAGTCCTGCGGAGCGAATGAAACCGTCTTCAATACGGCCAATGTTTAAATTTAATTCTTTTGATAATTGAGATAAACCTTCAATCTTGCTGTCTTTACTTCCCCAAACGTAAATCTTACTTTTGCTATTGATTCCCATTGTCTTCGCTTGTTCAACGGATGAAGGAAAGTAGATTTTATTGTTTGTTGATGTAAGAAGTTTCTTGATTCGGTTACGCTTCCATGACTGCCTAGTGAATAAGTTGAAACCAAAACAGTATATTTCTCCACTATTTTTTTGATTTATTTCTACTTGTTTTTTTAGAAGTTCTAAAGTGTAAAAAATGTCAGTGCTTTCACCAGAAAACGGATTTATGTAGCGTGGATATAAAATATAGGAGGCCGCGAATAACTCTAATATATTTCTGTTTTGATTTCTTCTGCTTATTATTTGTACATCTTCTGTTAAACCCCAGTTTGAGTAAAAGGGAACGCCAAAACATTTAACAGGTAAACCTAAAAGTAAAGCTTCGAAACCAAGTTGAGAAGAAACTGTGTGTACTTCATCAACTTTTGTAAGCAGGTCAATGGGGTTTGTGTTTTTAGAAAAACAGGTGATTTGTTTTTCTAAAGTTTTATCCTTGAGGATTAGTTTTTCTAAGTAGCCTATTTGGTTTGCAGGAGTGAGTTTAACAACGATATGGGTGTCTTCTAACTTTAATGCTTGATTGAGCATTTCTCGAAAAGTTTGTTCATTTGCAAATCCATACTCTACAGAAGCATCATTTTCAGCCTGGTCTATTAAGAGTAGAATCCGTTTATTTGAAGGGAATTCATAAGCTATCTCTTCTGTATAATGATTGAATTTTGTGAGCTTATACTTGTTTTTAAGCTTTATGGCTTTTTTGGCTTTTTCTAATAAATTGCTTTTACTTATATTTTTATCTTTTAGGTATTGATCAAAATTTTGAAGAATGTATTCAAGTCTAGAAGTTGTATTTGCATCGTAGTATATACCTAAGTCATCTATTATCAGACTGAGAGGACTATTGCACTCTCTTCCTTTTTTTAAGGACCTTAAGAAACCATCTTCCAAATGAACTAACGGCTTTTTTAGTTTGTTGGCTAATTTTCTGGCATCTTTTATTCTTTTTTTATATCCCCAGGTTAAAACACCTGTTACTTTGCTTCTGGTTTTTTCTAGATTTAAATTTTGAAGAAAAGTATATTTTTCAACCCTGTTTTCTAAGAATTTATCCAAATGTTTTATTTTAGGTATCTTTCTAGAAAGGGTTACGAACATTTATTTACTTGTCTGTATGATTAAAAGAAGTCTGATAACTTTCTTCATTACTCATTAAACTTCATTTTGTTGAAAGATATGTTCAGCTTCCTAAGATCTAACAATATCCTGAGAATCATATAGAAAAAATAAGTTTACATATTGTAGTTTTAATTTTATTTTCAAAAAAATAACTACTCAGAATTCTTCTTGAACTTTATTGTTTTTTATAATAACTTTTCTTAATTGAATATAAGCTTTTGAACACATTATTATAGAAATTGCTAAAAGAGAAAAAGCTATGGCTACAAGCATATAGTTACGTTCAGTGAATAGGTTTAAATAAATTAAAGTAATTAAGGCCATCGAGGTTACAGTAAACATGAAAATAGTTGGAATTAAAGTGAAAAAATAGGGAAATTTTTGGTGAGCTAGCCAAGTGGTTATTGATAATAAAGCGAAGGCTGCAAGCAACTGATTTGCACTACCAAAAATTGGCCAAAGAGAAGCACTTTGACCACTGAAAGTCAGTAGTGCACCTAGTAAAACCGTGATGAAAGTTGCAAAAAAACGATTTTGAAATAATGAGCCTTTTTTATTTTTTGTAACAGTATTATTTTCTTGAGGGTTATCAGTAGATTCCTGGAATAAGAATCTTGCAAGTCGTGTGGAAGTATCTAAAGTCGTTAAAGCGAAAGCTGAAACTGCTAAAGAAGTGAAAGTTCTTGCAGAGTCCAGCGAGATGTTTACTATTGGTATACTTTCAATGAATCTGCCTATTCCTTCGGCAAAAGCAGGTACAAAAAGCTGCAACTCGTAAAATTTGTCGAACTCACTGGGTTTGAGAGAGGCAACCGCGAATAGAGCGAGAACTGCTAAAATCCCTTCTAGCAACATCCCTCCGTATCCTACTCTTTTAGCATCTACCATTTTATTGAGTTGTTTAGAAGTTGTTCCGCTGCTTACCAATGAGTGAAATCCACTTATTGCGCCACAAGCAACTGTTACGAATAGTACCGGAAATAAATAGCCTAAATTTTTAACTGAAAAGCTAGTGAAAGCTGGTAAGTGTAAATTAGGTGAAGCAAAAAATATTCCAACGAAGGCACCGATCATTAATGCGTACAATAGAAATGAATTCAAATAATCACGTGGCTGAAGTAATAACCAAACCGGAGTTACGGAGGCAATGAAGATGTATCCGAACATTATGAGCTGCCATGTTTCTTTGTTTATATTTAAAGGAAACAAATTACCTATATAAACTGAGAAGAACAATAAAGGAACCGCGATGAAACTCGCTTTAATAGTGGAGATACGAAACTTAAAGCTTGTAATACCAAACACAATTGCTACTAGCATAAACAAAAGCGATGAAGTAGCTGCACTTGGAGTTCTAACGAATGTATCTGCAACTATATTAATAAAAACCGCAATTACTAATATTAATGTGGACCAAGCAAAAGCTAAAAAAAGCCTCCTTCCATTGATTCCTATATATCTCTCTATTATTTCTCCAATGGATTTTCCTTCATGTCTCACTGATGCAATTATTGAGGTGTAATCGTGAACGCCTCCAATGAAGACAGCTCCAATCAAGAGCCATAAATAAACTGGAAACCAGCCAAATCCAGAGGCTATAATTGGTCCTACAATTGGTCCAGCTCCTGCGATTGAGGCAAAATGATGACCGAATAAAATTGGCAATTTAGCCGGCACAAAATCAACACCGTCTTTTTTGAGGTGAGCCGGGGTGGGTTCTTTCGAGTTTACTTCCAGATTTATAGAAATATGTCTACCGTGAGTTTTATAACCCACTATATAGAAAACAATTGCAGCGATAAGTAAGACAATTATCTCCATTGAATAATGTTTAACAAAATTTCATCTTAATGGGAACGAGTATAACTCTTCCTTCAGATTCTATGATGTGATAAATTGTTTGCCAACTTAAGCTAATTAAAAAAATACTAATAACTTTATGAAGACCACAGTTACTGCTAGACATTTCGATTTAACTGATGCATTGGTTAAATACATTGAAGACAAGATTGAACAACAAAAAACTCATTTTGTAGATGTTCTTGAGGGGGAATTTGTTTTAAGTTATGAATCTCATCATGAAAGACAAGTTGCTGAAGTTAAATTACATGTGACAGGTGATTTAATACATAGCGAAGCTGAATCTGAAGATATGTACAAAAGCATCGATCAGTTGTTTCAGAAGATAATAACTATTTTAGATAAGAGAAGAGACAAAGCTACTCGTTAAGTTTTTTGAGTACTAGATTATGCTCTCTATTGAATAGCAGGGTGTATATGTAATTTAAACTCTTTTGAAAAAAACTATCACTTCTATTAAATTCTAAAACTGGTAGAAGAAAAGTTAAATTGACTTTTTCAACCCTTGGAGGATAACTAGGTGATATTACTGTATAGCCTTTTAGAATTCTTTCTCTTGAGTAATGCGTTTTGAATAATTCATATCTATTTGGATCAAGAAATTTGTAAATAAAATTCTGATTATTGGTATTTAATTCTTTTATAAAAGTCTCCGATTTTTTAGTAAGTGAGCGAAAGAATTTTTCGCTATCGTTAAATATTTCAATTGGTATTTCATGCTCAACATCTTTATAAACGATCCTACATTTGTTAAAAACATTAAACTGTTCCCTCGTTTTTCTAATGGCTGCTAACTCAGTATTTATCAAACATTTGTTGTTGCTGAGTTTTTGTATTTGAGCAGCGATTTTTACTTTAATTTTCAATATCCAAATAAAAGTTGAAATTTGTCAGAAATTTTACCAACCTAAATATTGCTAATAAAATTTGAGAATTTTGTTTTAAAATACTTAACAATTATGAAACAAACTCAAAAAGAATTATTAAAAAGAGCGCTGGTTGTTGTAATGTGCTTAGCTTTTTTGATCCCAATGTTTGCCGCTGTATTCTTTGGCTAAGTTAGGGAATAGCTTAGTTTTTGAAAATTAATTAATACTTACTGAAATTACCATTACTAGTTTGGGCATACATTTTTTAGCTTTTAAATGTTCATACGTGTCTATGTTCTTGGTTTTGAGAATTTTTGAAAAGCTTTAGAGAATGTGGGCTAAGAATAAATGAATTTTATTGAGTTCCTTTATTTTCATTTAGGGATTTCAGTCTAAAGTTCAAAGTATCTTTAATGAGCAGTTTTAAGTTTTTTCTTTAGTTGCATGATGGGGAGCATGTCAATTAAGACAAAGTATAAAAACAGCCTAGATGATACTCAAAGTGAAATTCTCAGTGAATTACTGAGAATCACTGAAGAGGATGAAATCTTTGATTGCAAGAAAATTAATTCGTCAAAACAAAGAAGTTTAGCTTTGGACTTATATTTAAGTTCAATTGGTGAATTACAGAGTTTGACAAAGGACGAAGAAGAAAAGATATCAGAGAAGATTTCTAAAGGTCAGTTTCATGAGTCTAAAAGACTTGTAAAAGCTAATTTGAATCTGGTAGTTGAGCTTGTTGAGAAATACAATTTACCGGATGAAGCTGTTTTGGATTTAATTCATGCTGGCAATATTGCGCTGAAGCAATCTGCAAAGACTTTTACAAACGGTAAAAAAGCTAATTTTAGGAAATTTGCAAAACCTAAGATTCAGGCTTCAATTCATAAGGTACTTTCCAAATTAGCAAAGTGCTTTAAGTTGTCTTGCTTTGCTTGTTTGTTACTAGCAACCTTTGCAAAGGCTGATTCTAGTGTAACTCCATCAATAGAAGCACAAACCTTACAGAAACCTACCTTCATTACAACAATGGACTGGAAATATATAAAGCTTAGTACAAAACGAATAGCTAATGAATATGGAATTAGAGAAGAGAGAGTAATTGATTTCATGAATCATAAGCTAAATTATAAGGAGTCTTTTTTTAGTATTGAATCTTTGAGAAATCAAAGAAGAAGAGAGTTTGCTGAACAGGGATATCCCTTAGCTAACTTGAATGAAAATTTGAGAGTTTTAGGATCAACAGTTGAAGAGAGAGTGAATAAAGTGAATTTGTGGGATGTAGTTGATAAAGAGGTTAATCAGTTTATTGAAAAAAGGATACTTTCCAATCATCGTTGGAATGTTCAAACTCCTTCTTTTTTGAAAAAAATTAATGACAAAGTGACAAATGTTCAAGTGAATTTACCAAATGAATTGCTAACTCATTCTGGAAATATCATTGCACAGGTTTGGGTAGATACTGGAACGGGGAAAAACCTTTTTGCGGTTCCAATTGAATTTGAAGCTATTGAAGACGAACCAATTGAAATTGTCTTTGCCTCCACTCCAAACATAAACTAAATCTTATCTAGTTACTTCCTAAAAATTTATATCAGTATTTTCGAGCTTGTGTTTTTTTATGGCCTGTTTTAATTTTTGGATCCTTTTTCCCGGATGGGGATGAGTTGAAAAAAAATGTTTAATATTACTTGATTTTTTGTCTTCTAATATTTTTTCTAAAGATGATATCGCGCCATTCGCATGACCATAACTTTTGAAGAGAAGCTCTATCGCATACAAATCGGCTTCCTGTTCTTGCTTTTGGCTAAACCTTCTTTCGGTTGTGTTTAAAAAATTTACAATTAAACTGTTTAATGAATTATCAACACCAAATAAACCACTAGTAATAAAAAGAAGAATAGTCCCTCTTCCTAATTGTTTAAGGATATGTTTTTCACCATAGTGTCCCATTTCGTGAGCGAGTATGAAAGCTACCTCATTCTCTGTATTTAATTTTGTCAATAGACCCTTGCAAAATACAATTTCTCCGCTTGGGTAGGCGAAAGCATTTACGGTTTCTTTTTCTGTAAAAACAATTTTGGGTTTTACCGCAACACCACGAGACTTTGTGAAAAGTCTATCTGAAATGTTTTGTAAAAATATTTCTTCCTTTTTTCTTTCTTCTTTTGAGTTTGTTGATTGAGAATCTATTGCCGAATACAAACTTATTATTTTTTTTTCCGTCTCGCTGGATATTCTAGGTGCAACAAAATCGATAGCTATTCCCAATAGAAAATAAACGCACATAACGGTAAAAGTGAGTATCCCTAAAAGGCAAACAAACTCTTTTAAAGGTGAGGTTCTACTGATATTTACATTCTCTGTTATTTTCTTTGGTGAAAACTTCATTTGACATGAGTTACTTATAAAGTGCGGTTCCATAGGCAAAAGCTTCAATGCTGTCAACAGTTTCTGAGTCACCAGCTGAACTTGAAATAGTTGACGTTTCTAGCCTAACGTTAATTATCATGTCCGCTCCGCTTGATTGTTCTTTCATTCTTAGTATTGCTTCTCTTCTTGCTCTGTCTACCAATGTTTCGTATGAAGATACTCGTCCTCCAAAAAAATTTCGGAGTAAAGCTAAAAATCTTTTGAAATAATCTATCGAAACAACTACTCCTCCAGAGACTAACTGTGTTTTTGAATATTTGCTCATGTCAGTTTCTTTGGATGCAGCTCTGTACGTCATTGTGACACTAGGTAGATTAATGAACTTTTCTTCCCTATCGTTAATGGATTGATAGTGCTTTTTTTCCAAAATTGTTCCAATAAAATAGCCAATTAACAAAAGAACCAATGATGCTGTTAGTGGGATTAAAATTTCCATAACTTATGAATCTGTAAGGACTGCAGTTCCGTATACGTATATTTCTGCTGCACCTTGAGCCACTGAAGAGGTAGAAAATCTAACATTTATAATTGCGTTAGCGCCTAGGCTTTGAGCTTGTTGAATCATTCGATTAGTTGCTTCTTCTCTGGCTTCGTTGAGAAGGCTTGTATATCCTTGCAATTCACCACCAATAACATTCTTAAAGCTCGCAAGAATATCACTTCCAACATTTTTTGCTCTAACCGTACTTCCAGAAACTAAACCAAAATGTTCAATTATATTTTTATTCGGAATTATGTCGATGTTTGTTAGTAGCATTGATTAGTTATGATTCTGTTTATGCTGCTTTTATACCACTGAATGAAATTGTGAACTCTTAAAGAATGAATCCAGTGAGTTGGTGAGGTATCTTTTATTAATTGTTCTGAAAGAACAATGGGTTGTCAATTTTAATAATTTAATAATGTCTTTCGGTGGTGTGCTTTGTGTAATATGTGGAACTTAAGCCTGTTTGAATATTAAATATAAGTTTGGTTATCCTGTAATTTATGTAAAGCAATGAGAATATCTAATAAACATTTGCACTTGAAAGGTGTTAACAAAGTCTTTCAAAAAGCTTGCCCAATAATTAAATACACCGCAGCAAGATTGGTTCAGGACCCTGTGAATTTGCTACCTGTACTTGATAATACATTGATGAATGCTGCTTTGTTGATAACTAATAGAAGAGAAAGGATTTCAATTGCAGTTATTGTTGAAAATATAGATATTTTTGAAAAGTATGTAAATTCTCTTCTTCCAAAAGAAAGAAGAGAATTGCACTTTAACGCATTGGTAAATAAAGTTATTACTGCTTTGAGGGAGAAAAATAGTTTTTCTGAAGGAGATAGGGGTAAGACTATTAGCTATATTCACCGTTTGAGATTAAATGTATTAGAAAACATAAGGAAAAGGTTTTCACAAGACGAAAATGGAATGTATCACGATTCTGAGTCACAAAGTAAAAAAGGATTATATCCTTTTCAAATAGAACGAGCATTAATGGATACGCTTGCTCGATATGGATTTGGTGTAAATTTATCTGAGATGCGTTCTTTGTTGGATTTTTTAAAATCCCAGATACCAACTATCAAATCGTCAGACAAAAACACACCTGGATGAATTGGATTGAAAAGCTGAATTTAACTCATTTCGCTTAATAAAGTTATTAATAATGGGTTTTTAATATAAGCTCCAATGTTAATAAGTTGTGTAGATTGTTTTATTTAAGCAAATAATATAATCATTGAAACTTTAAGTAACAAGAACTTTAATAACTTTATGAATATAGATAAGAAACTTGAGAAAGAAATTTATAAAGAAGGCTTAGAAATTTTAAAGCTCAGTAAATCTGATTTCCCAAATCTATTTGAAAAAAGTTTTTGGAATTCCAAGTTAATGGAACTTTGCATGAAAAATGCTTCTTTCAAAAAGCAGGTTTTTCATTTTATAGACGTTCTTCCGGCTTTAAAAACCGATGAACAGTTACTTAAACACCTTGAGGAATATTTTTCTGATGATTCTTTAGGAGAATTTTTGCAATTCTTTATTCCTGGGGCAATTCGTGGTGTAGCTAAAAACAAATTTGGAAAACAATTACTTGCGAAAACCATAAGAGCTAACGCTGAAGAAATGGCTAAGAGCTTTATTGCAGCAGATAGTCTCGATAAGCTTTTGCCAATACTCGATGATATGCGTGCGCAAAACCTATGTTTCACAATTGATTTACTGGGTGAGGCCACCCTCTCAGAGATTGAAGCATTAAAAAAGCAAAGTGAGTATTTGATTTTAATAGATAAGTTGAGCAAACACAGTGAGAAATGGAAAACGCACAACTTTTTGGATTTCAGTGGAGAGACTCTTATACCTAAAGTCAATATTTCGATTAAATTATCCAGCCTGTATTCTCAAATATCCCCAGTGAATTTTGATTCGTCTGTAATTGCCGTAAAAGATAGGCTCAGACCTATTCTAAGAGCTGCTAAACAGAGTAATTGTTTTATTAACATTGACGTAGAAAATTATGAGCTTAAGGATTTAACAATTAAAGTCTTTAAATCAATCCTAGAAGAGGAAGAATTTTCTAAGTATAGAGATGTTGGAATTGTAATACAGGCTTATCTAAAATCATCAGAAGCTGATCTTCAAGAATTAATTAATTGGTGCAAAGAGAAAAGAAAGGAAATAACTGTTAGGTTAGTTAAAGGGGCTTATTGGGATAGCGAATTTATATTAGCTCAGCAAAATAACTGGCCAATTCCTGTTTTTACTAATAAATCTGAAACAGATTTGTGCTACGAGAAACTTACCGATATGCTTCTCCAAAATATTCAATACACTAAGCCAGCTTTTGCTAGCCACAATATTCGTAGTTTAACTCAGGCAATAGTCAAAGCCAAAAGACTAAATATTTCAGAAAAAGAAATAGAATTTCAGATGCTTTATGGAATGGCGGACTCAATAAAAAAATCAATTTTGAGAAAAGGCTATCGAGTTAGAGAATATATGCCGATAGGGGATTTAGTGCCTGGAATGGCTTATCTAGTAAGGCGTCTTTTGGAAAATACCTCTAATGAATCTTTCTTAAGAGTTCATTCAGTTGAAAAAGCTTCACCTAACAAATTGTTGGAATCCCCAATTAAAGCAGTGGAAATTTCTCAAAAGCAAAAAGAGAAACAAGAAAAAGAAAATAGAACTAACTTGAATAAGCCAGCGTCTTTGCTTGAAGAAGAGTTTGTTAATGCTTCACCAGTCGACTTTTCCATTGAAAGAAACCGTGTCGCATATCTTTCTTCATTGGAGAATAATAAAAAGAATTTAGGTGAAAATATTCCTGTTGTTATTAACGGTGAAGAAATCTACCATGATGAGCTTTTTGCGAGTATTAATCCCTGTAATCCTAAAGAAGTAATTGCAAATGCGGTAAAAGCTAATACCGGTCATGCTTTAAAGGCACTAGAATCTGCTTTTGAATTTCAGGGTAGCTGGTCTCAAACTCCCGTAAAAACAAGAGCCGAGATTTTGCTAAAGGTGTCAAAGATTCTGCAAGATAGAAGATTTGAGCTCAGTTCCTGGGAAACTTTAGAAGTTGCAAAGCAATGGAAGGAAGCGGATGCAGATGTTATTGAAGCGGCAGATTTTTGTGAATATTATGCAAGAGAAGCCGTGAAACTATTTGCAGGAAAGCCGTTGAGAAAAGTACCTGGTGAGAGCAACAAATATTTCTATCGTTCAAGAGGTGTTGGTATTGTTATTGCCCCTTGGAACTTCCCACTTGCAATCCCCCTTGGAATGATAGCTGCTGCGTTAGTTACTGGCAACACTGTTGTTTTTAAACCTTCTGAACAATCGATTAAAACTGGCTATTTGATCTATCAAATTTTTAGAGAAGCTGGTTGTCCAAAAGAAGTTTTACATTTTTTGCCTGGTATCGGTTCCGAAATTGGCCCTTCATTGGTGAACTCTAACAAAACGGCTTTTGTTGCTTTTACAGGATCTAAAGATGTAGGGTTGGAAATTCTTGATAATTCAGTTAAGTCCTCAGAATCAGCATCAAAAATAAAAAAAGTAATTGCAGAAATGGGTGGTAAAAATGCTCTTATTGTAGATTCGGATGCCGACTTGGATGAGGCGGTAAAGGGTGCAATTTACTCTGCATTTGCGTTTCAGGGACAGAAGTGTTCAGCGTTAAGTCGGTTAATAGTTCATAGAGAAATTTATGACGAATTTATTGATCGATTTAAAGAAGCAATGAAAAGTATTGAAATTAATGATGCTGCTTTTCCTGGAGCTTATCTTTCAGCCTTAATTGATAAAGATGCTTATGAGCAGACACAAAGATTAATTTCAGAAACTAAAGGTGTTTGTCAATTTTTAACTCAAGCTCCATTGCCAGATAAATTAATTGAAAAACAAGGGTATTTTATTCCTCCAACTTTGTTCGAAGGTGTTCCTTTGGATTCAGCAATAATGAATAAAGAATTGTTTGCTCCAGTTATTGTGGCAATTAAAGCAGATTCTATTTCACATGCTGTTGAGATTGCAAACTCAGCTCCGTATGCCTTAACAGGTGGTGTTTTTTCTCGTAGTCCTCGCAATATAAAGTATATTGAAGAAAATCTTGAAGCTGGAAATATATATGTTAATCGGTCTATTACAGGAGCAATAGTGAGCAGGCATCCTTTTGGTGGTTATAAACTTTCTGGAATTGGTTCAAAAGCTGGAGGACCAGATTACCTTTTACAGTTTGTGAATCCCGTAACGGTAGTGGAAAACTCACTGAGAAGAGGATATTCACCTGATCTGAGTTGAAATGATAAGTGATTTATGATGTTACCCAATCATAAGCACCTGGCGCAGTACTGTCCCACTCGCCGAAAATTAACGGTTTGTTTGCTTCCATTTAATGTTGGAATAATTCAAAGGCTCATAAATGGCTTTATTGAATGGGATAGTCTGAATTCCTCGATAAATCAATGCTCTGAAATATTGAGGAAAATATGTATAGCTCTCTTGATTATCCCTTGCACTCATAGTAAGAGCTTCTCGGATGTAGGTTTGATGATATATTCAGATTGCTCAATACACAAATTGTTAATTTTCGGAACTAAGAGCTAGAAAGCTTTAGTGAAATTCCTATCGTTCTTTACAATTTATTGAATAATTTAATGAATGTCTTTAATAAATAAAGCTTGTGGATATTAAATTAATTTCTTTTGATGCGGCTGATACTCTCATTAAATTGGCCCTTTCTATCGGTGACCATTACTCCAGTTGTGCAATAAAGTATGAAGTAGTTGTAAATCCTCAAGATGTTAACAAAACTTTTAAAAAGGTATTTGCTAATACACCTCCATTGGGAACTGACGGAAAGAAGGGTTTTGAATGGTGGGCAAAAGTTATTGAATTGACCTTCAGTGATTTAGGTTTTCATCGTTCAAGATTCTCTGACTTTGATCGGTTTGCATTCGAGTTGTACTCAGCTTTGGCAGAAGATAGGGCTTGGATTTTATTTAACGATGTTCTTCCAACTTTGAAAAAATTAAAAGCTAAAGATTATCGAATGATAGTTTTCTCAAATTTTGATGAAAGACTAATCAAAATTTTGAAGGATTTACAAATTTTCAATTATTTTGAACGTGTTGTTTGTTCAACAGAAATAGGCTATGCAAAGCCAGATAAAGAGTCTTTCCTTCGAGTCTCTGAATTGGTAGATCTTAACCCTTCTGAGATTTTGCATGTTGGAGATGGGGTTAAGAACGATTACCTTGGAGCTTTGAATGCAGATTTGAAAGCCGTTCTCCTGGATAGGAATGACTTATTTGGAGAAAGTGAAACTATAAAAAGTTCCGAGAGAATATTGAGTCTGGAAGAGTTGAAGGAGAGATTATAGATAAGATCAACCGTATCTAAATTTTATTATTTTAAGTTCTAATTTTATTGAGTATATTGTGCGAAATACTTTAACTTGGATGCTTTTTACCTGTTTAAAAAATTAATATAGAATTAGTAACCCATAAGAATTTGAATAAAAGAAAGTCCTAAAGTCCTCATTAGCAACAAAAACTATGTCAGAGCCTCTTTATTTAAAATATCGTCCGCAAAAGCTTAGTGAGTTGGTTGGGCAAGAGATTATTTCTAAAACTTTAACCAATGCAATCAAGGTTGAAAAGACTGCTCATGCGTATTTCTTCACGGGGCCACGAGGATGTGGAAAAACATCAACCGCAAGGATAATTGCAAAGTCCTTAAATTGTAAAAATGGCCCAATTACTGAGCCTTGTGGCGTTTGCCAAAACTGCGTTGAGATTGCTCAAGGTATATCCCCGGATGTTATTGAAATAGATGCTGCAAGCCATAGGAGCGTTGAAGATGCAACTTTAGTTATTGAACGTTGCCATTTGGCTCCTCAAACGGCTAAATACAAAATTTATATTCTTGATGAGGTCCACATGTTGAGTAAAGAAGCATTTAATGCCTTATTGAAAACAATAGAGGAACCTCCTCCTAATGTTGTGTTCATATTGGCAACCACTGAAGAACATAAAGTTCCTCAAACTATTGTTAGTCGTTGTCAACGTTTTTCTTTTAGGCCAATAGATGTTACACCGCTTACAGAGAGGTTAAGGTTTATTGCAGAACAAGAACAAATCAAGTTAACAGAAAATTCTTTTTTGAGAATTGCAAAGCAAAGCAAAGGCGGATTGAGAGATGCTTTGAGTTTATTAGACCAAATTAGTATTTTAGCGCCGAATGGGGAGCTTATTGATGAAGATTCTATCTTAAAGCTCTTTGGTGGTGTTTCAGAAGAACTACTCAGCGATTTATTGAACTCTCTTCTTTTAAAAGATGTTACCAAAGTTTTAGAACAGACAATAAATCTTTTGGAACAAGGGATCGATCCCATTCAAATAGCTCGTAATTTAGTTGAATTCTCAATTGATCAATTAGAAAAAGACGTTTTAGAGAATAAGGACTCGAAGGATTTAATTCGAATTATCAATCAATTAGCCAAAGCAGAATACAGTTTAAGAAATTCTAGTCAGGCATCGACCAAGCTTAAAAGTGAACTTTTAGCAATTTCTCTTAATTCTCAAGAAAGCCAATCGCAAGAAAATAATATAAATCTTTTGAAGAGAATTGAGCAGTTAGAACAAAAAATATTATTCCTTGATGCTAATTCTCAAAATGTTCAAAAGAATGAGCCTAACCTATCTCACAACCAAAATGCGAATGCTAAAAGACAGGGTAATTTAGAAGTTAATAATAATATTAACTTAGGGGATACTTCCCTGAAGAATGAAATTCTGCAGGATAACGATAATCAAAAAAAACGAAACGAAAATGACATTAAGAGTTTGAATGATAAGTCAATTTTAGATAAACCAAAAGATAAAGAGCAAAATACATCATCTCTCACTGCTGATGGGGGCAATGGAAGTATTATTAATATATTGATGACAAAGCTAAAACATATTCCAACCAAAGCTGCAATTCAGGGAGGGAAAGTTTTTGTTGCCAATGAATCTTCAACAGAGGATTCTTACAATATTGTCTTTGGAATACCTCTTAAAACATTTTATGATAAGCTCAACGATGCTAAAAAAATAAAAATTATTGAAGATACTCTGTCAGAGGAGTTGAATAGGTCAGTCAAAGCCTTTTTTGAAATTAATTCAAGCGTTCCAAAATCTATCGATCGAATAGAAAAACAAACTCATAAACAACAATCTGGTCACGAATCTAGCGAGACTATAGATGTCAGAAAACGATACTTAGATGAAGATAGTAGTCAAGCAAAAGGGTTTCCGGAAAAAGAAAAAAATTTCAACTTAGCTTCTAGTCAAAGAGAAGAAACAGCTAGCGGAATTGCTGAAGAAGATAACGAAATCCTTAATTCTGCAGCGCACATACTTGGTGCTAAGCTCATAAAGTAAATTAATTTTTCGGATGAAATAGTTTAGCTGCTTCTATTTCTTTAATGCGTGAGCTGGAAAAAATCTCTGCTGGAAATAAACAACTAATTGGTCTTTCTTATTGGTCGTTTGGTTTGGGATTTGGTCCTTTCATCCCCCTTGCAGCAGCATGGATTTTTCGTAAAAACCATTTTGTATCTCATCAGTTAATTCAATCTATGTTTTTACAAACTATTTTTTCTTTAGTAAGTACAGCTCTCTTCTTTATTTTAGTTATCCACACTTATCAGCAAGGCCCTATCTTACAAACAACTCCCTTCGGATTATTAATTTTTACTTTGAAAGGAACAGTAGACTGGAGTGGAAGAATAATATGTTTCATAATTTCTCTATTTTGCTTCAAAAGAGGTTATTTATTTATTCCATTTGTCAAATCTTTCTCTGAAAGGTTTCTTTCTTTTTTTTATAAAATTTCTTTGAAAAAAGTAATTGTTTTGTCAATAGTCTGGCCTGGCTTTGGTCATTTATTTATAGGTAAAAGTTTTTTTGGTTGGATAATATCTTTATCTCATCTTGTAACTGTTTTGAGTTTAGGTTATTTGTCTCTTGCCGCTTGTAACTTTTCTGCTGCAAAAGATGTACTTACTGTAATGGGTTTTTATCTCAGAATTGACGATCAATCTTTTCAAGAGGGTTTCACTAATTCACTAGCTATTGGTTTATTAGCTTTTGTTTTTGTATTAAATTACTTTACTACCTTTATTAATTTACCTATTTATCGAGCAATTAAAAAAGTTCAAAGAACTTACTTTGCGAGCTTAAATTGTTCATATATTATTCATATTGGAATTCTTTGGTGCATCTTACTTTTACCATTTGTACTAAACAGCAAAACTTCTAAAGAATCAATAGAAGCGCAAGCAAAAAAAATATACAAGGACTTGATAGATCTAGACAAAAAACAAAGATTGTCGATTAAGAGAAATGAAAAGCAGCAAGAAAGGGAAATGAGGTTTGATCTTGAGCTTCCAAGAAAAATTGAGGGGACAAACGAATTTTCTCCAAAACCTTTCAATCAGGAGTTTTTTAAAGATAAAAATACTTTTGATGCACCAACTATTGGCTTTGAACAACTGAAAAGGCCGCTTCCATCCAAAAAATCTTATATAGAAAAACAATCTAGAGAGTCAAAAAGCTATTCAGAGTATTTAACTGCTAAGGTAAGGGAAGGAGCTAGAGATCAAATAATATGGAAAAAAGCCCCAAATCATTATTCGGTAATCCTTCGTTATACAATATCCTCTCGAGGATACATTTCTGACATCCAGATCATTGAAGGATCCGGTAATCTTCAAATGGATGCTTTAGTTATTTCAGTTGTTAAGTCGATGAGTCCTTTTGTAAAGCCACAAAATCAAAGAGGACTTGTGGTAACTGAGTTATTTTGGAACACTCATGGTACGAATGGGCTGGATACTGAGTTGAAGAGGTCTTTAGCAACTTATCCCGACGGAAGAGTTATTGAAAGTATCTAAGGTCTCCTTATTACTAGTTATTTCTAGAATATTACAATGTTGGGTGTAGGTATTTATTTGGTTTGATCAATATTTTTTGAAAATACAAATAGAGAAAATCTTTATCTTGTAATAAAATTTGAAACCAAAGTTAATTAAGGATTTTCATGTCAAGAAAAGTTGAACTAAAAGCAATAACACCATTAAAAGTGGGAGAAAAATGGATTTGCAGATGCGGTTTATCAAAGAAATGGAACGAAGAGGATCCTCAACCTTTCTGTGATGGAAGCCATACTAAAGCTAAATCAGAAGAAGATGGTAAGGTCTATGAATATGATTCTGAGGGAAGCAGAAAAGAAGTCTCTTAGATTTCTAAGATAGAAGTTAATGACTTTTGCAATATTTCCAGGAAGCTTTAACCCTATACATCTGGGACATTTGATGATTGCTGATTCTGCTGCAAAACAGTACTCTTTGAAGAAAGTGTCATTTGTTGTGTCACCTTATCCTCCCAACAAAAAAAATTCTCGAGACTTCCTGAAATACGAAAAACGTGTTGAGTTATTAAATGCTGCTATTTCAGAAAACCATATATTTTCTTTAGATACAA
This sequence comes from Candidatus Caenarcanales bacterium, assembly GCA_030065015.1. Taxonomy (GTDB): domain Bacteria; phylum Cyanobacteriota; class Vampirovibrionia; order Caenarcaniphilales; family Caenarcanaceae; genus JASJDU01. The sequence goes on along the minus strand of JASJDU010000026.1, from coordinate 28,770 downwards.
GAGAGTCCAAGCGTGAGGGACTTTCATACACTATTGATACTGTTAGTGAAATTATTAACGAAAAGAAAATTGATAGTAAATTGAATTTTATTATAGGAGTTGATGCTTTCTTGACTCTCCCAAGTTGGCATAGAGCAGAAGAGCTTGGTGAAAAGTGCAGATTTTTAATTGCTTGCAGACCTGGATGGCAGAGTGTTGACGTCGAGGATTCATTGTCTGTTTTTCACGATCAGCTTGACTGGGATATTATTGATAGTCCTTTATTGTCGATTTCATCTACTCAAATTAGATTGAGGAAGAAAGGCAACAAAGCTTATAGATATCTGCTAATGCCTGAAGTCTATTCTTTGTACAAGGATATTAACTAAATTATTTAGTTGAATATTTTTAAATGTAAGTCCCAATTGTTTATTGGTCTTTTGACGATTGTCACACGATCTAAGAGCCTTTCATAATCCTCAATCGAGATTTTGTTTCTTTCGATTATTTCATCAACCTCATTCCACTTCTGTTCAAGAACATCGTTTATAAAAGGACCAGCATTGCCTTCGATAGTGTATAGCCAGCATTCATTTTGCTTATTCAGACATTCCTTGGATTGTCCAATGTATATTCCAATATGGCTAGCTTGACCGTTTTTGGGGTTAATTAAGGCTAGCAAATCTCCTGGAGTAACTTCTTGGAGATTTGTAAAACTAAAATTTTGATTTAAATGTGCTTTTTTGTATGCCCAATTGACTATGAAATCAACTTGAACTGGATGACAGTGAGACTCTTTATTCATATTTTTGCATGCGGTTTGATATTCATCCTGAGTTAAAAAAGAAAAACCAGATCCTGCTTGATTGGTTAAAGCAGTTATAAAAGCTGCACACCAAGCCCACTCATCAACTTTATTGTCTGTAAGTTCTTTGTCAATCTTAGTTAATCCTGCAGCTTCAAAGTATTGTTTTATAAGATTCCCTCCAGTTCTCGAATCATCATTTGGCCCATCAATTTCTTGAACACCTAAGAAAAGCGATTTAAAGGCAAGATTTAAAAACTTAGCTCTTTTGTGATTTCTTTCGTTGTTTTCTTCAAGAAGCCTTTTTATTGATTTCTTTATGTCAAGAATATTTTCTGATCTTAATTTTGTGTAGAAATTATTGAAATGCTTATTTTGAGTATTTTCGGAGCATAAATCCAGATTATCTAAACACGGTTTACTCATAGTTAGATAATCAATCGTGAAAGCCGGTTCTATCGGAAGATCGACTCTTTTATCTTTAAGAATTAAATATTGACTGATTCTTGAGTTCGTTTTTTGTACATTTAAACTCCCAATTAAATTGATACTTTCTTTCAGCAGCTCTTGAGTACTTTGAGAACCAAATATTTTTTTTGAATTAGAGCTAACTGGAGTGTTTATGTTTAGAAGCAAAAGCAATAAGGTTAGGAGTAATAAGGAAGAGAATAAGTAGCATTTAATTTTCATTTGTTTATTAAAGGTGATTCGAGACATTTGAAAGATTATTAGCTTAAATATACCGGATTTATGTTTTCTGTCTTAATTACATTTTATAGATAGGCAAAGACGGTAATAATTTTTTAGTGACGTCTAAAAAAGACATCATTCGAGGAGGATATAAAAGCTGATTCTTTTTTCCTATTTTGTGTTTTTTAGCTTTCCCATTGTCTAGATGTGGGAAATTATTCATAAAATAAATTTTCAAAATTTTAATAAAATCTCATAATCATGAAAATATTTTTTTTACTATTTGCAGTTACTCTATTGTTTAATTTGCCTTCGGTAGCAAAGCAACATTCAACCATTCAAAAAATCATAGAACAATCGAAATATTGCCAACCAAATTTTTATTTTTCAAAGGAAGATATAGAGTCTTCAGATAAAAATTTAAGGTTTCTTGATAAAACAGCACTGCTTTTAAATTATAAAAAAGCTGATTATTGGTACTTCCATTCAAAGGAAATGAATTTAATTCCTTTAAACCTTTGTGCTTTAAGAGGAAATAAAAAATATTACAAGGATGAAAATAAGCGTTTTTTAAGAGAGTTAAGAATATCAACGATTATTAATTTGGATTTTCTAGCGCACACAAAAGTAAAAGGTAAAACAATTGGGTTTAAATACCTTTTTACACCTATAACTCCTTCGGCATATCCTACTGGAGAAAGTATCAAATTGCTTTTGCATGCGTTAACTGCATTATCAGAAGCAACACCGGAAGAAAGAGTTTATATTAGTTGTTTTAGTGGTAAACATAGAACTAGTTTATTAAGTGCTATGTATCAATTCTTAGGAGAATATTCAAACCACCTTATAGATGCTTGTAATAATGCAGCAAATGATAAAGATAAAGGTTATCTTCAAGCTGAGCTTATCGCTAATCAGGGTATTTTGACTTACAATATGCCTTCAAAATATAAGGAGTTCTATGAAGATTTTACTAAAGCTGTTTGTGAAGAAAAAAGCGAAGAGTTTTTTCAGAATTTAATATAAAACTCTATATTTGCATTTTTGAAGTTATGTATTCTCAGCATTCAATAAAAGTTTTGAGAATTCATCAGCTTTTAAGCTTGCTCCACCAACTAAGGCTCCATCAATATCAGATTGCTGCATTTGTTCAGCTACAGTACTTGCTTTTACACTTCCCCCATATTGAATAATTATTTTACTAGCAACATCTTTTCCGGATAGTTTTTCTATTTCTTGACGAATTAATTTGCAAACTCTGTTAGCCTCTTCGCTCGAACATGTTTTCCCAGTTCCAATTGCCCACACTGGTTCGTAAGCAATAACTAGGTTATCACCGTCTAATTTTGTTTCTTTGAGGCTATTTTGTATTTGGGAAGCTACAACTAAGTCAGTTTTTCCCGCTTCTCTTTCTTCCTGAGTTTCTCCTACGCAAACAATTGGTGTTAAGTTATTCGATAATGCAACTTTAGATTTTTGACAAATAACCTCATCTGTTTCACCGAATATTGTTCTTCTTTCACTATGTCCCAGAATAACGTAGTTTGTTCCAATGTCGTTCAGCATTGTTGCTGAAATTTCACCAGTATAAGCTCCACTTTCTTCAAAATAACAATTCTGTGCACCTAGCTTAATATTTGAGTCTTTTAAAACTTCTTTTACACTTTCTAAATAAATTGCTGGAACACAAAAAGCTACTTCTACTTTGGAGAGTTTTTCGTTAACCTCTGATTTGATTTGTGATACAAGGTCAATAGCTTCTTTTTTACTTTTAGGGTTTAATTTCCAATTGCCTGCAATAAGTTTCTTGCGCATTTTTTTATTAGTCTTTAACTTTAGTAAAGCTTTATAGCAAATTTAATTATATTTTTTGAGGTATAGCTTTAAAGCTGAGCTTTACACAGTCAATAAGATTCTTTTATAAGGAGGTTAGTGAATAATTTGATCATAAGTTATTTACTTTTAGTTCAAAATGGACTTCTTATAGTGAAATCTTATTGATGGTATAATCATGTGTTATTATTGGTTCGAAGCTTTTTAAATCTTGTTTTTTTCATAAATAAACACAAACAATTTAATTCTTTAAAATATGACGGTTTCTATTGAAAATCGCAAAGAATTATACAAATACAGGAAAATAAAACTTCCAAATTTTATAGAAAGAAGATTACCAAAAACAGCAGAGGAATTAAGAAAATTAGACGAGAGGCTTCAAGAAAATGTTTTATATGGAGCAAATTTTGCTGCTGCAACTATTGTAAACATTCCAACACAATTAATTGTGAATGATGGTAATTTCCAGAAAGCTATGTATCCGCTTCTATTAGTTGCTTCTTATGATCTTGCAAGTATAGTGATTCAGGCACTATCTTGGAAGGTTGGAGCAAAATACTTGCAGCCAATGATTACTAAAGCAGTTGGTGTATCTTCTGAATACAATGAGTCAATAAAAGGAATAGTTGGAAAGCTTTTATCTTTGATGTTTTGGGTGGGTGTTTTCCCAATAGTCAATTCTTATTTTGATAGTTGGATTAAGAAATTGTATCTTGGACTTACTGGTAAATTGAGTGATGAAGAATCTAAAGGAGAGAATAATGAATCTGAAAAACCAAAAAATATCATAAAAACATTTGTAACTTTAGGATTGACTTTAATCGGCGCTGCAGGATTGACATTTTTATTCAAAAGACCGTTAAGAAAATCGCTGAATAATTTAGTTTCTAAAATCGATCTGAAAAAGATTAATGAGTTGCTTTTGGATATTGAACAGTTTATCTTTATTCCCATTTGTGGATTGGTAAGGCTTTTGGTTGAACACTTTATGAATCATAAGAATTGGAAGAAAGCTTTTGAGGATACTTTACCTTTCTTGATGATACAGTCTGCAAATTTTGTTGCCCAAATTGGAGTTGTCATTTCTAAAAGAGTTTTGGTGAAAAACTTAAGGCTTACAAAGTTTGTCAATATTTATGGTAGCGAACTACCAATTAATAAATTGAAATATCATGAGCCAAGTTCCGTCCAAAATATTGCTTTTAGTATTATTTGTGGCTTAAAAGACTTATTCATTCCAGTCATTGGCTTGATGGCAACTGGTTTTGCTGAATCTTATTTGAAAAATGACAGTCAAAGGTCTTCAATGGCTTTGGCTTAAAGGACACATTTAAGTTGAGTTTGATTATAGTCGTATAGCAATTTCAGCAGAACTCCATTAGTCCAACCGAATCCATCTTGAACAGGATATTCTCCACCTTCTCCAGATTCGCTATTAACAACATTGTATTTTTCAACTAGTTTTCCGCTTTTACAGAAAACACTAAGATTATTGTTAATCCACTTTTGAGCAATTTCATCAGCTAGCTTGTCAAATCCATAATTCTTCAAACCTTTAATTGTTATCCAGTGTAATGGTGCCCAGCCTTTGTTTCCATCCCATTGTTCCTCAGTTTTATTTAAAGTTGTCAGTAAACCATTCTCTTGAAGGAAATCCCTTTTGATTTCTTTCGCAATTAATTCAGCTTGATCAGGCGAGGCTATTTGAAAAAACAATGGAAATACACTAGCTAAAGATTTGCCGTGCTTAACCCTTTTATGTGAATAAAAATTGTAGTCAAGAAAAAAACTCTCGTTTTGGTCCCACAAGTAATAGTTAATAGAGAAAATCCTCTTGGATGCTCTTTCTTCATACTGATTTGTTTTACTTTTATTACCGTTGATTCGATGAGCTTTTGCAATTGTTTTTTCTAAGTTCCAAAGGAGTGAGTTCAAATCAATGGGGATTATTTGAGTAGTTTGAATGGTGGTTAGGTCTTTTCCATTAGAAAACCAACGACTACTAAAATCCCATCCGGATTCACAAGCAGCTTTTATATCCCTGTATACTTCTTTAGCTTCTCTTTCTGAGGTTTGGGCTGTTTTTAAGTCTTCTTTAAACCCTTCTGGTCTTGGAGTTTCTTTATCATCCCAATAGCGGTTGAGTATAGAGTTCTCATCCAGCCGAATGACTCTTCTATAAGCTTTATTCATTGAGCTGAGAATATTTTCACCGTTCATCCAAAACTTATATTCTTTTTCAAGTTGTGGCAGGTATTTTGTATAGACTGTGCTTCCATCAATTTCCGCTAACAGTTCAACCATCAATGAAAAAAATGGTGGTTGAGACCTGCTTAAAAAATACTTTCTGTTTCCGTTTGGTATAAAGCCAAATTCATCAACCAAATAGGCAAAATTATTCACCATATCGCGTATTAGTTGATTCTTTTTTGATACTTGTAACCCCAGCATCGTGAAATAACTGTCCCAGTAGTAAATCTCATTGAACCTTCCTCCTGGAACTATATATCTATAAGGTAGTGGTATCAAAGAACTTTCAATTAATTGCTTACTTTGATTACTTTTTTTATAACCTTCTCTGGATAAAACTGGCCATAGACTTTCAATATGTTCTACAAGCGTTTTACTTCTATCGGTTTGGAATTCTTTTTGTTTTGATTTAGGCTCTTGAAAGTTTTCATCAATGAAAAATCTGAGATTACACTTGCTTTGAATGCAGCTTGTTTCATAGTTCTTCAATATTTGATTATCTTGATAAATGGGATTTAAATCAATAAATTTCTTGGAGTCTTTGAATACCGGTTTTAATTGGACTTGTTGAAAAAGCTCGGGAAATCTCTCTGGAAAAGTTGCTGGTAATTCAGCTTTGGCAGTGAGTGTTAGTGAAAAACTGAGTAGAAGAACAAAAAATATTCTTTTAGAGTGGGAGGACTTCTCAGTTTTCATTTAGTCTTTGTTTATTAGCTTTATACCTTAAAGGTATTTTAACGATTTATATGAAAACTATTTACAGTAAAGACTCTGCAAACAATTCTTACTCAGTTAATAAATATTGAAACAATCTAATTGCTAAGAAAATTAAAAGTAATGGTATTGCTATGAACTGCATTGTAACTAGCTCCTATAACTTTTGATTTTAGATTAATTGATTTGCTTTAATAAAAAATTAAAAAGCTAGTTTGTTTAGGGTAATTACTGAGTTTTGTAGTTCTTCTTGAGAAGTCTGTGTGTAACAATCTCCCTTCAACTTATATAAGATTAGCAAGCTGTTTAAATGTGAAACCCCGAACTTTTATACTGCTGAGTGAATTGCATAAATTGATTAATTAGAGTTTCATGATAAAATCCCTAAGTTGTATATCGTGAATTCAAGACCTCTTTAAAATGAGACATCCATTAATAGAAGAAATAGAAAAACCCTATTTAAAAGATAAGCTACCGAAACTGAGAGTTGGTGATTCTGTAAGTGTTGCGGTGAAAATTAAAGAGGGTTCTAAAGAACGAATTCAAAAATTTGATGGTCTCTTAATAGCAACTAGTGGTACTGGAACTGGTGAAACCATTACAGTAAGAAAAATATCTTCAGGAGTTGGTGTTGAAAGAGTCTTTTTGGTTCACAGTCCGGTAATTGATAAAATTGTAGTTCTCTCTAAAGGAAAGCCAAAAGTTAGAAGAGCTAAGCTGTACTACATGAGGAAGCTCAAAGGTAAAAAAGCAAGAATTGTTTATAAAGCGGAGAAATAATTGAAACTATAAGTATTTTTAGTTTCTGTTTTGCGCTTTAGTTTTTATTTTACTGAGTGTCTATTGCACTTTTCACATTTATTAGTTTTGTTTTTAGTTTAAGAGTTTTATTATTAAGAAACTTCGTCTGAAATTCAACTAATCAATTTTTAAATTTAGAGAAATAGATAATGGATATAAAAAGAGCATTAATAAGCGTTTCTGATAAAACAGGTTTGAAGGAGCTTGTTGAATCTTTAGCTACTAATGGTGTTGAAATAATATCTTCTGGTGGAACAGCTGCGTATCTTCAAGAACACGGTTACGAAATTCAATCAGTTGAGTCTATAACTGATTTCCCAGAAATGCTTAGTGGAAGGGTAAAAACGTTACACCCTAAAATTCACGGTGGGATTTTATACCTTAGAAATAACGAAAAACATGAACAAGAAGTTGAAACTCATGAAATAAAGCCTATAGATTTAGTTGTTGTTAATCTATATCCTTTCGAAAAAACAATTGCAAAAGATGGGGTAACTTTAGCAGAAGCTATTGAACAAATAGATATTGGAGGTCCATCTTTACTCAGAAGTGCATCTAAAAATTACCAGTCGGTTATTGTTTTAAGTTCAGCTTCCCAATACGAACAGTTTATTGATGATTATAAAGCGCGTTCTTTGACTGTTGATAAATCATTAAAGTATGCTCAAGAAGCCTTTAAAAGAACCTATCTTTATGATCAAGCAATTCATAAATATTTTGAAGGGTTGGAGATCCCAAATGTTTCTAGTGAGGTTACGAGTGATCAAGAAATTAGATTGAAGCTCAAACAGAAATTGAGATACGGAGAAAACCCTCATCAAAAAGCTTCGTTATTTATTGCAAATAATAAGGTGGATTTTTCTGGTAACAATATCTTAGCTTCTATTGAGCAGTTATCCGGTAAAGAGCTTTCTTATAATAACTGGTTAGATATTGAGTCTGCTTGGAGTTTAATTAACGAGTTTGAGTCTGAAGTTCCAGCCTGTGCAATTATTAAACATAATACTCCTTGCGGTGTTGCAATCGGCGATACTTTAGAAGAAGCTTATGATTTTGCTTTGGAATCCGATCCTATCAGCGCATTTGGTGGAATTGTTGCTTTAAATAGTGAAGTGAATTTGCAAACCGCGCAGAAGATCAGCCAAATATTTTTAGAAGTCATTATTGCTCCTTCTTTTTCTGAAGAATCATTAACCGTCTTGAAGCAAAAGAAAAACCTTAGATTAGTAAAAGCCCCTCTTTTAATAAAGAATGATTCATTCAAGCAGTACAAAAGTATTCTAGGAAATGGTTTTTTAGTTCAGGATTTTGATAATGAACTTCTTAATAGTGATAATATGAAGGTCGTTACCAAAGAACACCCCTCTAAAGAAGATTGGCTTCAGCTTTTGTTTGCTTTTAGGGTTTGTAAGCATGTTCGTTCAAATGCAATTGTAATTGTTAATGGCAATAGAACAGTAGGTATTTGTGGAGGGCAGACCAATCGAGTCAATTCGGTAAAAATAGCACTTGAGGAAGCTTCTGATTTGGCGACAAATGCTATTTTGGCATCTGATGGTTTTTTCCCCTTCGCCGATAATGTTGATCTTGCTGCTCAAGGCAGAATCAAGGCAATCATTCAGCCAGGCGGAAGCATTAGAGATGAAGAGGTTATTGAAGCAGCAAATAAATACAAAATACCAATGGTCTTCACAAATATGCGTCATTTCAAACACTAAACTTCTTGAAATGAGCTTCTAGATTTTGCTTTTCTTTTGATTTAAATAGTGTTTTCCTAATGACCACAGTCTCGAACTAAAGTATTTTAGAGCCTTCAGTCTACTTGGAAAGATATTAGTGATTTCAATTACATTGTATCTCTGTAATTCTTCACTATTTATATATTCAGGTAGAGTGTGATTATTTGAAATTAAGAATTTAGGCTCTGAATTGTTCTTAGGTTGAATAATACTTAAATTAGCTTCAGTTGTTATATTTTCATGAAAATTATTATTTCTATTCTTATGAATAGTACTTATTTGAAGATCGCTCGGGGTTTTTTCTAATTGAAGTTGCAAGTGTGTATTGTTAAGCATGTATTCTTGAACCTTATATTGTCTTGAATTTGATATTTCAATTCTTAGATTGTGAACACCTTTCTGGAAAATATCATCTATATTTATACCAGCAAGGAAGTCTGCTCTTATAACAGCAAGATGAAACCTTTCGTAGAGTTCAATTAAAGAAGGAAACTTTTGTGTTATTAGTTTTTTGTTAATAAGTGCAGTAAATAAGTTTTTTGTTCTTAATAAACTGATTATTTCTTCATGGTTCCAAGACAGTTGATCATATAAAAAGTAAACAATCTCAAGGTTTTTTGTATTTTTGTCCAATATTTTTCTTATGTAATCAGATCTATTGTTTATACTTTTTTTATTGCTATTCATTGTATTTTTCACACAGTGAGATGTTTGGGAAAGAAATAAAATTTGCATATTTTCCTCCAAAATATTTAATAAAAATATATTAATATAAGATAAGGAGGCTGTATATACTTGCAAGAGTTATTTTTTAAGTAATTATTTAAAACTGATAGTTTTATTTGAACCAAAATAGTTAAGTGCTTTCATGTTCTTCGCAGTTAAGTCTGAGATTTTGATCTTCTAGTTTGGAGTTCATCAAATTACAGTAATATTTTTCTCCAAAAGTATCTTGAGCAAAATGATTGCAAGTAAAGCACATTTTGTTCATAGGTATCAAGCCTTGTTCTTGCATACTTTTGAGAAGTCTCAGAAGAGCTTCCCAGGTTGAATGTTTTTGTTGATCACTCAATTTGTTAATTGATTCAAGGAATGATGTTTCAAAAGAAGACAGTATTTTTACTTCTTCAATTCCTTTATTTGTTAAAGCTACCTTATAACTTCTGCCATCATTGCTATCCATTTTTTTTATTAGCTTTTTTTTCATAATAGATGCTACAGCATCACTAATTGTTGGCTTAGAGACACATAAATGTTCTGCAATTTTAGAAGTACTAGTTTGTTTATTAGTAAGTAGATAAAAGAGTATTTGAGCTTGTAATGGTGATACATTTCGTAGATTTCCGCTTTTTTGAAGAGAAAATCTCATAGCAGTATTTATTCTTTCAAATGCTGATAGTATTTTTTTGTTAAGTTCCATAAATAAATTCAAAACTAAATATAGTGGAGTGTCGCGATCACTCCATAATACTCAGTTAAGATTTCTTGACTTCATTAAGGCTTGCACCAAAGTTGATATGAAGAACAGTATTATCCATTACTAATGCTGGTACAGATTTTACACCAATCTTTTCAGCTTCTGCTATTTCTTCTTTTCTTTCACCCAGATGGACAATCTCTAGATTAATTTCTGGGTTAATTATGTTTAATAGCTTTTGTTCTGCAGAAACACAGACAGAACATCCAGCATGATAAAAAACAGCTTTAGAATTCATTGTTTCTCCTTTGTCTATTAAGTATGAAAAATCCCATTGGTTAGGATTCCTAATTATCATAAAATCCTTTGCAACATTTTTCAAGTAAAGGTTTTAATAATTTCCAAGATTTCAAGGGTTTTGTTGTTAAATTTTGGGCTGATCAGTCCAAAATAATGAATATTGACGAATGTATTTCTAAATCTTCATTTCTTCAATGAATACCTCAGATAACCGCAAGTAATCATCTATAATGCTTTGGTTTATTTGAAATCCACATCAAGTAATCCAATCACTAAAATTATTGAGAGGTTAAATGATTTTATTTTGTTTTAGAACTGTGTTTAACTTTTAAAGATAATTCTTCTAATTGTTTATCGTTAACTTCGGATGGTGCTGCAGTTAATAGACAGGACGCTGATTGAACCTTTGGAAAAGCAATCACTTGTCTTAATGAATTAGCACCAGTGAGCATCATTACCAGTCTATCTAGTCCCAGAGCTATTCCTCCGTGCGGTGGTGCACCCATGGATAGAGCTTGAAGAAGGAAGCCAAATTGATCATCCATTTCTTCATCTGTCATACCAAGTAAAGATAGTGCTTTTCTTTGAGATGCTTCAGTGTGATTACGAATACTTCCTCCCCCAAGCTCTACTCCGTTATAAACTATGTCATATGCTAATGCCCTTGCCATTTCTGGTTCAACGCTCAGTAAGTGTTCATCAGCGGGATTCACAGAGGTGAATGGATGATTAGCAAAGTGTATTTCTCCACTTTCAGGATCTTTTTCTAGAAGAGGCCAGTCAATAACCCAAACTAGTTTGTCTAAAGCTTCGTTAATTAGGTTGAGTTTATGTCCTAAGTGAAGTCTTAACCTTCCCAAGACATCGTGGACCAATTCATCTTTATCAGCTATGAAGAAAACCGTGCTTCCGGCTTTTGCGCCAGCTAGTTCTTTTATCAATTTAAGCTCATCAGCTGAAAAGAACTTGGATATTGGAGATGTTCCAAGTTCATCATCACCTTCTCTGTAACTTATCCAGGCTAAGCCTTTTGCGCCGTATTCGCTTATTGTAAGATTTCTTAAATCGTCAAACTCTTTTCTAGACCAGTCCGCTGTTTTTGGAACACAAATACCTTTAACAATACCGCCAGCTTTTACTACTTTAGCAAAGGACTCAAAACCAGAATTGGACATTAACTCGCTAAAGTCAATTAATTCTAGGCCAAAGCGCAGATCTGGTTTGTCAGAACCATATTTTGAAATAGCTTCCTTGTGAGAAATTCTAGGAATTGGAAAGCTGATTGATTTATCAACAGATTCAAAAGCACATTTTAAAAGCCCTTCAGCTACAGATATAACTGAATCAACTTCTGCAAATGACATTTCAATATCAACTTGAGTGAACTCAGGCTGTCTATCTGCTCTTAAATCTTCATCCCTAAAACATCTTGCTATTTGATAATACTTCTCAAAACCTGAAGCCATTAATAATTGCTTAAAAAGTTGAGGGCTTTGTGGTAAAGCGAAGAATTTTCCTGATTGAACTCTGCTTGGAACAAGATAATCTCTTGCACCTTCAGGTGTTGAACGAGTGAGTATTGGAGTTTCAATTTCTAAAAAGTCTTCTTTGGCTAAGAAATCTCTAATTGCACACGTGATACTGTTTCTAGCGCGAATTCTCTTTTGCATTTCTTCGCGTCTCAAATCTAAAAATCTATGTTTAAGCTTAAAACTCTCATCTGTTTGTTCAAAATCTTCAATTGGAAGTGGTAGTGGTTTTGATGTGTTTAAAATGTCCACTTCTTCGGGACATAATTCAACCGCTCCTGAACGCAGGTCTCTATTCTCTGTTCCATCCGGTCTCGTTCTGATTTTGCCTTTGACTTGAACTACGTATTCTGGCCTTAAATTCTCAAACGTCTTATGTACTTCAGGGTTTACCTGAGGGTCTGAAACTAATTGCACTTTACCTGTATGATCTCTCAATTCAATAAAGATGAGGCCTCCTAGATCTCTTCTAACATCGACCCAACCGGCTAAAGTGATATTAATACCTTCATCAGCTTGTGATAAAGTTCCACAAAAGTGAGTTCTGTAGTTCATTCAATTAAGTACCTAAAAATATTGAAAACCGGGGATATTACAAATATTAAAGCTTAGCAATTTGACCCGTATAAATAAATGTTTCTCTTTACTTGCACAAATATATATTTGACGGTTTTATGTGTAATTTGTAGTTTAATCTGGACTAAAGTTTTGTATGTTCTTTTCTAGAGAAGAAGTGCACTTGCAAATTAATAATTATTTTAGTTTTTTGCTTACGTATAACGTGGAATGAAAGTCTTGAATGGACCATACTTAATTTTTGTAATGTATACAATTAACCTTTACTTTATTATTTTCTTTATGGCCTTGGTAGCTTTTTTAGGGTGATATAAAGTTCCAATTCTTAATGAATCACTCTTTAAGCGCTCTTTCAAAAAATAGGATTTTGTCCTAGAATTTTAATCCATTATTTTAGTCATTGTTTCATTACTTTGAAATTAATGGCGACGTAGCCAAGTGGTAAGGCAGAGGTCTGCAAAACCTTTATTCGCCGGTTCGAATCCGGCCGTCGCCTGATTATTTTAAATCACATATTAAAATTTCAAATAATCTTCTCTATTGAAGCGAAATTGAACGATGCTTCTTAATAATTAAGTCTTTTATTTATATGTTTATCTTTTTACCAACTCTAATCAGATGAAATGTTGTACTTAATTACTTTAAATTAATAATTCATTAATTTTTGAAAATCATCCCAGATATTTATTGGTGTTTGAGTTGCAGATTCAACCAATAACTTTACAACTCAACAGTTCAATAAAATCTGCAATAAAAAGAGATCTAGAGTCTCATGAAGATTTAGAAACAATTATTGCTGGAAATCCAACTCTATCCAGAGCTGGAATTGAAATTGGTGAAGATATTGCTGCAGCACTTATGAGTTTAACTCTGGGTAGAAGCGGTTATTACATTGTAGAAAGTGTTATGGCAACTGCTTTTTGGTTAATTGTGGGGTTTTTGTTGCCAACAGTTTTACAGAAAAAACTAATTGTCCCTGAAATAACAAAGTATTTGAAGAGTAAGTATAAAATTACAAATAATAAGCCAATTGAAACTCCCTTTGCTCATTTGGATAAAGGCTTTTTGAAGAAAGAAAATAACCTTAAAAATTTATCTGACAGCTTAGGTTTTAAAGGTTCTAGAAAAAAACTACGGTCCTTAGCCAATTCAATCTTCAAAGGGAAAATGTTCATTATGGTTTTGGATTACTTGTTTTTATGGTTATGTACTCAAACTTTTCTTAGATTTCGTAATTGGTGGACTGAGAAAGCTTCCGGAAAAGAAGGTTATTCCGGGGAGTTTACTTATGCTACCGAGGAGTATTCAAAAGCAAAGGCCGAAGAGCTGAAAAGTAGTGAATCTTTAAGACATAAGCTAGCAACAGTTGTAGGTTTGCTTGGGAATTTGTCCATTGCTTTGTTGTGTGGCTTAACCCTCAAAAGTACTTCGCCTATTGGTAAAGGCTTATTTGGCAATTTGAAAAAGTTAACTCCTGCCATTGAGTACCATGAGGGAATTTATATGAGTAAATGGCTTCTGATGTTTCAAACTATTTTCAACTATAACCTTGGTGCAATTTTCTTTTTTATAAGAAGCATAAATGAAATGAGAGACAGCTTATTAAAGATGCTTACTTTCGATTTTCTTTTTTATATTGGAGATGACCTTTTTGGTGGTATTGCAGCAAATTATTTTGAGAAAAAACATAAAAATAAACTACAAGGAATTCAATTGACACAAGAGGGTTTTGCCGGATTTAAAACAGCAAAACCCTTGCACAAAATAGTCAAAGAGATTCAGCAAAAACAATTAAGTTCTTCTGTGAAAGAAATTGCAGAAAAACTTGCCAGAACTAATTTTAGAATTGGGATCGGAGTTTCAGCATTTCTCTTAGGTTTAATGGTTACAACAATTAATGTTTTAAGCACAAAAGCAGCGATTAAAAAGGAAGGTGGTGAAAGAAAAGAAGATGAATTAAGAACACAAAATAACTTTGTGTTTGATACAAATATTAGTAGAATTTAAAAAAGAGATAATTAAGTTAAGTAGATATAAATGAGCGGATTTAAAAGGGTATTTCTAGTAGTTCTAGATGCTTGTGGTATTGGTGCAATGCCCGATTGGGAAAGGTTTGATGATCCTAAGGGAGCCAATACTCTAAAACATGTTGCTGAGCATTGTAATGGCCTGAATTTGCCAAATTTACAAAAGTTAGGTCTTGGAAATATTGATGAAATAAAAGGAGTGAGTAGGGTTGAAAAGCCATTGGCTCTCTGGGGTAAAGCCGCAGAGAAGTCTTATGGTAAAGATACTACTACTGGACACTGGGAAATGGCTGGATTAGTAGTTGAACAACCTTTTCCTATTTACCCAAATGGTTTTCCTTCTGGAATTATTAACGAATTTGTAAACAAAACTAAATGTGGTGGAGTTCTGTGTAATGAACCAGCTTCCGGAACAGAGGTAATTGACAGATTGGGTGACAAGCATCTTGAAACAGGCTGGCCAATAGTTTATACATCAGCTGATAGCGTTTTCCAAATTGCTACTCATTCTGAAAAGGTTTCTGTCGAAAAGCTCTATGAATGGTGTGAAATTGCAAGAGAAATGCTTAGAGGAAAGCATGAAGTTAGTAGAGTGATTGCTAGACCTTTTGCTGGAGAGCCAGGTTCTTTCTATCGACTTTCTGAGAAAAGACATGACTATGCAATTGAACCTAGAGGAGAGACGATACTTAGTTTTCTTTCAAAGAATAATTGTGAAACTATTTCAATTGGCAAAATTAACGATATTTTTTGTGGTGTTGGAATAGATAAAGTTTGTGAAGGTAAAAGTAATGAAGTGTGTATGCAAAATATTGAAGAAATAATCAAAACTAATCCTTCTAAAGATCAATTTATTTTTGCAAACCTTGTTGAAACAGATTCTCACTTCGGTCATAGAAACAATGCCGTTGGATTTGGTGAAGCTTTAGAGAAAATTGATGCTGAAATAGGAAAGTGGATTGATCTGCTCAAGAATGACGATTTGTTAATCCTTACTGCTGATCATGGTTGTGATCCAACTTTAGAGGGGACCGATCATACTAGAGAATATGTGCCGATATTGGCTTTTTCACCTTCTTTCGAAGAAAAAGTAAGTGAGAGTTTATCAATTGGTACTAGAGAATCTTTTGCTGATGTAGCCTCCTCTGTATTGAAATGGTTTGATTTTGACAACGAATTCACAAATACAAAATCCACTTCTTTTGTTTAGTTTTTCGAGAATAGAAATTCAGGAATAAAGAATTCTAATTAAGCTAAACTTAATGTTTGTCAGTTGCTAAAAATTAAGGTAATGAAGAAATCTAAACTTAGTATATTCGATAAGACTATATCCTTAGATGAGGCTTTTAATGGAATTGAAGACGAAGCAGGAAAGCAGTCAATAGTTAGAGAGATTGCAATTAGGCACATATTGCAACAGAACTTCAGCCAAATAGATTTAAATCAGATTAATTCTAAAGAAAACGAAGGCAGTTTATTAGAAACCTTTTACAAAAATGCAAAATTAGAAAAAGAAGAAGATATTAGTAAATTTCATGAAAAGACCAAAATTGCCAAAGACCTACTCTTAGATCAACTTAAATACCAAGATAAAGTCAATAAACTTAGAGAGAAAACGGTAAATCAAGAATCCATTAATGATACTTTCCTAAAAATGAAACCTCAGCTTGATAAGGTTCTTTTTAGAATCATTAGACTAGAGAACGAAGATACTGCAAAAGAGATTCATTTAAAAATACGTGACGACAAGGAAGATTTCGCAGAACTTGCTAAAAAATATTCCGTTGGGCCCGAAGCGAAAAATGGTGGTATCGTTCAGCCCAGAGCACTGTCAGCTTTAAACCCCGAGCTGAGAAGTAAATTAAGCAGTCTAAAAGAAGGTGAAATTACAGAACCATTTGCTTTAACTGAAAACTTATTCGTAATTATTCAACTGGTGAAGTTAGAAAGAGCTAAATTAAATAAACAAACAGAAAATCAAATTAAAACTAGGTTATTCAATCAATGGTTAAATAATCAAATTGATTTAGCAAAGATTAAGCTAGTTTCTTAATAAACTATTTATAGGTAGTTTTATCTTCTTGAAGCTTTATATAGTAGGAAAATATATTTCTTTTCAAGTCGGGAAGTGCATCATAATATTCATTAAATGACTCTAAGATTGTTGGTATTCTAAATAACTCATTTTTTATGAGTCCAGAAGTATACATTGGTAAATTATCACCATACGTTTGCCATTCAAAATTTTTCAAATTTTGTAAGAGTCTTCTGAGATACTTTTCTATAGGACCCTTTAGTGGCTCTGAGCTTCCTTGAAAAATTATTTCAAAAGAGTCTCCCCAAGAAGACCTTATACAGAATACTTCAAAAAGTTTACCGATAGAAGACCCAATATTGTATGAACTTTCTTCCGAATTGTTGGGCAGAATAAGTGCTATTGACAAGAGATTTAAGATTCTTTCTTCATTTTTTATTTGATCCCATTCATTGTTATTTGTGAAGAACTCCTTAATTCCATCATTTTCTAAAAATTGAATAAAGCTGTAACTTTGATGCTTTCTTTGTTTTACAAATGTATCTGCTTTAGTTGGTTCTTTAGTTAATGAGATAATTAAATTAATATATTCTTCAGGTGTCAGACCTTCAATACTTTCAAGAGGTAGCTTTTGAATTAACTCACTTGTTTCTTTTATTGTTTTCTCCCTTATATCTTTTAAAGAATTTAAAATTTTGAAGGCTTTTTGAGCAAAAAGATTTTTGACTTTCGCATCAACTGAATTAAGTACTTTTCCAATATAGGCCATTAATTCATAACAGTTTAAGTCTAAAGTTGTAATTTCCACTTGGTTTTTATGATAGGTTAATCCACCACTATCTCTTTTTTGAAGTGTAAGGCCTCTTCTTTGAACTGTAATTTCAGCCAATGCACTTTGATAATTTGCATTTCTTATGTATTTTTGAATAGTGGAAATTTCCATTGGCTGAGAAAATGAAATGATGCAAATGAAACAAACTATTCTTATCAAAAATAGAGTTTTACTGACTATTACCTTAAATTTTTTTAAGTAGACATGTTGATTGTATTGATATATTTGTTACAATTAATTTATATCTTAATAAGAATTAATTTAAAGTTTAGATAATTTTGATTTAATCTTCTTGGGCTTAAATCGTTAATGATTTCTTGAAAATATTAATTATGAAACCTTCAGATTTCTTAAAAGAAAAGTTTGATTGTCAATTTTTAGAAGAAAAGATTTTTAGTTTAAATGAGCAGGTTCTCAGCTATAAATTTGGTTTAGGTTCTAGGTATAGCCAATTTACGAACAATAATAAAAACCATATTTTGATTTTAAAAAGTGGTAAAGCTAGATTAATTGATAAATCAGATCCAATAAACGAAAAAACTATTGATGTTTTTAAAGAGTGTGCTGTTTTTGACGATTTGATATTGAATGATAAATCTTTGGATTTGGTTAGTTCATCAGAGGATACTGAATTTATTTCAATTGATCGATCTTTGCTTTTGAATAACGAACTTATCAATTCCGGTCTTGAAAGGTCTTATAAAGCAATTGGAAAAATTACTAATGAAGATCAAAGTATCGGTGAGAGCTTAAACGAGTCTGAAGTAGTTATAAACGAGGATTATCAAGTATCTAAAGTTAATTCAATTACACCCGCTTCTAACTCACAAAATCACTACTTAACGAATGAATTTAATTCCTCTGCTATTAATTCATTAGAAATTAAGAAAACTGCTTCCGGGAAAAACAACTTAAACAACTCTTCTGTATCTTCCAATGATAGAAATTATGCCGGACTTGAAAAATTTTACAAATATATAGGCTTGAATTTTGAAGAGAACGAGCAGGAAAATTTGAGTCTCGATTCCATTTTTACTTTATTAGATGGAAACAACGGACTTAAGCTAGAAAAAAAGCTTTTAAATTGGAAAGAACTTCTCAACGAAGATTACCCACTTTTAATAGAAGATGAAGAAAAAAACTTAAGGTGGGTGACTGAAAGAGCTGGTAACACATTGATAGACCAGTCTCAGGGATTGGGCGTTAGGTTTATTCCTTTGAATGTTGACTCTGATAATAAATTTCCCGTATTATCCGTAAAAAAATTATTAGAAGATCAAAAGGTTTCTGATAATGAACCTTATAGTTACAGCTGGTATTTCAATATCTTTTGCAGTAATTGGTTACTTTCTGGTCAAATGCTGATTTCAGCATTGCTGGTGCAGTTTTTTTCATTAGGAATGCCGTTTTTCTATTTGGTGATTTTTGACAAAGTTTTTGGACATCAAAATCTATCAGCTTTGTATGTAATTGCTTTTGGAATGGTTATTTTGAGCGTATTTGACTTAATTGTTAAAGCAGTACGTTCTTATATTTTGACTTTTCAGGTTGAAATAATGGATAAAGCTTGCATTGATCTTTTCTTAGAGAGACTATTCCATCTTCCACTATCAAAAATTAATAAAAGTGTAATTAAACTATATGGTGAAGGCTTCAATGAAATTCCCAAAATAAATCAAGGTATTGCCTCATTAGTTTTTATAAACTCTTTGGATAGTATTACGTCTTTGATAGTTTTGGTCATATTATTTGCTTTGAATGTTCAACTCTCTTTAGTTTGTTTAGTTGCGGTTGTTGCAATATCATCGGTTATTTTTAATATGGCAAAAAGTAGTAAAACAAAAGAAGCCATGTTTGCTGGAGATTGGCGTGTATCTCATATGAGATTAACCGAATCTTTGAACGGTATTGAAACTATAAAAGCTTTAAATGCTTCGGATATTGTCCGTAAAAAGATAATAAAAAAAATAGATGAGTCTTCGTCTAAAGCTTTTGGGTTGAGAATAAATAAATTCAGTGAAGGAAACCTAGTTGGCTGGATCAGCAATACTAGTTCTCTTGCAATACTATTTTTTGGCGCCCAGTTTGTACTCGCCGGTGAAATTAGTTTTGGTGTTTATATGGCCATAAACATGATGAGTAGAATTGTTATCGGTAATTTTCAACGTTTATCCACTGCAATTATTGGCTTTCAGCAAGCTTTAATTTCAATTCAAAAGCTGCAAGGTTTATACCGAGAAAAAGATGAATTGGATGCAATAGAAGATGGAATAAGATTGCCAGCATTCAAAGGCAAAATTGAAGCGATTAATTTGTCAATGAAATACGACCCAAAATCAAAGGATGTTCTTAGAAACCTTAACTTCCGAATAAATCCTAGTGAAAAGGTAGTAATTGTCGGTAAAAGTGGTGCTGGAAAATCGACCTTAATAAGGCTTCTACAACGCTTATACATTCAAAAAAGTGGTTCAGTTTTGCTGGATGGCTACAATATTGCGGATATCGATTTAAATTGTTTACGTTCTAGCATTGGAGTAGCGGTTCAAAAGCCAACTATTTTTGGAGGTTCAATAAGAGAGAACATTGCGTTGGCTAGATCATCCGCTAGTATGCGAGAAATTATTGATGTTGTTAATGCGAGCAAATTAGACAAGTTTATTGTGAAAATGCCCAAAGGCTTAGATACACATTTAGAACCGTTGGGGAGTAATTTGCCAAATGAATTGACATCTCTAATTTCACTTTCTAGAACTTTTCTTCAAGATCCGAGTATTTTAGTTATTGATGGTGTTATTGATTCTATGAATCATTCTCAACGAAAATACTTTACAGATTATATTTTTAACAACTTTAAGAACAGAACTTGTATTCTTGTTACAGACTCAATTTATACTCATGAAAAGGCTGACAAAATCTTAGTATTGAATGAAGGGGAAATAGTTGAGCAGGGCAACTTTAATGACTTGGTTCAACAACAGGGATATTACTATAATTTGTTCTTTTCTCATTTTGAAGAACATAAATTGGTTGAGAACGTAAGTTGATAATTTGATCTGTTAGCTAGAGTGGAGAATTTGATTGATGAATAGTCTTATGGATAATAATCAAAAAAAAGTTCAAAAAATTCTTTGGGTTAGCTTTTATTTTTTAATAACTCTTTTATTAGGTTTCATTATTTTAGGAATTTGGTCTTGGTTTGGAAATATTGAAGAATCAATAACCGGTTTCGGTGAAATGGTGCCGGATGGCAAGTTGAGAAGAGTTATGTCTCCAACAAATGGAGTTGTTAGTAAAGTACATGTTTCAGAAAATCAAAAAGTAAATGCTGGGGACCTGCTTATTGAATTAGATCCTGAGACATCAAAGGTAGATAAAGATAGCTATACAGAACAATTGTCTTATTTGAATGATGAAATTACAGCTATAAAGGCTGCTTTGAGAGACTCTTCACCTTCTTCAGCAATTAGTGGCTCTCATTCTGATTGGTTGAAAGCAACTAGGGATACTTTTCGTGCACAATATCGTTCTGCCAAAATGCAAATAAGTAGATCAGAACATTTATATAAAGAATCTCTGTCAAATGAAAGTAAGTATAGAGAATTAGCAAAATCTGGTGATATACAGCTTGGGAAGTATAAAAAGTTAGCAGAGGAAGGTGGTCTGTCTGAAAATGATTTGGAGATACAGAAACAGGATGTAATTGAAAAAAAGAGAATGTTAGAAGCTTCAATTCAGGAAACTCAAGCTAGAAAATTTGAGATTTCTAAGTCAATTCAAGAGTTGAATGAAGTATCTTCTAATTACAAACGTGAACTCTTGACGAGGCTCACAAGAAATGAACAAGAAGTATTAAAACTAAAAGCTAATGTTGCGAAAAGTAATGTTAATGTTGAACACCAATTCATAAGAGCTCCAATTGATGGAATTGTTAATGAGCAGGTTATTCGAGGACTCGGTGAAGTCGTGAAAATAGGTGATGATTTGTTATCTTTGGTGCCAATTGATAGTGAATTGGTGGCTGAAGTAAAAGTTACTAATCAGGATCTGTCTTATATTAGATTAGAACAACAAGCAGCTTTGAGAATAGATGCCTTGCCTTATCAACAGTTTGGTAGGCTCAATGGTGTGGTTGAGTCTATGAGCCCATCAACGGTAACAGATGAACAAGGAATGCCATTCTATGTAATAAAAATAAGACCCAATAAAACTGTTTTACAAAAAGACGGTAAGCAATACCCTTTGAGAGCAGGAATGACTTTATCAGCAGACATCATAACTAGAGAAAAAAGTGTGTTAAGTTTCTTTATTGAGCCTGTTAAATACCATCTTGATAGAGCTTTTCATAATCCGAGTAATAGAATATAGTTTTCTACATGAATTTACAGAGACTAAAGAGCATTTGTGCCGTTTCTTTTTTGACTTTTTGTGTAGTAGCTCACCCTTCATGCTCTCAGCAAACAGAAGAGAATTTCACTGACTCTTTAGCAGAAGTTTCTTCGGAAGAATTAAAAGAAGACGATTTAGAGCCCTATTGGTTTGTCCCTGAAGAAAATGAAAATAAACTGTTTCTTGATTTAGAGAAGGTAGTAAATCTTGCTATCTCACAAAACCTGGATATCTTAATTGCAAGTTCAAGATTGAGACAGTCTCAAGGTCAACTTATTTCTTCATTTGCTGATTTGTTACCCTCCATTCGTTTTAGTTCCTCTATTGAGAGATTTGAAGGTGGTGAGGTTTTCTTTGGTGCCGATCCAATAAATCTGGATAGAACCACTCAAAGATTTGGTGTTTTTGGTGATTATGCATTTCAAACCGGTGGTAAATTCTTTTTTCAGGTTGCATCTTCAAAAAACCGCTTAAACCAAGCAAAAGAGTTTCGCAACAGGTCTTTTCAGCTAGCTTTAAGAGATTCAGTTATTTCTTACTTTACATGGTTGAATGATATTGCAAGAAATGAAGTGGCTCAACAGTCTTTGGAAGAATCAATAAGTCAACTTTCGTTAACTCAAGCTAGATTGAAAAACGGTTTTGCAACGCAGTTAGAGCTCATGCAGAACTCAACGTTAAAGTCTGAAAACGAAAACCTTGTTTTAGAGACTAAAAACAGAGAGCTTATATCATCTGTTAACTTAGCAGCATTGTTGAATGTTCCAGTGGGAAATGAACTTGTGACTAACGAGGATTTTTTAAAACCAATCACTTTTTTAGATCAAGATTTTTCTATCGAAGAAGCAATTAGAATAGCAGCAAATAATAGGCCAGATTTACGTGAATTGAAATACGCAATAACTGAGTCAAAATATAATTTTGCTAGTGCTATTGCTGATTTTTTTCCCACTTTAAGCGCAAGTGGATTTGTTCGGCAAATTGGTCCAGACTTAAACGATCTTGATAATTCTGAACAAGGAATTATTTCTTTAGATATTGATGTTTTAAAGAATTTAGGAGTTGGCAGAATTGGTAATTTGAAAAGCACTAAGGCGTCGATTAGTGAAGCTAAGCTCAATCATGAAAAACAATTGGTTGAAGCAACCAAACAAATTGCTAAGGCATACTATGATAAAAACTTGTTTGAAGACAAGCTTAGGGTTGCCTCTGATAAATTAAAATCGTCTGCTGAGGCTTACAGAATTGCGTTGGCAAGATTAAAATCATCTGTTGGTATTAACTTAGAGGTTGTTCAAGCTTTAACAAAATATACCGAAGCTAGATTGCAGTATAAAACAGCTGCCGCAAACTTTAATAGTGCTCAAATAGCATTACTTTATGAAGTTGGTTTGTTAACTCCGGAACAAGTGGTAAATAATATATACACAAACTTATGATATTCGCTTGTGCGATGTGAGTATTTATTAATATTTAAATAAAATTAAAATTTGTAAAAATAAAAACTATTATTTTCTTAAAATGTTAATCTTTTGTGCTGTTAATGAATAGTGCAAAAGTTGATTAATTCGGTTGCTTCTGTAGACTCTAGTGTTTCCAACGTTCAAAAAAAGTTTCACTCATTTAAAAATGTAAAAGTAAGTAGACCCCAAGAGAGAAAAGAATTTGGTGAAAAAAGAAGAGTTTTATACGGGCCGAGCATTGATTGGAAAATGCTAACTGAAACACTCCAAGTTCAAAATAACAGAGTAAAGTTTACAAAAGAAAACGTTGTTAACAAATCTACTAGAAAACAAGTCTCAGACAACATTAAACAAGAAACTATCTTTAAATATGTTCTTGGCAAACTTAATATTTTGGCAATGATGAGCCCTAGGCCATATTCAATTAAGCATGAGCTTACAATGTTTGATTTTGAAGAAAATAAATTTCCTGTATCAATTGATGATTTATCAGAAATTGATACAAGTCAGGTTGTGCACATTATAAATATGCAAATAGAACAAGTTCAATCCAAATATAAAAATTTATCTCCTTTCTTCGGAATGAATTGTATAACTGGACCTGGTCTTGGAGCAGGCAGTAGTGTATCAGGTCCTACTGCTTTTCCTCTACATTGGGTAGTATTACCCCTCACAACTGGACTAACAGCCAAAAAATTCGATCATGAAATCCAGAAGAAATTTGAAAATGGTATTTACTCTTTGGAAAATAAAGAAAATTCTGAATTACTGAACTGGCACAGAATGCACTATCTAGACGCTGATAATCTACCTTTACAAGAAGAAATATGGAAGATATTACAAAATAAATTATTGGAAATTGATAGTCTATATCCAAAAGAATGGAATCGAACACCAGAGGTATCTATTCACCCCTCTGGAGCTGTAAATATTGAGATAGAAGGTTTATCTGCGAGTCAATTTTTTCAGAAGAATGAATATGTAAGTAAACTATTTCAAATAATTGGCTCTTCACTAAGAAAATTAGAAGAAAAAATTTCTTATAGTGTTTTTAAAGATTATGAAGCAGGTTTAGTCAATAAATATCTTGAATTAGGAGATTGGGATAGTTTAGTTCAACCACTTAATGAACATAATATGAAGAGTATCCAAGAAAATTTAAGACAAAATGATTTAAGCTCTCTTGAAAATGGGCTGAAAAAATTATTAGAAAACAGAGAAAAATTTCTTGATACTTACAATTACAAAGATTTAAATATTGAAGGGAAAAATTTCTTAAAAACCAACCCTGTTTTAAGAACAATGACTGGAGCATTAGTGGTTACAGAACGTAAAGGAGATAAAGGGCAAAAAATACTTGTTATAGCAATCAAAGGGTTATGTACTTATGATGCTAGTAATGGTGGTCACCTTGAAGCATTTAGTATAGGTCCGGTAGTGAGAAAGAGCTCTAATGTAGGCAAAATTACTAGTGAATACATGAGAAATTTGCTTTATTATCAAAAATCTATGTTGGATAATAAAGCAAAACTTGAAGAACATGGAATTCAAGTAATAGAAACACCAACAGGCAGAAATCTTGAAAATTACTTTGCTCAAAAATAACAAACATCAAACGGGCGTTTAAAGCTGTTATAGATGTTTTGAGATAAACTATTCAAATCAATCAATTAATCTATCTTTTCAGAAACTAGCTAGTAAATATTGCGTCATTTATTCCATACTAATAAAAAAAGCAGCCTAAATTTTATGAAGTACGTTTCTTATATTCGTGTATCAACAGATAAGCAAGGGGACTCAAAACTAGGTGTTGAGGCACAAAGAAGAATTAATAATAATTTCATTCAATCAGTAAGTGGCATTTCCGCAAAAGAAGCAATTGAAATAGAAACTGGAACAAATAAATTTAGAATAAGTATTAAGCATAATTTAAATTTGGAAACTCTTTTAAAAAAAAGACCAATATTAAAAGAGTTAATTGAGTTCTGCCAAAAAGAAAAAGCTACTTTAGTAGTAAAAGATCTTTCAAGACTTGGAAGAAACCAATTGCTGATAAGCTACTTAATGCAAGCCGGTATAAACTTTGTATGTGCTGATTCACCCAATGATGCTGCATTTATACTACAAATAAAAGCAGCTCTAGCAGAAGAAGAAGCAAGGTTAATATCTAAAAGAACCATTGAAGCTCTACAATCCAAAAAAGCCAGGGGAGCAAAACTTGGTACCCCAAATCCAGAAAACTTGATTTTAGGAAGACAAATTCAAGCGAAAAAGAGAATTGAAGAAGCTAAAATTTTTTACAAAAACCAAACTAAAAGAATTCTCAAGTTAAGAGAAAAAGGATTTAGCTATAAAGAAATTGCTCAACAACTTAACGAATTCGGTATTAAAACTCGTGAAGGAAGAGAATTTTATGCAATGACTATTAAAAGAATTATTGATAGAGAAAAAGTAAAAGTTTAAGAATTAACTCTAATTCGTTGCACCTAAAATATGAAAACCAGCGTCAACATGAATTAATTCACCAGTAATTCCTCTCGAAAGATCAGATGCTAAAAATAATGCTGTATCTCCAACTTCCTCTGTTTCAGTATTCTTTCTCAAGGGTGATACATCTGCTATTTGACTAATCATCGTTTGAATTCCTGAAATAGCACTAGAAGCTAAGGTCTTAATGGGACCTGCTGAAATAGCGTTAACCCTTATTTTTTTTGGACCTAAATCATTTGCTAAATACTTAACGGAACATTCAAGAGCAGCTTTAGCAACTCCCATTACATTATAGTTTTTAACTACTCTTTCACCACCTAAATAGGTCAAGGTAATGATACTTCCACCACCATTAGCTTCGAAAAGTGGCTCAGCAGCTTTAGCAACTGCTGCTAAAGAAAAAGCACTTATGTCTTGTGCAAGAATATAACCATCTCTTGATGTGTCTACATAACGTCCTTCAAGCTCATCTTTCTTTGCAAAAGCTAAACTGTGAATAACAAAATCTATTTTCCCATTGTATAAATCCGAAATTGTTTTAAAAGCGTTCGTTATTTGTTCATCACTTGTAACATCACACTCAACCGTGTTTTTCACATCCAATTCTTCAGCAAGCTTGTCAACTCTGTCCTTTAATCTTTCTTGGTAAGTGAAAGTCAGTTCTGCACCAGCTTCTTTCAAACTGTTTGCTATTCCCCATGCAATACTCCACTTGTTAGCAATTCCTAAGATTACTCCCTTTTTTCCGGCTAAAATACCATTTCTTACATCTACTTTTTTTTCTTGAACTTCTGTTGTCACAATATTTATCTATTTGGGAATTGATTAATGATAAAAGATTAGATTCAATTTTAAAAGAAAATAATTTCCTACACTGAACAAATCTCTATTTTATTTTTTTGTAACTGGAGTTGCTGGAGCTTTTTTAGATTTTGGAAGACTCAACTCTTTATATTTAAAGTAAAACTCGGATTCCTCGCGTTTGAGAGTTAATTTTTTTATGTCATAAACGAGTGCTTCTCTTGTGTAATCACTCATTTCAAAATCATTAGTATTAATAATGCAATCGGTTGGACAAACTTCTGTACACAAACCGCAGAACATACACAAACCTTGGTCTATATAGAACTCTTCAACCTTTCCTTTGGCAGTTGGATCCGGAATAACCGTTATGCACTGATCGGGACAAACACGTTCACATTGTTTACAAGCAATACACAGATGTTCACCGGTTAGAGGATTAACGTTCAAAGCTAGTCTGTGTCTGGATGTGGGATAAAGAGCTGGCATTTCATCTGGATATGAAGTACTCACTGGATCACGAGATGCCTGCTTTGCTACAGTTCCTAAACCTTCTGCAATTGCTTTCGCGCCAGCAAAAAAATTACTTACTGGATTCTCTTTTTGATTTTCTGACATTCTGACTTGAAGCTTTGAAAGTGTTTATTGAATATTACCAGGAAATAATAAATTAATATTTCCAAACTTTAACCATTAATCAAATTATCTTTTGTGAATGTCTTTTTGTAAATTCTAAAAGTGGTTTAAATTTTCTGAATCTTTGATGAACTTCATCAAATTTTTCTCCTTGTTGAAAAGATTCGTGAGCATCTTGAAAATTATCATTGCATAATTTTAGGCAGCCTCTTATATAAAAAAAGAGAGCTTTTTGGTCTAAATTAAGTTTTTCAGCTTTTAATAAATTACTATCAAATATTTCAAGAACTTCATTGATTTTCTTTTCCAAGCTTTGTCGGTTCCAAAAATTGTTTTCGGCTAGAACCAATATTTCAGGAAACAACATTAAACCTAAATAAGTCACTAATTCATCTGGCATATTTTCTTTATTTAATAAGAGGTTTCTAGATTCTTGAGAAATCATTTCAATAAGCAACTGATCCATGATGCTTACTGAATAATCTGCAAAAAGCCCATTTCTTCCAGAAAGCTTATTGAAAATTCGTTTTGCATTTGTCAAATAATTATTCTGTTCATTATTCAACGGTCGATATTTTTCATCTAAAGATGTATCTGAAGAATATTCTCTTAAGAGATTTCTAAAAACTAAAAAATTTATCTGACCTGAACTATCTATTAACTCAGGAATTGTATTTTCTAAAAGTACTTGTTTACTTGTAAAATCTAGCTTTTGTATATCATCGCCAAGTCTAAGTCCAGCACCGATTCTTTCTAAACCTCTATCTCTTGCAAAAAAGATTCCTAAACCCGCAATTGATAATGGTAAGAGTACAAATAAGCATTTCATTGGGAGGAAGTTTGTAAATATTCTGGAATTCAAAGCAAGTGGAGCAATTAAAGCCGTTTTATTAGAGACAATATTGAAGCTTTCTTCTCTTTGGGGGAGTTTATTTCGTAAGACCTTATAAGATATTCGAGGAAAAATACTTTCAACTTTTTTTATTTTCATTATTTTTAGATAGCAAGTGAAGAATAACCTCACGAATTCTAAATCTTAAAACTCATTAATTTAACTACCTAAAAGTCCATAAACTTTTTTCAACTTTCATTATCTGTGTTGAAGACTTACAAATATTCAATAACTGTATTGCAGTTCATGAGAGCTATGATTTTGAGGGAAAAGCAACCAATAAACTTAAGAATTATCTTAAATTGAGAATTCATAGTTTATTAATACATTCTGAAAAAAAAGAGTCTTAGCAAAAGTTTTACTTATAATCCTTCGATTGTTCAAAATCTAGTGGATATTAATAGTGGATACTTCAAGAGTTAATGAATTTAGACAAAGTCTTTATAACGCAACATCAAAAGTTAAATGCAACCGTTAGTAGAAAAATGAAAAAGAGTTAAGGAGAAGAGGGTGCTCAAATTGGTTTATTTGAAGTGTTAAAAAACAAAGGCCAAAATGAGCTTCAAACACTTTAC
>JASJDU010000064.1 GCA_030065015.1 Candidatus Caenarcanales bacterium | reverse complement strand
TTGGATCATCGATTTCCTTTATTAATTCTTCTATTAGTTCATCTCTTTTATTTTGTGTTTTGGGCATTTCCTTATCCTTTTTTTGTCAATTCTTTATTTTCTTTCCTTTTGTCTTTTACACACTTAAATTTACTGACTCTTAATAGATTGATTTTCCAGATTCGTCTTCAACAAAATTCCCTGTTGCTCTTAAGTACAAACGGCCTTTTTGTTTATTAGACAGTTTATCGATTAAATGCTTTTCAAGGTCTTTCTTATATTCTTCTGGTCTACTGACATAGAATTTCCAATCGGGGCTTCCCTTCAAAAGTCCATCCGTATCGTAACTATTTGAAACCAAGCTGTTTATTTCAGCTTTATTGAGTTGAAATTTTCCTTTCATATGATTCACTAATACTTTTTTAACAACATCCCTTGTATGATCCTCAAATGTTTTCTCTTTTGCGTGAGCATACACACCCATTCCCAATACAGCGGTCATAAGAGTTGCAAGCCCTCCAAAGAATATTACAATTGCCCTTTTATGATTTTTCCAAGCACTATCCCAAGAATCGAAGAAACCATTTGGGTCCGTAGCAGCTTTATCAAGAACATCATAAGCAATCCCTGGTGAAGATGTATCATCAGAATTCATCACCAAGGGTGAATTACAAGATCTAGAAGGAACACTTATTGCTTTTACCAAACTAGCAGAGTTCATTAACGCAGGAGTTCTCATTTTCAAATAAAGATATTTAATAAAGTTTTTTTATATTTTTCTTAAGAATATGTTAACACAAATTTACTGGATTTGCGAGGCTTAGCTGTAGTATTTTTATGAATACCATCATGTCAAAAACTCAGCAAAGTTAAATAGCTAATTTTAAACTTCAAATTATTCAAGAGCTCATTGCAGGCTGCATACTCCAATCCATAGACTTAATAATTGCAAAAAGTAGACGAGATACATACTTTGGACGATCTATGTGTTCAGCCGTATCAATTTTGTTAAAGATAATTGCTGGCATGTCTTTAACATCACGCCCTTTACAACTATTTACAATATCTCTTATTAAAGGAACGCCAATATTTTCAATCAAGGATTGTATTTGTTGATTTTCCAAATTATGCGATTGTAAAAGAGTTTGCAACTGCTGATATTTTCTTAAAAGTTGAGGCTGACTGAGTAAAGAAGCTCCAGCGGTAATAAACCCACGAACTTTTGTTCTTCTTTTGTCTTCCCCTAGTTTTTGTAAGGATTGTATCTCTTCAGGTGTTAGAGATTTAATCAACTCATGGAATTGAGGATCTAAGAGTAGACTTGCATAATTTCTTGCTTGTTCCGGTAATTCATCACAAATTCCCAAGTCAATAAGATTAATTGTTATCTTTCCATCTTCATCCTTGTGCACAAAGATCTGCCCACTATGAGGATCAGCATGGAAAAAGCCTTTTGAAAGTAAAAACTTAGTTGCCTTCTTTAAATCAGAAGTAACCTTCTCTCTTTCTTGGGAACTCAATTTCACTGGAGCAGTACCTGGAGATTCATCAATATCCTTCAATGAGCAGCCAGGAGCAACTCTTTCTAACATAAAAACCTGATTAAAATACGAAGACTCAACTTGAGGAGAGGTAATTTGCACTGTCGGATCAGCATTCTGCAACTGAAAATCCCTAAGCAGATCTCTCGTTCGCTGATTATTTGCAGCCTCTACAGTAGTATCAACTTCCAATTTAATATCATCAAATACTTCGTAAGCAGATTGAGGAATTCTTTCAACACCAAAAAGCTCTTTGAGCCATGGTTTCAAATCTTCCAATATATCCTTAAGTTCCTGACTTTCTTTATCAAGCTGATAGCTTGCTCCCATTTTTATATACTTAGCTATAAGTTGTTCTTGTCCAAACAACTCCGGTATTCTAACTTTTGCAACTTTTTTCATACTACCAGAAGGCAAAACTTCATCGACAATAATCTCTTTGCCTCTTAGCGTCGGTACAGTGTTTACTGCCTGGCTCAATTCAAACAAATCAAACGAATCTCCTTTGTCTTCCTTGAGTTCGCTCAGTTCTCTTTGTAGAGTTGGCCATCTTTCTTTTAACGCTGGTTGTGTCGAAATCAACTGACCAAATTTAACACCTGCAGAACCATAGGCTTTTAATACATTCGCAACCAAACTTTCTACACTAGAAGAGCCTCTTTGAGTAATAGACTTAATTAGATTTTTAATAATCTTAATTTTTTTAGTGTCATTCTGAGATTTTTCTAAAATTAAATCTATTGCTTTTCTCAACAACACTTTTACTTTATCTTCTTTTTTAATCGGAGGATCAGCGTCAACCTTGAGATATTCCCCAATACAGTTATCTATAAAACTATTGAGTTTTTCTTGGGAGCGGAGAAGACCATTGGGCCCAGTCAGAACTGCATCCAAAACCTTATTTTGGACATCCTCTGAATGCAAGAAAACCAATCGAAGCTCTTCTAAATTAACAGCAAGCTCACCCTCTAACATCATTATTCTCAAGGGCTTTTCATCAGATTTTTGACAAAGCCAAGTAAGAAGTTTAACCTGCTCTTCATGAGTCATCTTCGTTTCAATAACAGCACCAAAGATGTGTTCAATTGTATTTTCATCTCTTTGGAATTCAAAATTTAAAGAAGAAAATGATTCTGCATACTTGGTGACTAAATCATTTAAAGAGATAGGATTTTCCAATAGAATTTTTTGCAAAATCCTATCTCTATCATTAGAAGGTCTTGGCATTACTTCTTGAACAATTGCAATTTTGCCATCAACTCCATTTACCTCATCTAATCTCTGTTGAAGATATATTCCTCTTAATCTCGCCGATTTTGCAGGTGTATAAAACAAATCCAATATTTTCTTTTGTTGCTTAGCTGAAGCATTCTCAAACTTCTCAGGATAAAAGGTTCTGTTTAGAACCACATCACGATATGGTGACGGGCTATCCATAATATTTGTTATGAACCCAAAACATTTATCCACATCTGCATTTTGAATTAATTGCTCAATGGTTTTTTCCCCAGTATTTTTATACTCTTGGTTGAAATATAAAAGATACAGATAATCACGTGCCGGAACTTGTTGCACTTCATTTAGTTTCTGCAAACTGAATGGATCATGTGACAAACCAAAACTTATTGCTTCAGAGAGAGGAGGACTTAATTCCTCTTTACTTACCTGCACTCTAGCACCTCTACTATGCTCAAGAATTGGGGCAAGAGATTTAACTAAATTTGATGTTAGCTTAGGATATGATAGAGCTAAAAATTTATGCAGCAACGCAATCTGGTTTTTTGCAGGAGAGCTAGCTACTATGGCTTTATAAATCTCCAAAAGCTTCCCAAAGTATTCTTTTCTAGCCGATTGGACTGCTTTGCCCATTTCTTCAAACAAAGGATTCAAATCAGGTTCAAGCTCTCTTTGAATCCACTCAAAGCTTGGTATTCGGTTTAAATTGTAATCTACTTCCAGATCTAATCCGCCCGCTTTCTCCAAAAGCCAAGGATCAAATGTATCTAACTTGTTATCACTTGTAAGATTTCCTGTGTTCTCAAAGGATAGACCCCAGCCACTTGTTAATGGACTAGCAGAAACAACAGCTTGTGCTTTCTTCGTCACCAAATCATATTTTGGCCTATTGGCACCAAATCCAATGTTTATATATGGAGCAATTGCATTCAACTCTTCAAAGCTTTGAAAGCCGTTGATCCATTCAATTAATGGTGAAGGTGCAATTAAACACAAAGGGATCTTACCTTGCCTTTTTTGAAACTCACCAGGATCGAAGCGAAAGTTGCCTTTTGTAATTTCTGATAGACCCTGTAAATCTTTCAAGTAGTTGACTTTTGCGTCATATGGCCTAAGAGCCCAAGACTGTTGCAGCATATCTCCATAAAGAACGTAGGCACTGTATCTTTCTTTCACATTCTCAAGAGGAATAGATTCAATTTTTTGTATTATTTGATCTTGGTTACTTTCTATCCACTGAGGATCAATTTCATCTCTTTTTTTATGAAGTTCTTTAAAGAGAACTATGTCAAAATTCTTATAAGAATTGAACAGCTTAGTAAGCTGGTTGAAATTAAAGCCAGATCTTAAAGAGCGAAGAATATCTATTTGATTATTATTAAATAATGTTTCAATTGATTCAGGACTAATATGTGTAGAAATCTGCTCTAAACCTTGATCAAAATATGAGAAAACAGCATTAAGTTTTGCAAAATCTCCTTCTTTAACTGATTGATTTATTTTCTGAGCAAAAATTTCATGGTAATTTTTACTTTTTGTGACAAGACTCAAATCAACAGGATAACCATTGAAACTCAATAAAGCAGCAATATCAAACACCATCTCAGATTCTTGTTCCAAATCAAAATCTGGAACTTGCTTCAATGCTTCCTCCAAAGTTACACTAATTGATTTTATAATACGGACTTTTTCTCCCTTGTAATCTAACTCGTATCTCGAGGGTAATTTAGATACTAAATTATAAATATCCTCAAGAGAAGAAGGACGTAATTCCTGCTCTTCAAGATATAAGCTTGGCTTTTCACAATCATCACGTATATAGAAGGGGATTTGTCTACTTAAATTTCTAAGAAAAACTTGATTTAAAAAAGCCTTTTCAAAATCTGAAAAATCACCGGGATCAATTACCTGTTCACTAATTGCTTTACTTAATTGATAAACAGTAGCAACATTTTCATCCCTTATATCATCTTGTGTTTTTTTACTACTTTCTACCTTTTCAATTACACGACTCAGTTCTGAAGCTAAGTTAGATAAATCCATATTTTCTAGACGATTCTTAAGTTCTAGTAATTCTTGGCTTGTAGCATGAGATTGTTTATCGCTTATTTCTTTAAAATATTTCAATTCTTTATTAATATTTTTAAGCATGTCTTGAAGCTTTTGGTCTTGTCTAGCTAACCTATAAGTACTCTGCACAATCCACTCATTCAGTGTTTCAGTCAAATTATCAACAACGGGATCTAACATATCTTCTACGTCCTCCCTGTAATCTTCATATCCACTATTAACAATACTGGTAATCAGCTCAATTAGGCTTTCTTTATGTTTCTGAAATTGAATTGTGCTACTTAAAAGTTCTTTAGTTTCGCTTAACTCCCATGATTCATAATCTTTTTGCTGAACATCATATTCAGAAATTTCATTGAGTTTATCTTCAATTTTTTCCACGAGCCCTGAAGCATCTGATATTACAACTTCTATTCTTCTCTGTTCATCTGCTGTTCTCCGATCATGAGGTCTTTTTTCAAAACTATATTTATGCTCTTCATTTAATTCAGAATATATTGAGCC
The DNA here is from genome assembly GCA_030065015.1 of Candidatus Caenarcanales bacterium. Classification (GTDB taxonomy): domain Bacteria; phylum Cyanobacteriota; class Vampirovibrionia; order Caenarcaniphilales; family Caenarcanaceae; genus JASJDU01. Next base: position 1,257 of record JASJDU010000064.1, on the reverse strand, counting down.
TGCAATCTCAGTTCCAGAACTTGCCAGAGAGTTTGAAGTTTGAATTTGTGTATATATTGCTGTCTGTTCTAAACGCTTTAAGCGTTCATTTCTTTCTATATGACCGGGGTGAGTATCAATGTAAGGAACACCTCTTCCTTCTTTATCTTCATCTTCAATATAACGACTAAAGCCAACATGTCTAATATCAAACCCAGACTCATGAGCAAGAACAAGTCCTATCAAATCACATAGATCTTCCATAGAAATATTGTGTAGCTTTCTACTACCATCAAGTCCTAGGACTTGCTTTACGATTGAGTGACCAATCTCGTGAGCCAATGTCCATGGAATTTCAGACATAAGCAGATCTGCGTTGCGACTTTCACCGTAGTCCTTTAAAGTATCCTCAAAAAGCCCCACATGAACAAATATCTCTTGATTTCGATGCTCAAAACATGCATTTGGTGATAGTGCAGATAATAGATGTACAGGTATTTCTAACTTGCCACCTTCACTCTTATACATTTCAAGAAATTTTCTAACAAGAGGATGCGCAATTGTTTCTGGATTTTTGAGCCTCTTGGAATATATTGATACTACTCTTTTCGCAAAATCATGTGTATTGGGTAGATTTCTATCAGCAACAAAGGATGAAAAAGGCGATTCAGTTAATTCATGATTAGGCCTCGCAGAAAGAATTCTTGTTCGTCTCGTCTCTGGAAGTACTCTATTCAACTTAAGTAAATGTGAAGTGTTCAGGCTTTGAGCACCAACCGAGCAATTATGCGGAGGTATTCCATCAGGGACTTCTTTCTTGGGTAATACTTTTACTGGCTTTTTTAGACTTGTTAGAGTGGCAGACCGAAATAATATAGAAGATGGTATTTCCATAATGTTTTGTAATTATTTAGCTTATTAAAAACTTATTAAAGGTTTATGTAGTATCTTACATAGAGAAACACACACTGTCAATACGCTTAATCAATTTACGTCCGCAAAATCAGACGCAGCATCAAAATTTGCAAAGTCAGGTAACTAATGCAACAGAGTCAATACAGAGACAAAGGAACCTGGAACGCAAAAATATAAAAGACAAAATATAAAAGACTAAGTAGATTTGAAAGAGATGAAATCGCGCAAATTCAATGGAGTTGATCCAGTTTAACGGACAGAAAGAAAGAGAGATTGCGATTATCGTAAATACTCAGGAAGGAAAGTCCGATGAAAAAGAAATATTCAGCAGAATATAAACAATACTCAATTGAAAGTTTCTAT
>JASJDU010000028.1 GCA_030065015.1 Candidatus Caenarcanales bacterium | reverse complement strand
CGTAAAGTGTTTGAAGCTCATTTTGGCTTTTGTTTTTTAACACTTCAAATAAACCAATTTGAGCACCCTCTTCTCCTTAACTCTTTTTCATTTTTCTACTAACGGTTGCATTTAACTTTTGATGTTGCGATATCATGCCAACAGGTTTGTTATTACAAATTTTATGATTTCCCGACAGGGAGTTGCCCTCAAAAAAGAACTCAATCAAGATTCGGTTCTATAAGCCTAGTAAAGAATTTTCTCATTGACATTTCCATTCCATCTCCGTTTACCTGAACGTCATCAAAGAAAAACATTAGAGAAGCTGTAACTTCATGATTGTTAGCTTCGTGACTTGAAGGATATGGCAGAAAGCACCAAGGAATAGAGTGCTCATCGAGTTTTACTGAAATATCCATATGATTATCGTGAACCCACCAAGTAATCAAAAAGCCTTCAGCCTGACAATCTTTCTCTTCGGTTGTTGCTGCTAATAATCTTGTTCTTTGAATTTGAGTATTAGCTTTAAAAAATAACTCCTTTAAAGCAAGTTCAATTTCAATTTTTTCATCTTCGGCTATATCCCCTAGGGAAGATATCATTTGATCGATTGTTAGCTGAAGAGAATCAACTTTAATTTTATTGAGTTTATTGGTTTCATTTCCAAGCTCTTGATTGATAACTTTCAAATAGCTTTGGTTTGCAGAGGGTAATTTACATGCCAAAATCAAGCGATCATCATTCACCTCAACCCCTCTTATTGAGTCGGTAAAAGTACTATCAATAATTGCCGGGAAGTCAGTAACTGGCTTTTCATCTGCACACAAACTTCCAAAACATTCATTCAACCAAGTAGTCCCCATTTGGTAATTATTTTTATCTTTTTGGTTTGTTAAGCCATCAGTATAAAAAAGCAAGTAAGACCTACTAGGCAGTTGCAATTCATGATCTCTAAAAGTCATACCAGGGAAAATGCCTAAAGGAAACCCTGAGCCACCTTCAATAGAGTGAACAAAGTCCGACTTTTCTTCAGAGTATAAAGGCAACGGGTGCCCTGCTCTAGCATAATTTATTGTCCCGTTAGTCAAATCCAGAACCCCATACCAAGCAGTTGCACACATCTCAGACATTTTGTTGTGCGAATAGATCGACTCAGAAAGCCTGGATAACAATTCTGAAGGTGACCAAAGAATTCTATCCGAAGCTGAGCTAATGGAGAAAAGTTCACCCAAAACAAACCCCATTAAAAGAGCAGCAGCGGCTCCATCTCCTCTCACGTCTCCAATTAAAATTCCGACATGACTGGGTGATAAATCGAAGGTTCTGAAGAAATCACCTCCAATTTCTTTTCTAAAAAAATAATGATATGAAGCTTTTAAGTTTGTTTTTGCAAGAGCCTGATTAAACAAGGCTCCTTGAAAGATACTCGCTTGTTCGAATTGCTTATAAACTGCTTTTCTAAAATCTTCTAATTCTGAGAGAGTATCCCAAAGTTCTCTTTGGCTTTTTCCATAAGCAATTAATTCATTTATTTCTTCAAAGGCAAACTGAGAATCAATTGTTGTGTTCCAGGTCCTATCAAATAAACCCTCTTTAAAGCTCCGTTTTGTATTTTCAGAACAAACACAAACAATAGGAATATTAGAACCTTGGAAGTCTCTAATATCATTACAAAGTTTTAGATAATCAGAGTAAAAAGAATCCTTTTGGCCCTGTAGATTGAGAATTATTAAATCGGGAAACAAACTCTCAATTTGATTAAAAGTAGGCAAATACTTAAGATTCACGATCTCATAATCCTCGATGTGATCATTTTCTTGAATATTCTTTTTATTGAAAAAATTGTTACCTAAGACTAAAATTACTGGAAGCTTAATTCCAGTTACTTCGTGATCTTGTGTATAGCTTTTAGCCATATTTTCTAATGAGTTTGAGCTTTTATTGCTTTAATGTAATTTTTTAAAAAACCTGCATATAGTTTTTTCCCTTTATTTCCAAGAAACTCACCAAAGTGATACTCATTTAAGCAATAACAAACTCGCTAATACTCAATATCGCAAAATCCACTTCAAAGCTTCTACTTTCCTTCCATCGATAAAAGATTTGATAGACTTAGTTTGAACTTTGAGATGCAAAACAAAGATGTGTTAATTTCAAGATTAACTTTTGCTAGCTAGTTAATATGTATAATGTTTTATTTCTCTAGACTTTAAGAAGATAAGTTCGATAGAGTATATGCTTATTACTTTTTTATGCAGACAAAAACAAAAAACAAAATAACTGTAAGAAAGTTAAGTTGTTCATACGGACATCATCTAGCAGTAGGTGGTGTTGACATAGAAATACCAGAAAAAGAAATTACAGCATTTATTGGCCCTTCCGGCTGCGGGAAATCAACGGTATTAAGATCTTTAAATCGGATGAATGACACGATTCCAAATACAAAAGTGTCGGGAGAGGTCAATATTCACTTCAATTCTGATGAAAAAGCACAAAATATTTACGATTCAAATATTGACGTTATTGCTCTAAGAAGAAAAGTTGGAATGGTTTTTCAAAAGCCCAATCCTTTTCCAATGACTATTTATGACAATATCACTTACGGTCCTAAGCTTTTTGGAGTGAAAGGCAAAAAAGAACTAGACGACATTGTTGAACAGAGTTTAACTTTTGCAGCCCTATGGGATGAAGTTAAAAACAAATTACACACTTCTTCCGGACAGGATTTATCCGGAGGGCAACAACAAAGGTTATGTATAGCTAGAGCTTTAGCAGTGGGCCCGGAGATTTTATTATTAGATGAGCCGTGTTCCGCCTTGGATCCAATTGCCACCGTAAAAATAGAAGATTTGTTAATTGAATTAAAAAAATATTTAACAATCGTTATTGTTACTCATAATATGCAACAAGCTAGCCGTATTTCGGACAAAACAGCTTTGTTTTGGGTTAATGAAAAAAACAAAGCCGGTGAACTCGTAGAATGTAAACCAACCATCGAGTTATTCAGCAATCCGCAAGACCAAAGAACCGAAGGTTATATTACTGGAAGATTTGGTTAATTTGACTTGTATTAACTTTTAACGTGTGATACCTTAATACGCGAATTGTTTTTGAATTTATTTTATACATAGTGAAAGTTCCAAGTACAAGGCAATTTTTTGGCAGAAGAGTTGCACCCAATATTATTGGTCTTACAGTTATTTCATCACTTACTTATCCCCAAGTAGCAAAAGCAAATGAAGCTCTATGTATTCAACATAACTCTCTAAATCAGTATAATACTGAACAAATTGATCAGCATAAAGAACACTTGATTATAAATTCAAAATTCATAATGTCTACTGAGAGTCTATCCCTGCCTTGCATGAAGCTTATAAACTATATAACACCCAATCCAGAAACGGGACAAATAGTTATTAAAGTAGAAAAAAACAAGAAAAGAATAATCATCGGAAACAATATTACTATTGCGTTCAATCTGTTATTCGATAAAAATAATCCTAAAAGGGATAAACCCATGGAAACTTTACGCGACGCTTTTTTGCAAAACCCAGAAAATACATTCAACAATAATGATGCAAACAGAACTTTTAATTTTCCTAAAGAATATAAAACCATAGATGAGAATACTCCTTGGTTTCAAGTAGTTATTAATACAAGATAAACTACTTAAGACTTCTTTAAAGTTTGACGACAACCCATAAGACTCGTATTACACTTGGCGAATTGAAGTCGAGTGGATTGTTGATATTGTGAAAATAAAACATTTATTACATATACCGTTGGCTATTGCTTGCGGCAGTATTGTCTCTTGTTCGAAAGCAAAAAACATAAGCACACCAAAACTCCCTCAAAATATTCCCAAACCAGAATTCCATTGTGATGTGATTAAAGGTCCTATGGGAAAGGCTACACGTTTATTCCTTACTAGACAAGATAATAAGAAATATCCGCTAGCAAAACCTGTATTTCCACCCGGGTATATTCTAGACACAAGCATTATTGGTCTCAAAGGAGATCCTGATGGTAGCGGTAACACTTTACAGGCATGTGAAAAACTGAAGAGCCTTTTTAAAATTCCAAAAAACCAGCTAGAAAAAAGAGAAAAGACTATACACTTCCTTATCGACAATAAGACAAAAACAATAACTTCTAACCCAGGTACAGAAGTGGAGACAAAATTAAACTTTAATGAGTTATTAACTCCTGAGCATCAACAATATTCAATGTCGAGGGTTACTGGACTTTTGATGGGATTCGATAATATGAGAAACTATATGAAAAGAGAGATATCACCTTCTCGCTGGTGGGATGAGGTTAATCAGAACACAGACAAAGTTTCTATAAGATTGACAATACCTCCAATGCCTCCACAGCTGTATTGCAACATAACCAAATCGTCCAAACCTGAAATTGGATCATTTGTAAGTCTAAATGTAGAAGAAGACAATGATTCTTATAAATCAATCAGAAAGCTTGGTAGAGAATACCTGCCACATATTGCACTCATAGGTACGCTAAACCCAACTAAGGAACAAACTGATCGATATCTAAAGGTTTGCCAAACTCTACAAAAACTCATTCAACCTGACTTTGACAGCGGTGATTTAACTCGCATTGAGTTAGATAGGATAAGGAAGCAAATAACTGTTTTCCCAAACTCAAGATCGAGTTCAGCAAGAGAAATTCCATTCTCTAGTTTGCTAAAAGAAGATAATAAACCATATTCTGGAATTGAACTCTTTAGAATGTTTAGCATAGAATATAATTCGCGTTATACTCCGAATACTCTTGAAAGAAGGACTTTGCCACTAGGAGGATTACCAATAGCAGAGCTTCAAGGTCCTGAAGAGACGCCTGTATTCGCTATATATCTTGAGCTGCCTATGAAGAGAGGGCTAACAAATCAACAATAGAAGTTTAGAATTTATATATTCGGGCAACCTTGATAAACAGAATGTCTCAAGTTATTAATTAAAGCTACAACATTTAAATTAGAATAACCTTGGATAAAATTCCCCTATCTTCGTTCAAAGAACAAAATAAGAAAATTGTTCTTACCAATGGATGCTTTGACATTCTTCATGTTGGACACGTTCGTTATCTTCAAGAAGCTAGGAAGCTCGGAGATATCCTCATTGTTGGAGTTAATTCCGATCAATCTGTACAAAAGCTAAAGGGTGAATCGAGGCCGATTAATAAAGATATTGATAGAGCCGAGATATTAAAAGCTTTGAGTTGCGTTGACTATACCTGGATTTTTGAAGAAGAAACCGCTGATGAGTTAATAGAAAAAATTCAACCAAGCATTTATGTAAAAGGCGGAGACTACAAAGAAGAAGACCTCCCAGAATATATGACCTTAAAGAAACTCAATGTTGAAGTTGTCTTTGTCAATTTTCACGATGGTCATTCAACTACATCAATAATTAATCGATTTACCTAACACAATACTTCACATAAAAAGGACCTTAATCATCAAGTAGATTAAAGCCCTTTTGTGTATTTAAAAGTTTAGATTTCTTTTTAACTGGATCTCAATTTAGACCAAATACCACCAATACTTTTATCTTCTGATGGTAAAGTAGCGTTTGAGCTGACAGCACCAGCAGCAGCTAAAGTTGCAGGCTCATTATCTTCAACAACTGGTTGAGTAATTTCACTAGGTTGAGAATCTAATGATGCTGAAGTCTGAATTTCTTGATCGAATAAGTTGGAGGTTCTATTTATATTCAAGTGAGAAGGTAATTCCGAAGGTTTTGTAACTGGTTGTTTAATAGCTTGATTTAATAGAGCATCTTTGTACTGTAGTTCTCTTTCTTTGAGAGTTAAATTGCTATTCAATTCTTCAATATCATTTTCCAGTTCTTTAATTTTCTTAAGCATCAATTCTTTTTCTTTCTGAGAATCTTGCTCTATTTGAACTGATCTCTTTGTCGCATCAATAATTTCTTCTCTTATTTTAGCTTGTTCATCAGCCAATTTAACTTTCAAATCGGTAAGTTCTCTTTCGGCAACTTCAGCCTCTTGAGTTTTTCTTCCCAACTTTTCTTCTAGCTTCAATTTAGCTTGCGCTAACTCATTTGAGTCTAGTTGCAACTGTTTAATCTGCCTCTCAGCTTCTGACTTGAAAGCACTAATTTCTTTTGTATATTTTGTAGCCACCTCTGACTCAATATTTTTATTAGCCTGTATAACTCTCGATAGTTCCTCTCTTAAAGCGCTTATTTCCTTTTCATGATCCATTTTTAAAGTATCAAAATCTTTTTCATAAGAACGGATTCTTTCTTTCAATTCCTCTGTTTCTGCTTTTAATTTTTTTGCATCTTGTTCTGAGAGATCCAATCTTTCTAAAGCTTCTTCAAATCTGGCTTGATTACGCTCAGCTTCATTTGCTTTTGTCAAGTAGTTGTTCATTAATACTTGAAATTCAGGACTTGCTCCTCCGGATTTATCTTGCATTTCTTCAACTTTATCTAATATTTGTTGAAGCACATCGTTCAATTTGTATGGATCAATTTGGTATTCTGACATAATTTATGATTGGATAAGTTAGGAGTCTATTCGATCTATATTTTTTAGTTTATTAACGGAGCTAATCATCCATGAACCCATCAAAAAAGGATAGTACTTATTTGACAACTTCTCTGGAAGAGACTGTATATGTAGAGAATAATTTTTCCACAATAAGTTCCCAAAAGTCTCAAATAGTTGCCGTCCATGGAATAGGAACATATTCCGGTTGGTTTGATGAATTGACAGATATTTTAGCAGATAGACAAATTGCATCCACCACATTCGATTTACCAGGCTTTGGTAGATCCGGAGAGAGAGGATGTCTCTCATCTTACAAATCATGGACCGAAGCTTTATCTAGGACTTGGGCTCAAGCTAGCGAAATCTCGCCCAAAGACACTTTCCTTCTTGGCCATAGCCTTGGAGGAGTTGTTTCATTAGCAAGCTTTGCAAACCTTGAGCCAAAACCGAAAGGAATAATACTTGTAGTTCCAGGTTTGATGGCAAATCCCCAAAGCTGGCATATTACTAATTTTGTTCTCCCAACAATTATTAAAGCACTTCAAAATACGCCAGAAAAAACTTCTTTCCCTTTTCCTTCCGAAGTTTATGAGAGCGTTAAGCAAGGAAAACACAAGATTGATATGCTAACCACCGAAGTAAAACCAAAATTACTTCTTGAAATCTTAAATATGACTAATGAAGCTTGGTTCTCAATCACAAAGCTGAAGGATGTACCGATACTCATGATACTTTCTGAAGAGGATCCTGTCTGCATTAGCGGAGCTAGCAAATTGTTTTTCAATTTTTGCAATTCGAGAAATAAAACTCTAAAAGTCTACCCCAGCAAAATGCATGACTTATTCATATTGCCTGAAGCCAATGAAATAAATGAATTAATCGCCAATTGGATAACAAATCACAGTATTTAATCAAAATCATCCAAGAACTGAATTAAAAATCTTTCTGTAGATTCCCCTGATTAGCAATAGCTTTTAATGTGTTTTCAATTGCTCGTAATATTTTCAAATAACACAAATTAATAACGAGTTGTGTAGTACATATCCAAGGCTGAATGAAAAGAATTAAGATTAAGATGAAATTCATTAACTAGAGCAAAATTCAATGGAATTAATTTCAACTTTAACCAAGCAACTTGGAATCTCTTAAGAACAAGCAAAGGGTGGATTAGGATTAATACTCAAGCTAGCAAAAGATAAGCTAGAGAACTCGGATTTTGAACAGATTGCCGCCGTCATTCCTGGAACCAATGAATTAATCTCAAAAGCACCAGAATCCAACAATCTTATGGCCGCTCTCGGTGGCATTGCTTCTTCCCTAGGTGGAAACACAGGAAATGTGGGGAACTTAGCTAGTCTTATTAGTGGTTTTCAGTCTCTCAAATTGGATTCCAGCCTCATTAGCCAGTTCATTCCAATCATCATTTCTTTTGTCCAATCTTCTGAAAATGGTGAAGCCCTAAAAGACATTTTGGGAAAAGTATTGAAATAAAGCAATTAGAACAGAAATCTTTCCTTCCCTCACTCCTCTCTTCTTCAACAATCCACAAAGTAATACGACTATTGCATTATTAAACAATAAGCCTATTAACGCGATTCATTACAACAAAAGATTCCCCTGTTGGAAATTCATAAGAATGAGTAAACTATAAATATGGATACATCATCACAAATTTCAAACAATAATATTCAGGTTCAGGTTTTACTAATGGCTTTTCATTCTTTAAGCAGCGAAGGGCAAGAAACTTTTCTGAAAGGTTTAAGAGAAGAGATAGAAGATGCTGCTTTGCTTAAAGTATTAGAAGAACGCTCTCAAAACGCAACTATACTTTCAGATGAACAAGCTCAAAGCTTTAGAGATGAATTGAGATCTGCGTGAAACTACAAATAGAAAACTCTTTTGTAAAAGATATAAGGAAATATAAAGATAAAAAATTATGGAAAAGAATCGAGGATATCTTTATACAAATTGAGGAAACTGAATCGCTTAGCAAGATTCCAAACGTCAAAGCCCTTAAGGTAAACGGACATTTTTACAGAGTAAGAATAAGAGATTATCGTCTAGGTTTTGAATTAATAGACAACTGTGTTCGAATTTTAGCTTTTGGTCACCGCAATGATTTTTATCGTGGCTTTCCTTGAAATAAATTATTGTTGAGATAACCTTAATTCACCTTCAAGCCCAAGTTGTATTTACGCAAGATGCGGCGCATTGTTTTGAAGATCCATTCAACAAACCCTATAGTTTCAGGGTAAATCCTCTCTCAATCTACATCGAAGGAATCATTTTTATTCTGCTAATGGCAATGAAAAGGTAAAAAAATATCAGAGGAGAAAAAAATGATCAAAAAGTTACCAATATTAATTCTATGTAGTCTTTTTGCGGTCTTAATCATAAGTATTGTATCTTCCGTTCTACCATCAATTGCTGGTTGCGGTGGTAATTGCGGAGGCAATATGTGTATTGCCCCATGGGGACCATCTAACTACAGAGAGAGGCCAATTTACCCAATGAGAGGATGTACAAATGGAGCCTGTCAAAAAGGATGGAGATCGGCAATTATTTATCCACCGCCAAGCAGACCTTATGGTGGACAGGTTCATGCAAGCCCGCCAGTGGGTTGTGCACCGATGTTACCTTGTAACTCTTGTGCTTCCTGGAGATAGGACTCTCAGAATTTATTTCAAATCACAGTATCAGATTTGCTTGACATTCATTTCTAGATTGGCCAGCTCTGCAACGGCCTTGCCATAGACTATGGTTTGATCCTCTAAAGATAGCTTAGAGTCAAATTCAATTGTTTTACCAATTGCAATTTCTAATTTATCACCAACTTTTTGACCTCCCTGAATTCCAATTGGCAAAACGGGCAGGCCTCCACCCATCTTTGCGATAAAAGCAGCCCCCAGCTCAAGCCTTGTTATCTCAGTTCTAGATTGATTTCTAGTACCTTCAATGAAAATCCCAATTGGCCATTGAGCTTTGAGAGCCTTTTTGACAGTTTTTAAGCTACTCGGCCCAGGCTTTTCACGATTGATAGAAATTGCACCCAAAAAAGTAATTAAACCAGAAAACCATTTCTTCTGTCCTTCAAACAATTCTTGCTTTGCAATATAGGCAACCGGCTGTCGGGTTACCATAGAAATTATAGTTGGATCACTGTATGAAAAGTGATTACAGGCAATTACGTATGGTCCTTCTTTCGGCACATTCTCTTGTCCAACGATCTTAGTTCTGTAGCGAAGGTAATAAAAAGGATACAACAATCCATAAATTATTAACCTATGTGCCAATGAGTGAAGTGAGTCATAGTAATCCGTTTGCTTTTCCAACAAATTGTTCGAAGTGTTCATTCAATATTTCACTGCTTTTTAGAATTAACGTTAATCAAAGAATACCTTTGGTTGAATTAGTTGAACCACTAGGCTGCTTAGGATCAATAGAGCAAGCTTTTCTTAAAGCTAAAGTCACCGCTTTAAAGCTCCCTTCTATAATATGATGAGCATTTCCCCCTCGGATCTGTGAAATATGAAGATTCAATCCACAGTTATTCACAAAAGCCCGCCAAAATTCTAAAGGTAAACAGGTATCAAATTGACCAATCCATTCACGTCCAGGATTAACCTCATAAACCAAAAAAGGCCTGGTAGTCAAATCCACATCAGCCTCAATTAATGTTTCATCCATCGGCACTCGAGCGGACCCATATCTTGTTAACTGCTTTCTTTCTCCCAGAGCTTCGCAGAAAGCTTGCCCAAGAACTATACCAGCATCTTCTATAACATGATGGTCATCAATTTCATAATCACCTTCAGCAGAAATCTCTAACCCAAATAGCCCATGCTTGCTGAATTGTTCAAGCATATGGCTAAAGAAAGGGGATTCTGTAACTATTTTGGTTCCCGTATACTCATCAAGATTCAACTTAATTTCTATTCTAGTTTCTTTTGTCTCTCTGAGTTTATGAGAGAGTCTATGTTTTTTACTCATCAGCTCAAAATTTTATGCTGTAATAATTTTACCTACTTTAAAGTTTATAAATAGAGTCGTCTAATAGCTTTTGTAAATGAAAAGAGTTCCATAAGCTTATTTATTCTTATGGAACTCCTAGTAACTAAACTTGACACCAATAGACTATTTGTTTTTATTGCCTCCAAACAAACCAGCTAAAAAGCCAGGTTTTTTATTTTCTTTTGGCTGAACGGTTGCATTTTTAACGGTTGTTTGTTTCTCAGAATGAAGTTTCTCAAGAGCCTGAAGCTTTTCTTCGCGAGATCTGAGTAAAGACTCATGGGAAGCTACCAACTCGCTTTTACCTTTTATTATCTCTTTAAGCCTTTCAACTTCTCTCTCAAGTTTATTTATCTTATCCTCTGCTTTATTGAGTTCTTTATTTAAATTCTTAATTTCTTGGTCTTTATCTTCTACAAGCTCTTTATAGTCTATTGTTTTCAATGACTCTACTTGCAAAAGTTTAGGCGCTTTTACTTTACTATTATTATTCTTTTTCTCTCCTTGAGACTTCAAAAGAACAGCTTGCACTTTTTTACCATTGCGTTCTAAATGGGTCAATTCAAGCTCACCACTTTTCAACTTACTGCGAACCGAATGTTCAGGAAGATCAAAAGCTTTTGCATATTCCGCAACAGTAAGAACTTCATTTTTTTGCAAGTTTGAGGAATTTTTTGAAGATTTTACGTTTTTAGTTACCAAGTTATTAGTCCTATATAAACGAGCGTTGTATTTTACATAATTATTGCAAAACATAAGCATTTGTAGCAATTAATTTTTCCAAAATTGGTAATGACTTCTCGCATCCAACGAGGGTATTAGAGTAAAAAAAAACTGTTCCTCTTTTTGTTCAGTTTTCTCCGCTTTGATCCGACAGATTACTGAACATAAAATAATAAGTAACCCTCTGAAAAGTATCTTTCAATCGATGAATCTACAAGGCCATATACCCGCAACATTGTAGTACTTCATCAAAATAACAAGCGTATTAAGTTTAATAACAAAATTTAAACTTACAAAGCCAAAAATAAATTTCAAGTTAATTCAACAAGCAAAATACCTTTGGAAGTAACTGCCATCTCCAAAGGTATTTTGTTTATTCCAAATAACTATTATGCTTAATTTTCAACTAACCTTCGGCACCCACCTGCACAGCTTTTTCCAAAGCTTCCAGTACTCTACTAGGCTGAAAAGGCTTGATAATAAAATCGCAGGCACCATGTTTGATAGCTTCAACAACAATTCCCTGCTGTCCCATAGCAGAACACATAATGACTCGAGCCTTGCTATCGATTTCAATAATCTTTTTTAAAGCTTCGATACCATCCAACTCAGGCATTGTAATATCCATTGTTGTAATATCCGGTTTAAGCTCTTCGAACTTCTCAATAGCTTCATAGCCATTGGTAGCTTCGGCAACAACATCGTAACCATTTTTGGCTAGAATGTCTTTTAAGACGGTTCTCATAAAAAGAGCATCGTCTACTATTAGAACTGTTGGCTGTTTACGACTCATTAATAGGGTCTCCTAAAGCATATTAGTTAATCGGTCTTCTTATTAGATACCTCGTTCAGCATCTTTCTAAACTGACTCGGTATGAGAGAACCTTTTGAGTTGTTGTCATCAAAAAGGAACTCTTTGGACAAAAGAAAGACAAAGCGATCTTTATCGTTATCTTTCCCAGAAATTCGTCCAATCTTTCTGTCTTTATGCGTTACAGCCAAATGTCCAGGAGCATCTTCTATTGAACTATCTTCTATCGTGGCGACCTCCTCTACATCATCAACAACAAGACCAAAATGCTCTTTATCACATTGAACAATTATTGATTTTGGGTTTTCTGGAGGAGGAGAATTTAAACCAAAGTTCAGCTTACTTCGTGCATCCAGAATTGGTATTACCTGCCCCCTCAAATTAATTACTCCTTTGAAAAAATCTGGAGAACCAGGTATTTGGTACAAAGTATGAGAGTTTAAGCTTATAACTTCTCTGACCAAATCAATTGGTATACCCATGGTCTCTTTAACAAGGGTAAAAATAATGTATTGGTTGCTAGATATTAAAGATTCAGCCATAAAAACAAATTCAAAGTTCTGAAGGTTGAATGAACCTATTAATTACTTGCCCAATAAGGGTATTCTCTCATCAAAGTCATTTCCTTGATCTTCAAGAAGAAATCCCTCTGGGATTTCTTCAATAGGGTTATCATTCAGATACAGTTTGATTATTTTCTCGACATTAAGGATCATAGCTACTCGACCATCACCAAAAACTGTAGCTCCGTTAATCAGTCCTTCGGGGTTTGCTCTATTAGAAATAGTTTTAATAACAATCTCTTGCTGTCCAACCAAAGAATCTACGATTAATCCATACTGGTTCCCTTCACAAGCTACAACTACCACCAAACTCTCAGGAGGAAGGTCCTCTATAAAGTTTTCAGGAGAGGAAGCCTGAAGATATTTTTCCAAATTCACGAGGGGAATAACTTGATCGTGTAAAACAATAATGCTACAAGAACCAATTTGATGAAGGTCCTGTCGAATATTAATACTCACTATTTCTTTAATTTCCGACAACGGAATTGCATAAAGACCACTCTTGTTATTAATCAAGAGCGCTTGAATGATAGAAATTGTTGAAGGAATTGACAATCTAATAGACGTTCCTTCACCCAAGATCGAATTTATCGATATTCGGCCTCCCAGGGATGAAACTTTGCTTTTAACAATGTCCATTCCCACTCCTCGCCCTGAGAGATCGCTAACATGTTCAGCCGTACTGAGACCAGTGGCAAATATTAAATTCAATATTTCATCCTTTGATAATGCCTCTGCCTGTTCGATCGTAATAATCTTCTTTTGAATAGCTTTTCTCTTCAATTCATCAGGATTAATCCCTTTTCCATCATCACTAATAGTCACAAAGACATTGTTTCCATGAGAATATGCCTGCATCTTAATCAAACCAGACTTAGGCTTATCATATTTTTCTCTTTCATCAGCAGTCTCTATACCGTGATCAATTGCATTTCTAACTAAGTGTATAAATATTTCGTTTAATTCATCTACGATAATGCGATCAACTTCGGTATTTTCACCTTCCTGAACCAAATGAACATCTTTTTTGAGTTCTCTTGAAATATCTCTGATGAATCTTGGAAACCTACTGAATACTTGGTTAACAGGCACCATACGAATACTCATTACCAGTTGTTGAATTTTGGTTGTAACTTGATTCAAATATTGAGTCGTTGACAATATTTCAGACGATGGGCTGTCTCCCATAGAGAGCTTGATCTTATTATGGTTTATTACCAGTTCCCCAACAGCATTCATCAAAGATTCCAATGTTCCCAAATTGACTCTTACAAAAGTCGTTTTAATATCACTATGTTTAGCCTTTGGTTGAGCAATATGAACAGCCTCATTCACTTCATGTTTTTGAAGGTTTTCTGTGTTGTTTTCAACTGTCTTTTTATCTGGGGATGATACTTTTATTTCTTTAACTTCAACTTTATTGATCTCACAAGCGTCAGAAAGAAAATCTAAAACATTTTTATGAGTTCCATTTATTAATAAAATGAACTGCATTTTTCTTCTTTGTTTCTCTTCGTTATGGTCTGCTAATTCGGATTCTGAATTGATAATCGAAGAAATTGTTTGTGTAGGTGGCCTTTTTAGCTTTAAGACTTCTAGATCTTCTAAGCTTGGTATGGAGTGAATTACGTGGCCAATATAATCATTAAAATTATTGACTAAATTTATAAGCTGTTCTTCTGGATTATTTATATCTTCCGCCAGGAGCAAATCTATGTGGTAAGCCTTTAAAGTTCCATTGAAAAGTTCTTCTTGTTCTTTTTCATTGAGTCTCTCAATTATCATCTTATGATCTAGACTCAAAGGATTAATTCCCTCTAGAGGAGAGCTCTTTTTTAAGGAATTATTTTCCTCAAGGCTTCTTGTAACATTACTTGTATATTGCTTATCTTTCTCTTCTGCAATTGCCTCAATCTCAACCTTTATTACATCGGATATTTTCAGAATATTCTCTTTAATATTCTCAATAGGCTGACTTGCAAGTATTGATGCTGTAAGTCCCTCAGAAATAATCTCAACATCATTAAATTGATCTTTGTCAGGAACACTACTTATTAAATTTCCATTTTTTTCAATCACTTCAGTTGCCATGAAGGCTCTAACTGAAGGCATTTGGCAATCTTCATCAAACTTAACTTTTACTTTAAATTGATTAGCTTTTGGAATTGGTTTTTGTTTGATTATAGAGTTTAAATTTTTGTCTTCAGTAACAGATAGATTCACTCCTGATACTTGCAACTTATTTAATTCTTCAATTAATTCATTACAAAGAGTTTCGGAAATCTTATTACAAGACGATAATTCTTCACCATTCTCAGAAATTGATTCAACAACTTTATATAAGCTATCTAGAGCTTTGATTTCAATTTCTATTGTTGAATTTTCAACACTTCTCGGATTTTTCCTATAGAAGTCAAACAGCTCTTCCATTTTATGGCAAAGCTTCGCAATTGACTGAAAACCAATTGTTGCAGCCATGCCTTTAATGGTATGTACAATTCGAAATATTTCGTGAACAATATCAACGTCATTTGGAGAACTCTCTAAATTAGTTATCTGATGATTGAGAGATTCTAGGTGCGTTTCTACCTCATCAAAGAATAAGTCCCAATATTCTTCTCCAGATTGCATCAACTAAATTCAAAAACTATATACCAAGGATATACCCTATTAATCAAGGAAAGTTTCGCATTAAGACCAATTCATTGTATTTAAGAGAAAAGAGTTAGTCTTGATACACAATTTAGACTCAAGTCATCTGTTATTATTAAAACCTTTGAATTTTGGCCTTTGAATTTTGTTGAGAATCAGTTGACAATTAAAAAGTGTTGGTGACTATTTCAATCCAGCAAGTAAAAACAAAAAGTGAGAATCTTTAACCCATTATGAAAATAGCAGTTCTTTGTAATCACTCATTAGCATTTTCTTCTATCGAATCACTAATGAGCAATAATCTTCTTGTTGGCTTAGCCACTCCACAAATAATGCATGAAACAACTTTCAGAGTTCAACTTATTGCTGAAAGTAAAGGTATTCCCTTTGCAACCATAGATCCTAATAACGTTGAAAAATCTCTTGAAGCTTGGCTTAAGAAATGCAAACCGGATGTTGTATATGTAATAACTTTTCCATATAAAATCCCTTCTAAACTATTAAAAGTACCCAAGTTCGGTTTTTTCAACTGGCACACAGGCTTGCTTCCATCTTATAGAGGACCAGATCCCATATTTTGGCAAATTCTAAATCAAGAAGAATATGGAGGTATTACAGTACACCAAATGGATGAAAATTTTGATACTGGGCCTATTGCATCAATCGAACAAATTCAGATTCTACCAGAAGACACCTACGGGCAACATATTCAAAAATTAGCACTAGCGGCTAAAAAATCTAGCGATTATTTAACAAATATTTTAGTCAGCGATCCAAATCAATTAAAGCTATATAATCAAGATGATTCTAAAGCTGGATACCAAGCTAGGCCTGACTTCTTTGGTTTATCGATAGACTGGACTAAGCATACCGCGGCTCAAATCAAAGCCCTTAGCAGAGCTTCTAATCCAGTTTACGGAGGTGCAATAACTTTCTTTAGAGGAGTTCCACTTCATCTTTTACAAGTTTCAATAGGGTCAATGCAAACACCACCCGAAACAAAGCCTGGAACAATAATTTCATCTGGACTCAAAGAAGGTATAGTGGTTCTTTGCTCCGATAGAAAGTTACTGAGACTCGATGTTGTCTACACAGAGGACGGTTTTTTCACCGGAGGTAAACTAGCAAGTATTTTTGATATTACACAGGGTGAAGAATTCTTACCACCTCCAAATCCTCAACAACAAGCTAACAATTAAAAAACAAATCACATATTAATAGCGAAAGCCATTAATATGTGATTTGCACAAAAGAAAGCATGTAAAAATTTAATTTTTCATAAAACCTGATTGACAGCAGCAGGAACTCTACTGATCTTGTTCGTTACAGGCGATAAATCTTTCAGATCAGCCAATAAGTCTGGTTCTACTAACAATTGTATATCTTGCCTTAGAGCTATCCCAATTGCTTGGACCCTATTTTTAACACCCATTTTGCAAAAGATAGCGTTAAAGTGAGTTTTCACCGTTGAAACCGTGATCGCACATATTTCTGCAATTTGTTCATAGCTATAACCTTTCATCATGAGGAGAAGAAGCTGCTTTTCTCTGGTTGTTAAGCTCTTAATAATCACTTCTGCAGGTTGATCATCAGGTTTAGGACCATAGAACTGTTGAAGAACACCAACAAATTTTGTAGCAATTTTAGGTGGAATAACTACATTGCCATCCAAGACCTGTTCCAGAATCAATGAAATATCTTTTCCTAAATCTTCAATAGAAAGGCAACCGGCCGCACCAGCCTTAATAACTCTAAATATTTGGCCGGAATCGTTACTTCCAACAATAGCTACTACTTTAGTTTTTTCTGACTGTGCGAGTATCTTTCTTATTATTCCTGGGGATTCTTCCGGGGAAATACTCGTCATATTTGAATTAAACACGACTATCTCAGGCTGATATGTCTGAATCATTACTGTCCCAATGCGGCATGAACTAGCTTGGCCTACAACTGAAAAGTCTTCTTGGTCTTCAAATACTTCGCTCAACTTCTTGAATACATCGAACTCATCATCAAGAAGCAAAACGGAAACTTTTTTATTGTTTAATTTCTGCTCTGTTTGTGAATTTATATCGTTAGTAATATTTGTAGCTGACATGTAAATCCTTAAACCTTTTCTTAACCTATGAAATTAAGTTAATCAAATTAATATTAGCTTAATTATTAACAGAATTCTTCTAAATTTTTAGACCAATTCTCGCCTTCTGCATACCCATTTTGAGTCTTGTTCAAGCTAAAGTCTTTCTAATTCAGTAAAGCGGTGGAAAAGTTCGGCCTATAAAGATTCTTTAACATTGAATTCATCTTCCAGTCAGTCGATCATTAAGGAGAATTCAGAATGCGTAAGTGCTTACGCATTTATAGTATTTTCTTGATTGTCTTTTAAATTAGTCTTTGAGGGAATTATGTTCTCTGCTTTTTTATCCCCACTACCTCTTCTCCAAAAGCCACTTAAAAAACCAAGACTCAAAGTCATCAACACTAATATTGCATAGCGTTTGTGTGAACCACTAATTGTGCAAGCAATGAGACCAAGCAATATACATGAAGCATAGATAATCATCATCGTTCCCTTAGTTGAAAGACCGGTTTTTAAGATTTTATGGTGAATATGTTCAGCGTCCGGTTGCATAACAGGCTTATTTTGCAAAAACCTTCTGGTAATTGTGAAAAAAGTTTCTAGTAAAGGAAAGCTAAAAGCAAGCACAACAACTGACCCAACAGTAGCTGTGTTCGGGTTTACAGATAAACTTGCAACCGCATTAGCCCCGAGAGTGAAGCCTAAGAAGTAAGCACCAGAATCACCAAGAAAAATTCTAGCTGGATTGTAATTGGATCTCAAGAAACCCATAGTTGCACCAGCCAAGGTCGCAGACAAAAGAGCACCTGCAGGCTGCATTATTTTTGGATCTAAGAGAATTGCCCAGAGAGACAAAGCTACTACTAACGCAACACCCCCAGCAAGACCATCCAAACCATCAATTAAATTCAACGCATTAGTAATGAGCACAAGCCAGCCAACAGTTACAAAAAAGCTAATTAAAGGATCTAATTCTAGAACTCTTGAACTCGATAAATTCAAAAAGAACAATGGATTAACAATATATAGTACTTTGACATTACAGAACCAAGCTACTACCGCCGATATTATTTGAACTAACAGCTTATATAAAGCGGGAAGAGGAGAGATATCATCAAGCAGTCCCACCAAAAAAATCAAAGTTCCGCCAGCTAAAATTCCAACTAGCTCAAAGTGTTCAAATCCTCTCGGTGTATACCTCCCATGAAGGGCAATAAAAAAGAGTGAGGTAATCAGTAAGCTCAAATAAATCGCAACACCTCCAAGCCTTGGAACCGGAGATTTATGGACATGCCTGCCCCCTGGCTTATCTAAAAGATTGAAGGTTATTGCTCTTTCCCTTATTAAAGGAGTAAAAAACAAAGAAGAAGCAAGAGCTAATACAAAAGCAACTAATTGTGAATTAGCTAAGTTTGGAAAAAAAGATGAAAATTTATCTAAGAGCTCCACTTAAGATTTTACTGTCAAAGTAATTTTAATATTTAAATATATAATGCACAAAATCAATTAAAAACTATTTGATCCGATCAGAAAAGAGAAGCAGAAGAATATTAACAAAGTTCCAATAAATCCCTTTACTAAACAATTAGAACAATCAATCCCAACAACTAAAAAATCATCGAGAATGTTTGGGGTTCAAAGTCACAGTAATACAGACAAGGTCAGAGAAACTTTATTTGAAAGATCTTTATAAACTTTCATAAACGGGGAATTTAGAGCAGAGAGATTCAACCTCCGACCTTAAAACAGTGACAAGAGCTTGATCCTTAGGTTGTTTTAGGATTTTTGCAATAATACTTCCAAGTTGGCTAAAGTCGTTTTCCTTTAAACCCCTAGTTGTGCAGGCTGGACTACCGAGTCTAATACCACTAGTTATCCAGGGTTTTTGAGGATCATTAGGAATAGCATTCTTATTAGCTGTCACTCCTATTGAATCCAAAATATTTTCAGCTTCTTTACCAGTTAAATCAAGATCAACTAAGTTCAAAAGAACTAAATGGTTGTCGGTACCACCGCTCACTAAATCAATTCCTTCAGAGGTTAAAGATTTCGCCATAGCCTGAGAATTTACAACGATTTGCCTTTGATATTCTTCAAACCCAGAAGAGAGAGCCTCTTTAAAAGCTACTGCTTTAGCTGCAATTACGTGCATAAGTGGACCACCTTGACTTCCTGGGAAAACTGATGAATCAATTATTTTTGCATTTTCTTGCTTGCAAAGTATTAAGCCACCTCTCGGCCCCCTGAGAGTTTTATGTGTTGTGGTAGTTACAAAATCCGCATATGGAATAGGGGAGGGATGATTACCAGTGGCAACTAAACCGGCTATATGTGCCATATCTACCAACAAATAAGCGCCAACCTCTTTGGCCACTTCTGCAAATTTTGCAAAGTCGATAGTTCTAGGATAAGCACTAGCACCAGCAATTATAAGCTTAGGCTTATGTTGCTGGGCTTTAGCAAGCAAATCTTCGTAATCGAGCCAACCATCAGAATTTACCCCATAGCTAACGATATTGAACCACTTGCCAGAGAAATTAACTGGTGAACCATGAGTTAAATGCCCTCCTTGATCCAAAGACATTCCCAAAACAGTATCTCCGGGATTGAGGACAGATAGAAAAACCGCAAAGTTAGCTTGAGCACCAGAATGAGGTTGAACATTAGCATGCTCAGCGCCAAAAAGTTCTTTGGCTCTATTTATCGCTAGGTTTTCTGCTTTATCAACAAATTGACATCCACCATAATATCTTTTACCTGGCAGCCCTTCAGCATACTTATTTGTTAAAACCGAACCTTGTGCTTCAAGAACTGCCATACTTACGGTGTTTTCACTTGCTATGAGTTCGAGGTGTGTTTGCTGTCTATTTAATTCTTCCTTTATAATTGAGTAGATTTCTGGATCTACAGAAGCTAATGGTTTATTGGTAGCAATTTGAGTATTCATTACAAAATTACTTTCTAATTAAATATATTTATTAGGTAGAACACATTATAGCTAAAGTTCAGGTGACTATAAATTCTGAGAAACCAAAGAATGCAAAATCGAAATAAATTCGTAAAGCTTGAGCAGGAGATACAGAAATCGAATGGAGGACACCTCAACGATTAATTAAATATTAAAAATTTGGAAAAACAAATAAAGTAAACAGATTAAAATTACCTAAAAATATACTTAGTACCTCTCAAATAGAACCGCAATTCATGAACAATATTAATTCTGGAGACACTACTTGGATTTTGGTTTCAATTGCATTAGTTATGCTTATGACACCAGCTGTCGGTTTTTTCTATGGAGGAATGGTTCGTCAAAAGAATGTCCTCGCCATGATGGGACAATCAATGATTGTTTTGGCTTTAATCAGTATCCAGTGGATGTTAGTTGGATATTCCTTATCCTTCGGAGAATCATGGATTGACGGGATAATCGGCTCTTTAGATTGGTTTGGGCTCAATGGCGTTGGATTAGAACCAAACACAAATTATGCTGAATCAATCCCTCACATGGCTTTTATGCTTTTTCAGTGTATGTTCGCGGTAATTACTCCGGCAATAATTATTGGTTCTTTTGCAGACAGAGTAAAGTTTGAGACCTTTATTCTATTTACTCTTTTATGGACAACCTTTGTCTACGACCCTGTGGCTCACTGGGTTTGGGGTACTAAAGGCTGGCTTAAAGAAATAGGCTCAATTGACTTTGCTGGAGGAACAGTTGTGCATATAACTGCGGGAGCGTCTGCTTTGGTTTCAGCTCTAATAATAGGGAAGAGGCTCGGCTTCGGAGAAGAGAAGATGCCTCCACACAACATACCCTTCACCATTTTAGGTGGTGCACTGTTATGGTTTGGCTGGTTTGGATTTAACGCCGGTAGTGCTTTAGGTGACGAGTCACTAGCGGTTCATGCTGCAGTAACAACAAATATTTCGGCTGCAGCAGCATCAATTGCTTGGATAATAATCAGCAGATTCTACAGAACAAAACCCAGCGTTTCAGGAATAATAATTGGAGGAGTTTCTGGACTGGTAGCCATAACACCGGCTTGCGGTTTTGTAAGCCCTTTTTCAGCTCTATTTATTGGGTTTATCTCTGGAATTCTTTGCTTCTTGGCCATGAACCTGAGAGGAAAATTCAATATTGATGATTCTTTAGATGTATTAGCCTGCCATGGAATTGGAGGCATTTGGGGAGCAATAGCAACTGGATTATTCGCAGAAAAAGCTATAAACAGTGGAGGGGCTAATGGTTTATTTTTCGGGAATCCCTCTTTACTGTGGTCACAAATCATTGCGGTTTTAGTAACCATAATCTACTCAGTTATAGTTACTTCAATTATTCTCTTGGTCCTTAAAAAGACTACTGGCCTAAGAGTCTCATACGAAGAGGAAAGACAAGGCTTAGACATCTCACAACACGGGGAAGAAGCCTATGTAATGATACCAATTGGCGATGATGATTCGAATGCCCTTCATGTGCTGGAGGGAGTTAAGGTGTCTGATGTAATGAACTCAAGAGTAAGAACCGCTGCTTTGGATGACAACTTAGAACACATTCAGGAGTTAATGCTAGACAAACAGCACTTTGCACTACCCGTAGTTGGTGGAGACAATCTACTTCTCGGAATAATTACAATTAATGATGTCCGAAAGATAGATAAGTTTGAAAGAAAAAATGTAAGTGTGAAAAGTGTTTTCACAAAAGATATAGATATAGCTTATCCGGAAGAAACGATTCACGCCTTAATTCAAAGGATGCAAGAAAGACACATTTCCAACTTACCGGTTGTTCAACCTGATGGAGACAGAAAGCTTGTAGGTGTTATATCAAAAACAGACTTAATTAAAGCCTATAAGAATATTGCCAGTGAAAATTTAAAGAAGAATAGTTAGAAATATTCTTGACTATTCTTTCTTATTACACTTTATTAGACTTTCGAAATAACTCGATCTGCAAAATCAACTAATATTTTTTCGAGCTTTTTACGATATTCCGTTGAGTTATAAATAACACCATCCTTATCCAAAATGAGACCAAGTTTATTAAATTCTTTCTTGGTTACTAAATTTTCAATCTCATGCCATTCTTTGCACTCGTATAGATTCTCATCTTCCTCCTGAAGTCTATGAGTCACAGGCTTATCCGGTCTTATCTTGTGAATAAATAAAAGCTCTGGTTTTGGCTGTAAAACTTTTCTAGCAGCCAAAACATTAACCAATCGATCGTCAACAAGGCAAATTAAGTCACACCCTTGATCTTTGAGATCTTGATAGCAATGTGATAAAAGACCAATTTTGTCCAAGGAAGCATAAATTGAAGGTTTAGCTAATAATTCCTTTGGCAGCTCTTTTTGAAACACTTGCGCT
Source organism: Candidatus Caenarcanales bacterium (assembly GCA_030065015.1). Lineage (GTDB taxonomy): Bacteria > Cyanobacteriota > Vampirovibrionia > Caenarcaniphilales > Caenarcanaceae > JASJDU01. Next base: position 11,459 of record JASJDU010000028.1, on the reverse strand, counting down.
TTTTTCGTCTGAAGAAAAACATTCCCTTGTGTCCAAGAAGAAATTAGAACTTCTTTCTGTAAACTTTGAATTTTTGCAATGAGATCTAAGACACTTTCAATTACTCCATCAAAAAAAGCAGATTTAAGAATCTCATCGTTACCCATTTGTTCCAAAAACCGAATTGAGAACAAATCAAAATCCATTGAAGAAGGACTTATTTCTTGATATAAAAACTCTGCCATTTGATTTACATCTGGTATTTGAGAGTTTAGGTCGGCTGTTGAGTAAATAGTTTTATGAATTAAATCTTTTAAGTCCATGCGATCTACCATTAGTTTAGGGATGTTGAGGAATTCAGACTTTAATTTCAATTGAAACTTAGGACTAAATCTCTATCATTTTTCCTATCCAAAACATTATAAAGTGTATCCCTTTCCATGGGAATGAAACCTGCACCCCTGATAAGATTTTGTAAGATTTCCGCTTGGGTGGCTTTTTTGCCTGAGCCCGCTGCATTTGTTATTTTTTCATCAACAACCGTTCCATCGATATCATCAGCGCCAAAATGCAACGCTAACTGTGCCATTTTATGACCAAGTTGAACCCAGTAAGCCTTTATATGATCAAAGTTATCCAGCACAATTCTTGAAATAGCAATATTTTTGATTTGTTCAATACCAGTTATTGGCTCTACTTGATCGGCAATATCGGTATCTTCATAATGACAACTTAAGGGTATAAAAGTTTGAAAACATCCCGAATCTAAAGCTAAAGATCTATCTTGTTGTTCACGAAGTAATAACATATGATCGATCCTATCTTCGAAATTTTCACCAATTCCCGCCAACATAGTTGCATTAGTCTTAAGACCTTGCTTGTGCGCTTCATAGTGAGTACTAAGCCATTGCTCTGCAGGTATTTTATCAGGGCACGTATCGTCTCGAACGGATTTAGCAAAGACCTCTGCACCACCTCCGGGCATAGAATCCAAGCCAGCCTCTCTTAAAACGGCTAAAACTTCGGAAGGAGTTTTCTTTGTCAACTTTGCAAAAAAGGCAATTTCTACTGCTGTAAAAGCTTTTATATGCAAGCCAGGTACTTTAGATTTAATCGAGCCCAACAATTCCGAGTAATATGGCAAAGCTGCCTTTGGATTGAGACCACCAACAATATGAACTTCGGTAGCACCCAACTCATAACCGCGTACGGCTTTTTGAGTGGCTTCATCAATAGTCATAGTGTAAGCACCTTCCTCATTCGGCCTTTTAGCAAAAGCGCAAAAATTACAAAATCCGATGCAGACATTGGTTGGATTCAAATGCAGATTAGTATTCCACCAAACTGCTTTTTTATAATTTTCCTTAGCCTTTTTTGTTCTAACGTAAGTAGCCAACTTGCTTAAAATTGCAAGGTCATTGCTAGCATATAAATCAACGGCTTCTTCTCTTGAAATTCGTTGATCGGCGTAAACTTTATTTGCTATTAAAGATAATTTACTATTCATAAGTTTTAATGAAAATATTGAAGATCATTAAATTATAGTTCAAAGTATACTGAGCAAACTAATTAGATCAGCTCTTTCGGTAAAAACCCTATGTGTATTTAATTCGCATTGCCACTCATAAATTGACACTTCTTGCTTGAGCATAGGATACTTAGTTTGTTTAGACTGTATAAAAGCCTTTGTACATAGAATCAATAGAGCTTGACAATTTTAAATCTTTTGGAGAGAAAATCTTTTTACCGTTTTTCCCTGGTTTTACTACTGTATCCGGACCAAACGGTTCTGGCAAATCCAATATAATTGACAGTCTGCTTTTTGCCTTTGGTCTTTCGACAAACAAAACAATGAGAGCCGAAAGATTGACCGATTTAATGAACAATCTCTCCGGCAAAAAAGAAACAAATGTTCATGTAACACTTTATGATGAGAAAAATGAAACACAGCTAAAAATTTCAAGACGTATAAGGTTAAGGAATAATGGACAATACGAAAGTACTTACTTCATTAATTCAAAAGTCTCCACTCTTAATGAAGTTCACGATCAATTAGCTTTGAGGAGTATCTCTCCAAATGCTTATAACGTTGTAATGCAAGGGGATGTAACCAGAATTATCTCAATGTCAGCGCTAGAGAGAAGAAGGATAATTGATGAATTAGCAGGAGTTGCAGAGTTTGATAGAAAAATAGAAGAAGCAAAGACTGAAATTGGCCAAGCCACTCAAAGCTTAGAGCAACAAACAATACTCTTAAGTGAATTCAGCGATAGGTTAGAGGTCCTAAAAAAGGAAAGAGATCAAGCTCTCAAATATGTCGATCTGAAGAAAAAAAGGAATTATCTTGAAAGGCTTTTTCGAAAAACCAGAATTAAAGAACTAGAAGAAAGAAGCGAAAAACTGAATTCTGAAATCAATAAAAAAGTTGGGGAAAAAGCAAGTTTAATGGAACAAACTGCTTCTCTCAGCGAAAATCTCAATGAAGTTGAATTTAACCTCAAAGGACTTCAAGAAAAACTAGATAAATTAAGTAAAGAAGAGAGAAATAGTTTACAAGCCCAATTGGATAATGCTCGTGAAAGGGTCACTAAAGATGAGTCTGGAATTGAATATCTTCATAAACAAATTCTTGATTATGAAAAACAAGCAGAAAGAATCATAAAAGAAAGTCGAATCGGAGAGAAAAAGATCAGCGAAATCGATAAAGAAGTAAGGAAAATTAGTGATAACGAAAATTCATTAAAGTCTGAAATTCAGTCTTTAGAAAATGAGTATCAAAAGATTCAGAACAAGATATTAGAAAAAAGTCAAAAAGACAATCTATCCGCTGGAAAGGTTATTGAAATACAAGAGTCAATCAACCAACTACAAAATACAAAATCTCAACTGAGCACGGAAAAAGCACTTGCTGAACAAAATTTAGAAAGAACAAAAGAATCTATTGAACAACTCCGTAAACAATTGGAAATTTCTCTGATTGATTTAAAAACTCTTGAGAAGAAATCTAACAACTCAAAAGCTCAAGCTTTCTCCGAAAAAATCAATTATTCAACTACTTATCTAAGAAAATTAAAACAAGAGCTTGCCGATACTGAAAACGAATTAAGAGATAGAACAAACCAATTCCATCAATATCAAAACGAATTAGCCAGGCTGGAAATGAAAAAGAAAGTTGCAGATGAACATCGCTGGGGAAGAGCTATTGATCTGGTTATAAATTCTGGAGTGGATGGTGTTCACGGTGTTTTAGTTCAATTAGCTAAAGTACCCTCTCAATATACACAAGCCTTAGAAGTTGCAGCTGGTGCAAGGCTCAAGTCAATTGTTGTAGAAAATGACAGAGTTGCATCCACGCTAATTGACTTTTTAAGAAAACGTAACGGTGGTAGAGCAACCTTTTTACCTTTAAACAAACTTAAAATACCGAATTTTGACAATCTCCCTCAAGAAGCAAAAGTCCAATCGAGCGGGATCATCGGGTGGGCAGTTGACTTAGTTCAATGTGATGATATTTATTGGCCGGCTTTTGCATATTGCTTTGGTACAACCTTAGTAGTCAAAGATCTCAATTGTGGTAGGCGCTTAATGGGTAGATACCGTATGGTGACTCTTCAAGGAGACTTACTTGAGAAGAGTGGTGCTATGACAGGAGGAAGTAGCCCGAGAGATAGTGGGGTTCATTTTGGCCATGAAGATAATGCTAAGGCTCAAGAATTAGTTAAGCAAGTTGAGAGCCTTGAGAAGAGACTTTCTCTTCTTAAAAGTTCAATAAATGATTTAAAACAAGAAATTTCTTCAACTGAAGAAGAGCTAGACGTTATGAAGAGTGAGTGGGCGTCTTTAAAAGCCTCTGAAGAAGTTGAAGGTAAAAGTTTAAAGGATCTAAGAGAACAAGCTTCACAAAACAAAGCAAAACTTTCTCAATATGCTCATGAAAGAGAGCAATTAGAATTGAAAATAAAACAATCTCATTACGAAATAAGAGACATTGATAAACAAATACAGAAGATGAGCGACTCTTTAGCTAGAGAAGGAGCAAGAGTTAAAGATTCTGGACTAGAAGACTTAATCAATAATTCTCAAGAACTTGAATACGAGAAGAAACGATTGGAAGCAAATCTTAGAAACACTGAATCCAGCAAATCAGAATTATTGAAAAATATAGAAATCATTAGAGGAGGAATTTACAGAGGTGAAGAAGAAATTGAACAAGCAAAAGCTCAAGTCATAACCTTAAAACAACAAATTGCTGATCAAGAAACTTCTCTCAATGAAGCCAGAAAAACAGTACAAGAACTGGAAGGGATTTTTGATAAGTTACAAGCCGAAATTGAAAAACTTGAATCAAATAAAGAGAAATTATCAACAGATCTCCTGGAATTGGCACAAAAACGGACTGAAGCAACAGAATCACTAAAACATTTAAGCCAAGAAATTGCCGATCGAAAAGTAAAGTTACTAGATATAGAAGAACGTCTAGCAAATCTAAGGCAAGAAGTCTTAAGCTCCGAAATAAAAGATCTTGAAGAACAGGATATTGAAGAAGAAATGAGGAGATTTTCAGAGAATCTATCTTTAGATGATGTTAGAAGCGAATTGGACAAAATAGAGAAAAAGATGACATCGCTGGAGCCTGTAAACATGAAAGCAATCGATGAATTCAATGAAGTATACGAAAAATTAAATGAGATCAAAACTAAATGCGATAACCTGGTTGCTGAAAAAGAAGAAATTGAAAGAAGAATAAATAATTATTCAGATCATAAATTGAAGTCATTTTTTGAAGCTTTTGACGATGTAAATAAACATTTTCGAGAAATTTTTGCTGAACTTTCTTTTGGTAATGGTGAGTTAATCCTAGAAAATAGAGAGGATCCCTTCAAAGGTGGCCTCGTTATTCAAGCGAGACCCCGAAACAAAAAGATGCAAAGACTTGAATCCATGAGTGGAGGAGAGAAATCACTAACTGCGTTGTCATTCATTTTTGCTCTCCAATGGCACAATCCGGCTCCATTTTACGCCTTTGATGAAGTGGATATGTTCTTGGATGGTTTGAATGCTGAACGACTCTCTAAAATGGTTAAAAAGCAATCCAGTCTTGCACAATTCATTGTTGTTAGTTTGCGGAAACCTATGATTCAAGCCAGTGAAAGGGCTATAGGGGTCTTCCTAGGGAAAGATGGCTTTAGTAAGGTTGCGGGAATGAAAAGTAAGGAAACTTTTGCAGAAACTGTAAGTGATGAAAAAGAAGTCATGGCAGTTTCTTGAATGAATTGTCTGCTACCGAAATGAATTAATAGAAAGGGTTTTTAGGGAGAGGTTATAACAATGAATGAATTCGTACTTCTGGCACTTTTAGTGTTGGGAATCATAATGTCCATTCTTCTTTTCTTCGATTTTGATGAACGTCTTGCAAAGAAGGAGGAAAATACTATTGGAAAATTGATTGTTATAGAAGGAATAGAAGGAAGCGGCAAAAGTGAATTAATACAACTAATGAAAGAAACCATGCCAATTGAGTGGGCTTATACAAAAGAGCCTTACTATGTGGTTGATGGTATTGAAAATTGGACTAAAGAGAACTTCCAAATTGATAGGGAGAATCACGTCCAAAATAAAATACTTCCAATGCTCAAACAGAATAGAGTATTGGTTACAAACCGCTATTGGATGAGTGGATGCGTTTACGATGGATGGGATGCAGAATCTTACTTAAATATTTGGCCAGAGCCAGATTTAGTAATTTGGCTTGATTGTGAACCTAATGAAGAAATTGCGGAGTCAACAAGAGTACCAGTTTCCATTTTGAAAGAAATGAAGCAAGGTTATGAAAATCTCTTTGCAAGTCTTCAAAAAGATTATCACTTGCCAGTTAAGAGGATTAATAGTACGGAGTTAAACAGTGAAGATGTTTTACTGGAAGCTTTACCCGAACTTCGTAAAATACTCAAATTCCAGGAACCGGATTTGGATCACCATCACACGGTTGAAAGCGGATCTGAGGAGCAGTCTAATGTTCATCATCATGCGGTAATTCATCCCGGGCATGGTTTGGCAGCTTAACAAATAGTCTGTCGAAAAATAAAGTCAACTGATACAATTCTGCATTGCGTAGAAGTATTTAGTTGACTCTTTTTTTATATGTTGAAGCTTGATACCAGTCTTTTAAACCTAGACTTAAGCAAATTACTTGCCGATAAACAGAATAAGCTTATTGAAATATTAGCCGATCTTGAGAAGAGATCTTCCGATAAAACGGATTGGCTAGGTTGGCTGAAACTTCACGAGAATAAAAATGAATTTTTAGAAATTCAAAATTTTGCAGATAAAATAATCAACTCAGGGAAATACGAAAATTTAGTAGTTTTGGGGATTGGCGGTTCAGCACTAGGTCCTCAGTGCCTTATACAAGCATTAAAAAGCCCAACTTGGAATGAGTTGAATAAAGAACAGAGAGATAATGCGCTTAAAACTTATTTTATCGATAATGTTGATCCTGACTGGACAAATGAAATACTCAGTCATATAGATATTTCAAAGACTCTGTTCTGTGTAATCACCAAATCCGGTGGAACAGCTGAAACCATTAGTGCTTTTTTATGGGTTATTGATGCTCTCAAGAAACAACTAGGAGATAATTGGAGAGATAACTTAGTTGCAATCACAGATCCAGAGAAAGGAACTCTAAGAGCATTTGTGAATAGAGAAAAAATTTCCAACTTCTCTGTAGCACCAAATGTTGGAGGTAGATTTTCTGTCTTTTCTCCAGTTGGAATGTTGCCTTTAGCTTTAACTGGAGTGAAAGTTGAAAAATTCAGAGAAGGACTGGTGAAGGCTTATGAGGATTTACTGAACCCTTCCAAGATTAAAGAAAACATTGCAAGCCAATTAGCACTGGTTTTAACTCACTATGAGCAAAATGGAAAAAGAATAAACCCTCTTATGCCTTATTCCAGCAAGCTAGCTAGAATCTCGGACTGGTACGTTCAATTAGTAGCTGAGTCTTTAGGTAAAACCCCAGAAATAGGTCCTTGTCCAATTAAGGCGGTAGGTGCAACAGACCAACATTCACAACTTCAACTTTTTGCAGAAGGCCCTTTGGATAAAATTGTATTTTTTATAAAAGTTACAAACTTTACTAATGACTTTGCGATACCAACAGAACCGGTTGAAGGTTTTGAAAACCTTGCAGGTGAATCAATGAAAAGATTAATTCATGCTGAAGGACAAGGTACTGCAAAAGCTATCCATAAAAAAGGGGTTCCAAGTCTAACAATCGAACTTTCAGAAATAAACGAAGGTAATTTAGCTTATTTGCTCTTTAGTTTTGAAGTTATGACAGCCATCGCAGGGCAACTATACAATATCGATCCATTCAATCAACCAGGAGTTGAATTGAGTAAAAAGTTTACATATGCTTTATTAGGAAAGAAAGGCTATGAAAAGTATTTAGATGAAGTTAGATAGAGGGCGAATCATCATCTTTTTTAGTTGTTTCTTCTTCCTGGAAATTATTTATTGGTAACTGAGCATTTGATTCAACTTTCAAAACTTTACCCTCTAAGTTTGCTAAAAACGCTCTCGTTTCACTCAGTAGTTTTTCCCATGAATTCTGTACAATTTCCGAAAAGGTATTCTTGCTTTGTGCCTCATTTAACCTTTCTCCAAGATTTGTATATCCATCTGTTTGCAAAATTAAGTTTTTGTATTCAGATCCACCAGAAGTATATTCTCTCAACACAGCAAAAAGATCTTGTAAAAATTTTGTTTTCTTCTCTTCAGAATCCGCTAAAGATAGAGCTTCTCTTAAAGAATTTACCTTATCTATCAAACTATACCTTCCCAAATTGTTGTCAAATTGATTTTGTAAATCACTTGAAACATCTTTGGAGGATCTTTCCAAGTTTAGGAAAGGTTGAATCAGTCTTTCAATATGTCCAAATGCATCAGACAGAATACCATTACTTACACTATCTTTAAGCTCATCAATTAGTCCTTGTATTCTTATTCTTGCATTATCTCCACCTTCTTTTGCCAAGCTCGTTAACTTTTCATAAATTCCTCTTGGAGTGATTTCATCTGGATTATTAAAATTGATCCCAAATTCGGAGCTGATTTTTTTATGCATTTTGTCAAAAACACTCCTAGCATTATCTTTTAAATCTTTCAGTGGTGTATCTAAAAACTTATTAATACGATCTATGCCTCTAGCAGGTATTCCTTCTTTCGCTATAGAAAAAAGCGCAATCAGTCCACCTAAAACAGCACCCGCTGTTGCAAAGCTAAATATTGATCCGATAAGGTCCATTAATCCGTTATGTCCCCCGGATCCAGTTTTAATAACAAGAATACGTGCACCACCTTTTCTGTCATCTTTACCGCTATTCATAACCTGCTGCGCAGATGGTGGTTTTGGTATTGTGACCTGCTTAACATTCTTTACGAGCATTTTTAACCAACTCCTTATTAAAACTAGATTCTATAGATACATTTAATTAATTTATTATTAATGTTGATGGTATCAAATTACCATTACTTAATAAATGGTTAAGGGTGTTTTTTACTGTATTGTAAAGGTTTTAGAGGGAAGTCTTTGCTTAGCTTGAATGAAGATGGATCTGGGTTTTGATACAAGAGTAAAATTACTAAATTTTGAGAAGCGGAAGTAAATGAATGAAATACTTTTTAATTTTATACAAAGCTAAAATTGAGTCATTAACTTGAAATAAAACTCAAAGATTTAAAATGATAAAGAATGATAAATGGATAAGGCAAATGGCGTCAGAGAATCGATTGATCCAGCCATTCGAAGAGAGACTAATAAGTAAAGTTGAGCAAAAAAATCCAGTACTGAGTTACGGTTTAAGTTCTTATGGCTATGACATTCGTCTTTCTGAAAAGGAGTTTTGGATCTTTAAACATATTCCAGGGACTGTTGTAGACCCCAAAAATTTCAATCCAAATAATTTAGAAAAAACTGAATTAATTCACGATCCTCAAAACGGTAGCCAATATTTTATTCTTCCTGCTCATAGCTATGGCCTCGGTGTTGCAGTTGAAAAACTTGTAATGCCAGAGAATGTAGCTTGCATTGCAATTGGGAAAAGTACCTATGCTCGATGCGGAATTATTGCAAACACAACTCCTGCGGAACCCGGATGGGTTGGTCACCTGACTTTAGAATTCAGTAACTCTTCTGGTGCTGATTGCAAGATATATGCAAATGAGGGGGTTGTACAGCTTTTGTTTTTTGAAGGAGATCCTTGTGAAATTAGTTATGCAGACAGGGCTGGCAAATATCAAAAACAAGATGAAAAAGTAACAATCGCAAAGTGTTGAGAACACGCAGGATTAAGAAAGATTAATTTGGGCCTAAACAAAACGCTTGCATATCAACAAGTCTGACTTTATACTAAAAGTTAATAGATTATTAATTGTAGTGACTTTGCTCTTCAGAGGTACAGTATGAGCTTAGATGATTATCATTCGGAACCCAAAGATAGTTTTAATCTTATAGAAGAAATGAAATGCGCAATTAAACTCACTCAATCAGATCTTGAGGAAGCTCAAAACTATTTAGACTCAATTAGTGAAAGATTGAGACAAACTACCATTGTTTTAAGTAACGCCTCCGATTTAGATCAAGACTGACTTTTCAATTCCAAGACTTTCTAAGGTTGAATTTAAAGAATTAGTATCATTGACTTGCAACACTTTGGCGGATCTATCAATCTTTTTTATTAATCCGCTAAGTACTTTTCCAGAACCCACTTCAATAAAACACTCAGTTCCAAGTTCAAGCATTTTTTGTATCGTTTTAACCCATTGAACTGATGATGTCATTTGTAAGGACAGATTGGCTTTTAAATCCTGGCTTTTCTCATAAGGCATAGCGTCTAGATTTTGGATAACAGGGCATTCTGCATCTTGGAAATCTGTTTCATTTATTTTGGATTGAAACTTTCTATTGGCTTCCTCGACCAAAGGTGAATGAAATGCACCACTAACTGGAAGAGGTATAACTTTGCCTTTTAACTCAATTAATTTCTCAGATGCTTTGAGAACACCGTCTTCAGATCCTGAAACAACTTGTTGTTGAGGAGTATTATAGTTAGCAACAACTATTCCATAATCATCACAAACTTCTTTAACACCTTCCTCGCTCATCCCTAAAACCGCCGCCATAGAGCCACTAGGACTACCTTCCATCAACTGTCCCCGAATGACGGTTAATTCAGCAGCTTGCTTCAAACTTATAACACCAGCCGCCCACAAAGCTGATATTTCACCGAGACTATGCCCAGCCACACACAATGGTACGTCAGTCCAATATTTCCTTAAAGCTTGTAAACATGCGGCGGAAGTAGCTAATAAAGCCGGCTGAGTATGACATGTTCTTTTTAAGGCATCTTCCGGTCCAGTCCAAGCCAATTTAGCTAAATCAAAATCACACTCTTCAACAACTTTATAAAAAGTACTTTTAGCCTCCGGCTCTGTTTGGCAAATATCTTGTCCCATGCCTACAGATTGTGAGCCTTGCCCTGGAAAAACTAACGCAATTTTCTTCTGGTTTATCAATGTCATATCTAGTAGGCTTCAAATTAGTAAACCGACATTTTATCAATTAGGACTGTTATTTAGTGCCTTCTGATAACTCTGCAAAATACTGATAGGCATCATAAAATAAACTCAAATCGTAATAAATCCCTTTACTCACATGAACTGGAACGGGATTCCTTACAGCTTTAATTCCAGAGAATTCAGGTTTTTTCTGTAGTTCCTTTAGCTGATTGACAATAATTGGAAGGGAAACTATTTTATTGCAATCTTCTTCAATCTTTCTTTGGAGTTCTTCTGGCTTAAACATACCATTCATTAGAATATAAGAAAGCAATATATGGTTTATAACCGTGTTGCTTACTAAAGGAAGGTAATAGTAACCATTGTTTTCTGGATTCAATATCCAGATTTTTTCATTATTAGAGAGAGCCGTTTTCAAATCCTTTAAATGTTTTTGAAAAAGCTTCGTCCAAGGATTATCCTTTTTGGGCTTATAGCTTGCATCCTCTAGAAGCTGTCTGAAAAAAAAGAACTGGGATAAAGTAGAAGGAACAGGAGAAGAAAAGGAGTTCGCTTATGAATTATCCCAGTGATATTAATAATACTCAGTTTTTGTTAATAAAAAGATTTTTCCCCAGATAGAAAAGACAGAAGGGGAAGAAAGAGAGAAATCTCAATTCATTTCTTAATGGAATATTCTATGTGCTTAAAACAGGTTGCCAGTGGAGACAGCTTCCTAATGATTTTCCAAACTGGAAAACTGTTTATCACTACCTCCGAGAATGGACGATATAGTAAATTAAGTTACTAAGTACACATTCTAAGGATGTGTTTATCAAGTTTTTTATGAAAAGGAATATCTGAATTGTCGGAACGAATACTCCTTTTGAGGTTAGCCCACTGAGGCTCAGACTTATTCA
>JASJDU010000063.1 GCA_030065015.1 Candidatus Caenarcanales bacterium | reverse complement strand
ATCGAATAATCCTCCATTTTGGAACATACTCTTTGGATCATCGATTTCCTTTATTAATTCTTCTATTAGTTGGTCTCTTTTATTTTGTGTTTTGGGCATTTCCTTATCCTTTTTTTGTCAATTCTTTTTTTCTTTCCTTTTGCCTTTTACACACTTAAATTTACTGACTCTATTGTTTTTCCCAATATTACAAATGAAATTACTTCAAGAAAACTATTCTATATTCTCCTCGAAATTAACCAAGATGTTAGAAGCGATTCATATGATGACTTACTGAAATTAGCAGTTAATTTGGTAAAGAATTCAACATCAATCAGAAAACTCCCAGTTCAAAACAACACAGTGAAACTCTACGGGCTAAAGCCCGCAGCTTCTAGGGGAATACATTCTTCCTCTATATCTTTTTGTCCTTGATTTTCCACATACTGCTTGATTATTTCATGGTTTACTTCCCCTACTGTTGTGACAAATATCCTACCGCCCATAGAACTTTTGCCCAGTAGTATTTCTTCAATTTCTTCCCATACTTTTCCCGAACAATGTGATGCTTTCCAATTATTTTAATCCTTCTATCCACTTCCGTTCAGGGTTGACAGCTCATGCTAAAATATCGGGTTGAAACCCGGGGTTTTAGACCCAAGATATGGAAATAAATAAGCTAATAAGAAGTTTCTTTAAGGATATTGAAAGTCTCGTTGATACAACTCTTCAGGAATTGAAGGATATTAAAGGTCTCGGAGCAAAATCATTGAAGGAAATCCAAGATGCATTATCGCAAATAGGATTAAGCCTGAGAAGTTAAGAATGCTGCATAGAAAAATTGCTGTTAAAATGCTTCAATTAATCGATAGTTTTAATAGTTAAGCTCATGAATTTAAGTTTGGATTTAACACAATTATCTTTTTTACTAAAGCCATTTTTCATTCTTCTTGGAAGTTATTTTCTGGGCTTTGTATTTGAAAAGATAATTATTAAAAAGCTTTATAGTTTGGCTAATTTAACGGCTTCGGAGTACGACAATTTAATTATTAAATCACTTAGAGGCAAAACAATTTTTGTATTTCTAATTGCTGGTGTTTTTCTTGCTACTTTAGAGCTCAATCTTCCAGATAAATATCAGAACATAATCAATCAGGTATTAATTGCTTCAATAATTATTGTTAGTACTTGGTTCATTGCAAATGTAGCTGGACAATCAATTCGTGTATATTCTGCAAGTAGCTCAGGAGCTTTGCCATCGGCGTCAATATTAAATATAGTAACTAAGGCAATTATCATAATTCTCGGTGGATTAATAGTAATTCACTCGTTCGGTATTTCTATAACCCCTCTCATAACAGCCTTGGGGGTTGGAGGTTTAGCGGTATCTTTAGCGTTACAGGATACTCTCTCCAATCTATTTTCAGGAATGCAAATAATCTTTTCCAGACAGATAAAACCTGGGGATTACATAATGTTGGATTCTGGTGAAGCTGGATACGTTACTGACATAACCTGGAGGACAACCACTATAAGAGAATTACCAAACAACGTTGTTGTAATTCCAAATTCTAAGCTATCTTCAGCAATTGTAAAAAACTACAACTTACCGGATACAGAAATGGCAGTTTTAGTTCAAGTGGGAGTGCATTATGAAAGTGATCTCGAACATGTAGAAAAAGTAACTATTGAGGTTGGAAATGAGATAATGCAAGAAGTTGAAGGGGGAGTAACCGAATTCGCTGCATTTACAAGGTATAACGAATTCGCTGATTCAAGTATTAACTTTACTGTCATTTTAAGAGCAAAAGAATTCGTTAATCAATATTTAATTAAGCATGAGTTCATTAAAAGACTTCATAAAAAATATAAGGAAGAAAAAATAACCATTCCCTACCCAATTAGGACGATTGAGTTTGCAAATAACCTTGAATGCAAGAATTCACCTTTAAACTAAAAGCAAAGAATTAAAGATTTTTTCAAATCGAAGAAAATATCAGATTAACAGAAAGCTTATTGTTTGCAAAGGATATTCATTAAACTTATTTTATGTGCGAAAACAAATATCCTGAAATTTATAAGAGACTTTTTCACAAAGAAAAAGAGCTTGATGAAGACAGTGTGCAAAAAGCATGGGAAAAAGTAGATCGTACATGGAAAGAGATAATAATTAACTTGCAAAAAACACAGGACGCTTTATCAAAAAGTGAGGAAATTTCGCCAGATTGATCAATTAAAATGTATTAAACCAATTGACAGACATTATGAGCAAGTTTATTGACCAAGTAACTATAGAACTAGAAGCTGGAAACGGCGGTGACGGAAAAGTTGCTTGGAGAAAAGAGAAGTATATACCCAAAGGTGGGCCAGCAGGTGGCGACGGAGGAAACGGTGGATCTATTTGGTTTGAAGCCAACAATAACATTAATACATTGTTGGATTTTAGATACAAATACAAGTTCAAAGCTAAAGACGGAGAAAATGGAGGATCTTCAAATAAATCCGGGAAAGGTGGAGAAGACTTAACAATACAAGTTCCAGTAGGCACAATTGTCAAAAAAATAGAACACAAAAACAAAGAAAAGATTATTGCTGACTTATTTGAAGCAAATCAAAAAGTCTTAATTGCTAAAGGTGGAAAAGGTGGGAGAGGAAATCAACATTTCGCAACCTCTGTAAAACAAGCACCTCATTTTTGTGAACCAGGACAAACAGGAGAAAGTTTCAAAGCACTTATTGAACTCAAACTTGTCGCACATATTGGAATTATTGGAATGCCTAACGCAGGCAAGTCAACCTTAATTTCTAAACTATCAGCCTGTAAACCTGAAATTGCAAACTATGCTTTTACTACTATTACTCCTAATTTAGGAATAATGAAGATTGATTATGAAAAATCATTAGTAATTACAGATATACCAGGACTCATTCAAGGAGCCTCTGAGGGAAAAGGTTTAGGTATTCAATTTTTAAAACATATAGAAAGAACAAAAACGCTGATTCATCTCATTGATGGTTACGTTGACTCACCAGAAGAATGTTGGAAAAATTACCAAATTGTTATTGAGGAATTAAGAAAATACAATCCTGAACTGCTTGAAAAAAAACAAATTAATTTAATTAATAAAATTGATTCACTAAGTGAAGAATTCATTGAGGACATAAAAAATGTCTTCAACAAAAATGATGTAAAAATTGATTTTATCTCTTCATTCTCGGAAGAAGGGTTTGATGAGTTAAAAGAGAAGATTATTGAACTTGATAAAACATATAACTTAACTGAAATTCAACAAACTTCTGAGAGTGCATTGCCAAAATCCAAACTGGAGAGAGATACAAAATCACCTATTAATGACGAATTCTTAATCAAACAAGAAAACAATTTGGGAGCTTTTCGTATCATTAGTCCGTCTATTGAAGGTTTAGTGAGAGTTACAAACTTTTCCGATTTGGAATCCGTTAATCACTTATTTAAACAATTAAAAAGAATGAACCTGCTTGACGAATTAAAGAACAAAGGTATAAAGTCTGGAGATACAGTTCTCATTGGCTCTAAAGAAATGGTTTGGTCAGAATTTGCAGAATACTATTTAATTTAAAGATTTACTTTTCATCCTGAGAGTCTAATTAAAAGTACGTATAAACATGAAATTGATAAAAAGTTGGTTAAAGAAAACAATTCTAGTATTTACGCTCGCCACAATTTGCGTAAATCATTCAGCAGTATCTGGTGAGATTGAAATATTACTTGGCGACGAGCAGATTTTTGTTAATTCGAATGGACAAGTAAAGAAAAGCGATTCGCTTCCAGAGATAATAACACCGGATGGCTTTCAAAATGTCGTACAACCACAAGCTACAGGTCCATCTAAAGAAATAAGTAAATCCTTCAAAAGGATTAGAGAAAGAAAAAAGAGAAATTCAAAAATATTCACATTTGATTCTGAACTATTAGATTCTTCGGAACTTACACCTTTACTAAGCGATGCATTAAAAAGACCGCAAGTAATAGTATCGCTAAATCAATATAGTTCAAAAGGAAATAAAAAACTTTCACTAGCTCAAGATCGACTCAAGTATTATCAACCTATTTTTCATAAAATTTTTGAAGAAGAGGGCGTCCCAAACGAACTAATTTCAATAGGGTTTGTAGAAAGTACCTTTAACCCAAAAGCGGTTTCTCCATCCGGTGCAAAAGGAATTTGGCAGTTTATACCATCAACCGGAAAGATGTTCGGCCTAACTACGCAAGAAGATTTTACTGATCCGGTTAAATCTACTAAAGCTGCAGCAAAATACCTAAAAAGGCTTCATAAACGTTTTGGGGACTGGCTATTGGTTTTAGCAGCATACAATGCTGGAGATTATAGAGTTCAGCAAGCAATAAACATGTCAAACGGTAATAAAGATTTTTGGGAGCTTAGTAAATATCTTCCTAACGAAACCAGAAACTATGTACCAAGAGTCATTGCAGCAGTGAGTATTCTTCAAAAAATCAATCCTTACTCAGATTCTCAAAACAATTAACTCTTACAGAGAATTAACAGAATAAGTCATGACTTAAACTCTTTTCATTAGATTATATTGTGTCAATATCTTTTATTCTGTCTAATCTTTGATCAATAGAACGATTTACAGTATTAATCACTATTCATTTTCGCAGGGTTTCTACCGAATAGCATCTTTAGGAGAAGGTAAAAAATAAGTATGGAAAGTTAAATGTTTAATTTCATGACAAACAAAACTAAGCAAAATAAGAAAAAGCTTTCTAATAAAAATAAAAATTATGAGTTCCCAGGCTTTGTGAGCTTTGGGTTTTTGTTTTTAACATCATTGAAAGCCTGTGCAGGAAGTGTTTCGCCAAACGCATTGCCGACAGGATACAAATCCGTAGCAGGAGATGTTCAATTTAATCAGAACTCAAAGACAAATACATTAAACATTTCTTCCAAAGCAGCAAGATCAATAGCTGAGTTTAATCAATTCAATGTTGGAAAAAGATCAACCGTAAACTTCAATTTACCGGGAAGCAAATCAGCTATTTTGGGACGGGTTACAGGTGGTGTTAGATCAGAGATTTACGGCAATATAAATTCTAATGGTCAAGTATTTCTGGTGAATCCAAGTGGAATTTTATTTGGTTCAACTGCTCAAATTAACGTTTCTTCTTTAATCGCCTCTACATTAGATATAAGTGATAAAGATTTTCTGAAAGGAGAATTAACATTCAAAAGGAATGGATCTGGTGGAGCGATTGTTAACAAAGGAAAAATCAATGTCGATAAAGGTGGTGCAGCTGTTCTGCTAGGAAGCGCAATATCTAATGAAGGAATAGTTAATGCTGCAAAAGGCCAAATTCACTTTGCTGTTGGAGATCAAATCTCTGTTCCACTTTCCAATGGGTTAGTGGTAGACGTTAAAGTTGACAAGGATCTCAAGAAAAGCCTTGATAATTACAATAAGGCAATTAAAAATACTGGAACACTTAAGGCTGATAATGGGTTAGTTAAAATTCAAGCCAAACTTGCTAAAAAAGTATATGAGCAGGCCGTTAATATAGAGGGACAAATAGATGCAGGTGGATTAGCCAATAATAATGGCGTCATTGAGATAGTTGCTGATGGAAAAGGAAGCAATGCGACTGTAGCGACAAGTGGTAATCTTACAGCTTCTAGTATAGATATTAGCGCTGATGAATCAGTCAAAATTGGAAAAACTAAAGATAATAAAACCTCTACGATAAAAGCTAAAGGTGGTGATATCAATATTACCGCTCAAAGAGGAGATATTAGGATAAACGATAGAGTAATCGCGGATGGTGAAGGAAATATTATTGCAAAAGCAAAACAAGATATAAGCATAAGCGATGGCAGCTCCTCTAAAACTAATACTTTATTAGCTTCTTCTAAGGGAGAAATCGAATTAACTTCTCAAAGGGGCGATGTTAATATCCGCGATCGTGTTTCCACCTCTGGTGATATTGATATTGATTCCAAAGAGGGCAAAGTTAATATATCAGATGGTCAAAAGGGTAATAACGCTCATTTAGTTTCCTCTCGTGGAAAAGGCTCCGTTAATATTGACGCTAAAAAAGATATTAACGTTAGAGACGGAGTCTTCTCTCAAGACGGCAAAATTGATTTAGATTCATCTCGCGGCGATATAAACATAAGCGATGGCAGCTCCTCTAAAACTAATACTTTATTAGCTTCCTCCAAGGGCGAAATCGAATTAACTTCTCAAAGGGGCGATGTTAATATCCGCGATCGTGTTTCCACCTCCGGTGATATTGACATTGATTCCAATCAAGGAGAAGTTAATATCTCCGATGGTCAAAAAGGAAATAACGCAAATTTAGTTTCCTCTCGTGGAAAAGGCTCCGTTGATATTGACGCTAAAAAAGATAT
>JASJDU010000027.1 GCA_030065015.1 Candidatus Caenarcanales bacterium | reverse complement strand
TCTATTAGTTGGTCTCTTTTATTTTGTGTTTTGGGCATTTCCTTATCCTTTTTTTGTCAATTCTTTTTTTCTTTCCTTTTGCCTTTTACACACTTAAATTTACTGACTCATTTATTAATTAAGTTCCTTAGATATTTTCTTGAAAATAGTGTGCCTTTTAACTAGGTGCACTATTTTTTTGTTTTTAATAGATTTTGAGTTTTAATTAAGCTACACCAAGATTACCACCCTGACCACCTTGTTGAGCAGCAAGCAATGCCATTATTGCTTGTTTCTTTTTCTCTTCATCATTGTTTCCGAAAACTGAAGATAAAGCCGCAAAAAGAACACCTACGATTGGTAAGCCAATGGCAGTTCTTGCAGCCCAACCTCTCACAGCCGCCCAGTCTTTAGAATTGCTTCCATCTTCTTCTTTGGGAACTCCAAAGAACCAAGAAAAAATATTTCTTTCTTTATTTTCATCTTCTGATGCTTTAGTAGAATTATCTGTTCCTTCACTGGATCCAGTTGTTGAACCTGTTGTTTGATTATTATTACTAACACTATTTGTTGATTCTGATCTGTTCTGTGGTTGATCAGTACCAGAAGTATTTTGTGTCGATCTGATAACTGGTGGATTGAGATTATTTTCTCTAGCGTAATCAATTCTTCCTTTATTTAAAGATTCAACAAACTCTTTACCTGTTACCTTATCTGACTGTTTAGTTTCAAATTGGTGAACATCTTCTGCAACTTTTCTTCCATAATCTTTAACGATATTTTCATAAACATCAACGTTTTTGGCAGCTAAGTTTATACTTTGTTTAACTTCATCAATTACTTGCTTTTCATTATTGTTTCCTTTTTGAACTATTTGAATAATAGAACCTTTGCGTGTATTTAATTTATTTTGAAGATCACGAATTTTAGTATCCGAGGAAGCAATATGAGCTTTCACTTCATTACTTTGACTATATTTATGATTTTCCCAATCTCTTTTTTCAATTTCCTCGGCTTTAATCGCTTTTCTTAATTCCACACATTCATTGTAAAGTCCCCCTGAACCATCGGATCCAAATAACTTTTTTTGATCATCTTCACTTAAGCCTTTTGTATATTGTTCTATTCCATTTATAATATTATTTTTTACTGTTTGAAGATGCTTCTTCTTTTTCGTTAGTTCATTTTTAGCTATATTGAGCTCCAATTCAGAATTATGATAATTTTCTAGCCTATGAACATAATGTCCATTATTTATTGAATTTAAAGCTGCATGTTGCTGAGAAGTAGCTGTTTCATTTTTTTGAGCTATATTTATTAAATGTTTTGATCTTTCAGCTTGATATTGTGCCCTTGAAAGGATGCTACCATCTCGTAACGTTATAGAATCTATAAGTTGTCCACCTTGTTTAAAGTCACTTGCTCTTACACTGTTTCCTTTAATATTTATAGCGAAGTCTGACTTCACTCCATAAACCCTACTAACTTTTGCTCCTTGAACCTTCTCCCTTTCAGGCCTTAACCAACTTGTACTTTTCTTACCATTTTTTTCTATTGTAAATGTATGCTTACGTGCAATAGAATTAGCGGCATTAGTAACACCAGCTCCCACTCTTGTAGCCAAATTACTCATTTTCTTTATAACCTCGTTTTATAGATAGAATTTATATTTAGATTTAATATGTATTTAATAATTTCTTATATATTTAATGTACTATTAATTTTCGAACCTGTCAAGCTTTTCGAAAAAGTTTATGTTATGGTTATAGGTTTTAATCACCCCCAACCCCCTCTTTATTAAAGAGGGGGCTTTGGTTTTTGCCTAGGGTTGTTAGGTTGTTACAATTATTTTGGCCTTATTCAGTGTCTAAAGTGAAGCTAAAGGACATAGAAGAATAAGCCTTTTTAAAAATCTCCTTTATTAAAGGAGAGGGAGCCCCTTTGGGGCGGAAGAGGATTCCAACACCTTCCTCACATAATTTATATTGTTTAGTACTTGTTCGTTCGTAAATCTCAAAACTTTTATTCCGTAGGATTCTAAGATCTCAGTTCTTTTTTGGTCATATGATTTTGCATCTTCTGAATAATGAGACTCCCCATCTATTTCAATAACTAATTTTTGTTTAGGACAATAAAAGTCAACAATGAAATTATCAATTATTTTTTGTCTATAAAATTGGAACTTACAATCTCGTAAAAGCTGATACCAAATAACCTCCTCCGCTTCTGTAGGATTTTTTCTTAGTACTCTTGCCCTTTCTTTTAATTTTGGATTGTAAGGTATATAAAATTCTGTTTTTATCAGTGTCATTCGTATCCTCACGAAACACTGATATTCTACAAAATCCATTTCTAATAAAAAAGAAAGAGCGAGAAAAGTTTGTGTTACGGTTGTGGGTTTAATCACCCCCAACCCCCTCTTTAATAAAGAGGGGGCTTTGGTTTTTGCCCAGGATTGTTAGGTTGTTACAATTATTTTGGCTTTATTCAGTGTCTAAAGCTAAGCTAAAGGGCATAAGAGAATGAGCATTCTTGGAAATCTCCTTTATTAAAGGAGAGGGAGCCCCGAAGGGGCGGAAGAGGATTAATTAACCATATTTAATGAACCATTGATTTTCAGGACTTTAAACACTTTAAGCTTTAGAAACATAATAGTTTTCTTTTAATTATTAACTTTTTAGTTTCTTTATTTAATTTAATTATTTAGCTTAGTTTAACAAGGTCGATAACAATGAATCTCAATTTGAATGCAGCCTTACCATCTGTTTCCGCTAAAACAAATTACAATGAAGTGTATGATAAAGCAGCTCAAGAATGGCTAGGAGAAGGTTTTTGGAGAAGGTTTAAACCTGCAGAAAATAGTAATAAGGCAAAATCTCAAATTGCAGAAGATGCTGTAAACAAAGCAATTAGAGAAAAATCCAAAACTGGGAAATGGGGAAGATTAACACGCCAAAGTAAAGATGTTACGGAAACGCTGTTAGATTCAGCTTTTGATTGGGGAACATATTTAGATGCAGTAGATACGGATGCTCAGAATCACATTAAGAGCGCGCTAGATTACTCAAAAAAACTTAATAACAATAACAATAAAACACTAGTCGAAAATTTAAGAATAGCAGCATCTGAGGTAATAGCAAATCCTAACAACAGCAATGCACTAAAAAGTCTTGGGGATCACATAAAAAATTTATCTCAGGATTATCCTAACAATGAATTTATACAGAGACAGCTAAAGTCTCTTGGTATTAATGGACAAAATACTATTGCAACACTTGAAAGAAAACACGCCATTGCAACCTTAAATTTTCTAGACAATGCTGTTTATCAACCTGCTCAATTTTTAGATGATGCTGCAAAATTTAAATTTCAAGGAGCGAGAAAGGCATATGTAAAAGCTTCAATTAATAAAAGTATGTCACAGGGAGGAACAGTAGGGGGTCCGTGGTCTTGGTTAAAATCTAAAATTCCATTTCTAGATCGCCTTGGAGTAACAACGGCAAGTCACTCTTACCATACTGCTGCTAGTATTGGTTTGGTAAACGCTAGTAATCAGGCAGGGTTAAACCTTTTACGTGACTTTAGCTGGAAAACTATTGGCACAAACTTCAAGAATAGTCTACCTTTTCTAGGTGATGCAGTAAAAGCTGGTATTCAAAAAAACTTTCCTATAAAAGAAGTTTTTACAAATGGCTTCAAAGGACTACTTAGATTACCCATGGTAGCAGCAGGCTTAGTTGCTGCACCTCTAGTGGGCTTTTTAGCAAGTCAAAACAATCCCATTGGGCACACCGTTAAAGAAGCTGCTAACTGGCTCTATGCTCCAGGTGCAGGAGATAATCTAGCAAAAGGAAATTGGCTAGGTTTTATTGGTAATGTTGGAGAAAATAGCCTTCTTACAGGAGCAACTATGGCCATTAGCGCAATGGGAATCACTGGGGTTATACAAGCGGGAATAACTGGAGCTCTAGCTACCACTTTTGGTATAACAGCATCTCCATTACTTGCTGCAGCAGCTGGAATCGCAGCTACTACAGGTGTATTTATTGGTGCAGAGAGGGTATGGTCTGGTGCTAAAAATGTTTTTCAATGGACTGTATCTCCTAAAGAGAATTCCAACTCAAATACTCAAGTAGCATCATCACCTCAAACATATCAAAAAAGTGTTGAATCGCTGACACCAGAACAACAAAATTTAATAAAAGGTTTTGAAAACCAACTTCAGGGTATTGCTTAAAAAACTCACTAAACTTACGCTCTTTAATAAAATAAATTCAGGTGAAATAAAAAATCATTTTGAATACAAATTTAGAATCATACTTTTTAGTTGTTACTCTTGCGATTTCTGCATTGGGTTTCATATTGTTTATTGCTTCTAGTTTCTTTAAACTAAAACTTCATAACTTAATTCAACAAACATTTTTTTCCACCTGCTTCTTTTCACTTTTCGCAATTCTCCTCATTAGAGGAATTAATCTTCAAAGGTTTCCATGTTCAAACCTTTATGAATCTCTACTTATTGTTGCATTAGCTGCTTCCGCAATAACTGTGTTTTTCAGCAGTAAATATAAAATGCATTTTCTTGCTTGGCCAAGCAGTCTGTTTATAACTTCACTGCTCGCTTATTCAATTAGCTTGCCTGAATCTCAAAGAGACGCGATACCCTTAATTCCAGCTTTAAACAGTTATTGGAGAGTAATCCACGTTCCAGCTCTTTTGACTTCTTATGGATTCTTAACTATAGCCGGGATTATCTCTGGCTTTTATTTGTTTGAGTCTTATCAAACAGAAAGCTTAGACTCTAAGAAAAAGAAATTAGATTTTTACGAAGAATGCATTTATAGATGTGTTTCTTTTGGTTTTCCTCTTTTAACCTTTGGCATTGTAACTGGCGCTTTGTGGGCTAACAATACATGGGGAAATTTATGGCAATGGGATCCAAAAGAGAACTTAGCACTAGTAACTTGGTTTATATATTTAGCCTATTTACATCTAAAACTCAGTAATAAAGCTTCCACAAAAACACTAGCTTGGGTTAACTTAATTGGAATAATTGCAATTTATATAACTTATATCGGTATAAATCAATTCGATTTAGGAGGTCTACATACTTATGGAAGGGTTTAGTTGATATGCAAATTCATTCTCTCGAACACGTTCCGTTTGAAAGTATTGGTTGTATAGCTGAGTGGTTAAAAATCAATAATCTCACTCATACAAGCACAAAATTTTATGAAAACAGCAGTTTACCCTCGGCAGAAGATCTCGATTTCTTAATTGTTATGGGTGGACCAATGGGGGTAAACGACGAAAATGATTACCCTTGGATCTCAAGTGAAAAGGAATTTATCAAAAAAGCTATCGATAGTAATAAAAAGGTTTTAGGAATATGTCTCGGCGCTCAGCTAATTGCAGATGTTTTAGGAGCGAGAGTCTTTAAAAATGAATATAAAGAGATTGGTTTTTTTAAAGTTAATGAAATAGAAAATACTAATAATGTGAGTCTCCTAAATGGTTTAGAGAATGGTGTTGAAGTGTTTCATTGGCATGGAGATACTTTTAGTTTGCCAGAAGGATCTATTCTCCTAGCGTCTAGTGAAGGCTGTTCAAATCAGGCTTTTGCATTCAACAATAATGTTCTAGGTCTACAATTCCATTTAGAAATGACTCTTAATGATGCTACAAAATTAATTGATAACTCATCCGATGAAGATTACATTGGGAAATACGTTCAAAGACCTGAACTAATCACAAGTTATCAAGAACAATTCGTCCAAAACAATAAACTAATGTTTAACATTCTCGATCGGTTCATATTTCCAGAGAAAACATCTAAAAACTAGTTTAGGTGCTTGCTTCATTTACACTCTGTTCTAATTCTTTCAACCCAGTTATTAAGTATATAA
This sequence comes from Candidatus Caenarcanales bacterium, assembly GCA_030065015.1. GTDB lineage: Bacteria > Cyanobacteriota > Vampirovibrionia > Caenarcaniphilales > Caenarcanaceae > JASJDU01. The sequence goes on along the minus strand of JASJDU010000027.1, from coordinate 29,009 downwards.
TCTGAATTACCCAACTCAAACCAATCAAAGCCGGAAGAAAAGGAGTTCCTCCTAAAAAGAAACAACCGACCATTTGAATGAGACAAGCGGGCGTTGCAGCAAAAAAAGCAAGCTTAGAAATGCTCATAAAATCTAAAGACCATTTATTTGCAATCGTGGCTACAAAGGTGGCTATAAAGTTAAACAACGGTAACAGGAAAAGAACAATCAAGAAAAATATACATCCAACGGCTAAAACACCAACAAAAGAGGTAAATCGTGCAAGGGTATTAGAATTGAATTTTATGGGATCTCCAAAAAAGTTTTTCAGGAATAAATCCATTTCAACTTCTTTCCAAGGCGACTCAAACCTTGTTTTTCCATCATTCAATATAATTTTGTTCTTTGTTAATAGAACATATATTTGATATTCATCCTCTAATTGAACTCTATTTTTTCCGGTATCGACTATGTAATAGAGATTATTTCCATTTTGAGGGAATTTTCTAATCTTTGGCAGCTCGACATTCTCCTCGAACTGAGCTTTTCCATTAATTATTTTCACTTCTGGAAGATCCTCAAAAAGTGACTGCAGATTCTTAGTTAATGGAACATAAGTTGCTACTGAATAAGAAATACTTATAAAAAGAACCAATACTAATGAATGAAGTGAAATATGTTTCCAAGAGGCTTTATCAGCATTGATGTAAAAGGAAGTGTCCCAGCAGCTCTCCCAAAAGGATTGTAAGAATCTTGGCTTTTCTATTTGCAAAATTAATTACCCCAGTAAATCTTTCTAATTATCTAATGATTATCTGCGACTTTAAAATTTAAAATAAGCCAGATAAATTTAGCAAAAATATAAATTATTTATCTTAGAGAGCAAATATAGAAAGTAAGTAAAACAAAAAAGAATGAAAAAGCAAATCAGTTTAATCTACGCAAAAGGGCAAATCATCAAATAGTATATTTATCAATTCTATTAATTTTCTCAGGCTTCAAAAAATAAATAAGAGGGTAAAACTAAAATAATTTTATTCAAAGTTTTTAGTGGCCCAATAAATTGCGAATTAAATTATGAATAATTTTTCTTCATTACTTAAATATAATAAATTAGTATTATTTCTTTTTATTTTATGTTTTTTCACTTTAACTACAACCTCACTAATAGGGAAAAGCCAAGTAACTCAAATAAAATTCAAAGATGACAAGATTCTTGAGTTAATTGATTTGAGAAAAAAAGAACTCAATTCAAAAATTAGTAATTTAAATGACCTACATAAAGAAGGACTAGTTTCAATCAACCAAGCGGATTATTTAAAAAGTGAACTGAAAGAATTGCAGCAATTTGAATTTATTATTAAAAATCCTTTTACAGTTTCTTATATGGGTACTTTGCAAGACAAGCTAGAAAAAAGTGTTGAGTCTATGAAAGAAGAACTAAAGCTTAAAGAAGATCTCTGGGTTGAAGGTCTCATATCTACAAGAGATCTAAGAAATCTAGAAGAAAAAGCTTCTTTGTATAACTACATCCTCAGCTTTCTCACTGATGAATCAAGAATGCCTTTTTTCTTGCTCCAGAAAAAGGGATTTAGCTCCAAAGATATTTTGGGGAAATACTATCCCATTAGTTCCCCATTCGGGTTTCGCAAAGATCCAATTAGTGGAAATGGAAAACAATTCCATTCCGGTGTTGACTTTAAGGCGAACTCTGGAACACCAATTAGAGCCCCCTTTATTGGAAAAGTAGTAAAAGTTATTAATGGTTCCAATTCTGGAGGTGGCCGTCAAATCAAACTCAAACATGCAGAAGGATTTGAAACGGTTTATATGCATTTATCAAAATTGAAAGTTAAATACGGCCAAATAGTTCAAGTAGGTGAAATTATTGGCTATGTTGGCAACAGTGGTTATAGAGTTACGGGTCCTCATTTACATTTCGAAATCCGCCTTAATGGAATTTCAGTGAATCCTGCAAAATATTTGAAATAAAAGAGCCTGTCGAAAATAAATGCAAAGGAGGAAAAGAAAACAAATAATCTATTTGCCTAACTTGTCAAAATAATAGGTTTCTTTGAAATAACCATTAATAGCTTAAGATAAATTCTGGGTATAAATTAATAGAAGATTAAAGTGAAAATTAATTAAAAGAATTTAGATGGCTGGTGGAGATGAACAGGCAGGTGAAAAACGGTTCGATCCAACTCCACAAAAGTTAAAACGTTTAAGAGATCAAGGTAACGTTCCCAAGAGCAGAGAAGTAGCTCAAATAGCTACATTCGTTACAGCAGTAATGTATTTGTTAATCGGATCAAATTACATTTGGTCACAAATATACCCAATGTTTAGAAAGCTCTGGGAGGCAATTCCTCAAAAAACACTTGGGGCTATTGGGGCCGGGTACATAATTAATTATTCAGCAGCAACAATTGCAATGGTTTTGGTGCCAATGTTTTTGTTAGTCGCTTTAACAGCAATAACTTCGGATATTTTTCAAGTTGGAATAATGTTCAGTACACAAAGGCTTGTACCGAAGATTACAAATTTAAACCCAACCAACTATTTCAAAAATACTTTCAATGTAAGAGGGATTGTTGAGTTACTAAAACAAATAGCTAAAGTTGGGATTTTGACTTTTGTAGCTTACTTTATGATTCAAAAACATTGGGAATTAATTATCGGCTCACTTCACTCAGAAAGCTTAGCGGCACTGGTTGAAATTTTAAAGAAAATAATTGCCGATTTTACAATTTTTGCGGCAATTGCTCTTTTGGTTGTTGCGATTTCGGACTTATTTTTTCAAAGGTTTAAGTTTACACAAGATAATCGAATGACTTTAAAGGAGATGATGGACGAAATGAAACAAACTGAAGGGGATCCTTTCGTTAAAGCACAAAGAAGAGCATTGGCTAAAAGTCTAAATCAAAGACGCCAAGTAATGAGTGTTCCAGAAGCTGATTTTATAACCACAAACCCGTCTAAGATTGCAGTGGCGGTTAAATATAACCAAGGCAAAATGAGTGCTCCACGAGTAATTGCCAAAGGAGGCGATTCTTTCGCTTGGCTCATCATTGCAACCGGTAAAAAACACAATATACCAATTATTGAAAATGTACCCCTAGCCAGAGCTTTATATAGGTTGGTTAAAGTGGATCATGAAATACCACCGGAATTATATAGAGCTGTGGCTGAGATATTGTTATTCGCTTATCAAGTAAGAGGAAAAGCTAAATTCAAGTAAAGCTAGTCACAAGTTTTAAGTAAGCATATTTGAGAACTTTACTTTGTTAGCTTGTTAGCCGCTAAAGCAGGCAGACCACCAAAATCAGGATGAATGTTCGGAAAGGTTCCATTAATATCAAGAACTCTGACTAAGTGAGGCTTGTCACCGACCATTGCTTTTGCATAAGCTTTTGTATTCTCTTCTAGGAGTTTCCAAGCGTTTTGCTCTCCAGCAAATAGAGCGGTAGTACTACCATCACTACGGATAAAACCTAAGATTGAACTACGAATATCATTTGGACCAATAAAGGTTTTTAAAGGTGGATCTGGCATTTCTCCAATTGCAAAATGCATCATCGCTAAAGAACTACCAATTGCTTTAGCAAAAACATTTCTAAACTCAACGGCTAATTTACTTCCGTCTTTAATTGCTTGACCAAGTTGCACCAAAGAAGAAGCCTCTTCGGTATCGAATTGAGTCTTTAAAATTCCATTTTCCCCATCCGCTCTTATCAATTCCTCGTAATTTTTAAATCCTAATACTCTGGACAATCCTTGGATATCAGGGTGATCGGAAGAATTTAAAATATTTAAGATAGCATTCAAAATTTTTGTAAAATGTCTCGCCTCTCTTCTATCCGGCCCACCGGCAACTAATCTCTCAATAGTTCTATTCTGTCCAATTTCTGGAAAACGAATGATGAATTTAAAAAACGGATTCAACTCATACCAGAGATAATCAGGTTTTAAATGCCCTTTTTCCGCAGTTCTAACCTTTTGTGTGTCCGGTTCAATTTCACCTTCACCAGTTCCAGTTCCATTAATAATATAGTTAATAGAATACTCAGAACGGTTATGAATGCCAAGTTCATTTTCAAAGTCTTTTAAGACTTCTTCAGTATTTTCTTGTGTGAGTGTCGCACACAGAGCTGGAACTGAGTCATTATAACCATAAGCTTTGGTTTCTTTGTATCCTCTTTTTTCTAATTCTTCTTCAATTAATTGCCTAAAAAACAAATTTGGCATTCCTCTTTGAACAGCATCTTCTTTAACGCGATGGAAGTTTGGTGGAAGACCAGCTATTGCCCCTTCATTTTGGAATGCACCAGGGGCTGCAATCACTAAAACCCCTTTTTTGTCTTTTTCAATTTTTCCATAACTAATTCCAGCATCAACAATTCCTTTTACATATTCAGCAACTGAGTTTGGGTAAAATTGATTCTTTTGTACTTCTCCATTAGAAGAGAGCGTCGCAATACTACTGCCGCCTAAAACTACACAAGATGTTCCGGATTTAAGTTCGATACCAATATTCTTTTTTGAAACTTTCTTACTATCTGGTAAACCAGTTGATGAAACATTTGTTGATGTCATATTAATTTACTCCCGCAAAGACCTTCGATAGTCTCCAATTCTGAAAAGATTATCATTTAATAATTTTTTTTTCTAAATAGTGAATTGAGAACACTTAAAATTTTAAAAACTAAAAATATTCCAAGTAAAACCCCTGCAATTAACGGTACTGGAGATTGAGTAGTTGGTGATGGAGGTGGTGGAATTTTATTGAGTTCTTTTGAGGATTTTGCATTTTTTCTGGCTAATTCAAGTTTTAAGCTTTCTTCTCCTTTTTTCATACCCCATTGGTGATTGAAATAAGAGACAGGTTTAAAGATAGGTGCTAAAAACTTAAAGGCAGTTTTTTTAGGACTAAATGTCCAATCGTGAGTTACATTAACATAGTCACCATCTTGAGATAATTTCCAAGAACCTTTACCGGTTATATCACCCCAAGCTTCAAATTCAAAGTAATTCGGTTTGTTAGATTTAATTACCCTGTATTTCCAATAGAGTGTATAAGGCATCCATCCCTTAGTCTCAAGGTTAATGATTTTGCCTTCACCATCAACTTCACCGGCATCAATCGATTGAACATTCAAATGAACCGATGGCCACCACTTAACTATTTCCTGATCGTTATATAAAACCTCATAGACTTGTTCAATTTTCCCTTTAACTCTCCACTCGGTTACATAATGAAAAACATTAGATAAAGCCAATGAAAGCAATTTATCCAATGGATCTGATTCTTTAAAAAGAAGTATTAGAGATGCAATGTCGTAAATAGTAGTGTTTTTATTTTTTAGCTTATTCATAAGTTTTTTCAAGAGCTCAATATCAAAGTAATAAGTTTAATGAGTGAAACTCAAATTTATTACTCGTTCAATAAATTCAATTCTTAATATACACATTATTTCTCTCGGTATACTAATCAGTATATTAAATCGAGGCAAAATCTAATACATTCTCTAATCTAACTATCCGATCTAATATACGCAAAATCTTTGAGGCTTTTCTATAGAATTATTTAGAGTTCTTAGGATTTCTCGTTCGGTAAGTTCTAAACTATCAACATATCAAATGAAGTAAAAATGAACATTTATACAATTATTATTCTGTTTGCTCTTATAACCGAATTCCTTTTGCATTTCATCGCCGAAATGTTAAATATTGGCGCTCTAGACGCTGAATTGCCGGATGAATTCAAAAGTACATATGATAAAGATACTTATAGGAAATCTCAAGAATATACAAAAGATAAAACTAAGTTTGGACTAATTACATCAAGCTTTGAAATATCGTTAACTTTGCTCTTTTGGTTTACTGGTGGCTTCAATTATTTGGATCAATTGATCAGAGTTTATGGTTTTAATGAAATAGTCAGCGGCCTTATATACATCAGTTTACTCTTGGTGATCAAATCTGTATTTTCTATTCCTTTTGATATTTATGGGACATTTGTTTTAGAAGAGAAATATGGTTTTAACAAAACAACGCCGGCAACTTATATTTCTGATTTATTAAAAGGATTAGCTTTATCCTCGGTTATTGGCTTACCTATTTTGGCAGGAGTTATAGCGTTTTTCAGTTATGCTGGTGATTTTGCTTGGTTATACTGCTGGATTACATTGACTATCTTTTCAATTTTCATGCAACTTTTAGCTCCAACTTTAATAATGCCTATTTTCAATAAATTTACTCCATTAGAAAAAGGTGACTTGAAAAAAGCAATTATCGACTACGCAGATTCAGTAAAATTCTCAATAAAAGACATTTTCGTTATGGATGGTTCTAAAAGATCGAGCAAGTCAAATGCTTTTTTTACCGGTTTTGGTAAATTCAAACGAATAGCTTTATTCGATACTTTAATTAAGCAACACTCAATTGAAGAACTTGTGTCAGTTTTAGCTCACGAAATTGGTCATTACAAAAAGAAACATATTCAACAAGGAATAATATTAAGCGTTATCCAATCCGGAATTGTGTTCTTTTTACTTTCGATCTTTCTTACAAATAGATCCCTTTTCGACGCTTTTTACATGCAAGACACTTCCATTTACGCGGGGTTGATCTTTTTCGGTTTACTGTATTCCCCGATAGAGTTTTTAACTGGAGTGGTGATGCAGGCTATTTCAAGAAAAAACGAATACGAAGCCGATGAATTTGCAGCTAAAACAATTCAAAATCCAGAAACAATGATTAATACTCTCAAAAAACTATCAGTGGACAATCTTTCGAATTTAACGCCACACCCTTTTTATGCTTTTTTGAATTACTCACACCCAACAGTATTAGAAAGAATAAATGCTATCAGAAAAGTGAAAGTATAAAAAACGCTTTGAAATCCTCAATAAAAAGGTTCAAAGCGTCAAATTGTTTAAGAATACCTGTGAAGGCAGCAAGGCATTCAACAATTATCTTCCACAAGAATAACTAGAATCTCTCCAACTAGCGAATGAGTCATTACTTCTCAATCCACTTTTTGCAATGAATAGATTATGTTTAAAAGTTCTTACACCCAATGAAACACCACTGCCAACTGCATGAATGGCTTTTTTGAAAAGACTAACTGGGCCAAATCTACGGGGACATGATTCTGATTTTAGCGAATTACTCATTGAAACCAAAAGAACAAAACTGAATATTGCGAAGGCTTTTTGATGATTTTGCATATAGTACCTCTTGCTTCTTCGTCAGAAACACTTTTATTTGTACGTTTGACTAATGAGTTTTTCGGCTAATTAATCTATATCTGAAGCTCTAGAGTAAAGAGTCCTTTTACATAAAGGGGAAACTCAAATTTACAAGGGTTTCTCCTTAGGGATTAAACAACTGGAGTTGATCCAGGTTAACGGACAGAAAGTAAAGAGAGATTACGATAATCGTAATCATTAGATTCTCTGTTCAGTATTCTTGTAATTTTATTGATCATGTATTTTGAATGAGCTAAACACTCTTAGTTTATTAACCCGAATAAGGCAATTTACTCCTCAACTTTTTGATCTCTTCCTTGACCCTAAAAACGGCTTTTTCTAATTTATCCGAATTTTGGTAAACAAGATTTAATTCTTGTGAAGCCTTATTTAAAAGTTGAGGTAGGTAAAGAACATCGACTGTTTCTCCACCATCATATTTATCGCAATAATCATCAGATTCTCTGTTCAGTATTCTTGTAACTTTATTTATTATGTATCGTGAGTAAGCTAAACGCTCGTAGTTTCTAACCCAAATAAGACAATTCCCAGTTCTCTTTCATTCTCTAATTCTTTGATTTGCCCATTCAACTCAGCTACTATACTTTTTGCCTGTCCTAAATTTTGATCAACCTCTTCTAGTGTGTACTTCGCTTCATTTATGAAAACAGTAAACTCACTAATGTTATTCTGAGCGTTATCTATATGTGTTTTAGCTACGTGAATAGCTAAAACATTTTGAGAAGAGCCACATTTAGACAATAATTCCTCTCGTGGACTAATTTTCTTTTTGTTCTGTGAATTTAAAACTTTTTTATTTTGAATTTGCCTTCTATACAAACTTCTTAAAGGTGACTGATTTGAGGATGTAATCTTAATCATAGTTAAATATACTAAACCATGAAAGCTCAATTGTCAATACTAGATAGCCTTTTGAAGCTTTCTGTAATATTTCCTAAAAACTACAAAACAGACTCAATCCAGACCAGGTATTAAATGATCTCTGTAACGATTTATTAACTTTCTACATTGCTAAAAAGTAATGCTTAATATGAATAATCTCATGTTACTAGCAAAGCGTATTAACTTATGTTAATTTGTGATGATCTTAAATTCGTTAGAAGATTTTCATAGTGTTACAAAAAATACAAAAATTCATTTTAAAACCACAAAGCCCAGTAACTAAAATTAAAAGACAAAGAATTCAAGATTTTGTCTTTAGAAGTAACCCTAAACAAGTTAATCAGCGCATAAAAACTCTTTTTAAGTTTAATGGATTTGATTTAGCGTTAACCCATATTGAAGCGGCGAGAAAAGAAAATAAAATCAGTTTTTCTAAATTAATGAATTTGAGAGGTAATTCTTATCTTTATAAGGCTTTTGAAAACTTAAAAGCACTAGTTGATTCTCATACAGAAGATATTTGGGAAGCATTTCAAAGAACAACTTTAGACAACAAAATAACAATTGCTACCTTTTTAAAAAGAGGCTTAAGAGATTTTGAAATATATTACAAAGATAATTCCTCAGATGAATATTGGAGCAGGCTTAAGCAAGATCTTTTTGATCACATGAAAGTTGCAGAGTTTGGATTAATTGAAAAGGTTAATTCCATTGATAAAGAGCTTTCTTCTCAAGAATTCAGTGAATCTAGCGAAAGAAAAGAGCAACTTCTAAAAGAACTTCTTGAAACCTATTTGAAAATTGTCAGATTAAGCCCAGATCCTTCTACTGACATTCTTCAGTATTTAGCATTAACCGCTTATGAATACGCAGATTTGGCATCACAGAATAACTCATTAACTGCAAGAGAAATAGATAGCTTATTCAAACTTTCGTTAAAGCATTTTGAAAAATATAGAGACAAATTTTCAACTGAGAATAATGCTAATAACACAGACTATGATTTTCTTTACTATTGTTTAAAAGAATCTTTTCTTCCTCAATCTCAAAAAGATGTTGCTTATGGATACTTCTCACAAGCGATACAAGTAAACAGGAAAAAAGCAAACAGTTTAGCTAAAACTTTAGAGCTCTTAAGTTACTCTATAATAAGCAATCCATATTTTTATCCTGCAATAGCAGCAAGAGCCTTCAATAGATATGAACTAGCTAGTAATTTGTATAAGAATGGATTTGATGAAAAAACTGTAATAGAAATATGCAAGTCATCTTATGATGATGCTCAAAAAGCATTAAAAATGCTGCCACCTAATGATCAAGAAAACAATCCATTAATGAATGGATGCAACAGATTAATAGAATTATATAGAAAATTCAGTATCAGCATAATTTTTGATCAATATCTAAAAAAAGAAGATTTTGAAAAAGCTGTTGAAATGTCTAGAGAATTAACCAAGTTATATCCAGAAAACTTGGAAGCTCGATATATCCTGATGGGAAGTATCCTCTGTCTTCTTTCTCAAAGACAAAAAAACAGCATGCAAACTAACCGATTGATAAAAGAGTTAGAAGAAAATTTATTAGTCTACAATGGTTCATCCTCTAAAGAAAACAATTTACCTTCAAGAGAATTAGAGCTAGACAGGGATCATCAATTATTATCCAATCAGGTAAATCAACTTTTTGTTCCATTATTCAATTTTTATGTAATTGGAGAAATTAAAGACTTTTTTCTTAATTATCTTGAAGTTGATCTACCAATAAATATTGACTTGAAATAGAATATTGGAGTTTTAATTCAACATATTATTCATCATTGGATCCTTATTAATAAAATCAATAAGCTTCTCAGTTTGATTTTCCATGGAGAGGATTGTAAAAAAGTTTTTCTTAATTTCGGGTGCCTTTTTGATTGATTCAATAAATTCATGTTTATTCAATCTAAAACCTGAGTTAACTATAAAATCATAGAGCCCAGTATTCACTAAAGAATCTTTAACTAATTTATGTGTTTTCTCTTGAACAAAACTACTGGCGTAACTTGCAATTCCAACTTGAATTCCATGTAATAAAGGCTTTTCACTTATTTGATCATAAGAGTGTGAAATCAAATGTTCACTTCCACTGGCAGGTCTACTAGAACCAGCTACCTCCATTGCAATTCCACTCATTAATAAAGAATTAGCAAACAAGGTTAAAAGCTTAAGATCTTGAGGATCCTTATTGGGATAATTAACAAACGCTTCGAGAGAGTTTTGACTAATTGCAACGGCAAAATCGTCAACGTATTCTCCAGTATGATGATAAGCAAGCTTCCAATCAAAAATTGAAGTATATTTGCTAAGCAAATCACCCACTCCAGAGAAAAAGAACTGCTTAGGAGCATTCTTTATAATCTCTGTATCAATTACAACTCCTTTAGGCAAGTCCGTTTTAAAACTTTTTTTCTTATCATCAACATTTAATGAAGCCACAGGTGAGCAAAACCCATCGTTAGAAGTTATTGTCGGAACAACAAGAAATGGCAACTTACTTATTGAGGAAACATATTTAGCACAATCGATTACTTTTCCCCCACCAACAGCAACAATTGCATTGGCAGAATAATCCTTAATTTGCAAAGACAAATCAAACAGTAATTTAACATCTGAAGTAGCAATAGTATGAGTCTGAAGTATCTCAATATTTTTATCTTTTAGAGCCTGGAAAATCCTCTCACCTAAAAGATTCTCAATTCCTTCGCCTAAAAACAAAATGATTTTTTTAAATCCCAATTGGGCGGAGTATTTTCCCAGCTTATCTAAAGCTTTTGGTTTGGTTCTCAGCAAAGATGGAACGTGGATCTTCATTATTCAAATTTCTCTGGATAGATATCAGCTACACTATCAAAAATGTAATCCGGTTTATAAGGAAACATTTTAATTGACTCTCTAGAAGAAACTCCAGAAAGTACAAGACAAGTTTGCATACCAGCTTCCATTCCGCCAATAATATCGGTATCCATTCTATCTCCCAGCATAATGGTGTCTTCTGGATGAACCCCTAATTTTTTTCTTGCAATAGTCATTATCAGAGCATTTGGCTTACCAACTATATAAGGTTTCAATCCGGCACCTTTTTCAATAGAAGCTAAGATACAACCACACGCCGGTTCAAAACCATTCTCTACTGGATCTAATATATCCGGATTAGTCGCAATAAAACGGCTACCTTTATTAATTAATTCAATCGCTTTTTTCATCATTGAAAAATTAAAGTCTTTTGTTTTTCCAACAACAACGTATTCAGGATTCTCATCGTCTTCAGAAAATCCAACTTTTTCCATCTCTTCATAAATACCAGGGCCTCCTATTAAATAAGCGGTTTTACGTTCAGCCTGTGTTTCTAAAAAAGTAGCCGTAGCCATAGCCGCTGTGATGAAATTATCTTCTTTCAAACCTTTAATTCCTAACCTAAGAAGTTTATCGACGAGAACTTTTGGAGTAGCCTCAGAATTATTCGTTAAAAAAAGAAACTTATTCTCATTCGCTATCAACCTATGAACAAAATCATCAGCTCCTGGTATCAAGTGATTATCCTTATAAATCACTCCATCCATATCACATATAAAGTTCTTCATTTTGTTCTCACTGATTAATCCTGATTACGCAAATTATAGACTTTGACAAAAACAAAGATGATTGAAACTTAATTTCTTTAGTTTTGGAAAAGGATTCAATAATGAACATCTTTAAAATCTAGACATTCACTATTGAAATATTCGAATTTACACTGGTTTAGATTCAGCATCTTGGATATTTTTATTATTCTCTCCTACCTCACTCAGATCAAGCGGAACAAAGTTATTATTAGGCAATTGATTTGTATATTCAGATTGTTTATCGTTAACTATTTGAGGATTGATGGAAAACGTTTTATTACTATGTCCATACCCACTCACATTTCGTGGAACAGAATTGTTACTAGACGATTGATTTGTATATTTTGGTTGTTTTCCATCAATTATTTGAGGATTTAAGTAAAACGTCTTAGTTTTTCCAGTAGACTGATCCAAAACTTTGAGTCCCGTAATAAAACTTGGTTTCAAGCCACTTTGAGTTTGTTTAATTCGTGCTTTTACAGTAACGATTCGATTCTTTTCTTTCATGTGTATGTCTGAATGAGTGAATCCATTTTCAGCAAAGAGTGAATTGTCTTTAGCCATTTTAGTCGCACGATGAACAGCCTCTTCCATTTGAATCCATAGTTTTTCAAGTTGAGAAATATTATTTGGAAGATAAAACTTTACATATCCAATGCTGCATGTTGGAGGGTTTGTTTTTAAATAATCCACTATTTCTTGTTTTAAATTAGATACGTCATTTTCGTCAAACGAATAATTTTCAAAGAATCTATCAAGAATAGAGCTATACTCACTATTATTTAAGTAACTATGTAGGTTTTGAGCTATATGTAATATTCTCTTCATTAAGTTTTGCGGAAGCTCATAATTTTCTTGAATAGAGCTAGTTAATAACTCTAAATCTTCTGTGGATTTTACACTTACTAACTTATCTTTAATCTCACAAAGTTTACTAATGTGATCGATTAGCATATAAAATTCATCACCTCTATAAGGGCGAAATACAGGTATTTGTTCAATTCCACAAATCGCTTCAATAAATGACGGCAGTATTAACAAATCTGTTTTTGTTTGACCAAAGTGGCTATTACAAAATCTCATGTTATCGAGATCTCCAAAAAACCAAGTAAAAAAACTTGTCTGCTCTAGCTTTTTTGCAAAGTTTGTAACAGCTTGTCCAGATATTGAATGATCATCATGAACTTTCTTGAGGACTTTAAAGATTTCTTTTTTTAGGTTAGTAATTTTATTAATTTTGCTTTGTCCAAGTTGAACGAAAGCATAATTTGTCTTAAATCCAAAAGCATCAGTAGTTTTTGTAACTTTTTCTATCAACTTCTCATTAATGAGAGCCTCGTTGAGAATTTCAGAAGGAGAAGGTTTACCAAAGATCCTAGAAAAAACTCCTTTAAAAAAACTTGTATATCTTGCCTTACTCAACATCTTTTTTACTAGGTCAGAGATTCCAATATCTGAGTCAATTGTTTTTTGTTTTTCTCCTAAAGAAATTTTTTCTGGTAAAGAAAACTTGGCAACTTGTCTTGATGAAAGTTTTCTTTGAGCCCAAATAGTAACTTTATTATCATCAGAGATACGTAAGCAATGACGTACAATCCCATCTAATCGCATAAGCACACAATCCGTAAACAATGCGCAAAATGCTAACAGCGTCTGGTAGATGTTTTTGAGGTTTTAATGCAATCTTAAGTAGTTAAAAGTTTCTCAGATTCAGCTTTGTAAGATGCAAGTAAGTGAAAAGTAAGATTAAACATAGTTTAAAAAACTAGATCTTCATTAAGTATTTTTCAGCCTGGGGCATCATTGTATAACTCGGATACAAATCTCTATTTCTTTCAAACCATTGATAAGTCAAGGAAATTCCAGTATTTAAATCATCAGAAGTTTTTAATCCTAAAGAATTAAGAGATTCAATGTCTCCAAAATAATTTTCTGCTCTCAAAGGAAAAATATCTCTTGAAGGAATTCCTTGATTTTTTGCCTTTTTAACACTGAAGTAACTTATTTTAGGTGCTTTATTAACAACCTCCCCACAAACTCTTATCAATGAATTTATTGAATAAATTGTCTTGTCACAGGGGTGAAATACCTGTTTATTAGTATTTTCTTTAGGTTTCAAAGCTAAATCTACAAAAATCGAAGCAGTATCCTTGACACTTGCAAACTGAAGTAAAGCATTTCCATCGTCTGGAATTAAGATTTCTTGTTCTTTTTCAATGGCTCTAAAGAAAAACGTTTCACGATCAAAAGTATTTTCTGGTCCATAAATGTAAAAAGGTCTTATACAAAATGTATGAAGATTTGGAGTATTTCTCAAAGCCTCTTCACAAGCAAATTTTCCATAATGAGGACTTGACTGACTGACTTTTCTAAAATGAGTTTGAAGTGGGAAAACATCCGACTTATCGTAAACACCAGCCGAACTCACAAAAGCCCATGTATCAACTCTATTTTTCAAAAGTTCTAATGATGGTTTAAGAGTTGCCAAGTCATAAGAAGAAACATCAAAAACAACATCAAATTCTCCTCTAACTTTTTCGTTTAAATCATCTTTGTTAGTTCTGTCACAGACTATCGATTGAATATCTTTATCATTAACACCAGATCGCGTAATTGAAGTAATTTCTGAATCAGGAATTTTTACTTTTATTTGTTCAATTACGTTTTTACCTAAAAACTTATTTCCACCGAGTACTAATATTCTTTTTTTAGTCATTTATGTCTTTAATCTCTCAAACCAATTGATAATTTCAATGATTTAAGATTAACCATTTCGACTCTATTTATTCCAGCTTTTACCAACCATAGTTTTCTTTTCCAGCAGTACTTGTTTATTATTTTCTCCACAACACAAGAACAAAAGTTGAAACGCTTCTCTCAATCAGCAGCACTAAAGAGCTTAAGAGAGGATAATTTACAATGAATATTTGAAAATTCAATGTAAAAATTTTCACCTTTGGTATCATGCTTTTTTGTTTTCAAATAATGTATTTCAATTGATTGGGTTTTTATAAATGGATCAGGCTAATTCCATAATCAAACCACTAATAATAGATTTATCAAGATTTAGTAATTGGTTAAAAGCAAAAGGTGAATTATTATCCTTAATTTCGAAAAGTCACTCATTTTGGGGAGATACACCTTTAACTCTTCGATTTTCAGATTTTCATTTTTCTCAAGAAGAAGTTGAGTCACTCAAAAATATCCTAGAGGAATCTAATTTATGTGTTTATTCAATTCAAACTAATTCAAAAATTTCAGCAAAATTAATCAGTGATGCTGGTTTTCTTGCAGAATCCATCCCAATTATCAGACCTAGAAATCAACCAAGCATTAGGTTAATTAAAGAATCAAGTAACATACCTGCTCAACAAACGTATCAACAAATTCAACCGGAAATTCAAGAACCTTCACCAAAGCTATCCACTGTTTCTCCTTTAAAGATAGATTTTTCAACCAAACAACAAACACAACAGCAAGAAAAAAGACCTATTCTTGAAACAGTATTGCCTAGCAATAGTTACATTAAAAATACAGCTTTTGTAGGAATGCATGAAATAGTCGCACTTAGAGCTGGTGCTCTAGTTTCCTACGATGGCAATATTTTAATTATGGGAGATGTAAACCCCGGTTGCCAAATAAAAGCCACCGGTAGCGTTATTGTTCAAGGAAAACTCTGTGGTAGTGTTCATGCAGGATTTGGGATTGAAGATGACGCTAAATTAGAAACAATTGTTGTTAGAGCTTTAAAAATGGGGGAACCTTTACAAATTAGTATTGGTGAATATTCAGCTTGTTCCTCTAACGAAAGTAATATATACTCTAAACAGAAAATCTATCCTGAAACAGCTCGCGTTATAGATGGACGCATTTGGAGGGTTAGTGATTTTGAATAAGATTGAACCTTAAGGAGAACATTACAAGAATGCCAGGCAAAACTATTCTTTTTACATCTGGGAAAGGAGGGGTAGGAAAAACAACATCAACAGCGAATATAAGTGTTGCTTTAGCTGCTCAAGATCCTAATATCAATGTCTGCATGATTGATATGGATATTGGCCTGAGAAATTTGGACATTCAACTTGGATTGGAAAATAGAATTGTTTATAACCTAGTGGATGTTGTTGAAGGTTCTTGCAAAACAAGACAAGCTTTAGTGAAGGACAAAAAGCTTCCAAACTTGGCTCTATTGCCAGCCGCACAGACCAGAGACAAAACAGCTGTAAGTCCTGAACAAATGGTTAAGTTAGTTGACGAACTTCGTGAGATGTTCGATTTAATATTAATTGATAGTCCAGCTGGTATTGAACAGGGTTTTCACAATTCAATTGCTGGGGCGGATGAGGCTATTATCATAACTACTCCAGAGATGTCGGCTGTTAGAGATGCGGACAGAGTAATAGGTCTTCTTGAGGCTCATCATAAAAAAATAAATTGTTGGTTAGTTATAAACCGTTTAAGAGGTGCGATGATTAAATCAAACGACATGATGAGTGTTGATGATGTAATGGAAATCCTTGGTGTCAAGCTTCTTGGTGTTATACCTGAAGATGAAAACATTATTGTTTCTACAAACAAAGGAGAGCCGCTGGCTTTATCCAAACAAGTTAATGGAGCAGGACAAGCATATAGAAACATTGCAATGAGGTTAACTGGAGTCGAAGTGCCTCTCATGGATGTGTTTAACGAAAAACAAAACATTATTGTTAAACAATTCAAAAAACTCAGATCACTGATCAAGTTTTAAGGAGGAAATTTTATGGGATTATTAGGTTGGCTTACTGGACCTCCAAAAGAAGTTGCTAGCAAGGACGAAGCAAAGAAAAGACTTCAACTCACAATTTTTCATGACAGAATGGAAGTAATGGAGCTTCCTCCTGAAAGACTGAATGCTCTTCGTGACGAACTACTTTCGGTAATAGCTAAATATTTTGAAGTAGATATTGGAAGAACAGAGTGCACTCTTGAGCAAGATGACAGAGAAGTTGCATTTGTTGCCAATATACCAGTTAAAAGGCTAAGAGCAGGTGGATAAGCTGATCATATAATTAATATCCTATTTTTTATATTTGAAGCTTCTACTCATGTTCTTAAAACAATTAAGCCTAATTTCTTTTTGGAGATCTATAAGAGCTGACAAAACGGTGCTGCTTAGCACTGTTTGTCTTGTTGTTTTGGGACTTATTGCTCAAGCTAGCGTTGCTCATGGTAGTTTTTTGCAAAAGCAGCTACTCTTTGCACTTTTAGGAATTCCGGTTTTTTGCCTAGGTTATACGCTTCCATCAAGCTCTTTGAAAAAGCTTTGCTGGTATCTATATTGGTTTTCAATTATCTTGTTACTTTGGGTAATGATAAAAGGAACAACCGCTTTAGGTGCCCAACGTTGGATTACAATTGGAAGCTTCAGTCTTCAGCCCTCTGAACCAGCAAAGATTGCCTCTATTATTGCTTTAGCTCTTTGGTTTCAAAATAATAGACCAAAGAATTTAATTGACGTTATTAGATCCGGTTGTTTAATTGTTCTTTTGCCTTTTAGTCTAATATTTCTGCAACCAGATTTAGGAACTGCCTTAGTTTTAGTAGTTATTTTTTTCTCTATGGTTTTTTGGGCCGGTGCAAGCTTATCTCAAGTATTAATATTAACTAGCCCCCTATTTTTACTAATATCCAGTGCCTTGGGTGAAAGGTTGTTTACATTAGCAACTTTTCAACTAAGAAACCATGAGATAAATATTGATTGCTCAGCAATTGGAATACTTGTAATTACGCTTATAGTTACTTTTTTGGCGATTAACTATAAAGTATGGAAATCAAAGTTCCGTTCAATAATGTTGATTTTTTATACTTTTTTGTGTCTACTCATTGCTATGGTTGGTCGGCCAATTGCATGGGGATTATTAGAGCCTTATCAACAAAAAAGGTTGACGATATTTATGAACCCAGAAGCTGATCCTTTAGGTGCTGGTTATAACATTATTCAAAGTTTAATGGCTGTTGGAAGTGGTGGCTTATGGGGGCAAGGCTATAAACAAGGAAGATTAACACAAGGTCAATTTGTTCCAGAACAACACACGGATTTTATTTTTTCATCAATAGCTGAAGAGTGGGGCTTTGCTGGCTCCGCAATTGTAGTGATACTTTTTGCATTAATTTGCGTAAGGTTGTTTTTTTTAATTAAAAATTTAGAGGATTCTTTCGAACGTCTAGTTGTTGCAGGTGTTTTAGCGTTTTTAACCTTTCATACCTGCGTAAACATTGGAATGAATATTGGTTTAATGCCAATTACGGGTGTACCTTTGCCTTTAATAAGCTATGGTGGAACATCTCTATGGATTACCTTATTATCTATAGGAATAACTCAAAGAATTTATAAGGATAATTCTCAAACCCCAATGTTTAACAGATAAGAGGTTTTAATATATCAATTCGAAGGCTCAGGATTAAGCACCTTAATTTTAAAGTTTAATCGGTATTCTATTTCTAACTTCTTCTACTTTAGACAAATTGATTTTAGTAGTTATGTAACCTTCGTTTTCTCCTTCAAGAGAGGCTAATACCTCTCCCCAAGGATCAATAATTAAACTGTGCCCCCAACAATTTGCATCTGTTGATTGGTTTGGAGCTACAAAATACATTTGAGTTTCAATTGCTCTTGCTTTACACAAAGTATCCCAATGATCCTGACCAGTTTTATATGTAAAAGCGGAAGGTAAAATTGCAATATTACAGCCATCTTTTCTATGTTTAGCAAAAATCTCTGGAAACCTTAGGTCAAAGCATATACCCAATCCTACCTTACCAAAGGGGGTTTCAAAATTAACGATATCTTTTCCCGCAGCTCTATAACTTGGTTCACAGAGTTCTGGAGAATTTTCTAATTGGAGCTTAAAGAGATTGATTTTGCGATATTTTGTTATTAACTTTCCCTCAGGACTAATTACAAAGCAGGTATTAAAGGGTTTTTGACTAGATGGATCTTTTTCAAGAATTGAACCAGCTACAAGCCAAATCTTAAGTTTTTCGGCAATTTGACAAGCCCAATTGAAAGCCGGACCACCGGGTATTTCTTCCGCTGAAGCTTGGTTATCCTCTAATGACAAAGAGCGATAGTTAAAAACTTCTGGGAGACAAACTAAATGAGGAAAATCTTCTCGATATTTGATTTTTTCACAAGCTTTTTTAATTAAGTGCTCGGCCTTATTCAAGTTGGTCATTTTGTATTGGCCAGAACAAAATTGAACAACGGTTATAAAAATCTCATTCATAAAACTAATTTTAAAATGTCCATGTTTAATTTTGCAGTCTAACCTATTTAATTCTAAATCCAGGACATATATTGTTGTACCAATCCTACCTGAGCATAAGCCAAATTGGCCTTTTGTAGTAAATGTAAAACCAAGTAAACAGAATATGATTGATCAACTTCGTCATTTAAATTTAAAACAACTTAGAGCCGTCGATATTAGCCGTTTTGATAAGAAGTTAGGGCAATTAGAACAAAGCTATTTCCTTCAAATAAAGAGTGTTCTCCTTGAATTATTCAATTTAAAAGATTAGTACTCAGACTTGTGATCATACATTCAAATAAACATTCACAGATTCTCTAGCTCCTGGTAGTTTAACTCTCACTTTGTTTCCAAGTAGAATTTCATTGCCATCGAATCTTGGTCCTACCAGTGCACTACAAGTAACTCTTCCAAATGGTGGTAGTCTATCAGAAAGCAGGCAATTAGCAATTGGTGTATTATCTGGATACCATTGAATTGGCATGGTGTTTTGATAACTAAAGTCAGTTATTTGAATTTTTACGGGACTTAAACTTCTTTGCAAATTTTTATTAAGCAAAATTGTTTTTCCAGAGTCATTTTTAATCTTCCAAGACACTCTAAAATAGCCAGGAGAAACCTTTCTAATACCATTTAGTTCATAAGATAAATTTTTTACAGGTGATTTTATTGTTGCCAAAACAAACTCAGCTGGAGTACTACCCGTTTCAGTAACTAAGTGTTCCTCTTCAAATTCTGGAAGTGTTTTAATTACCTCATTTGAGGCAAATAAAATTGCTTTTCTATTTGCCAAAGGAATTTCTTTTTCTGCGGCTAAGTTATTTTCTTTAATCATCTTAGAATTTGGTCCCATTCCAAATAAATCTTCCAAAGAGTTCCAAAAGGTGTAATGCGAGGAAGATTGTTTTTCATGCTTTTTTGAAGCAGTTTTATGTTTTTTTTGAATTTCCCTGTTGACAATTTCCTTACCCGCTCTTTGCGCTGCTAATCCAATATTGCTTGTGTCTGATATTCTTTCTTTAGTTTGTGAAATTTCCTTAGGTTTAACGAAATGATTCCACAGCATCTTTGCTGGAAAAAATAGAATAGCTCCTAGAATTAGAAGTGCAAGAATTTTACCTATCATTTGAATTTCAAAATTAAAAATGTAAATATGGTTATTAAACTAGTATTTATATTCAAATGTGTTGCTTTATTAAATATATTTAAATATTGTAGATTGTTCTTTGAGGAATCTCGGAATTTGTATAAACTCTGAGATTTAGGGTTTTAAAGTAAAAACAACTTGAACTTCATAAAGGAAGCTATGAAGTTCTAATCAAAATAGATTTCTGGATAATAACTGTTTCTAAACCTTTTTAATTTAGAGTAGTTTAAGTGAATTGAACTATGATTTATTTCTTTGTATTGATTTTAGGTGATTCAGACTTTTGAATATAGAAAAAAAGCAACTTTTAAGATCGGTTTTAAAAGAATCCTTAAAAAAACAGCCGATGAAAGATATTTCCAGGCTTATATGTGACTCAATGCTGAACTCCAAGATCTGGCAAAGTTCACAAAATATATTGTTTTACTGGCCTTTAAAATATGAAATAAACTTAAAAAATTTGATTAAAAGTGCTTTCGATCAAAGCAAAAAATGCTATCTGCCTAAAGCCTACAGCAAAGGTAATAAACTCATATGCACCCACTCTGAACTCAGGTCACTAGAACAAGAACTATTTAGAGGACAATTTGGCAATATGGAATGTGCTGGTTTGGGCCTAGAAAGCTCATCTCCAACAAGCTCTATTATTGATTTAGTTTTTGTACCCGCCTTAATGTTTGATCGTAAAGGTTACCGCTTAGGAAGAGGTCTGGGCTTTTATGATCGTTTAATTGCACAATTACCATCAAAAGTTATAACAATTGGAGTCATTCCAGAATCACTATTTGTAGAAAAACTCGATTTTATTGATGAGTGGGATAAACCAGTCCACAATATAATTACGGAAAAAAAACTCACTAAAATAATCAACTGATATTTTTCACTTGCACAATTAACTCTATTTCAACAGAAGCCCCTAAAGGAAGTTCACTAACACCAATAGTTGTTCTTACATGCTTACCTTTATCTCCCCATAGAGCTATTAATAACTTAGAAGCGGGGTTAATTACATCCGATTGCTGACAGAATCCTGGCTGACTGTTTATATAGCCGGCTAATCTGACAATTCTTTCGATATTGTCTAAGGTTTGGAATTTTTGTTTGAGTATACTCAATGCATTTTTCAATGCACAAAGTAGCGCCCTTTGACCATCCTCAACAGTAGAAGAATCTATTTGTTGAGTGAATTTAACTTCACCCTCAGAGTTAACAGGCAAAATTCCTGAAGTAAATACCAACAAACCAACTTGAATAGTTGTTTCATAAGAACCAACTGGTTTTGGTGCTTCGGGTAGAACGATATTCAATTCTTTGAGTTTATTTTCAATAACCGTCACTCGTAGTAAATCCCTCTTATCAATTACTTATATGAATCTTGGAAACAATTTTGAAGCTTATTCATAAAAAAGTACAACCCCAAAACATATTGACCGAATAGCAATAGTAAGCTTTGTGGCATAGAATAGTTTAAGTAATAAAGCTTTAATTTAAGTCAATTATTTCGAAATTATGCTCAACTTTTTTAAATTTGCAAGATTATCTTTAATGGTTTTCGTTCTTGGTTTAATTACAACTGGGTGCACCTTAGATAAGGTAAAGAATGACTGCAAACAATTTGATAAAGGTTTTTTACAAGCTTGCAACGAAAATTGCCCATCGAAATGCACTGAAGTTGCATCTGCAAGCAAAGAAGTTACTTTAAGCAAAAAGAAAATTAGCAGCATGTGCAAAGAAACATGTGCGAAACATTGTTTACTTCAACTAGAAAAAGTAAGGCCAAATCAATGTCGCGGAAAAAATAAGTAATAAATTAATTACAAATCTAATGGTGATGAGAGTGCCTATTAACAAAACTCACTGCTGATTGCCATAGAGAATGAAGTAAAGTGAAGAGCTCAACTGCGCAAATTGGCATGCTACAACATGGACATGCAGTAGAAAACATTGTTGTAATTGAGTTAGCTCCAGCTACCAATCTTCCTACGGCAATTGTTCCAAGGAACTTTACTAATAAGGAGGTTAAATCCGTAATAGTTTGGTTTGTCCCTGAGTTTTGGTAAAAGTTACTATGTTTAATTGAATGAGTAGCAGTATCTGCAAGAGTATTAAAGGCCGATAAAGACAAAGCTAGTTTTAGTGATTCATTTGAAAAAGCTTCTTTTATAGAGTGTTTAAAGTTGAGTCCCTTAGAGAATCTATTATCTAAAGTTATTGCTATCAAAGAACTAACTAGAATTTGTGTAAAAATAACAGCGGCTTCTTGAAGAACGTGGCTTCCAAAGAATCCTTGATCACTGTTTCGATTTTGACTAATTCCAATAGCGTTTCTAATGAAATTCCCTATGAAATGAGAAGCTACTAAAACTGCAGAAACTATTGATAACCTTTTAACTGTAAATAACTCTTTTAGCCCCTTAACAAAACTATTTGGTTTAGTATTCAAATCAGTAGCTTCATGGGCTAAATTGTGAGTGTGATGTGAGTGTGGAATTGTTTTATGAGAGTCTTTTTGAAAATGAAAAACCCTCGCTTGTTTTCTATTATGAGTACGATGATTCCGAATATGAGATTTATCTTCTTTACTTTGATTTGGAGATAATAAAATAGGAAGCATAATTAAATATTTTTAAATTTATATAATTATTAATTTTAATCAAAAAGTTAATACTTACTGATATATTATAGCCTGGCTTTTTTGGAGATTTCCACACTCAAAGTCAATACAGTCCAAAAGCTCAACTCAAAACTCAACTCTGAGCATTAATTAAAAATAGATTTGTTAATAAATTAATAAACAAAGCAGATGTTAGACCGTTATAATGATTTGGCTTACAGAAAACTGTTTCTAATGAACTTGGTTGGTTTAATAAGTAAAGTCTTTGACTTATTTATGTTTGTTTTATTCGCTTGGGTCCTCATGAGCTGGATTCCAGATTTGAGAAAAACGTCTTTTTTTCAATCACTGGATAGCTTTTTCGGGAAAATGCTCGCTCCAATAAGACAACTAGTTCCCCCAATTGGAGGGACTATTGACATCTCTCCTATAATCTTAATTCTTTTGCTGAAGTTTATCGTGATGCCAGTTTTGATTTCTCTTGCTTCTGTTTTGTCACTGTAACTGATTTAAATTCAAATCTAAATTCTGCACCTTTAGCGTGATCACTTTTTACGGATAATTTACCTCCGTGAAGATCTGCAATTTGTTTTACTATTGCCAAACCTAATCCACTTCCACCAGTTGCTCTGGATCTATCTTGTTGTGCTCGGTAGAATCTTCCAAAAATCTTGTCTTGTTCTTCTTTGGGAATACCAATTCCACTATCTTGGACGATAAAGGTTATTTCAGTCTCATCTTCTGATAGCTTTTGAGTGAGAATACTCAAAAGAACCTCGCCTTTGGGAGGCGTATGCTTAATAGCATTTGTAAGAAGATTAAGTAATAGTCTTTGCAGCTTATCTTTATCGGCAATTATCTCGATTTCACTTTCAACAAACCAAGAGAAATCTACATCAGCTTTATTTACTAAAGGCTCAACGTCAATAATGCAATTCTCAATGAAATCTTCTAAAGAAAAACTACTTAAATGAAGTTCAACACGGCCACTTTCAAGAACAGAAATATCCAATAAATCAGTAATTAATTCCTTGAGCCTTATCGTTTGCCTATTAAGAATTTCAAAAAATTGAGCTTTGTCTTCTTCGTTCTCCAAAGGGACATGCTCAAGTATTTCCAGTGCAGAGCTTATTGCTGTTACCGGTGTTTTGAGCTCATGACTAGCATTTGCAATGAAATCTTTTTGAAAATTCTTTTCTTCTCTCAACTTATAAATCATCATATTGAAGGATTTAGCTAGTTCTCCAATCTCATCGAGTCTAGATACCGGAAGTTCAGCCTTGAGCTCACCAGTATCCGCAATTTGTCTCGCTTGTAAGCTTATTTGTTTTATTGGATTGGAAAGCCATAACGCTAAAACCCAAATTGCAAAAATGGTTATTAAGGAAATTAAAACACCGAGGCAAAGTAAGGTGTAAAAGCTATTACCCAATTCTTGGTTTAAGCTAGCCAGAGGAAGACCAACTTGAACCACTCCAATAATCTCTCCATCCTTATTTAAATGAGGAATGGTAACCAAATACCAGTTAATTTGAGTTCGATTACTGAAAAATTTATAAGCTTTCGATTTGCCTTCTAAAGCCTCTCTAATTGCTTCCGTCTTTTGAAGAGATTTGTTTCCTTTTTTTAGATTTTCTTCTGCAATAGAGCTGAATTCTACTGCACCTTTCTTATCAAAAACGGTTACCCAAAAGCCGTGAGTTGATAATTCATCCGCTAAATTCTTAACAAATTCACGATCTCTTTCCAATAGAAAAGAGCTTATGTTGTGTGCTTCGAGACTTAAGTAGTAAGTTAAATCGTTGATTGAACTTGTTTTAAGAGCAAACAAAGTAAAACCACCAATACCAGCTAGCGATAAAAATACAATTGTTAAATAAGTTAAAAGTAGCTGGTGTAATAGCTTGTTGGGAATTCTAAAAAATTTTAATAATGATGTAAGCAAGATTATATATATTATCCCAGGCTAAGATTATCTCTACTTATATTAAATATTTACTAACATTAAACTAATTCAGAGTTCAATCTCCAATTTTTGAATAAATTCTTCACACCTTTTATTCATCAAATTACTATTCATTAAATTATGGACTTCTAGCTTTTTCTTTTTAGCTAAGTTCGGTAGCATACAGTATTGAGACTTTGGCATTTTACTCCACAGAGCTTCCTTCCTTAAACTAGGAGGGAAAGCAAATTTGATGAGTGAATAAAAATGCTTACTATCTTCACTTAGCAAGGGTTTAAAGAGGATTAACCCAGAAAAATCTGCTTGATTGATTAACACTGCGCCCTCACTTGATATGATTTTGAGATCTTTTGATAGTTCATATTGAGTTTTTTTCTTTGGAATCAAGATCTTTTTAGCTTCAATCTCTTTAGGTTTTTTACAAAAACCAATCCACCAATCGACTTTCTTTATTGAAAGCTTTCTGAGATCTCTGAGGAATTTTTCTTGATCTAAATAGACTGTTGATGGATTGCAAACGAATACTATTTTATCAGTTATTTTAATGTAAACGGCCTCATACCAACGTTTTGATAATGATATGGCCTGAACTGTGCTTGGTTTTGTAAAGAAGCTAATCACTAACAAACATACAAAGCTGGCAATTATTGAATGTCTGGCAAGTCTATATTTCTTGAAAAAAGCAAAATATATTATTAGAAAGTAGAGCCAAATTACCCAAGGAAAAGAAATATTACTAATTCTTAAATCAGCAGCCGGGAGAGAGTTAAGAAAGTTTAACCATAGCAAAAGAACTTTTACTGAAATAGAAGTGAATATTTCTATACCGGACGCAATAAACCACCCTAAAGAACCAAGCATAGAAACAAAACTTGCGGATAAACCGAGTATCAAGATTAGGCCTGCTAGCGGAACGGCAAAAAGATTTGCAATTAAAAAGTATATTGGAATATTGTGGAAATAGTAGATCTGAAGGGGTATTAAAAAGGCTTGAGCACTCAGTGCAACAGCTATTGGTTCCGCCCAACTCCTCGGAACAAAAGTCATTTTTCGTATTAATTTTTCTGCCCATAAGACAATTCCTAAAACAGCTAAATAAGAAAACTGAAGACCTATATCACCAACTCCATTTGGATCTATTAATAAACTAATAATCAACCCAAATATCAAGGTATTCAATAAATTTATTTTTCTCTGAATGAGCTGTCCTGACAGAGCAATTGTTGCGATGAACCAAGCTCGAAAAATTGACGGTGACCATGAAGCCATTAATGCATATAAGGTAATTCCGAATAATGTAAAAAGTATTTTCTGAGCTTTACGGATTTTTAGCAGTTTGAATATATAAAATAGAAATAGACATAGTGTTGTTAAATGAAACCCAGATGCCGCGAATATATGAGACACTCCAAGGTTTTGAATTGCATAATATGTATTTTTGTTTAATTTTTCCTTTGAAGCTCTCCCAATTAATATTTTCTGAATAACGGCTGATTCATCAGGAGAAAGAAGACTTTTGTGAATTAATAAAAAGTTGCTCTGAATTCGGCTAACGAGATTTAAGAATCTAGCTTCATATGAATTATGATCACTCGAATATAGTATTTCTGCAGAAACTAGCTTCTGAGATACACCTTTGGCCTTTAGATAGATTTTTTCATTAAATCTTTCACTTACTTGAGGATTTTCAAATTTACCTTGAATATAAACAAGATCACCAACAGCTGGAATCAAGGAAGATGATTTAGTCTGTACTTTTATTTTTCCCAAACCGCTTTTTACAAGAAATTGAGATCTTTTAAAAGAAGTTTCTTTAGGACTTTCTACAACTAACGCTTCTATGCAAACTGCTTTTCCAACCTGTGTTTTGGGAACAATGAGTTGCTCTCTCACTTTAACGTTTGACACAGCAATACTAAGAGCTATAAAGGAAAGCATTAAATACTTCCAGCTTTTTTCTTTATAGATAAGATAAACACTAAAACAAATAAAAGATATAAAGAGTATTACTATCCATAAAGCTAAAGGAGCCTCATACCAACTTAAAGCTGTGCCGAGAGTAAAAAAGCATCCAAATATAATTAGTGCAACTTTCACAATTCGATCATCGCAGTTGAAAAAGGTTATTTGCTAATTAAGAAATTTTCAGTGTAATTAGTACTGTCAGTGTCCTTGGAAAATACAATCGTATTAATTTTAATTTATTTATGGTCCTTCATCTTCTTTGAAAAATCATTGGGTTCCACTTCAGCTAACCAACGAGAAAACCTAGTTGACTCCATTAAATATATATACTCTTTTAAAAATTTCAATAGGTTTTCTGCCCTTGGGGACTTAGGAACAATAAAAAACTTTTTGTCATAATCCAATTCTTTTAGAAGAAACTCAGCTTGAATTACTTTAGAAACATTATCCTTTGCTGGGTTTTGAATTAATTTATCCCTCATCCATAAGGGTAATAAGTTTAAAATCGGTTTCTCCGATTTCAAGTGCGGTTTTATAAATTTGGCTAATGAAGAAAAAATCATTATTCTATAATTTAAAACAATAAATTTTTAAAGGAAAGTTAACCTAATGACACAATTAAAATCTCAGTTACATTACAAAAGAATTTTACTAAAACTTAGTGGAGAAGCTTTAACTGGAGATAAAGGCTTTGGGATAGAACCCTTTGTTATTGAAAGAGTTGCAAGAGAAATAGCAGAAGTATATAACCTAGGAGTGGAGATTGCAATTGTAGTTGGTGGTGGAAACATTTTTAGAGGATTGAACTCTAGTACTCAACTTGGCATGGATAGAGCCGCAGCGGATTATGTTGGGATGTTGGCAACCATAATGAACAGCCTAATCTTACAAGGAGTTCTTGAGCGTGATGGAACACCAACGAGAGTTCAAACAGCTATAGAGATGCCTTCAGTAGCAGAACCTTACATTAGAAGAAAAGCGATAAGACATTTAGAGAAAGAAAGAGTCGTAATTTTTGGAGGAGGCACCGGTAATCCATTCTTCACAACTGATACAACTGCGTCTTTGAGAGCAGCAGAAATAGAGGCAGACATCTTGTTGATGGCAAAGAATGGGGTTGATGGGGTTTACGATTCCGATCCAAGAATAAATAAAAATGCCAAGAAGTTTGATAAGTTGAGCTTTGAAAAGGTACTTGGTGAAAATTATAAAATTATGGACGCCGCCGGGGTTGCTATCTGCCGTGATAATGAAATTCCAATTAAAGTATTTGATTTTGCACAAGAAGGAGTTCTCAAGGATATTGTTACAGGAAAAAATATTGGAACTCAGATAACTTCTGAGGCTGAACTTAGTAAAGTTTAAGATCTAAAGGGATAGTTTCATCATGTCATCTAAAGGTAATTTAATACTGCTAGTGGGCCCTTCTGGAGTTGGCAAGGGAACCGTTTTAAAAGAAGTTTTTAAGAAACTCAATAATCTTGTTTTTTCTGTTTCAGTTACAACAAGGGAAAAAAGATTGGGAGAAGAAGAAGGTATAAATTATTTTTTTAGGACAAAAGAAGAGTTCCTAAAACTAGCTGAAGATAATCAACTATTAGAATGGGCTGAGTTTGTTGGTAATTACTATGGAACCCCGAGGAAATATGTTGAAGAACAAATCCACATTGGTAAAGATGTAGTTTTAGAAATTGAAGTGGAAGGAGCTAGACAAATTAAAAAGAATATGCCGAGTGCACTTTTTATCTTTATGGCTCCTCCGTCCTTAGCAACTCTTCAGAAGCGTCTCAAAGAAAGATCTACTGAATCTGATGAAAAAGTTAAATCTCGTATAAAAAAATCAGAACAAGAGTTAAAAGAGGCAAATTGGTTTGATCACGTTGTAATTAACGAAGAAGGAAAAATCGATCAAACTTGTCAACAAGTTATAGAAATTATAAAAAATTATAGGCTGACTACAAACCAAGAAGATAAAAGCCTAAAGAAGTAATAGAAAAAGTGATGATAAGCACAGTTACTAACAAAGGAATTGTATTAGGCTTTTTATTTAGAACCTGTTTAGGATCTTTTTAGGAGAATAGAAATGAAAGAAAGAATAACCATCTGAGCAGAGGTATTGAGCTTACGTTCACAGTTTTTCCATAATCTCGAGTCAGTAAATTTAAGTGTGTAAAAGACAAAAGGAAAGAAAATAAAGAATTGACAAAAAAAGGATAAGGAAATGCCCAAAACACAAAATAAAAGAGATGAACTAAT
>JASJDU010000022.1 GCA_030065015.1 Candidatus Caenarcanales bacterium | reverse complement strand
TTGGCTGTGGCTCAGTGTATGCCGTATCAGCAGACAAATCCTCTGGTATGTCTTGGGTGATCGTTCAAAGAAATCCTGTAGAGAATTAATTAAAAATACACCGGCGGATTTGTACTGCACAGATCACTGGGACGCTTATAAAAGCTGCATTTCTAAAGGTAAACTTGTTCAATCAAAAGCAGAGACTTTCAATATTGAATCGATAAATTCCTTGTTCAGACATTATCTTGCGGGGCTTCACAGAAGGACAAAATGCATTTCCAAGTCAGTCTATATGCTTGAGATTTCAATCAAATTTTTCTAATTTCCAAATTTAACTTCAGAAGATATCTTACTTAACAATCTCATCCATGCTCAACCTCTCAACTCATATATATAGATAGATGATAAATTGATTGATACTGTTAACGGATTGCAATAGCCTAACTTTTTTACTCTGAATCACTAATTTAATTATTAATGTTAAGAAAAGTTTTCATTTCACTGTTAGTACTAATGTTCTTTCAACTTTCACTAACTTGTGAAGCGAAATCAAAGATTAATATACAAAAGCCTCAAGATTTAACAAAATTTGTTAATCCATTTATTGGCACTGGTAGTCATGGACACACTTTTCCCGGAGCGGTTCTTCCTTTTGGAATGGTAGCTTTGAGTCCTGATACCGGGACAAGTGGATGGGATTGGTCCTCTGGATATCATTATTCAGACAACACTATTTTGGGCTTTAGCCATACCCATTTAAGTGGGACTGGTATTGGTGATTTAGGTGACATTTTACTTATGCCAGTCCTAGGAAAGATAAAATGGGAACCTGGAACAAAAGAAGAGCCCGATGAAGGATACAGATCGAGATTTTCTCACAAAAAAGAATTTGCAAGTCCAGGTTATTATTCTGTTTTTCTCGATGACTCTAATGTTCAAGTGGAACTAACGTGTACAAAAAGAGTAGGATTCCATAAGTATATTTTTCCGAAACCCAGTTTAAATACGGGTAAACCTAAAATAATCATTGATTTAGAACATGGTATATCCGATAGGTTAATTGATTCTGAAATAATGCAACTGGATTCTCAGACAATTGTTGGTAAAAGAATCTCTTCTGGATGGGCAAAGAAGCAGCATGTGTATTTTGCAATGAAATTTTCCAAACCATTCAGGTTAATTAAGGATAAAGCTGTGAAAACCAATCAAGCTAATACTAGTGCTTCTGATAAGGTCATCGAGAGACAAACGAAAGACTCAATTGCAAAAGCAGCTGTTTCTTTCCCTGATATGAACGGTCAAAAAGTTCTAGTAAAAGTTGCCATCTCACCAGTTGATTGGAAGGGTGCTTTAAGTAATTTAAACAGTGAAATACCCGGCTGGGACTTTGAAAGAGTAAAACAAAAAGCCGCATACACTTGGAATCAGGAACTGAATAAAATACAAGTCTACGGAAGTGATAGTGAAACTAAAAAGATTTTTTATACTGCCCTTTACCATTCTTTGATTCATCCAACGTTATTCAGTGATGTTGATGGAAGATATCGTGGGCTGGACAATCAAGTTCATAAAGATGTAAAAAACGAGCATTATACAGTGTTTTCTCTTTGGGATACTTTTAGAGCTGTTCACCCATTATTCACTTTAATACAGCCAGAAAGAGTGGACGACTTTATTGAAAGCCTCATTGATGGTTATCAGAAAACCGATCGATTACCAGTCTGGCCTTTATGGGGGAACGAAACCGGAACAATGATTGGATATCATGCTGTTTCTGTAATAGCGGAAGCATATTTAAAAGGTTTTAAAGGTTTTGATATTGAGAAAGCCTATGAAGCTATGAAAATAACGGCTGAAAGAGAAGATTTGGGATTAAAAGAATACAAAAAATTCGGCTATATTCCGTCGGATAAAGTTAACTGGTCAGTATCACGAACTCTAGAATATTCTTATGATGATTGGTGTATCGCACAAATTGCTAAGAGCCTTAATAAAATTAACGACTATGAATACTTTTTGAAGAGATCTCAGTCTTATAAAAATCTTTTTGACTCAAAAACCGGTTTTATGAGAGGTAAGAACTCAAATGGTAGCTGGGTATCTAACTTTGACCCTCTGTTATCCGATCATGAAAAAAGCGATTATATTGAAGGTAATGCCTGGCAATATAGCTGGTTTGTACCGCATCAAGCAGAAGAGTTAATTGAACTCATGGGAGGTAATGAAAAATTTATGGATCGGCTCGATAGCTTTTTTGAAACTGAAGAAAAAATTGTCGGCAAAAATAAATCAGCTGATATTACTGGCTTAATTGGGCAATACGCACATGGTAACGAACCCAGCCATCATATTGCCTATTTGTATTCACTTGCCGGTAAAAAAGATGCAACTAATCAAAGGGTTGCTCAAATTCTCAAATCTTTTTATAAAAATACACCAGAGGGTTTAATTGGTAACGAAGATTGTGGGCAACTTTCAGCTTGGTACGTTTTAAGCGCAATGGGTTTTTATCCAGTTAACCCTGCTAGTGGCAAATATGTTAAAACAAAACCCATTTTTCAAAAAGTAGTAATAAATCCCACAACATCTTCCCCAAAGTTGACAGAATGGAAAGAAACAAATAAAGAAAAAGTATCTAACTAATAAGGACTATTAAACATTTTTCTCCATTGTGGTGGTTCGGGTGGTCTTTGTGGAATATCATCTTCTTCAACTTCTTCTCTTCTACTAAACTTATTTTTGATTTTGCTTAGGAAACTATTGTCCTCTATCTGTTCTTCTTCATCTTGGTAATAATAGTTGTCTTCTCCGTTTTGAGGAATGACTGGTTTTCTTATTTTCTGTCTTCTTCTTTGAATTAAAACTGGACGAACGGATGGTGGTGATAAACGACTACTTCTATTTGAGGATCTGTTGGATCTTGATAAATTGCGGAATGGATAATCAAACTCGGAAGATTCATCCCTTAAAAGCTCTTCCTCAAGATTTTCATTATATACATTTTCCAAATCATCCCAGTTTTCTTCTAAATATGCTTGTCTTTGGGATTCCATTTCTTCGAGATATTCTTCTATTTGCTCCGGTGTTGGGGCTGGTGCATATTTTTTTGGCTGAGTTCCTGGAACAAATTCTCTATATTCTGGTTGAAATGAACTTTTAGTAGCCAATAAACCAGTAATTGGATCAATCAACAGTCTGACCCTTTTAGCAGGTTTGGGGAAATAAGTAACCGGTGTTGGGTTAATCTCATAATAATCTGTCATGAAATTTTTCCAAATTCCTGCCATTACGCCTCCACCAGTTGCATAATGCGAAGCTTTTTTATTTTTATCGTTTCCTCCCCACAACGCAGTCACAGTGTCGGGAGTAAAACCAACAAACCATACGTCTCTTGCACCATCTGCGGTTCCAGTTTTACCTGCAATCTGTAGACCTTCTATTTTCGCTCTGGTTCCAGTTCCATGATCGACAACGTCAACTAAGATATCGATTAATTCATAAATGGAACTTGATGGTAAAACTCTCTCTGGAACTGAATTATTTTGTTCTATTATTTTATTTTTTTTATCAGTTATCCTTCTGATGATTGTGGGCTTTAAATAAACTCCTCCTCGAGCCAATACTGCATATGCATTAGCCACTTGGATTGGTGATAAAGCAGAACTTCCGAGTGCAGAGGATAAATAGGGTGGAATGCCAGTTAAACCAACTTTTTGTGCAACATCTTGAACACTTTCTATCGTTGATTTTTCTGCAACTCTAATTGCTGGTATATTACGTGAGTTTAAAAGAGCTTTTCTAACCGTTATTGGTCCCCAAAATTTATTATCAAAGTTTTTGGGTGTCCATATTTCACCTGTTTCTGTGTTTTCAAATATGAATGGTGAATCCATAACCAGGGTACTACTTGAATAAAGTCCTTTCATAAATGAGGTTAGGTAAACAAAAGGTTTGAAAGCTGAACCAATGGTATGAATACTTGTTGCTCTGTTCCATTGGTGTTTCCAGAAGTCTCCAACTCCTCCAACTATGACTCTCACTTCATTACTTGGCACATCAATCGTCACAAGTGCTCCTTGATTGATTCCAGCTGGAGCTTTCTTAATACCCTCCGTTAAGATTTTTTCTGCTTTTGCTTGAGCCTCTTTGTCAATCGATGTATAAACCTTAAAACCAGAATGTCTCAGTTCTTGATCGCTGAATCTCTCTCTCAATTCATCCAAAACAACGCTCATATAATAAGGATATTTCGATAAATTACCCGGAGCAGATTCAAATTTAAGAGGATAGTTTAGAGCATCTCTAGCTTGCAGCTTGCTTATATAGCCGTATTTAACCATATTTGCAATTATATTTTTTTGGCTTTTGTAAATAGTAGGAGTATCATGAAGAGTACTGGGTGAAGGAAGTAAAGCCACTAAGTAAGCAGCTTCAGCAACGTTTAAATCCGATGCACTTTTATTAAAATAACGCTTAGCAGCTCTTTCAACCCCATAAGAACCTTTACCCCAATATATTTGGTTTAAATAAAATTCTAGAATTTGATCTTTAGTATATTTCTGCTCAACCTCAATGGTTAGTAGCGCTTCTTTAAACTTTCTAGATAACGTTTTCCATTCCTTAGGCGAGAAAAAAATATTTTTCACTAATTGCTGGGTTATAGTGCTCCCGCCTTGTTGTAATTTTCCCGATTGGATATTTACAATTAGTGCTCTTAAAACACCTAAAAAGTTAATGCCTTGATGTTGGTAAAATTCCCTGTCTTCGCTTGCAAATAGAGCTTGCTTAAGAGATGTAGAAACTTGGTCTAAAGTGATAATTTGCCTGTCTTCTTTACCTTGGAGAACTGTGACAAATTGATCGTCTTTATCATAAACTTCAATTGAGCTTATTGGAGAATGACTTTCTAAATCGCTAACATTCGGCAAACCTAAAATTCGATTTATTGGAACAATCAATAAGTTGAGAAAAATCCAAGCAAAAAACATTGCCCCTATTGTGTAAGCACTATATTTTGCAAACTTATTCTTGAAAAACTTCTTCAGCTTATCCAGTAGCTGATTTGGATCAAATTGAAAGTTGTTGAAAGAGTTATTGTTTTGCTTCAATTGAGGTATAACACTTGCAGTTTTATATTCCTTTTCACTGTTGTATAAGTCTTCTCTTCCATTCTTCGTCTCTTGGTTTTTATCTATATTCCAAGAATTATTTGAGTTCATCGCTTTATGAGTTTATAGAAATAAATATTGGGTTAATGATGACGCTTTCAATGTTTATAAAGCAATAGCTTTTCCTGATACTGAACATCTAAAGACATAAATGATAACTCAAATATAAAATAACTTCTTTAAATTGAGTTATGAAAAAGCTCTTCAATAATTCGTTCTCGTTCACTTTATTTGAGACTATTTTGCATTAATTTATCTTAACCAGGGCTTGTTACTATCTGAGCCTTAAAGACAGCGTACAATTTAAACTGAAATGCCTAATTGAATCTAATATGAATAAAGCACTTAAGTTTTGGAATGAAAGAAGAATTCAATTGAAGGAGAACCTAGAACAAAATAGGCTTCCTTGCTGTGTTGCTATCCCAGAGTCAAAATTCATTGAAAACGTTGGAGGAATAATCAGAACAGCAAATGCCTTTTTAATAAAAGAAATAGTTTTAGATCATGGTGTATACAATAAAGCGGCAACAGCCGGCACCGCAAAATGGGAAAACATTGAGATAACCCAAGATGTTTTTGGTTATGTAAAAGAACAAGGCTATAAGTCAGTTGCACTAGAACAACATCCAAGAAGCGTGCCAATTTGGGATTTTGAATTTCCGGATAATACTGCAATATTTATCGGGCATGAAGTTCATGGAATGAATGATGAAATGGTTGAAAAGTGTGATTACGTTATTGAAATACCGCAATTTGGATTAGTAGAAAGCTTAAATGTTGCAACTGCAACCAGTATTGCATTGTACGAATATTCTCGTCAGCATCGTAAATAGTATAAGAATTCAGAAGCTGCTAGAAAAAGAACGGTTGAAAAGCAAAAAGGATACCGCCTAACTTTTGATATGAAAACTCAATTTGGTGAATCTAAATCCTCCAAAGCTAAAGCTAAATCACGGCTTGTAGCTTCTGTAAAATAGTCTCCAATGTTCTAAAAACTTGATCTGTGAATTTATTGGAGAAAGAATAGTACTATCTTCAAAGATTAAGCTGGCTGAGATTTAGGTTTATTAGGAAACAGCTTTCCAAGAAGTTTTTCCAACCAGTTTTTATTTTCTTGCTTTTTAGTTCTCCCAGTGAGGCGATATAATCGAGTTCTTGCGCCTCCTCTTTCTTCAGATCTAGTCTCACTCCACCTTGAACTAATCAACCCTTGTTTCTGTAAAGCAGTAAGGTAAGGATATGAACTCTGAACACTCACCCAGTCACTTTCAGATAAGTAATTACACAAATCTACTATTTCAAAAGAAGTCCACTCATCTGCGGCTATCTCTGGTATTGCAGCAAGAGTTTTTGCGAAACGTTGTTGGAGATTCTTATCGGTAACAAGATCTTTTCTTGTCTGCATTGCTTTTAAAATAAACTCTTCTTTTTTCGCTTGAGTTTTAGGGGGTTTAACTTTTGGGGGAGAATTTAGCTTAGAAGGTTGCTTATGTTTTAATACTCTACCCGGCTGTTTACAATTTATTGTTAAAGACATTTACAAAACTCAGTCACAAATTCACTCAATTATCAAGTGAATACATTAACATAAAAATCAAAAAGTATTAACAGAACAACTTTGAAAATAATCCGATAATCTTTATCGGTTGAGTTGTTGGTTCAATTTGCTTTATCACTGCTTACAAGAAACTGTGTTTCATTAAAGAGGAGAACCCGAAACCAAAGCTTTATTTAAACAAGAAATTAGATTTGGGCCTCTATACACCAAGGCGGTGTATATTTGCACTAAATTCGCACCTAAATCCAATCGCTTTTTGACATCATCCACGGAAGATATTCCTCCCACAGAAATGAAGGCCATATTCTTAGGTTTCTTTTTTACGATCCACTCGGATATTTCATAAGATTTGCTTCTCAATAATTCACCCGAAATACCACCCGTTTCAAATTTTGCCCAATTCGGAGAACCTTTACGAGAGATGGTTGTATTAGTTGCAATTACTCCGTCAATAGATAAAGAAGAAATTACCTCAAGGATACAATCTAAAGTTTGCCAGTCTAAATCCGGGCTCAATTTAACAAATAATGGTTTTTGTGCAGCGTCTTTAATTGGTTTTAAAAGTGCATTCAATTGTTGTGGTGATTGCCATTCTCTTAAGCCTGGAGTATTTGGAGAACTAACATTTATGGTTACATAATCCGCGTGAGATTGAACTTTTTTAAGACATTCTAAGTAGTCTTCAATAACCGCCTCTCTGTTCTCCGAATCAATTATTTTGGACTTCCCAATATTAATTCCGAGAGGTATCTCAAATTTTGGTTTTTGTTTTATCTGCTTTAACCTAATTTCAAGTGCATCAGCCCCTGGATTATTAAAACCTAAACGATTGAGGAGACTTTTTTCTTCTGGAATGCGAAATAATCTTGGTTTAGGATTCCCCGGTTGAGAGTGGTTTGTCACGGTACCAATTTCAATAAAACCAAAACCTAGACCCTGCCATGCTAATGGTGCAACGCAAGCTTTATCCATTCCAGCTGCAAGGCCAATTCTATTTGGGAAATTGATACCAGATACATTTATTGATAAACCTTTGGAATCATTAATTTTTTTTCTTGGTATTAAATGTCCGAACTTTGCTAATAAATTTAGAGTAGATTCATGAGCAGATTCAGCATCAGTAGAAAAAAGTAGATTTTTTATCAGAAGCTTGTAAATCATATTCAACTTATTAATCAGTTTTCTTGTAACTCTTCAGTTAAATTGTAATTCATGCTTAAGATCATTCATTAAACTAGTATAAACTCCGGTTCTTAGCTATTTTCTTATTAAGGCTTAAGCAAACAATTCAAAGCTTTTTCGAAATTCCAGCAATAACCAGTAATAACATGGATAGGTCATAAAAATCCTTGAAGACCTCTAAAAAGATTACATCTTTGAATATTGAAACGTTTAAACTTAATATTTGAAGAATATTATTAAATTAGAAGGCCATTGAAATTGGAGATTTGATTGTTTTTAAGTAGCAAAGAATTATTTTTAAGAGCTTTTTCTGGTGATAAAGATTTACCACGTCCACCGGTTTGGTTTATGAGGCAAGCTGGAAGATATCTCCCTGAATATCAGGCTATTCGAAAAAAAGTTAAATTCTTAGATTTATGCAGAAACCCAGAATTAGCGGCTGAGGTTTCCCTTCAACCGGTAGAAATTATTGATGTTGATGCTGCAATTATATTTTCGGATATTTTATTACCTTTAGCTGACTTTGGTGTGGATGTTCAATTTCCTGAGTCCGGTGGAATTAAAGTTAATTTAGCTGATGGAAATACTTTAAAAAACTTTCAAGTTGGTCCTAACATTCAAGCAACCTGCAAAGCTATTCAAATATTAAAAGCTCAATTAAAGCAAAAAAACTTAGAAGTCCCGGTCTTGGGCTTTTGTGGTGCACCATGGACTTTAGCAAATTATATACTCGAAGGTGGTAGCTCCAAAAATAGAGAGCTCATTCAAGCAAAACAACTCGCTTGGAGTAATCCAGATGAATTAAAATCCATTCTTAGCTCTTTATCTAAAGCGATGATTGTTTATTTGCAAGAACAAATAAGCTCAGGAGCTGATGCAGTTCAACTATTCGATACATGGGCCGGTGAACTTTCCGAACAAGATTTTTGTGAGTTTGTTTTACCTTATATAAAAGAGATTTTTTCTGCTTTACCTACAGAAATACCAAAGATTTTATTCATAAAAGGAGTGAATCCATATATTGAACATGTTAGTGACATTGGAGCCGATGTACTGAGTGTTGATTGGAAGACTAGTTTGACCCAGGCTTGGGATAGACTATCAACGACTCCGGGCAATACAATAAAGTGTCTTCAAGGAAATTTGGATCCTCATATTCTAACGATCGAGCCACAAATTGCCTATCAACAAACAAAAAAAATAATTGAAGAAGGAAAAAGAATAGGCTGCTCTCATATTCTTAATTTGGGCCACGGAGTAACTCCAAATGCAAAAGTAGAAAGTGCAAAAGCATTTGTCAAAGCCGCAAAAGAGTCCATAAAATGACAAATTATAAAATTAATTTACCTGAAGAATCCTTAATCATCAC
Organism: Candidatus Caenarcanales bacterium; assembly: GCA_030065015.1. Taxonomy (GTDB): domain Bacteria; phylum Cyanobacteriota; class Vampirovibrionia; order Caenarcaniphilales; family Caenarcanaceae; genus JASJDU01. The sequence continues at coordinate 17,963 of JASJDU010000022.1, read as the reverse complement.
GAGTGAACTCTTATCTAAATATGACAAGGCTGGACCTCGTTATACCAGTTATCCGACTGCACCAGAGTGGGATACTAACTTCTCTACAGATTCATGGAAAAAAGCCATTGATAGATCCAATAAGCTTGAAACAGATCTCTCTTTGTATTTTCACATTCCCTTTTGTAGATCTGCCTGCTATTACTGTGCTTGTAACTTTGTTGTCAGCCCTGAATCAAAATCTTCAGAGCCTTACCTTCAAGCTTTGTACAGAGAAATTAGTTCTATTGGTGAATTGATTGACAAGAATAGACAGGTTTCACAGGTTCACTTTGGCGGAGGAACTCCAACTTTTTTAAATTGTGAACAACTCGAAAGAACTTTTGAGCAAATTAAAAGCTCTTTCAATATTTCATTTAGTGCTGAAAGTGAAATTAGTATAGAGATTGATCCTCGAGTGACCAGTTATGAACAACTAAGGTTATTAAAAAAACTTGGATTTAATAGAGTTAGTATGGGAATTCAAGACTTTAATTTAAAGGTTCAAGAATCGGTCAATCGGATTCAGAGTTTTGAAATGGTTTCAGAAATGCTTCAGTATTGTAGGGAGCTTGGTTTTCAGAGTATTAATTTTGATTTGATTTACGGACTTCCGTATCAAACGGTTGAATCTTTTAAGGAAACGATAGATAAAGTTATTCAAATTAGCCCCGATCGAATCGCTTTATTCAATTATGCACATTTACCGACTCTAAGACCTTTTCAAAAAGCACACATAGATGAAACAAAGCTTCCAAACAGGGATATTAAGTTTTTGATTTTTTGTGAAGCAACAAAAGCCTTTTGTGCGAATGGTTATGAGTACATTGGAATGGATCACTTCGCAAAAGTTGATGATGAGCTTTGCCTAGCTAGAAAAGACAGAAGCTTGCATAGAAATTTTCAGGGTTATACAACAAAAGCAGGTTGTGATTTGATCGGAATGGGGATGACTTCGATTAGTTCAATTAACAGTGTCTACTCACAAAATGAAAAGAAATTGAACAAGTACACAGAATTCTTTTCTGAAAATTATGAATCGAAGAATTTGATACCAATAGAAAAAGGTTATGAATCTAACGAACAAGACCTTCTTAGAAGATCAATAATTAATAAGTTACTTTGCCACGGAGTGGTAATCTTCAAAGAGATCGAGAACGAGTTTTCAATTTCTTTTGCAAAATATTTTCAAAAAGAATTAACTCAACTCCAAGAGCTTCAAAATGATGGACTAGTTGAACTTCGGTCAAATGGAATTTATGTAACAAACCTTGGAAGGATTTTTCTTCGGAATATTGCAATGCCGTTTGATTCTTATCTAGGAAAGACATCTTCTAAATTATTTTCCAGAACCGTTTAAAGATTATTATGTCAATCGAATAATTTATCTTTTTAGGAAAAACCTCAAAGGACTATTTACTTAGGGAATGACATAAATGAAATCCCTAAGGCTAAAAATAAATGTCAATCGGTGGATCTTCTGGCAATATACCTGGAACTATTAATGGAGTTAATACAAACTTCTATCAACCCTCTAAAATTGCACCTAATCCAAAAGTAGGAACTCTTTTGCCTCCAAATGGAGAGGTTAGAGAAATTGAAATTGGAAAAAAATCTGGACAAAACAAATTTTCATTCACTTCAACTTTTGGCAAAGTCAAGTCCTATTTTAAGAGAATTGGTTTTGCACTTTTGGGAATGGATAATCATGAAATGAAAGTGAATTTTGCAAAATTTCAAGCTCCGGAAGCAAAACTCAATTCACCAGCGTCTCAAGAATCAGATCCCGTCGTTGGAAGCTGGCCTGCAAATTTTCAGAAAGAAGTACCTTTGCCGACAAACCCTGTTAATAATTCCCAGAATTATAGAGATGTTCCAAATGAATCCTTTGAAGGACCAGGAAATGAATTTAATAAGCTTTTAAGCGAAATAAAGCTAAATCAAAGTAATCAACAAAATTTAATGAACTGGATTCAATGAGGCCTAAAGAAAGTTAATTATTTTCCTGGTCACATAAAAAACCAAAAAATCATTGAGATTCCCAAATTTACAATGTTTTCTGGTTTTGAAATAAACCTTACAGACTGCTTATACATAAAAACAAATAATAAGATCAAGAGAATCCAAAATATTGAAAATATTGCAAAAACACTCAAAATTTGAAAAGCTAACATTTATAAATCAAAAAAAGAATGGATAATCCTGTTCTTTTTAAAATGCTTCGCTTAATTTAAGATTCAGATATAAAAGTCGAGTGGATCCTCTAGAACCTCAAAGACTTTACTTTATCCTTTTTGTTTGGATTGCTGCCTGGATTGTTGCTGCTGATTTTGCCTTTCATGATTAGGGGAATTACCGTGTGTTGAAGAGATTTTCAGTTCTTGAAGTTTAATATCGTGTTTTAACAAGTTTCTTTCTAATTGAGCCACTTGGTTTTGAATAAGCTTGGAAACCTCTTGGGAGGTCAACATTTCTGCTGCAATGCTTCGTGTTGACGGATCATATTGAACTGTTAGCGACTTTAAATCTTCCAACATCGGGAATTCTATAGAGACTTTCATATTCTGCTTATCAAAATCTAGTATTGGTTCATTACCAATGGCATTAGCTGATTTTGAATGATAAAGCTCTTGAACCCTTGCATGTAAAAATTTATCGCTTAATGATTGCGCATCGAATACCTTTTGGGGAATCACATCCAATTGCTTGTTGAGAGTAGCAATAAACTTGGATTGAGCATTGCTTTCCTCCATAAATTGTTCCAAATCGTTATTATCAAATTCTGGTTCAGCAAAAAGTTCGTTTTGCTTTGTTAAGTCACCTGCTGTTTCTGTTCCCTGAAGATTATCTACGATTAAATTGCTTTCGTCACTGAGTGTCTCAAGCTGTTCTTTGAAAGAGGTATTTTCTGTTTTATTTTGAGATTGTTTTTTTGTATAAGAATTGTCGAGTTCTGTTGATTCAATCTGATCAACTGAACGATAAGCATTAATTTGGTCAATATTAGTCATCTTTTTCTTGTTCTTCTTTGTGTCTTTTCATTATTAAGGCCAATTCGTTCATTTCATTTTCTTCTTTTTTCTGCTCAGCTTTTTCAAACTCATCTTTTTTCTTATCTTTATGTTTTCTGAGCACTTCTGCTTTTTGTTGGGCTTGAACTAATTCTTCTCGAACGAGTTCAAGTTCCGACTTTGCTTTCTCCAAATCTTGTTCCAAATCTTCTAATTGGTTTTTTAGGTGCTTCAGTCTATTTAGATATAACTGTGGAGAACGAAGGCCTTTTTCAGTGACCATATCCTTTTGGGTGGATGTTTGATCTAGCTTATTCTGAGTAATTTTGTTTTGGATTTGGTTAACATAGCCAATAGCTTCTTGGAACTTTGTTTTGACTTTATCCAGCTCCTGCTCACGTAAATCAAGTATTCTTTCCAATCTATATTTAAACACAGAAACTATTGATAGCTATGTACAAACAGGTTATTCCCTTGAATTGAGAAAGATTTATAGCAAAATCCTAGCTTTTTAGTTCAAAGTAACGATATTTACTATTTCATTGATTATTTTACTTTAATACTTATCTAGACTTCTATTAGTTATGAGTAAAAAGTGCATTTTTGAGAAAGTAAACAATATATATCAACTTAAAAACTTTGAACTTACAATTCAAACCATTATTCAATGTATTCTTAACTTTTTCTTATTAGTGGCTTTGTACCATTTGAATTAGAAAAAGATAAAGTCAATTACTTTCATAGATAATGAATCAGCAAAATCCAAAGCTGCTGAAAGAATTTTCAGATTTATTGGGGTATACCTCACCAGAATCAATCACAGGTAAAGTAATTGATTTTCCACAGGCCTACTCGCCGGTTAGATTAGCCAAGATAGAGGATGTGAAAAACATCGTTGAGCTTTGGGCTAATTCGGCTTTAATGAGATATTTCGAAGATCCAATACGTTGGAATTGGAAAAGTAAAGCCTCTGAAGTTTGGTCTGATTATGCTCTTAATGTGATTCAAGACGAGAATAGATTTTTGGTATTGTGCGATATGCAGGATAATGGTTTATCTGGCTTTCTTATTGGAAGAATTGAAGAACTTCCCAATTATTATCAAACTAAATATTGCTTGACAGTTGAAGATTTTTATTTAAGACCCAAAGACAAAAAGCCTGAACTGTTCAAAGAACTCCTAGAAACTCTTTTAAAGGAAGCATACTCAAGAAAAGAGCTTCTTCAATCCAGTGGAGGAATTTCCATGAAAGTAGAAGTGATTGAATCAGACGAATCTTTAACTAAGCTCCTTATAGACGCTGGTTTTAAGAAAAGTTCAACAACCTATACTGTGAGTATTGAGTAAATCTAGAAAAAGACTGTATTCCAATAAATAAATTATGGGAACTAATATACATTATTTTTGCTTCTAAGTTAGTGACTTATCAGTATTGAGTATTAACCTGGCTAAGTTTAATTTCTCTTACTTTAAGCTGGGTAAGTAATTGTTAGATATTTAAATTGTAATTAAATTTTATGATCATTGATCTTTACAATAGAGCTGAAGAGCTAGTTTTAACTGAAGACCAGAAACAAGCATTAAATTTACTTAAATGCATACAAACATATAGAGCCTATCCTTCAATATCTGAGCTACTCGCTAGTCGTTCAAAATTAGTTTATCAGTTGGATGATATCTATAAGCTTTGGAAGCGTTTTGATAAATTATCAAATCAAGAATTAGCTGAATTAGCAATGGAATTGATCAATGAAATTTGGTAGTTATCACTTTTTAAAAATTACTGTTACCTAAGCTTCAATCATAAAATTCATATAGCAAAATTACAAAAATCGAATTCAATCTATTAGGACTGTTTGAAGCATCAACTCAACTAATTCATCGTATTCAATACCGGCTGCTTTAGCTTGGATCGGCAAATCACTGGTTTCAGTCATGCCAGGTAACGTATTTAATTCTAAGACATAAGGAAACTCTGAACCTTCAGAGATAATCATGTCAACTCGTGCAAATCCAGAGCAACCTAAAGATTTAAAAGAACGAAGAGCAATTGACTCAATTTTCTTTTGCAAATCTGGCTCTAAATCGGTGAGGATGATAAATTCTGTCATACCTTTTTTATATTTAGCTTCTAAATCATAAAAGGCATTTTTGCTTTTCAATTCAAGAATTGGCAAAACTCTTAATTCATCTTCCATTTGTAAGAGGCTAACTGTAATTTCTCTTCCAGTTACGAATTCTTCAATTATCCAATTATCTTCAGAAGAGTGGTATTTAAGCTTAAAGTCTTCAAGTTCGTTTTGAGAATTAATAATTGAAACACCAATACTAGAGCCAGATTCGATTGGTTTTATAATTAAAGGATATCGTAATTCATTATTAATAGTATCTCCAAGTAGACAACCTTTTGATGTTTGAATGTTATTAAAATTGAGTATTTGCTTTGTATAAAGCTTGTTCATACACAAGGCACTTGCTAAAACCTTAGAACCAGTATAAGGAATACTCCTCCATTCTAATATTCCTTGCAGTTTACCGTCTTCTCCATATTCACCATGGGTACACAAAAACGCATAGTCAATCTCTTCTGAACGATGGAGCTTCATAATTTGATCGCCGGATTCAAGATTCAAAAGCGAAACATTATAGCCGAGTCTATTTAGCGCATTGAAGCAACCCTTTCCAGAACGTAAGGAAATTTCTCTCTCCTGAGAAATACCACCGGCAATAACTACAATTTTAGAGTTTTTTAGCTTAGCCATATGTTTCTATTAATGACATTTTTGAGAAGAAACTAACCTTTTAACTCGCTCAATTGTGTGATACTTGTAGTCCGTTTCATCCTATAAACAGCAATTACTAATGCCAATCCAAGAGCGGCTTCGGCAGCTGCAACTGCCATTATAAACAAAGAGAAAACCTGCCCTCTTACATAGATAACATCGGTAAATCTCGCGAAAGCGATCATATTTAAAATTGCGGAATTGAAAAGTATTTCAAGACAAATTAAAGTTTTTAGTACACTTTTACTCTTGAAAATTCCATATAAACCAATACAAAATAATGCGGCACCCAAAGTGAGATATTTTGCCAATAAAGAAGATTGAAATACTACGGCTAACCAAAAAACAAGAAAACAAAATAAAACTAATAAACTTTTTAAAATAAATTTTGCAATAACTGCATCTATGGTCTTATTCTCTGACATTCTAAGCGCTCCTTTTAGACAAAACAATAGAACCTACAAAAGCAATTAGCAAAAGAACTGAAACCAATTCAAAAGCTAATAATTGTTCGGATAAAAGTATTTCACCGATTCTTTCTAAATTAGGTAAAACAGCAGCTTTTGTTCTTCCAATGTTTACGTAATCAACCAGCCCTTGCAATCTAGAAGGTGGATAAGGAGGAGACACCGTCAGAGCAGAAGTCAAACCAACAAAAGAGTAGGACATAAAAACAAAAGTTATGAAAGGGATTATAAATGCAAAGGTTTTTTTAAAATATTTGACAAAGGGGTTTGGGTAAGAAGGTTTTTGTTCTTGAGCATCATCCATTGTTCCAGAAAGCAACATAATTGCAAAAATGACTACCAAGGTGATTCCAACTGCATATATGAGAATTTGCGAAGCTGCAACTAATTCGGCACCAAGAGCAAAATAAACTAAAGCTAAAGCGCAAAAACAACCAATTAGTAAAAAGCCAGAACGAACTAGATTCTTTTGTAAGACAACTGCTAATGCAGTTATAAAAACCAATGAACCGAGAATAAAAAATATTGGATCTTCAAGAACTTGCTTTTTAAGGAGTTCAGTTACGCTAAAAAAAATACTTTGATTATCCATTAACTCAATGATCTTTCCCGGATTCACCTATTAACATAAGTTTTTGTCTAGTATAACCTTTCTTCACATTTCCTTGAACCCCATTCAAAGGAATATTCTCAATTTCATCCATATAACGAAGAAGTAATGATCTTCTACTAACTAAATTTGCTTCTTCCAATAAAAGAATTGATCTAAGAAAGGAATAGACTGCTAGGTCCGCAGCAGTAAACTCATTCCCTAAAATGAATTTAAAACCTTTTGCGTGTGAAGCTTCAAGCTTGTCACAAATAATTGGCAATAAGTCCTCGTCAAATCTTTTATATGCATTTTCTAATGCGTGCTTTATGCTAGGGAAATTAGATGCGTATTGAATAACTTTATTTTTTCTATAAAGTTTAATTTTTATGTTCTTTATGAAATTTTTATCTCCTTCTAGCCATTTGCGAGAAGCCTTTCTAAAGTTCTTATCATTTAAAAACAATAATGACATATAGGCATTTCCAAAACATTCATCAATCCAGTCTTCGAGCATGTTAATTTCATTATTGAAAGATAAATCCTCCGGATGACAAAGAGTTTGCAACGGATAATTTGAATCAAGAAACTTGATTATTTTGCTTGAGTCAGAAAGCCAATTTTCATCAACGCCATTTTTGTATTGAACTCTTAAAAAAGGTACTGAAAGACTACTGACATTTGCTTTCAAGGTGTTTATTTGATCATCAATAGGAGATATATAATGAATAGAAAACTCTAAATCACTGTAGGCTAAAAGCTTGTACTCGAATGCCAATTGTACTTTTAGCGTATGAGGGGAAAAATCCCAAGTTATGAGTTCGAATGCGTTGGTTGGATATCTCATAGTTACTCTTATTGTCGTTACGTCAACTGCTGCATCTATATCACTCGGTCTTTCAAGAGTTGCAGACATATTACTTTGTTATCCCCCTATTAATTGAACTTGCTGATTTCTTGAATTAACATGTACTACCCTTGGCCTGAAATTCAAAGACTCCTCTTTGGTCAACTGACAATAACTGATTATTATTGCCAAATCACCTTTCTTGCATAGATGAGCTGCGGCCCCATTAACCTGAATTGTTCCACTCCCAGGTTCTCCTTCAATCGCATAAGTTATAAACCTACTACCGTTATCAATATCCAAGACGTGCACTTGTTCGTAGGGTTGAATTCCCGCTGCCCTCAATAAATCTGAGTCCACCGTAATACTACCTTCATAATCCAAGTTAACTGAGGTAACAGTCACTCTGTGTATTTTCGCTTGGCAAAAGGTTTTTAACATTTCAATGCATATACCTTAATATCAATATTAACTTAATTAACACTATTAGACCAGTGTTAAACTGAAGGCGTATGATTATAAAACAGAAGTTGAGACTTTTTGAATATAAACTTTGAAGAAAATCAAAGTATGAGAATTAAGTTATTTGGGATTTTACAATACTACTGATTTGAGTATCCATTGAAGATTGATAATAAAAAGTTAGCATCGATTAAACAATCAAAAAAGTTTCTTTCTCAACTTAATGATTTAGCATTAATTGATTTAATAGAAGATTTGTTCGGTTTATGGTTTTGTAAATTGGATGAAAATTTTATCGATCAATTTAGTGAATTAATCGGTTTAAAGTACGATCAATTACAGGTTAATCTACAATACTTTTCCAAGGTAAAAAGAAAAGAATTACTTGAGATACAGGGTTTGCTTCGTAATTCATATCGATCGTCAAATAATGAATTGAATTTGTTTTTTGGGGCAAGCACTATACCAATTACCCCTTTTACTGAAATCTTATATTCGTTACTTCTTAAAACTCCTATTATTTGTCGTATTCCAGAGAATTACTCATTAGATTTCTATAAATATTTTTACGACAAAATTCCACAAGAACTAACTGATACTGTTAGTTTTACCACTTGGCCTAGTAATGACGATGAAACAACGCAAAGTTTTATGGATCTTGCTGATTGCATAATTTTGCACGGCTCTGACCAAACTGTAAGCGATTTATCAAAGTATGCCAAAGGAAAAACTTTTCTCGGTTTTGGTCATAAAGCGAGTTTTGCTTTAATGAAAAAAAACAATAATAAAAACCAGTTAAAAGAACAAATGAGAAAACTGGCATCCGACATATACTCATTTAACCAGCTGGGTTGCCTTTCTCCACAATGCGTCTACTTGATAGACTTTGATGATAATGAAACTCTTTACTTCGCAAATCATCTATCTCAAAGCCTAAAGAAAAAAGCTTTCGATTTAACATCATCCATATCATTTTCTAAACAATCATTTTTTGAAGAAGTTAGCTTGAAAAAAGAAATAAGAATTATTGATGATTTAGTGATTATTGATAATTCAACAAAGACTTCAAATTTTATTAGTGAATTTGACTATAGTTTTGGCTATGGAACTATATGGGTTAAGTCAATTAACTCAATAAATGAATTATTTTTTAGCACAGAGAAATTAAAAGAACGAATTGCTTGTATTGGAACTAACTTATCAAAAGGGGAAATTGATAACTTGGCAAAGTCTTTCCCTCTAAGCAGAATTTGTGAGGTTGGTGAAATGCAAAACCCAAGCCTATATTGGCTACAAAAACCCACAAAAATTATCAAAGCTAAAAACAAGCTCTTTAGCAAGCAAAGTTGATTGTTGCTATCTTGGTTTTATGAAAATTGATAGACAGACAATAAGCAAAAGAATTAAAAAATTTACAAATCTCATGGAAGTCAATTCTGCCGCTTTATTTTTGTCGGCAGAGCAGATTCATCGCAATTCTGATGTAGAGCATAGATTTAGACAAGATAGCAGCTTTTGGTATTTAACTGGTTTTAATGAAGCGGACTCAGCTCTATTAATTATTAAGACTAAAAAAGAAATATCCACAATAATTTTTGCAAGACCTAAAGACAAAGAAAAAGAGGTGTGGACAGGCAAAAGGGTTGGGCCAGATCAGCTAAAAAAACAAACAGGGTTCAAAGAAAGTTATGAGTACAAGGAACTAGAAACTCAGCTAGAGAAAAAGATAGGAGGATTATCTCACTTCTACTTTGAATTCTCTGGATATAACTATGTTTTACTTCGTAGCAAAATTTTAGAAATTATTAAAAATAAAAGAATACAAAATATTAGTAGTACACAAAATTTAATTGGTGAATTACGTTTAATTAAAGAAGACAACGAAATTGAGCTGATGAAAAAGGCTGCTAAGATATCGGCTGAAGCACACGAAATAGCTTTGAGAAAGACAAAAGCTGGAATGTATGAATTTCAGATTGAAGCTTTAATTGAAGGTCACTTTAGAGAAAACGGTGCTAATTGGGCTTATCCATCAATAGTAGCTGGTGGAAATAATGCAACTATTCTTCACTATGTAAACAACGATCAAAAACTACATAAAGGTGACTTGCTTCTCATAGACGCTGGTTGTGAATATGAATATTACGCGTCTGATATTACAAGAACATTCCCTATTGAAAGTAAATTCACAAAGCCTCAGGAAAAAATTTACGGATTAGTTCTCAAAGCTCAACAAAAAGCAATTGAGCAAGCACACTTAAAAAATGTAAGCTTTGAATCAGTCCATTTAAAAGCCCTTGAGACTTTATGTACCGGTTTAATTGATATGGGCTTATTAAAAGGTAATTTAAAATCCGTTCTTCAAAAACTAACTTATAGAAAATTTTATATGCATAAAACAAGTCATTGGTTGGGTTTGGATGTTCACGATGTTGGCAGCTATCAAGAGCCTAATTCAGAAGGTAATTCTAGGATCTTGAAACCCGGTATGGTCATAACTATTGAACCCGGACTATATTTTGACCCAGAAGATATTTCAATCCCTCAAGAGTTTCGTGGAATCGGAGTTAGGATAGAAGATGACATTTTGATAACAAAAAATGGTGCTGAAATATTAACAGCTAAAGCTAGCAAATAAATTTTCAATTAATACCTAAGTTCTTTTTCTCCCAATTCCATGAATCTAAGACTATTTTGTCCAATGAATTGAACCTGGGAATCCAACCCAAAACTCTTTCGATCTTTTCTGTCTTTGCAGTCAAAGCTACTGGATCACCTTCCCTTGGAGAAGACTCAACGACATCAAAGTTTACACCACTAATCTTCTTTACACTCTGTATAACTTCTTTCACGCTATGTCCTTCTCCGTAACCAACATTTAAAATTATTGATGGTTTACCAGCATTTTGATACTCAAGTGCCTTGAGGTGTGCATCAGCCAAATCTTCAACGTGAATATAATCTCTTATACAAGTTCCATCTGGTGTATCCAAATCAGTTCCAAAAATTTCAATATTCTTTCTTTGTTTAGCTGCCGCCTCACAGCATGCTTTTATTAACAAAGTACATTTGTCTCTCTTCAATCCAATCCTAGACTGTGGATCCGCTCCAGCTACATTAAAGTAACGAAGAATAACATAGTTTAAATCATAAGCTTTCGCACAATCAACCAACATCTTTTCGCTCATCATTTTCGATGCACCGTAAGGATTAATTGGCACCAAAGGTGTATCTTCTTCTGCAACACCCGATTGAGGTGTACCATAAACGGCTGCAGTACTCGAAAAAAGAAACTTTTTAACCTTATTATCCAAACAAGCCTTTATTAAATTGAGTGTATTTTTTGTGTTATTAGAATAATATTTGAGCGGATCTACAACTGACTCTTCTACAACCCTGGATGCCGCACAATGAATGACTGATTCAATATTATTTTGAGAAAAAACTTCATCTAGGAAATAAGTATCAGACAGGTCCCCAACGATAAGCTTTTCAGCATGAATGAGCATTTCACGAAAGCCGGTTGATAAGTTATCTAAAACTATTACTTTATATCCATTTTCACTTAGTCTTTTTACTATGTGACTTCCCACATATCCACAACCACCGGTAACTAAAACATTCATTAAATTTTATATAAGTAATAAATAATATAGAGACTATTAACAGTAATAAAAAATCTCAGGTTAAAGCAAGTCTTTCTTGATTTTCTTCATCGGAAATTCCAGCTGGATAATTACCATTAAAACAAGCTGTACAAAAGCTTGCTGGATCACTGTTAGTTATATCTAATAAATCCTCTAAGTTTAAATAAGCTAAACTGTCGGCGCCAAGTTCCTTCCTTATTTCTTCAATATCTAATTTCATTCTTCTTGCAATCAGTTCATTATCTTTCATAGCAATTCCATAGTAGCAACCCCATGCAATAGGAGGAGAACTAATTCTCATATGTACTTCTTTCGCGCCTGCTTGTTTTAACAGTTTTACTAATTGTCTGGGGGTGTTACCTCTAACAACGGAATCATCAATGAGAACAACTGACTTATTCTTTATAATTTTTGGCAACGGGTTGAGTTTGATTTTTATTCCAAGTTGCCTGGTTGATTGAGAAGGTTGAATAAAAGTTCTTCCGATATATCTATTTTTAACCAAGCCATTGGTGAACGGCAAACCAGATTGCGTTGCAAAGCCTATTGCTGCCGGGGTTCCAGAGTCTGGTACGCCTATAACAATATCCGCATTGGAAGGAGGTGGTGAATTAATCGCTAATCTTTTACCCAATTCTTCTCTGTATGAAGAAATCTGAACATCCCTTATTTCGCTGTCTGGTCTCATAAAGTAGACCATTTCAAATAAGCAAAGTTTTTGTTCTCGGTTGGATAGAAATGTAGATTTGATTTCCAGATCTTCATTTATGAGAATTACTTCTCCAGGACTTAGCTCCCTAATGAATTCAGCCCCAACAATATCCAACGCACAACTCTCTGATGCAATGATGTAGCCACTTATCACATCATCATCTTTTATTGCACCCAAACACAAAGGTCTTAAGCCGTTTGGATCTTTTACACCAATGAGGTATTTTCCACCTAAACTAATACCCAGAGAAAAGGCTCCTTTAGCTTTGCTTAAGGAATCTTTTAAAGCGGAAAGAACAACGTCTTCTGTATCAGAATCAATTGAGTTGTCCAACAAATGAATCAATAACTCACTGTCCGAGGTAGTAAATAATTCGGTTCCTTTAGAAGTTAATTCTTTTTTTAAAGCTGAAGAGTTGACGAGATTTCCATTATGAGCTAGAGCAATGGTCTTAAAGATTTTAGATTGAAGAACAATCGGCTGAGCATTACAAATTTCAGATTCACCAGTTGTTGAATATCGAACGTGTCCAAGAGATAAATGTCCCTTCAACGAATCTAATTTATTTTGATCGAAAATCTGACCAACTAAACCCATGTTTCTAACTATTGAGGAACTACTATCACCTTTGAAAGATATTATTCCAGCTGATTCTTGCCCCCTATGTTGAAGCGCATGTAGGCTTAAATAGGCGAGATATGATGATTCATTCGGAGATTCTGACTTACGCAAGATAACTCCTGCGATACCACAAGCTTCTTTCAAACCAGACATTATCTAGAGCGCCCCCATAATAACTTTTTGCTCAATACTTTATAAAAATTGTTTTCCGTGCTTTCAGATCTAATAAGTTTAGTTGAGTATTCTGACTTTTTAATTAAAACACTATCTTCAGGTTCTAGAAGAAACGTTTCTTGTCCATCAGCTTGAACAGTAATCAAAGACTGTTTACGGTTTCTAGGCGTAATCGTAATTGTGAGTGATGAAGTATCAGCTATTATTAAAGGTCTACTGGTTAAACTATGAGCACATATCGGAATCACACCGATCCCTTGAATACTGGGATCTAATACTGCCCCCCCAGCAGCCAGAGAATAAGCAGTAGATCCAGTTGGGGTGCAAACAATAACCCCATCCGCCATGTATTCAGCAATTTCACTTCCATCTACCTCTAAATTAATCTTTAGAATATGCGATCTTGAGCTTCTTGATATCACGATATCATTCAAAGCTAGAAGCGAGCTGCTTTGAACATTTTCATAAGATTCATCAGGTTTTCTCAGAATCTCCCCTTGAATCATGGTTCTGATATCAGATTGATATCTACCCTGAAGAATATTTGTAAGAAATTCCTTTATATCAACCGGATTATTAGCTTCTGTGAGGAAACCTAAATGCCCAACATTTATACCCAAAACGGGAGTGCCATGTTGAGAAAATTTTCTCGCAGCAGTGAGAAGTGTACCATCGCCTCCAAAAACAATCACTAACTCAATATCCTTCAGTTGTTTCGGAACCAAACTGAATGGTTCAATCATACTCAAAGGTAGTTTTATATTCTCAATTTCTAATTCGTTGAGAACATTTTCATATTTATTCAAAAGATCAAGACTGGCCTGTCTATGAGAGTTATAAGCCAGACATATTTTTTTAAATTGCAAAATATTTGCCTTTATCTAATCATTCTTAGCGAATTTGTCTTTAAATTATAGATTATTATTCTGAAGACATTAAAAGCTATAGAAAATAAGGAATTCAGAATCGAGTCTAAAATTACTTGTCATAAACTCTCTCGTAAAAATCCATCCAAGATACAAGTACAGTATGAGGGAGAGTTAATGAAGAGATAAATATTAAGAATATCTGTAATGGGTGCTTTTGGAAATCAGGGAAAAGAGGGTAAAGAAAAAACAAAAAAAGCATGGCAAGACTTAAAGTTGGCAAGGCTTTATATAAATATTTGCAGTGTGTCTTAAAAAAACCATTCTTTTCTAAAGCTTGACGAAATTCATCATTTATCAGGAATAATCTCATTAAGTGACGTAATGAATGCCAGAAGAATAAATAGAATGATATTGAAAGAATAGGCTTTACTAAAATGAAAAGAGCTATGAGGATGAAAGTCTCAAAACAATCCTGAATAAAAGTTAATTGCATCCTTTCATTCAAAGCTAAGAAAAGGTTTAATAAGATATATGCAGCTATTAGGCTGAAGTATATCAGCGAGAAAGCTTCTATATTTTTTTCAAAAGACTTGAAGTAAGATTCCATAGAAAACTCATTAAAAAGTTTTGCAAAGCCTTGTGGATAAAAAATTAGAGGAATGAAAAGCGGTATTGATCCTTTTATGAAGATGGTAAAGAAACTTAAAAATTCATTTTTGAAATAGCTCAATCTCAAAAATCTTTTTAGAGAATAGAATTCCGTTTGACCAAAATGGAAAAGAGTAATCAGTATGAAAGTTAAAAAAGCGATTTCTTTTTTTACAAACCACAAAAAAACATTTGAGAAAAACAAGCCAATATAAACAATCAAAATAATCGTCATTGGAAATATCTTTACTCTTTGATGAGTCAAGTCAAAAGGAATAAAATGATCGATTGCTCCGTGCGGAATACCTATTAAAGCTCCAACTACAGTAAAAAAAATTAATATATAGAAATTGAGCTCAATCAGATTTAACAAGCTGAGAGAAACAATTAAAAGAGCGGCTATCCATGAAGGTAAAAAGACATATTTGAACTCTTTATTTTGATGATTTTTCAATATCTTTAATCCTAATCCTTCAAAGGCATCTGAAGTTTTGTAATTAGCGAGTAACCTTGAATAATAAGCAAATTAGTTAATAAGAAGAAAATAAGTTCTTCTATTGGTAATCCTCCGATTTTTAAACCGGTACTAAATTCAGTTGAAATCAGCCATATTTTATTTCCAATCGCAATCCCATCCGCAATACACAAATACACCGTTGATATTGTGATTGCTAGAAAAAATTTTTTAAGCTTTACAAATAGATTCTCAGGCATGAATAACCACTGAAAAGCCAGGATAGGACAGGCCCAAGCCAGAATAATCCCTAAATAGAAGGTATTACTTTCTCTCAAGCAAATAAAACCTACTAAAGACAAAAATGAGAATAAAACAACTGCTAAAACCTTTAACCACTTTGAGTCCGAAAGTTTATTTTTATTAGGTTTATTTTTGTCTGATTGTGGAAACTTTGTTAATAAAAAACGGAATACTAATGATGAAATGAATACTTGAACCACCATAAAGAAAAGCTCCTCGAATGGAATGTTTCCAACAGTACCTACTACATTTGCCCTTGAGTAAGTCCAAACAGTCTTTTCTATCAAAAATGAATCCCAGGGTATGGTGTAAGAAACCGCAATTACTGTTAAAACTAAAATTTGGAATAGCTCTTTGAGCTTAGGCTTATTAACAAAAAGCAGCAAAATTAATAAAGGTATCGTAAAAATTTGATGGAACATCAAATAAGTCATAGAATTCAAATTCCCCAATATTAATTTCTATACACATTAGACGATAGAAAATCCGAATGGTTCTTAGCAGTTGTTAAAACAAAAGATTAAGACAAAATC
The DNA here is from genome assembly GCA_030065015.1 of Candidatus Caenarcanales bacterium. Classification (GTDB taxonomy): domain Bacteria; phylum Cyanobacteriota; class Vampirovibrionia; order Caenarcaniphilales; family Caenarcanaceae; genus JASJDU01. The sequence continues at coordinate 1,825 of JASJDU010000022.1, read as the reverse complement.
ATTGAGCTTTTGAAAGTTTCCACCAAGGTATTGAGGGAGAAGAATGGTGTTCCACGTGATAACAAAAGTTATAACAACATAAGAAAGATAGAAATGGCGGTAGATTTAAGCTTCTAGTATTGAAGGGATTACCGTAGCCTAACGGTGATTTTTTGTGAGTCAAGTAAGTACCGAAATAAAATAGTTGAAGTGTACTGAGAAAAGAAGGTAAAGCCCAGAAAACAAGAAGTTTTGTTATTGAAATATTAAAGAGTAATATCCAAATTTGAGATAGCAAAATTAACTTGAGAATTTGAGCGGGTTTCAAATATCTTTGCATGAAGACGCAATACCAAGCCCAAAAGTGCTTTCCCGCAGCAAAGTCTGGATCGTATGATGTTACTGGATTATTATGATGTTGAGAATGCTTTTCTCTTAAAGCCGAATAATCAAACAATGCATAAAGAAAAACACAAATCTTACCGACTATAGAATTGATGTTTTTGAATTTAGGGCTAATGGTTCCATGCATCGCATCGTGAGCAGTAATAAAAAGCCCAGTGTATAGAAAAGCAGATAAACACACCCTAAATAGAATCTCGAGAAAATCTACCCAAGACTGAATATTGAATGAAGTAAAAAACAAATTATTTATCAGCAATATTAGCCAAAGTGTAATTATTAAAATGGCAATTAGCAAACCCATTTTCAATATTGAGCATTAACATATTAATTGTAAGCTTAATGAGTAAAATTCTTGGAATTATTGAGGGATTACATAATATTCTTGGGGACTTTTAGAGAAAAGGCTGGATAGCTAATTGAAGGGTCAACCAACGCTTTCCTCAAGTTACTCAACATTTACTTCTTGGGAAATATATAGGTAAAGATTCACTCAAACGCAATTTGAGATGTTTTTTTGTAGATAACATTACATAAAGATATCTTTGAATAGTGGGTTTGAGTTTAATGCGCTAGTTAACAACATTAAACTAAGAGGTCACAATGGAGCTTACACTTCAACCGGGAGATGTTATTGGTTTTACATTTTTCACTGGTTACATGTCTATGATGGCAGCGTCAATTTTCTTTTTTTTAGAGAGAGAAAGAGTTGATGATAAATGGAAAACATCCTTATTGGTTTCGGGATTAATTACTTTTATAGCGGCTGTTCACTATTTTTATATGAGAGGAGTCTGGCTTGAAACTCAAAAATCACCAACCGAGTTTCGCTATATAGACTGGATATTAACGGTGCCCTTAATGTGCGCTGAATTTTATCTACTTTTACAAGCTGCTGGAGCCAAAATCGGAATGTTGTGGAGATTAATTGCAGCATCTTTATTCATGCTAATTACTGGATACATAGGTGAAGGTATTTACCCTGAACAGACAATTCTCTGGGGATTCATATCTACAATTGGATGGGCCTATATAATTTACGAGATATTCGCCGGGGAAGCGAAAAAAGTTGCATCAGAATCAAACGACAAAAATGTTAAGACCGCATTCAATATTTTAAGAGGTTTTGTATTCATAGGTTGGGCAATTTATCCAATTGGTTACATGTTGATGCCTGGAAACTTCTTAGAGTTTCTCAATCCACATATTAATATGAACTTGATTTACAACATTGGTGATGCTGTTAATAAGATTGGATTTGGGCTAGTTATATACGTAATGGCTATTCAAAGTACCTTAGAATCCAGAAAAGGTTAAGAGTAAACGAGTCTGTCAAGAGAAGTGTGTAAAAGAGAAAGGAAATCTATCATGAAAATGAATAGCAAACCAGTTGAGAGCAGATTTCCAGTTAGGAATGGGCATGGTCCATTTGTTGGAAATTTTC
>JASJDU010000023.1 GCA_030065015.1 Candidatus Caenarcanales bacterium | reverse complement strand
AGCTTGTCAGGGTTCACCAGGGAATCACCTTCCAGAGAAAGATTCAGATGATTAATCATGTTTTAGCTTCATAATCTAGGTCTCTTTTTTTCCTTTAGGTCGAATTTATAAATTTTTGTCTATCTGCTAGTTTCATTGATTCAAGCAATTTGATTTAAGAAAAGTTTTGACGCTTTATTTAAAGCTTTTAAGAGCTTATTTTTTCTGTAAGAGTTCTTTGTATAAATCTCTTTTTGTAATGTTTGTCCCAAATTCCTTTCAATTTAATTACCTCTTCAGCCAGCTCACTCCATGAAGGTAAGTTTAAGTCACGCTCAATCATGACGCCACAAGGGTTACTTTGTCTTAGGAGGTAATCCAAGAGATCCCAAACTTCGTTTTTTATTGTATTACCATGGGTATCAATGATTCCATCCGGATATTCAGTATGGCCAGCTATATGAACTTGCACAACTCTGTTTAAGGGCAAATTATCTAGATATTCATAGGGATTAAATTTATGGTTTTGACTATTCACATAAACATTGTTCACATCCAGTAAAAAGCCACAGTCAGCTTTTTCTAGAATTACACTTATAAATTCGCTATCATCCAGATGGCTTTCAGGGTAATCCATATAAAAAGAAATGTTTTCAATAAGTATCGGTTTTTGAAATCTATCTTGCAAGAATTTAATTCTCTTTACAATATGTTCAATAGTTTCTTGCGTTCGAGGGAGTGGGATTAAATCATTAGAATAATTCCCTAAAACGCTACTGAAGCAAAGATGATCACTAAACCACGGTGGATTGAATTCCTCAAACAGTTCTTCCAGTTTTGCAAGATAATCTTCATTAAATTCGTCAATACTACCAATTGAGAGACTCACGCCATGCGGAACTAATGGATAAAGTTTTTGGAGCCTCTTTAAGTAATTTTTTGAATGCCCACCGTAACCCATGTAATTTTCTGGCGTATATTCAAGCCAATCAATAAATGAAGAACCTAGGAGTTCTTCAAAGTATTTGTGACGAAATCCTAGGCCTAATCCCAATACTGGGCAATTTTGAAAACCATAATCAATATGATTCATTTAAGCAAAAGTTAATTATTTATGACCACTGCATGAACCACCGGCACATTTGCTGCCTTTGTCTTTTTTATCATCCTTGTCTCCGGAACATGAATCTCCTGCACATTTACCACCTTCTGCCTTAGCAACTTTAGCTCCACTGGTAGAGATTTCTTCAGCAGCTAAAGGAGCTTCGCTCTCGGTTTCAGATGTTGGTGCTGGCACGTTAGCCTGTTGACAACCAGCCAATAAACCACAAGTTAAAAGAATTTGAGCTAGCTTTGCTTTAGAGTTTTTCATTATTTTGCCTCATAAGTACTTATGCAGTTCGAATTATACTGAAAACACTATGAATTAGAAAGAAACTTTTTAGTTAAGAAGTGGTCTGAGCTTAACTTTCCTGGACCGATAATAATTAGCCAAATAAAAATTAGGAAATACGCCCACTCTAGAAGCCTAAAGAAACCAAAAATATCTTTCACTTCGGGAAGATAAGCGGTAATAATTGCCACGGCCATTGTTATAGCAAGTGGAATAGCGCTCAATCTTGTCAAAAGACCAATAACCAACAAAGCTCCGGCAATGAGTTCAGTGTATCCAACCAAAACGGCATTAAACTCAGGGAATGGAATTCCTAAGCTTGTGAAATATCCGGTAATATCAGGAATACTGTGAATTTTTCCCCAACCAGTATTTGCAAAAACCAAACCAATAGATACTCTAATCAAGAAGTTTGGAATATCTCCTAGAAGAGAGACTTCATCGAAAATAGTCCTATATAAATTAGCAATAGCTTGAAACATTATTTACCTTTCTTAGCGAATAAGGAATATTTCAACCAATCTAAATGAAGAGTTAAAATTTAAACAACGAGTAATAACAAACATATTTTTTGCTTCTTTAACTAAGCTATATTAAATATTCGAAGCTATTTAAAAGCCTTGAATTTTTCAAAAGTATTTTCGGAAGGATCAACACTGGGTATTGCTGCTAACAACTTTTGTGTGTATTTATCCTGTGGATGATTTAAAACATCGGATGTTACTCCACTTTCAATAATTTTTCCTTTGTACATTACATAAATTCGATCGGCTAGGAATCTTAAGGATGGTAAATCGTGCGAAATAATTAAGCAGCTTAGGTTTTTCTTTTCCCTAAGATCTTGAAAAAGCTTTAATATTTGTAATCTTATCGAAACATCCAATGCACTTGTTGGCTCATCAGCAATTAGTAGATCAGGCTCACAAGCAATAGCCCTGGCAATAGCAGCTCTCTGTATTTGCCCACCAGAAACTTGATGAGGTAATCGGTTGAGTAACTCAAAATCTAAGTTCACCAATTGAAAGAGATCTTTTAGCTTTTTATTTAAACTCTCGTTATTAGTAGCTATTTTGTGTTCAATTAGCGGCTGGCTAATACTACTTTTCAGGGTGAATTTTGGATTGAAACTTCCATAAGCATTTTGAAATACCATTTGAATTTTTTTCTTTTGCTTTTTGGATCTTTTTTCCTTTAGATTTATCGGCTCATTTTCAAAGGTCATTTCTCCATAATCAGGTTTTTCAAGACCTATTACAATTCGAGCCAAAGTAGTTTTTCCACAACCGGATTCGCCAGCCAATGCAACTATTTCACCTTTTTCTATCTTTATACTAGCTTTATCAACTGCTCTGTAACCATCAAAACTTTTAAAAACTTGTACTAGGTTAAGAAGATTCATTCCTGTAATGATTTTAATTCAATATTCATATCACTGAATTTATATCACTTAGTCTACTTCAATCAAAGTGATTTTACTCTCTAACCTTAAATAACCTTCGACCTTGTCAGCGAATCTCTGTAAAACAAACTGTAATTTAAGAATTATTTAATAACTGGTCTTGTCGTATCTTATTAGACTTAAGTGCTAGATTTTATTGTTTATTTTAAACTTTCGGCTATTTTTTATTTAACTTAATTTAATAATGATAAAAGCATTAATTGGAGCTTATCGTAAAGCTTTCCCTGCAGATAAGCTTCCTCAAAATTATAAAAGACCAACTCCTCGACATAAATTTATTGCTAATCCAGTCATATTTGCGGCTGCTAGTTTTTATCTTCAACCCCTCTCCGTGTACCAAAATTACTTAGAAATTGGCAGACAACAATCGGAAGCTTCACGAAACAGAGATTTAAAACATTTAGTTTGCCCAACCAAATTACCAGCACACCCCAAAGTCTTTGGCGAATTCTTAAGAGAAAATTCCCCTGGCTCTAATGTTGATTTCAACAGAATTACTTATGATGTTTCGAAGCAAGCAATTATAAATATTAATCCCAGAGATTTCCCTAAAGATAGTTCAGTGAAAGTTGGAGAAGAGATATCCTTGTCTAAAGGAAATGAGATTTTTCAGAATTGGAGTATCCCTTTAGACAATGGAAAAAAAGTTCCCTTTAGATCGGGAAATAAAGTTAATGTTCAGCAAAGCATATTGCCTGTTTTAAAAAACAACGAACATTCAGCAATAGTTTTAAAAACCAATCCAACTAATTCCAACACAGATAATCAAGTTGTCGCTTTAGTTGGAGTTGGTGCTTCATCAAACTTTACTAGCGGGATTCCTCGAGCGATTGAGCTATTGAGATATTCTTTTGAAAACCAAATCCCAATAATTATTATCATCTCTTCACTTCCTGGGCACAGTTCTTATGGTGGAGAAACTTTAAAAGGGCTAAATACTGATAGTAATAAAAATATAAAAAATTGTACTCTAACCGAATCAACTTCCAATCAAGGAAATCCAACTATTAAATACGATGAAGCTTATTCAAATCTGGCTAATTTTTTAAAAAAGCATTCCAAAATTTATATTAGTGCTGAAAGTACTTCTGCATTGTTTGCATTGAAAATGCTGCCAGCGCTCTCTCAAAATAGCAAAATAAAAGTAGATTTATATTCTCCTTTCTTGGGTGAAATAAATGAATGGTCCAAAATTTCAAGAGATTTCGCTTCATTCTTTATCTCTGAAATAAATGAGGTAGTTTCAGGACAGAATTTAACCCAATCATTTATATCGCCATCTGAATTCTCTACAAATGCTTACTTGAGGAGCGATGGAAAAGTAAAAAACTTATCAATAAATAAAGCACCAGAAAACACACCAAAATCTCAACAGAACACGATAAATGAAATTCTTAAAGTACCGCAAGCAAGATATTATCCATTATCATGGGTAAAGCATATTAAGGAATACTGGGAAGGAGTACGTGGGCTAACTTCTCTGGAAAAACTAGAATTAAACGTAGCTATCTCTACTGGTGATCCAATAGTCTCATACCATAAAACTACTCAAGAACTAAACAACATTTTCCCAAAGACTAAAATCACTCCAATAAAATCAAATGAACACAACCTCACAACTAATACGAAAGAACCTGAATTCAGAAGTATTGTTACTGACTCAATAAGAAAATCTTTAAATTCCTTGGTAGACTCAAGCAACCAAAATTAAGTTTTTATATACTCAGTAGATTTTTCATAAAATTATTCGCAATATCAAATTGGTTTATTTGAAGTGTTGAAAAGTAAAGATCAAAATGAATTTCAAAGAGATATTGGATTTCGATTGAAGATATAAGTATCAACTGGACAACTTAATAAGAAACCTGACGATAAGACTCTTTGCTTAACTTATCACTTCCTTTGAGCCAATATCATCACTGAAAAAAGAAAACGATAATTGATTGAAATTAGGATCTTTAAATAAATCTTGCAACACCAGCTGAATATAGTTATTGCTTTGCTCTGAATCTAGCGCTTCATGGTCTTCATTAAGTTGAAGACTTGTATTTGAATCACCAGAAAATTGGAAATCGAAAGAATTTGAAATTTGATTTACTTGATATTCCATTAATACTTTATGTGAAAACCTTGAAATTAACCATTCTGTGTACCTATAGAAGCCTACTCAAGTAAAATAGTTCCCATTTTGTTAACAGTTTTTTTGTAATTGAAAACGCACTTGGCAGGACTCGAACCTGCGACCGACCGCTTAGAAGGCGGTTGCTCTATCCACTGAGCTACAAGTGCTTATCTTACTTTATTTATCTCATGCGCCCGGCGCGGATCGAACGCGCGACCTTTGGCTTCGGAGACCAATGCTCTATCCACTGAGCTACGAGCGCTTATTGTATCAGTATATTACTCATTTAACCATTGCTAATTGCAGAAAAACATTTTAACAATTAAGCAAGCACTAGTACTTAGAATGTAAGCAATCCCCTTCAATCAGCGTACTTAATAATTTGTCAGTGAAAGTTTATGGTACTCAACTGCAGACTGATAATGCGTAATCTCTAAATTTTGGTAAATCAATTCGATCGATCATTCCAATTAACTCTTTTTCAATAGAATTATCTGAGACAGAATCATCAAATGTTTGAAAGCCCATTCTATGTTCGCTCAAATAATAAACCATAATTTCCGTTCTCCCTTCATCTAAAGCACGAGTCAACATTTGACATTTCAAGTGTGCTACTTCACAATCTATTCTTAAGGGACGAACACCTCTCAAGTATCTGCTGAAAGGTTCAGCAATAATTCTTTTACCGGGTTCCCCTACTAAGCCATATGGTTCTAGCTCTTTCATGAAAAATTCAGCAGCATTCATACTAATTTTATTTTGAGATCTATATTCTTTTTTATAGCCTTCAGCAACAACCACAAGGGCGTGCCTTCTCATCTTTAAACATTCCGCAATTTCTTTAAACACCGCTGAAGGAAAATCAAAAGCTGGTAATATAATTAAATGCGCCCTCGCAGCAGCTCCAGAGTGCAAAGCATGTCTTCCACTTTTATTTCCCATCATTTCTAACAAGTAAATTCTTTGATGAGTAAAAGCATCTTCATACAAACCTCTAGCTATTTCAGCTCCGTGTTCTGCGCATGAGAGAAAACCTACTGAGCGATCATTAATTACATCTGAATCGGCTGAAATATTTATAAAGCCAGTTCTCACATCTTTAGGGAGAAACTGACTTAAGGACTTAGCACCCCTTAAAGTCCCATCTCCTCCACAAAACACAACAACATTAAAACCATTTTTAACAATTTCTTGTGCCGCTTTTTCTTGTATTTCTAGTTGCTGAAACTTTGGATACCTTTCAGAACGAAAATCAGAGCCAGGGAAAAAATTTCGTCTGCCCATTGTTTCCGTAGGCAAACCTTTATGATTTAATTCAAAAGCAGTTAAAGGACTTGTAACAACTCTTACCAATTGTGGTTCATCAGAGAATCCTTCACATAATGACCGAAAACCTGATCTTGCTGCCCAACATTCCCAGCCTAGTTTTTCACCCTCTTCCGTAAGCCCAACTGCTACTGCCGTGTAACCAGGGGCTAGTCCACCATCAAATACAAAAAGTGCTTTCATAAATTAATGAATCCTCAAGGACTATATACCAAACAAAACTAGCATTAATACTTAAAGCTAAGTTAATTTTCAATAATTTAGTATTCTCATTCTTCTCTGAACATTTGTATATTAATCAAATATTTGTGTTGTGAATAAAATAAAAAATAATCTAAATTTTCAGTATTTCTCTTGTCCACTAAGAAAGAATTAGTTTTCTTAGATTAGATTTATGTTGAGTTAATATTAAAGTGAATATAATTTACTCATTGTTAACAAAGTTGCTAGATGTTAAATACAATTAAGTTTCATCCTTTAACCCAAAAGTTCTCTATCCAAAAAGCAAATAATAAACCCCCTATTCATGAATCGATAAATTCAAGTAATCAAATCAGTTCAAAAGATTATCTTGTTATAAAAGTGCACCCTTTTGATGATAGAGTTCCAGTTCCTTCACAGAATTATTCGACTGCCGATTACATCACCATAAGGTCTCATGAGAATAGAGGCTTAATAGCAATGGAAAAATATATATCCGCGGCTGACAAGTATGAATTATCAAGAAAACAATCTTTAATAAAAGCGTTAGGTTTAAACATCCCTATACATAAACTCAAAAGCTTAGGAGAAGAAAGAATTCACCAGCTTTTAGAATTAATTAACTCTTTTAGAGAAATTAAAAATGGGATTAAATCTGAAAACCGTTACGAAAATCAAGTTTCCAAAGAAACCATTAATGAATTTAAGAGAGCAAGACATAATCTTGAGTCTGCTTTAAAAGAAATAAAGAAAGAGTTTAGGTTGAACTGGTTTTGGTGGCCCAGGCATGTATTTCAGTAAATAAATTTAACTAAATACTTCAGTATGTATCCTTCTTAATTCCTCTATATCAACATTATTTTCATCCACCCTAACAATTGAAACTGCTTTTTTCTTTCCTAGTATTTCTAATGCGACATTGAGATTATTTTTAGAAAGAATTCGTTTTTTTGCATATTCTTGAAGTTCAGTTGGAGAGATTTCTTTACCAAGTATTTTTTTGGTTACTCTTCTAACTATCATCGCCATATAGGAACCGGAAATTGTTTCAAAAGATCTTTCGTGCATAAACACTGAGTCTTCAGCAGCCGGTTTTGGAATGAAACTTTTTTTTAAAGCTTTAAGAATACTTGCAACTTCTTTTTCTAAGGGAATTACTCTTTCTCTACCATAGTTACCAATTGATACAAAGGAAAGTTTAGACAGGTTCAAGTTCTGCCATTGAAGACAGCTCAGTTCTTCTAAAGAAGCTCCGGTAGTTAATAATAGCCCTAAGATGGCTCTTTTAGTTAGACTTAATGATTGATCGGAGAATAAACTGTAAAATTCGTTGTCTTCTAGATCAATCGGCAAATCAGGCTTAACTGGTGCAGGATCATGAAACTGCCAAGGAAGATGAAATTCTCTGTCAATATCAAAGCCTTTATATTCTTCAAGCCATAAAAGAAATTTTCTAATATTCGTTCCTCTTCTATTTGCCGCTCTAACAGGAAATTGTTTCAACCAGGTTAATAACTGTTCCCTTTTTAATTCAGAAAACTCAAATTTCTCCGCTGCATAAAATTGCGCGAAGTAATCAAGATCTGTTTCATAAGCACGCAAGGAATTGGGTTTTAAGTTTTTGGAATCTAGGAATTCATCAAAAAGTTGATTTAACTCAGTTATTTTTATTTTCAGCTTCGATTCCATACTCTTTCAAACGAGTCTCTATGTCTTTTTGAGTATATCCCATTCCATTAATCCTTTCGTAAGCAATATCTTCAATTTTTTCTATTAGTTCATCTACCGGTAATCCAGTCTTTTCACTCGCGGCTTTAACGGCAGATTCATATTGCTTCTCTAGTTCTTGTTTTATATTTCCGGGAACTTTAGACATTACACCAACTATCTCATCCCAAAGTAAGTCCACCTTGAATTTTGCAATAACTTCAATAATCTTTTGGTTTTCGTCTTCGATGTTAGGTTCAGCGTTCATAAGTTGAATTTCTTTTATATTTTAAATTCCTTAAGTAGGTTTGCCATTTCTATTGCGGCCAAAGCGGCTTCTGAACCTTTATTACCTTGCTTGCTACCGGCTCTCTCTAAAGATTGCTCTATTGTATCAGTAGTTAAAATACCTAAAGATATTGGTACTCCAGTATCCATCCCAACCTGAGAAATTCCTTTAACTGCTTCAGCGGCAATTAAATCAAAATGTAAAGTTTGCCCGCGAATAACCGTGCCGATTGCAATAATTACGTTGTACTTTTTTGTTTCAGCCATTTTTTTTGTCATTAACGGAATTTCAAAAGAACCCGGTACATAAACAACCTCTATATTGGATTCACTGCCTCCGTGACGAACTATCGTGTCAACTGCACCTGCCAAAAGCTTTTCATTAATAAAATCATGCCACCTGCTTATCACAATGGCCACTCGCAAATCTTTTGCATCTAAATTGGCTGAAATTACTTTATATGAAGAGGACATTATGGTGAAAACTTTAAAAAGTATTAACGATTAATTTGAATTATTTTACAGGTAAATAGCCTTCTTTGTATAAAACTTCTTGAGCTTCATTTGAGGTTATAAAATCCAGGTATTCAGATAACTCTGGAGATTTTTCTTTGTCTTTAACTAAATAATAAAGGCTCCTTGATATTGGATAATTACCTGATTTAATTTCATCTTCTTTGGGTTCAATGCCATCTAAAGACAAAGAGCTCACCTTATCATCTAAAAAACCATAGGAAATATAACCAATAGAGTCAGCAATTAGCTCAACAGATTTCTTTACTTCCGCATTGGAATTGAGAACAACTGCAGAAAGAATCATTTCGTTGCAAGCAGACTTCTCTTTTAAGTTTTTCGGACAAACAACCAACTCTTCAAAAGTTTTTCTAGTTCCTGAGCCAGATTCTCTATTAATGACCTGAATTGTTCTATTCTTTCCACCTAGTTCTTTCCAATTAGTTATTTCTCCAGTGAAAACTTTTCTAAGTTGCTCAGATGTTATTTCTTTAATATCATTCTGGTTATTAACAATAATCGCCAGAGCATCTTTGCCTATTTCTACTAATTCAAGCCCATCTTTTTCTTCCTCGGATAATTCTCTAGAAGAAGCACCTATGTCAACCTGTCCGGATTTTACTAGATTTACTCCGTTAGTGGATCCACCACCTTGAACATTTACAATTACTTTTTTTTCTTTATAAAAAATTGATGCCCAATCTTCCGATATTGGAAGAATTGTCGTTGAACCGGCAATGGTCAATTTCTTTGCATCTGGAACGGAAGTACATCCAAACATGCTTAAAGAAAAAAGAATAGAAAAAGTAATTAAAAAACTTCTAAGATTAAGCGAAATCATAAAATTGAATATTAGAATTTATCCACAGAACATTATAGAAAATTTAATTGTTTTTCAATTGAATCCTGGAAAATCCTTAAGAAACATAATGAGTTGATGTTTTTGAATAACAATGTAACTTTAATAGGAATGATGGGCTCTGGGAAGTCGACAGTTGGTAAACACCTGGCTCAATCAATGAGTTTCAAATTTCTAGATACAGACGAATTGATAGAACAAAAGCAAAAAAAAAGTATTTCCCAAATCTTTACGGATAATGGTGAAGAAGAATTCAGATATATAGAAAGTAAAACGGTTGAAGGGCTAGTTTTTCAACCGTTAGAGAACCATATAATTTCAACCGGTGGAGGAATTGTTTTAAATGAAGAGAACGTAAAAAACTTCAGATCAATTGGAACAATTGTCTGGCTGAATGCATCTTCTCAAACCATTTTAAGTCGAATTGAAAGTGACAGCTCAAGACCTCTATTAGCAAGCTCTGAAAACGAAACATTTATGGAGAAGCAAATGAAAATTGAACAAATTCTAAAATCAAGAACAGTTAAATATCAAAAAGCAGCAGATTTTATAATTAATGCCGATCATAAGAGTGTAGAAGAGATTAGCCAAGAAATAATTGATTGCTTGAGTCTGAAGCGAGAGTTATAGATATTCTGATTTCTAAGAATAATTTATGATCATTAGATGAAACAAATAAATCAATAATTCCACAATCCAAAGCAAAGATAGTAAACAATGATAATAAGTAATTTTATAGATCTCAAAGATAAAGTGATTCAAGTCGCTAATAGACTTGACCCTGATTCAGATACAGCACAATCAATAGAAGAAAAAACAAGAGAAATTTTAACTTCTTTTAAAAATAGTAATAACAAACTTGAATCGTTAAAAGAGTTAAGTAAAAAGTTTGACAACAAAGATATTTCAGACTTTAGAGTTGATTGTACAAAAAAATTTGATGAACTCGCATCAAATCAAAAAGGTGCAATTAAACTAGCGGTAAGAAGGATTGAAAAGTTTCAAAAAGCATGCCTGCCTAAGGATTATTCTTTAGTAGAAGATAAGGACTTATTAAAGCTCATTTTTAAACCAGTTGACTCAGTTGGCATCTACGTACCAGGAGGTTCTGCACCACTTTTATCAACGCTGATGATGACAGCTATTCCAGCTAAAGTTGCCGGTGTAAAAAGAATTGCACTAGTATCCCCACCAAAAGTTCACAATTATATTTTAGCTGTTGCGGACTACCTTGGAATTCAAGAAATTTATCAAATAGGCGGTGTGCAAGCGATTGCGAGCCTAACCTATGGAGTGGAAGAAATTGGTCTACTTCCGGTAGATAAAATTGTTGGCCCTGGAAATCCTTATGTAACCATCGCTAAAAAACTGGTTTTCGGGAAAGTAGGGATTGATGCTTTATATGGCCCAAGTGAATTAGTTATTATTGCTGATGAGTTTGCAAATCCAAAGCTCATTGCCCATGACTTAATGAGCCAATTGGAGCATGGTTCCGGTTATGAAGCAGCTTGTTTATTTACAAATTCTCAAAATGTCGCAGAAAAAGTAATTACTGAGTTTGAAATTATTTTGGAAAATCAACCGAACAAAGCAAATATTAAAAAAGCTTGGAGTGATTACGGAATCATAGGCTTAACTGAAACTTTAGAACAATGTGCTGAGCTATCGAACCTTTTTGCCCCCGAACATTTAGAAATAAAAGTTAAAAAGCAATCCGAGATTTTATCTCTTATAAAACATGCCGGTGCAATTTTCACTCAAAAATCAAATGAGGCATTAGGAGATTACCTTGTGGGTCCAAGTCATTGCCTCCCAACTGGTCGTTCTGCAAGATTCTCTTCCGGGTTATCAGTAATGGATTTCTTGAAAAGAAGCAGCTTTGTAGATATAAACCCAAGTGAAGAATTGATTGAAGCGACTGCAGTTTTGGCAAGAATGGAAGGTCTTGAAGCGCATGCACAAGCAGCACTTTCTTTTAAAAACTCATACTAATACGAAAGCATTTTATTTTAAGCCTGTTATATTTTCTGAGTAGATCACAAACATAGGCCAACTAATATGTCCGATAAATACGAACTATACGGATTTCCAGTTTCTCCTTTTTCATATTTAGTAAATGCGACTCTTGAATATAAAGGTTTGAACTATGAAAACAACATCGTTAACTTGCGCAAAGGAGAACAAAAACATCCTGAATATCTTGAGATTAACCCTTATGGCTTAGTTCCATGTATAAAGTTTGGAGAAACTTCAATTTATGAGTCTTGGGCAATTTTTGAATATCTTGAAGAAAAACACCCAGACAAATCAATGCTACCTAAAGATGCGATTCAAAAATCGAAAGTTCGTTCAGTAGGATTAACTATTACTAACGAGTTAATCCCTTTGACGGCTCAGTTACTTCGAGATCAATTAGGAATGGTACCTCTTAGCAAGGAAAGAAAAGAGCAAGTAATAAATAATTTAGAACAAAAGTTATCTGTTTTTAGTAATGAATTAAAGAAAGTAAAAGATTTTTGCGAATTTTCACCGATTGAACCGCTATTTTTTCAAGCTTGGATGAATGTAACCTTTTTACTTCCAAACTTGAAAGAAGAATACCCTACATTAACTGAATACTACCAACAACTTATTGAGCATCCGAGTATTCAAAGCATTGAGCAAAATCCAAAAACAATAGAAGTGAGGAACCTAATGAGGGACTTGTTTATGCAAAAAGCTTAATAGCTAATCTATTACTTCTACATCAAAATTATTAGAATTGGCCCAATTGGAAAGTTGTAAATTTATTTCATCAGACCAATTGGGTTGATTTTCATTGTTTCTATTTTCAAAAAGCTGTACCCCTTTTTCTTCATCATCAGACCACCTGGGATAAAGATGAATATGTATATGCTTAACTTTCTCACTTAGAGTAATCCAATAAACTCTTTTAGCTCCACAATCCTCCAAAATTGAAGCCCATTTCTTTGCCGCTAAAAACACTTCATCGGGAACTTCTGAATATTTTTCAGTTGACCGAGGACAGGCGATTTGAAGATAACCTTTTCTTTTTCCTTTGATAGCAACTAGATTCTTAGTTGTTTTAGTTATAAAAGGATTGGGGATACTCATTCTAAATTATTCAAATTCGACATTTATATTCAAATAAATTAAAACAAATGTCTCATTTCTACAATAAGTTCATAATTTGTCATTTCAAAAGTTACTGGTGTTATAGAAATACAACCCTCTGCTGCTCTACTTACATCGGACTCTGGGTCATTATCGGAGGTTAACAAATCTCCAGATAACCAATAATAAAAACGGCTTCTTGGGTCCATTCGTTCTTCATATGTGTCTTTGTACATTCTTGAACCAAGAGTAGTTAAAGCCATACCAGTTACCTCTTCTTTTGGAAGAACCGGTAAATTAATGTTGAAAATTGTTTTTGATGGCCATTTGAACTCTTTGCTGCCGAGTTTTTCTAACAGCTTAGGGACATGGTAAGCTTCCTCGTCAAAATCAGTTGTTTTATATTCAGAAACACTTATTGCAACACTTTTTACTCCATAGATTGCACCTTCCATTGCCGCACTAACGGTACCAGAATACAAAACATCGGATCCCATATTAGGACCATGGTTAATCCCAGAAATGACCCAATCAGGTTTGAAGTCTAGTATTTTATTTATTGCAATTTTTACACAATCGGCAGGAAAACCATCAATAGCGTATATAGCTTTAGCTCCTGGAAAAAAATCTTTATCTAAAATATCGACTCTCAAAGGTCTATGAAGAGTTAAAGCATGTCCGGAAGCACTTCTTTCTTTATCAGGAGCACAAACATAGACTTCATAGCCTTTACTAATGAGACTGGTACAAAGAGACCTTAACCCAGCTGCGTGAACTCCATCATCGTTACATACAAGTATTTTCAATATTCATTTCCTTTTGTTGTGAGACGAGAACTTTTAGACTTGCTAATTTAAACTAATTCTCAAAATCTAAATACTCCACGTAAAACTATCAGTAAAATCCCTAGCAAACTCCTAGATCTCTACTTTACCCAAATTTAATAAAAATTTTTCACTAATTCATTTTTACGATAAAGATTAATATAAAGTTATTGAGAAATTAGAAATTGGTAGAAATGATTAGAATTATTTTCATTATTAATTTTTTATTCCTGCATTCTACTTGATGGTAATTCAACTTCAAAATATTGAATATCTTTTAGCAGTCTTGAATAGTCTGAAAACAGGAGTTGTTATCTTTCACAAAAAAAATCTCCTTGAACTCAACGAAAGTGCAAAAAATTTGTTGAAAGTAGATAATGCAAATATAGAAAAAAATGATTTAGGTAACTATCAAGCCAGTCTTATTGACCTAATTCAATTGGATGAAAATTTATATACAAAGCAATTAACCGGTGAAATTGGAAAACCAATCAATGCAACTCTTCATTTAATTAAGGATTACCAAATTGTTGAATTAT
This sequence comes from Candidatus Caenarcanales bacterium, assembly GCA_030065015.1. Classification (GTDB taxonomy): domain Bacteria; phylum Cyanobacteriota; class Vampirovibrionia; order Caenarcaniphilales; family Caenarcanaceae; genus JASJDU01. The sequence continues at coordinate 10,951 of JASJDU010000023.1, read as the reverse complement.
CCGAATCTTTTGAAACTAAGCTCGGAGAGGCCAGCCACGAAATAAGAAGACCTTTAACAAATGTAAGAACCCTAGTTGATACACTGCATTTATGGGGAGCAGCAGAAGATCCTGATGCACGCAAGAAGTTTTTAGGACAATTGCACAATGAGGTTCATAGACTCTCTAAACTCGTCGAAGAGCTTTTAAATCTAAGCAGAATCCAAGCCGGCTCTATACCTTTAAATATTCAACAACTAGCACTAAAAGCATTAGTTCAAGAAACAATCAATATGCTTTTAGTGCAGGCTGAAAAAAAGAGCGTGGAAATTATTAATGACATTCCTGACAATTTCGTTCTAATAGCAGACATCGACAAGATGACTCATGTGGTGCAAAACCTAATTGAAAATGGCATTAGGTACAACAAAGAAGGAGGCAAATTAACCATTAAACCTGTAGAAAACAATGTAAGCTTTCTCATTCAAGATACAGGAAAGGGTATTGAAGAGGAGAATGTTCCTCATATTTTTGAAAGATTCAAACGTTTTAACAAAGAGGTTCCAGGAACAGGATTAGGACTAGCAATAGTCAAAAGTATAATTGATTTACACGGAGGAAAAATCGACGTAATCTCCAAAGTAGGAGAAGGTACTCAATTCATTATTTCAATTCCCCCCAAAAAGATTGTTATGCCAGTTGGAAGCTAGATAATTAAAAATGAAGATTCATCATGGATACTTATAGAAATGTAAAATAATATAATGACTGAATTCAAAGCCGTTTACATAACCTGCAAAGATAAAGCTGAAGCAAAAAAAATTGCTAAATCACTTTTGAAAAATAAATTAATTGCTTGTGCAAATATTTACGATCATGTTTCCTCTTATTACAACTGGAAAGGAAGCATACAAAAAGATAAGGAAGCAATATTCATATGTAAAACTAAAGAAGAATTTGTTGAAAGAATTATTAAAGTTATTCGAGATCTTCACAGTTATGAATGTCCTTGTATTCTAGTGTTTCCAATTGAAATCGGAAATCCTGAGTTCTTAACTTGGATAAATCAACAGTTAAATATAACTAACAACTAAGTTAAGAGTATTTTTAAACTTTCAACCTTAGTATAGAGATAAAGCCAAGCATATGTAAAAATTATCAAGTTGCAATTTTTATAAATAAACTGAATAAAACCACTCAAAGATATGTCGACTCCTGGAATACTGCAAAAGAATCTCGATCAAACTAGTTTATCCGCTGAAACCGCAGCGTCATTTTTAGAGCAAGTTGCAAAGAAAGTACCCGGTTTCGACGATGCAATTTTAAATATTCTCACCTATTCCAAAAGAGAAATCATAGTTGAAATACCAATAAGATTGGATGATGGCAGTGTCTCTGTATTCAGAGGTTACAGAGTTCAACATAACAATTCACGAGGTGGTCCATTTAAGGGAGGTTTAAGATTTCACCCTGAGGTTAATCTCGCGGAAGTAAGAGCTTTAGCCATTTTAATGACATGGAAAGCTGCATTAGTCAAAATACCTTTTGGGGGAGCAAAAGGAGGCATTTGCTGTGATCCTAAAAAGCTATCAAAAACAGAATTAGAAAGACTCACGAGAGCATACACCGAACATCTGGGGGACAACATTGGACCATACAACGATATACCTGCCCCCGATGTAAACACAAACGCACAAATTATGGCTTGGATGTTTGACGAATATGCAAAAAGCCATAATAACTGCTCTCCAGCTGTTGTTACCGGTAAGCCAATTGAGATTGGTGGTTCTGAAGGACGTGAAGAAGCCACGGGGAGAGGAGTAGTTATTGTCACAAAAGACTTACTCAAAGACTTAAAACTGGATATCTCGGAATCGAAGTTTATAATTCAAGGCTTTGGTAACGTAGGTGCAAATGCCGCGAGAATTTTGCATTATGAGTATGGTGCCAAGATAATTGGGGTTTCAAATGTTGAAGGAGCTGTTTTTAACAAAAACGGGCTTAACATTCCAGAATTATTAAGCTATCAATCAAAGCATAAAACCTTAAAAGGCTTTCCTAACAGTGAATGGCTAACGAATGATGAACTTTTAGTACAAGACTGCGATGTGTTAATCCCTGCAGCTTTAGCTGGTTCTATAAATGAAAGAGTTGCTAAAGAAACAAATGCTAAGGTAATAGTTGAAGCTGCCAATGCTCCAGTAACCATTCAAGCGGATGCAATATTAAACGAAAGAAAAATACATGTTATCCCTGGTATTTTAGCTAATCCTGGAGGTGTTATTGTCTCTTACTTTGAATGGGTTCAAAATCTACAACAACTCTATTGGGAAAGACATGAAGTTATAACAAGGTTGGACAAATTGCTAACAGAAGCTTATAAACGTACTTATAGGATTTCAGTAGAAAACAACTGCTCTTTGAGAGAATCAGCCTTAAGAATAGCTTTAACGGATGTTATTAAATCGATCCAAGTTAGAGGTTTTTAAATTTATTGAGTTGATAATTTAAATAGTAATTTGTGAAAAAAGCTTCTGCAACTTATACTTTGACGCATCAATCTATTTGCACCAAATAATTTGAAGAAGCTTAAATTGTTAAGTAATTTAAAAATATTTAAGCTTGTTTGATAAGAAGCAACTTTATTTCTAAAAGCATTAATATAAATTTGATTATTAGAGTCTATTTCAATCCCAAAATTTTTAGCCATCAACTCAAGCTCTATTAATTTAATTGAATGTTCAACTGGATTCATACCCATAGAGACTCTTTCAAACCGAGGATTTACAAATAATTGCAAAGGACCAATAATATTTCCTAATACATTGAAGAATGCTTTATGCTCATTATCATCTATAAGTTCCTTCTTGTAATAACCACCATGTCTTTCTATAAAATCTTGCAGCCAAAATCTTAGTGCTTCATTTTTTTTGAAGCCATCAATTGTATTCACTTTGATAATATCTTGTTTATTGACTGAAATTTTTGATGAGCATAGCTTCTTTAGAGAATGGGTTACCTTCATTCAGTCCCTTTCTACTCAACTTAAATTTCATGATATCAAACTATCTAGCTCCCATCCCCAATTTCTGAGCCTGTTGATAAACTTTACCTTCTGTTAATATACTTGGGGCAACAATCACATCAACATTTTGCATCTCTTTTAAGTTCATTGCACCCAAAGTCCCCATGGAAGTTTTTAAAGCACCAATCATATTATGGAATCCATTATCCATTGTTGCTGGCCCATGAATTATTTGTTGATAACTACCAAATGTACCAACTTTAATCCTTGTCCCTCTTGGAAGAACTGGGCTGGGAGTTGCCATGCCCCAATGAAAACCTTTGCCTGGTGATTCGTCGGCTCTAGCTAATGGAGAACCAATCATTACTGCATCAGCTCCACAAGCAATCGCCTTACAAATATCTCCAGAAACAACAATTCCTCCATCAGCAATTATTGAAACTTCTTTACCAGTCTTTTCTCTAAAATCATTTCTTGCATCAGCACAATCCATAATTGCTGTTGCCATTGGTACTCCAACTCCTAGAACACCTCTACTCGTACAAGCTGCACCAGGTCCAATACCAACCAATATAGCCGACACACCAGTTTCCATTAAATCCAAGGCTACTTTATATGAAGAGCAATTACCCGCAATAACCTTAAGCTTTGTACTTTCACATAACTTTGCAAGATTCAGTCCCTCCTCTTTTCCAATGTGTTGAGTAGAAGTTACGGTAGATTGAACGAATAAAAAATCAGCGCCAGATTCAGCAATAATCGGTTCAATGTTTTTAACCTCCTGAGGGACACTTGAAACTGCAATAGTCTTACAACCAAGCTCTCTCATTTGTTCCAGCCTACTTCCAATAAGCTCTATTTTTACCTCTTCTGAGTAAAACTTTTGCATTAAACTAACAAATTTTTCATTGGGAGCATTGGCTATCTCTTCCAATCTTGCTTCTGCATCCTTGTATCTTGCCCACAAACCTTGTAAATTAAGTACAGCTAAAACTCCCTGTTTAGACATCTCCGCTGAACTTTGGGGAGATACAACACTGTCCATTGCACTAGCTATAATCGGAGTTTCAAGATTATATTCTCCGAATTTCACTTTTGTGTCACATAGTAAAGGATCAATAGTTTTTCCCGAGGGCGATAATGATATTTCATCGAATCCATAAGTTCTTCTCAAACTATCGTTTCTTTTTTTATGACTCATATTAATTTTTTGTAAATTGTTTTGTGAAATTTTATTAAATTAGAAGATACAAATCAATTGAAAGCTTCTATTTATAGTATTAGATCAGTACGTTAAACATTGGAAGATGCCAAAAGTACGAGCTTTTTAAGGTATAAAGGAGGACATAATTCTGTAAAATAAACATTTGTTAATACTCCAATAGTTCTACGTTAGCACGTCAAAATATTAAAACAGCTTAATGTTTCCGAAAAAACGAATATACAATAAAGTAATAATTCTAATTGCCTTCTGTGTAATAAGTGTATTTGTCATACCAATTAGCTTTTATTTTTTTAAGATCTTTCAATCTTCTAAGAATCATAGCCTCCAACAAAGAGAAATAAATATTTACTCTCACAGAGGATTCAACTTACAGAACAAGAAAAAAAACTGGTTGGTTTATCCAGCAAATCAATCTTCTTCAATTATCAACTCACTCAAAACATATAACGGAGTTGAATTTGATTTACATGAAGTAAACTCCACGAATAGGAAGAAAGAAATAGTTCTACTTCACAACGATCATTTAGATTTATACAGCTTCCCTAAAGTTCACTTTTCAAATTATTACTACAAAGAATCAAATCCACCAAAATTAAACTTAAATTATACAGTTCGCTCTCTTGAGGAATCTTTCCAAGTTCAACCAATCAAAATTCAAAGATTAATAGATAAAGATGAAAATTACTCTCTTGGCAAACTTCAAACCTTCGTAAATTTATATAAAAAGCTCAAAAACAAAAAAACAACTTTTTGGGAGCTAAAAACAGGAGGAAAGAAAGCATTCAGATTGTATAAAACAAGCCTACCATTCAAAGTTAGCAAGACTATCCTTGACAATAATCTTGCCAAGAATTCAGTAGTAATTTCTTTTTACTGGTGGGTACCAATTAAATCTAAAATAGCAGCTTTAAGCAAGGGAAAATATTTATTAACAGGCATTGATGTCGTAGATCAATACGTTACAGAGCAATATGTATATTTTGCAAAAATACTAGGGTACGATTTCTTCATGCCACCACACGATCAGGTTAATTTAAAAATCCTTCAAGCTTGTAAAAAAGTTGATTTAAAGCTTGTTTCGTGGTCTAGAGGAACTATAAAAGACGAAGACAGATCATTAAAAACATTACTTAACTTATATTTTTCACTTTCGACAAACGAGAGGCCGAGCCTTGGACTAATAGTGAACCAAAACGAAAAACATATTAAGAGACTAATTAATAGAACTAAACAATTAAGTACTAAAAGAACTTGAAATAACCCTGTGAAGGTGAAGATTCCTATATCCAAGAACGCTTATGATTCTCTTTGCAAAAACGAACGTATAAGAGTTTTAAATAGTAAGAAACAATCTAAATCTTCAATCAAATGCATTACGGTGAAACTTCACCCTCAAAAAGTAATTAGAAACAAGTTTTGCATTGCAGTATTAGCTTTAGCAGGTTCTTTTATTACTTTCACACAAGCATTATCAAAAGGTCTAATATTCAGTGACCCAAATGCTGGAAATAGCAAAACATTTTATCCAATGCAATCAGATCTAGTTCATACAGACCCAAATGGTCACACTTATAAGTTCCCACACTTATTCAGGAAAGATCATCAAAAAATAATTGTGGCTGTTTTTGGAGTCCACGTCTCTTGGCAAAATGCAAAAATTGGTTCTCAAATTCTTGCAAACTTAATGGATAATCCAGTGGTCTTAGTTCACAATGGATCTGTAAATAAAATAATTGATTATATTAGAGCTGGCCTGAATCGAACTCACTGTTGGCTGCTAGGTATCGGTCATGAAAAATCCATTAATAGCCTAGAAAAAAGGCTTTACTCAATTCTATTAGATGAGTCCACTCAAGAGAAAACGGTTGAAATAATTGGACATAGTGCAGGAGCATCAACTGTTTACAGCGCTTTGAAAGGACTAATTAGAAAACATCCCGAATTGATAGATAGAATCAAAAGAAAAGCTACAGTTCAATTTTGGGGTTCACCTGAGTATTTCCCCAATATGCTTAATTTAAGCAAATATTGCCAAATCAAAATTTTTAATAGAACTCATGACTATATAGTTGAAGGATTTCAAAAAGCTTTATACGGTGGCTTAGGATTACCATTTGCAATGTACAGAATAATAAGCACAATCAGCAACTTCGGAAATCAACATAGTGCAATTTTATATCTAGCTGATTATCTAAAAGAAATTCAGGGAAGATCATTTCATGGATCAATTGTTAAATGCTCTTTATCAACTTCACCAGAGGAAACTTAACACCCAACCGTCTTAATATTAAAATTAAAGCTCATGAACAGACGGCTTCTTTAACTTCCGGGTGAGTAACATCCCCACCTCTGATATTTAAGCCTCCGTATAAATCTTGCGAATTAGCTCCTGATTCCGCTAATTCTAGTATATAAGGCAAAGTGGCATTATTTAATGCCTGAGTAGAGGTTCTCGGGACTGCTCCAGGCATATTGACAACTCCGTAATGAACCACTCCATGCTTTAAAAAAGTTGGCTCTGAATGCTTGGTAGGCTTTATTGTTTCAATACAACCGCCCTGATCGATTGCAATATCTAGTACAACTGAACCGGGTCTCATTTTTGCAATGGTAGCTTCTTTAACTAAAACAGGAGGCCTTCTTCCAGGCAACAAAACAGCTCCTACAACAAGATCTGCATCTCGAACATATTCGCTAATTAAACTCAACTCCGATGCTAAAACTGTTGCTTTCTTGCCAAATTGTTGATCTAATTCTCTAATTTTCAAAGGATGTTTTTCAAATAAAGTAACATCAGCGCCCATGCCAACTGCTTGTCTAGCTGCTTGACTACCAGCAACGCCGCCACCCAGAACAACAACCTTCCCTCTTGGAACCCCTGGTACTCCTGACAAAAGGACACCACTACCACCTTCAGCTTTTTCTAAGAAATGAGCACCAATTTGGATTGACATTCTTCCAGCAATTTCACTCATTGGTAATAATGCCGGTAAAGCTTTATTCGGCAACTGAATTGTTTCATAGGCATAAGCGGTCAAACCGATCTTGCATAAACTTTCCGCAAGTTCTCTATCGGCAGCCAAATGCAAATAAGTAAAAAGGATATGACGTTTTTCCAAGAGTTTTAAGTCTCCAGCTAATGGCTGTTTAACTTTGATAATCATCTCTGATTGTCCAAAGACTTCAGCAGCGGTATCCAAAACTATAGCTCCTGTTTGCTTATAGTCTTCATCTTTATATCCACTTCCCAAGCCAGCATTTTTCTCAATAAATACTGTATGTCCTTCATCCACCAAACTGGCCGAAGAATTAGGAGTTAACCCAACTCTATATTCAGAATCGAGAATTTCTTTTGGAACGCCAATTTTCATCTTTAAAACTTATAATTGAGGACTTAATTATTTTCAATTTTAATCGATTAAAACTAATAGGCGTATGACTTCTGAGTTTAAAAAAGCAATAAATAGCAATAAGTTTATAGTCACTTGTGAATTGGCACCACCGAAAGGCGATGATTTTAGTCAGTTAATTGAAAATGCAAAACCCTTAAAAGGAATTGTTGACGCTATTAATATCACTGATGGACAAGGTGGTAACATGCGAATGAGCTCTGTAATTGCATCTCATTTAATTCAACGCGATGCTGAGGTAGAAGCCATTTGTCAGCTTGTGTGTAGAGATAGAAATAGGATTGGGTTACAGTCGGATATACTCGGTGCATCAGCATTAAGGCTAAAAAATTACCTTGCACTCTCTGGTGATAAGGCAAAATACGGAGACCATCCCAATGCTCAAGACGTTTTTGATTTAGGCACCGATGATTTACTAAAAGCTTTTGGTAATTTTTCAAAAGGCATTGATTTAAATGAGAATAAGATTAATGCGGTAATTGATGATTTTTGCGTAGGCGCTGCTGCTCACCCTAATGTACCAAGTCTAGAAGAGCAAGCAAGAAAAATGAAAGCAAGAGAGGTGCTAGGAGTCTCTTTCTTTCAGACACAAATTGTGTATGAAACAGATCAATTGAAAAGATTTTTAGACTCAATTGGTGAAATCAAAGTTCCAGTACTCATTGGAATTACCCCTTTAAAGAGCGTAAAAATGGCAAATTTTATGAATGAAAAAGTTTATGGAGTTTCAGTTCCCCAGAACTTGATTGAAAGACTAGAGAAATCAGATGATCCTCAGACTGAAGGAATTGAAATATCTTTAGAGCTTATACAAAAAGTCAAAGAACTCGGAGGAAGAGGTATTCATATAATGGCAATCAATCAAGAAAAAAGATTGAAAGAAATTATTAACAGAATTTAAACTAAGCAAAAATATTAATTAAAATACTAACTATTGGGATAGTATTTCTATTGGTTAAGAGCAAAAGCCAAGGTTATTTTCAATGAAAAACTTTTTAAAATTCTATTTGATTCAATCTTTTTCGATAATTCTATGTCTAGTTTTACCAGCATATTCTGAAGATAATGCCATGTCGAAAATCATCGCTGATTCAGATCAATTATGTGAAAAACGTTTTGAAAATAATGAAGAAAAACAAAAATTATGTAAAGAAAAAATGCACGATGGTTTTTTAGAAGTAACTGGTTTTCTCATGAAAAACAAAATTGACAAACTTGATATTCAGACTGAAATGGAAAAAGGGAACTGGATGGCTCAAATTTTTGCAGCTTGCTCGGCGAAATGGAAAAGGCCCGAAGGTTTTTATTGGGATAAAATTAATAAATGCCTTGAATTAGAGGTAGAAGCTTTTAATAATAAAGAACGCGATTATTCAGATGATAACTAAATCATCCAAAACGTGAATAAACTTTAAGTAGTTTGAAGAGCTTTCTCTTTTTGCTGATTAAGTAGGTTTGAATTTGTAGCAAACCTTTCAAATTCATTTTTAGTTTTCTCGTACAAGGAAGTGAAAAATTGACCGGCTCTTCCAAGAATAGAGTTGTGGTGATTATGTTCTGTCAAAAGAGATTCATGGTGGTTAGCATGTGCGATGTCAACGCTTTGAGATTTCTTTTTAGCAGTTATTTGGTGATGCCTTAATACATTTCCTATAGTTTCTTTACCTGAGGGATATGTACTTATAGCCTTATACCTAGGTAGACTAGTTGCGGCTGAAACAGATAGTTGTGATCTTTGAGCCATATTTAATATTATGATTAATAAGCTTTTATAATTTCATATTTACATCTTAACACAATAATCTTGAGATTTAAATCATTCCTTAATTTTATGTTGTTGTTAATTTGGGGATGAATTTGCTGAAATACTTGTAGATTAAGAAAATTTCAACAATTTCAAGATTAATTTAGTAGCATTTACCTTCACCTTCAAAGAAATAGGTTTCTAAAGCTTGCAGTTCTTAAGAAACTGGGTTAGAAGAAGCTTTTGTAAGAATTTTTCAATTTAGGCCAGTTCAAGCTCAAAATATAACACCTCTAGGGTAATGCATTGTCACACAATGAAGAGAGCCTCTTTGAATGATTAAACTCTGACAGTCTATTCCAATAACTTTTCTTTCTTTGAAGCAATCCTGGATAATTTCTAAAGCTTCATTATCTGAAGGATCATCATATGTTGGTACCAAAACGACTGTATTGAGAATTAAAAAGTTAGCATATGTTGCTGGAAGTTTATTTCCATCCTGATCGTATTTGGATGAAGGTGATGGTAATTTGACTAAATTGTATGAGTTTCCTTTAATAGTTTTTAACTCCGAAAGTTCTTTTTCCATATCCTTGAGACTCGGAAAGTTTTGAGCTTTTTGGTTATCAGGTCCAACATACGCAATTTTTTCATTAGAACAGAACCTAGCTAACGTGTCGATATGGCCATCAGTATCGTCACCTTCAATGAGTCCATTATCAATCCACAAAATACGTTCTATACCTAGATATTTTTTTAACTTATTTTCAATTTCTACTTTTGTTAGATTTGGATTGCGGTTTTTGTTTAACAAACATGAAGTTGTAGTCAAGATTGTGCCATTACCATCTGACTCAATTGAACCTCCCTCTAAAACTAAATCTATAAATTCAGTTTTATGAGCTTGAAAGATTTTATTCTTCAAAAGTTGCTTATGAATATCGTTATCAAAATTATGTTCGTACTTTTCTCCCCATCCATTAAAGTTAAACTTCAATAATAGAGGGTTGCCATTTTCATAAACACTAATTGCTGCATGATCTCTTGCCCATACATCGTTAGCATTGGCATTTGCAAAAGTTATATTTTTAAGATTAGCCTTTGACTTATTAAGAAGAGCTTTTAAATTATCGACATTCTTGTCCTTAACAACAATAAGAAGCTTTTCTACTTCAGTAATTTCTTTAGCAATTTCTATAAAGTTTTTTTCAACTGAATCAAAAATATTCGACCAATCACTATCCTTGTGTGGCCAAGTCAGTTGTACGCCAGATTGTTTTTCCCATTCAGCGGGTAATCTTCTCACTATCAATAATTTTTGTACTTGAAATTCTAATTTGAAGCCAACTGAATTATGGCTATTTCTAGAACGTGACAATAATACTAAATTGCAAATAAGACCTGTAGAACTCAGATAATATTTTCTTACAATTGAATTTCGCAACATCAAAAGTTAAATGCAACCGTTAGTAGAAAGATGAAAAAGAGTTAAGGAGAAGAGGGTGCTCAAATTGGTTTATTTGAAGTGTTGAAAAACAAAGGCCAAAATGAGCTTCAAACACTTTACG
>JASJDU010000062.1 GCA_030065015.1 Candidatus Caenarcanales bacterium | reverse complement strand
AATCGCTCCGGGTTGTATTCCCCGCAGCTTGCTGCGTAGAATACTCGCGTGAGCGAGTATATTCATAAGAGTCATAACGTAACAGTATTGTTGTATCACCTGGTGTTTCCAGCGAAGTACAGGAAAGTAGTTTTTGACGAGAGAGCAGATGGTGTGTTGCGAGACGTGTGCTTAGAAATAGAGAGACGCTACGAACTACGTTTTTTAGAGATAGGTACGGATAAAGATCATGTACATTTTTTAGTGCAATCGGTGCCGATGTATTCGATAAAGAAAATAGTGCAAATGATAAAGAGCATAACAGCACGTGAGATTTTTAAAGAATGCCCAGAAGTAAAAAAGCAGTTATGGGGTGGGGAGTTTTGGACAAGTGGTTATTTTGCAAGTACGGTAGGGAAGCATGGAAATGAACAAATGATAAGTAATTATGTAAAAGGCCAAGGTGATCAAAGGTACAAAGTAATTCATAAAGATCATCAGTTGTCTTTGTTTTAGGAACTCAATACCCCGTAGCTTGCTGCGGGGTTATTTATTTTTGATAGATCGATGCTAGTTTTTTATTTGTGGACAAACTTCGACATTGATTATCATAAAACCAAAATTAAGACTCATTGGGATGGCAATGGCAATGGGCATTTCAGCGAGCGGATGCACTAAAGTGCCACAAAAATATCACATGGAAAGTTTCTGCTATGAAGGTTCAGAGCAGGCCCAAACAGGCAGGAATACCCTCCCAAAACAACAAGAAGGAAAAGTTGCCTATGCAGAGCGAGTTAAAATAAACAAAGCAGCCTTTGAAGCACTAGACGATTCTGAAAAGGCTATGGATTTAGCAAGAAAGCTAATAAAAGCCTGTGCGGAAATCGCAAATGGACAACTCACCGAAACAGAAATAAGGGACTTCAAGTCAGATCTAGATGAGAAAACTGTTTCTGGTCAATGTGTTGGTGTTCCAACAAAGGACAACATAGACCTTAGCAAGCTTAGAAAAAGAGTGCTCAACTTCTCTACCAACGAGTTTTCAACAAATACAGAGCCTTCGAAAGTTCAGTCTAAGGCCACTAAAGAATGTCGGTCATTAATTAACGAAAAATCACCCAACAGCTATAAAGATATAGTTGCCGTAGAAACATTACCTTCTCTTTCATTAAGCGAAGGATTTAGGAGTTTCTACTGTCTTGGAGTACCAGTCAAAACACAGGATGAGCAAGGGAACTCAGTCCAAAGCAACCCCCTTTTCCCTAAAAGTCATTCATCAAGTATTCCAAGAATCAAACCTTTATCCCCAGCTAAGTTTCCTCTTGGACTCAGCGCAGTCTCTCAAATATAAATTTATGAGACTTTGATAAGAAAGTCCTTTTTCTTCCGCCAGCCGCTTGAAATAGTCTATTGTAAGCTCATCAAGACGAATGGTGATTTGCTTTTTTAGCTGTTTAGTATATGGATTACGCTTGGACCTAGAAAAATCATAATCATCTCTCATATTTAATTCTTAAACAAAAATTAAAATTAGCTTCAATTTAATTAGTCAATGCTAAGCTAATACCCCTGTAAACATGAAATGAAAATAATGATTACACCATTGAGGAGATTGGCCGCTGGGACAGCTGCAGCCGCTTTAACTTTACATACAGCAGCAACACCAACAAAGGCAGTTCAGCCAACAAGAAATTATTCTAGACCTGGAACTGAACAAGTCAAGCCTTCTATACCAACACAAGATACAAAATTAAGTAATAAGCCAGGTGAAAGAGTTCGTTTTGGAAATCAATTTCCAGTAGGTTATTTTGATTATTATGCTGCTTCTCAAGCGGAAATCGATCAAATGAACAACAAAATTTGTCAAGAAATGTCAGGTGGACAATATTCTCAGATAAGCTATGAAACGTATGCCCCTGCTGCAGCTTCAACTGCTACGAAAGCAGAGCTTCAAAACCTTAGATTCCATTTCCAATGTAAAGGCGTTGAAAGACCCAATATTGATAAGTCTAAAGTAAAAAAATTGTTTTCGAGTTTAAGGCAAGACTATCAATTCAAAAACTTAGGACCGACTGCAATTTGTAAAGAACAAGCTGATGCAATGCGTCGTCATAATTTCGGGAATTTTACCAACGTTGTTGGCATAAAAACAATAGATGAAATAAGTCCTAGTGGAAGAGCCGTAAAGATCGTTGCATGCCTCGGTCTAGAATCAAAGCGTTAAGAAAATAAAAGTTTAAAACAAGCTCCATGAGAGGAAGGTTCCACTCGAATGCTTCCTCCGTGGGACTCCAAAAGTGTTTTAACAATAACTAAGCCTAAGCCGGTTCCGCCTTCCCATCTGCGAGTTGTGAAAAATGGAGTGAAAAGATTTTCGTAGCAATCCTCAGAAATACCTCTTCCGTCATCCTGAATCATCAACTCAACCGATTGAGACTTTCTTCTGTTCTTTTCATCTTCATCCTTCAGAAGCCAAATTGAGGAAACAGAGTTTAGCTTTTTCTTCTCAACAATCGATGCGGAAACCTTTACCTCACTCGCGCCGTTCTGAAGAGCATTATCAAACAAGTTAGCAAAAACGGTCTCCAAAATATCAGCCGGAACTTGGACTTTGAGCTTTTTATCAAAGCCATCGGTTTTAATTTTCAAGTTTTTAGCTCGATAGCTTTCCTGCAAACTCTTCAATAGATGAAACAGCACACAGCTCTCGTTTTTCGGGACATAAACATCAGCTTTGGCCATTTGTTTCAATCGGTCTAGAAGATTGTCCAGGCGGTTTATTTCACGACTCAGCATTGCAAAGAATTCAATTTTTTCTTCCGGTTTCATCTGATCGGAATTATCGCGAAGAATCTCGGTTGCACCTTTCAAACCGGTCAGCGGCCCCTTGAATTCGTGAGAGACGTGCATTGCAAAGTTTTTTATGTACTGAGAGCGGTGCTCAATTTTCTCAATCATTTCTTTCACTTGCTCGTTCAAGAAAGCAATCTCATGAATTCTGGATTTAGATTTAATCTTAAGGTTGCTTTTGACTCCTTTCAGTTCACCTTTGCTGAAGGATTTCAACTCATCAACTAGAGAGGAAAGTGGCTCAGTGACGCGTGAGGCCAGCAAAAGACTGATTAGCATGATGACCAATAAAGAGAGAAAAAGAAAAATCCCCAAATCTTCGCGACGCTCATAGAGAGCTTTCAAAACATCTTTCGGTGTGCGGTTGACCCAAACAACCCCCAACAGGCGATTGCCTTCAATAATCGGCAATGCCACATAAACGTCTATCTTACTTCCTCTGCTGATTGAGTTGAGCGGAGCAGGAGCTTCATCACTAACTCGCTGCCGGATGACGCTGACATATTCTCCTTTCAAAGCCCTTTGAATTTCTGGAGCGTGCGCAAAAGAAACATATCTTTCACCACGTCCAACAACCACAGTCCCGTCAGTATCAAGGATTTTGAGACCAGCCAAAGTTGTTTTTTGGGCTTCCTTCAACAAAGGATTCATCTTATCGCCTATCGCTTGAGCGTAAACGTTGAATTCTCCTTTCGGATTCTTTGGCTTCGGTCTGGGTGAAAGAACTGGATCATTGGCCAAATTAATTCTCGGGAAAACCGGGTTTATCTTCTGTTCCGAAAAGAGAGCCTTCTATTTTTATTCCGTACAAATTTTGCAAAACGTGCTCACCAACAATCTCCCTCAACTGTTCTTTGTAAATTGCCCCTAAAAAAGCCGCTTGTGCAATCAATTCACTCTCCGTTTGGCGGATCAATTCGTTTTCATACAATCGCAGAAAGTGTATTCCCCCGAATGGAAGCAAGAAAATGGCCAAATTTGCCAGCAGAAGAACGGTTTGTAGTCGGATTTTCACTTTTTGAGGGTTACACAAAACAAAAACAGTGGTACTAAATTATTGTAAAGCTTAACGTATATGCTATACTTGACTATAAAGAATTTCTAAATCATAGAATGTGCTTGCCTGAATTTACGGAAGATGGTCTTTTACCTCCTGGAACTTACCAATTAACCATCCAGGAATTAAGAGATTCTCGCCTTGTAACAGGTCTCTCGTCAATATTCCAGGACAACTGGGATAGAGAATGGAGAAGCCAATTGATAGACAATTTAGAGATATTGATCAGTTTTCTCTGGAAAGGAGGAATAAAGGAAGTCTTCATTGATGGCTCATTCGTTGAAGATAAATCTCACCCCAATGATATTGACGGGTACTTTAATTGCACACTAGCCGAATACGAGAAAATAACAAGCACGTGCACCATATTAGATTTAAGCCAAAGGATAAAAAGAAAACCAATAATGTGGTTCGAATATAAAGTTGAACTTTACCCTAACTGGAATCAAGCATCAGGAATCAAGGATGAATTTGGCTACGATCAACCTTTTCCATCAGCTTTTCGAAGAAGCCGGGAAGGGCAAGAAAAAGGAATAATTCAAATCGTAAAGGAGAAAAAATCATGATTCGCACTGAAAAAGAATTCAAAGAAACAAAAAAGCGCCTAGAAGAAACACAAAAAGTGATTGACGCGCAACAAAATGAGCTGGATAAATTGAACTTACCTCAAGTCGAGAAAGACAAAGCCATGGCACCTGTTTTATATTTCCAGGAGCAATTAGAAGACGAACTCAATCAATATGAGAGGATTAAACAGGGAAATTTAGAAGAGTTTAAGCACTTAGAATTAGAATACTTAGGCAAGTTTTTGATAGCTCTCAGAATATCCGAAGGAATCTCTCAACGTGAACTGGCCAACAGGTTGAATGTATCGGAAACCTTGGTATCCAGAGATGAAAAGAACGAATATTATGGCATCACAACTGAGAGAGCGAGAAAAATCTCAGAAGCTCTTGGGAAAAAGATTCGCTTCGACGCTTTCGACAACACAGACAGACCTCTAACCACTGCTATTGGTTGAACAAGCGCTGAAAGATGAATATTCAACCATCAATTGATGGTATGATCTGTTTATGAAAAGACGAGATCTGATCAAAAAAATAGAAGAACTTGGTTGGTGGTTTTTAAAGCATGGAGGAAGGCATGATATTTATACAAATGGAAAAGAGATAGAACCGGTTCAAAGACACAATGAGATTCCAGAACCCTTAGCAAGAAAAATTATTAAAAGAGTAAAAAATAGTCCACCGAAAGAAAATTGATATGCAATTACAAGGAAAAATATGGAAAGAAGATAAGTTTTGGTTAATTGAAATACCTGCACTGGATTTGATTTCTTCGGGGAAAACAAAGGCAGAGGTTAGTGAAATGCTAATTGATGCGGTAAAGATTCTAATGACTGAATATAAGCTTGGACCGGCAAGAATGAAGTTGAAAATTAACAAAGATGTAGTCTATATCCAGTCAAGCAACTTAAAAGGGTTATTTGCTCTGGTTCTAAGACGTTTGAGGGGAAGTAAAAGTCAAAAAAGTATTGCTGAAAAACTAAAATTAAAGTCAAATAACTCTTACCAACAATACGAACTAGGGAAAAGAGAACCAAGTATTTCTCAAATGGAGCAATTACTCAAAACTTTAAATCCGAATTCAGAAATTACTTTGTCTTTTTAAACAAAAGATAAAGTAAAAGAGCTTGGATTTTCATCTATTAGTGAGGCAACTCGTTTTTTGCTTGTTAATCTTGTGAATGGAAACTTATCGATTGGCTTTTCAGGAGGATTAGACAAAGATCCTGAAATGGAAAAATTGGTTCTTGAAGCTTTAAGTGAATTCAAGAATGGTCAAACTAAAAGATTGGACTTCTCTCAATCAATTCATCAAAAAATCATAGATGATTTATGAATTTTGAATTAGAGCTCTTTGGATTCAAAAAGATAATCAATGCATTTTATTCCTTCTTGATACTGGAGGTCACTCAGGGAAAAAATCGGTGTATTAAACCATCTTAAATCCCACACCATAAACGGCTTCGATGGAAGTATTTGAGTTTATTTTCTTCAACTTGGCTCGCAATCTTTTGATGTGATTTTTAATACGCTGATCATCATAGGCGACCTCTCCGGCATAAAGCTCTCGACTCAGAGTATCTTTACTAACAACATTTCCATAGTTATTCATCAAAAGTTCCAACAGAGCGAATTCCGTCAAAGTTAAAGCTATTTTGTTATCGTCCGCAGAAACATTACTCAAACTATAATCTTGTGAGTTAAGCTTCAAATCGGCTTTTTCAATTAAAGTTGCTTCGTGAGAAACCTTAGAGAAGCAACTTCTGCGAAGCATGGCTTTAACTTTGGTGACCACCTCCTTGGGACTAAAAGGCTTGGTCATATAATCATCTCCACCAATCTCAAGACCAAGAACTCTATCTTCCTCATCGGACAAAGAAGACAGAAAAAGGATTGGCAAAGCAGCTATTTTCGAAGCGGCTTTCTCTCTCAAATCTTTGCAAAAAGCCGTTCCACTCTGTCCGGGCATTAAAACATCCAAAATTACTAAATCAACCTTTTCATCAACCAAACACCGGTGAGCTTGCTTAGTGTTATAAGCACTAATAACTTTCAAGCCATCCCTCAAAAGAGCAAAAGCTAAAACCTGATGAACGTTGGGATCATCATCGATTATTAGAATTTGTAGGCTTTCATCCACCCGAAACTTTATGAATCAGTTCAATAATTCTATAAAAGAACGGCTTTATCTAAAAACTCAATTGAATGCGTTTTTCTTTGCTCTCAAGAACAAGATTCAACCCACAGACTTTAATAAGATTGAGAAAATTACTCAACTTCATATCACTCTGCTTTCCCGATTTGAGATTTTGGATGATGGTTTTGGAAATTCCCACCTCTTCTGCTAACTTTCTAACGGATTTTTGATTTTCATCCATAATTGCCAAAATGAGTTCAGAAAGGGATAGATCAAGGTATTCAGTCTCAAAATGTTTTTTAACACATGGGTCACTCATCCAGCGGTCGAAAGTTGTTTTAGATTTCTTCATAGTAAGTCCCTTGTTTTAGGCGTCTTTCGTAAGATTCTTTGTTTTCTAGTGCTTTTTGTTTTTCTGTCAGAGGCAACTTATCCTGCTTCTTTTGAAAAGCATTTGTAATTATTATCTTTTTACCTTTCATGAAAAAGCACAGAAAGCGGTGTGGTTTGGGCTTAAAAGCATAAATTTGATCATGCTCATTTCGGAATTTTTCTTGGTTACGAATTCTCCCTTGTTCAGCCATCATCTTGAGCAATGTCATAAGCTTCGCTTTATCCCTTGCATCCATTGAATCAGCATACTGGAGTGGTTGACTTTCTCCTTTATCATCAAAAAACCATTCTATTGTGTATAAACTTCCTTCATAAGCAACATATTCTTTATCGACCATACAACAAGCGTACCACTTTATTGGCACACAATCAAACATAATATCCCCATGATCAAAATCTAATGAACATAAAGAAGATTAATGATTTGCTAACTGTTTAATTGTGATTCTTCCAACTTCTCTATTGTCAATCGTGTCCAACAACTTTTCCCCATCTTTTTTTAAGTCTATGACACAGGGAGAGTCTTTATCAAAAATCCAGACATTTTCCCCTTCGACTTTAACCTGAGAAGGGTCTATTTTCTTGCACGTAAAATCTGTAAAAGGACCATACTCTAGCTCTATTTCATATTCCATGCTTGTACATCCTTTTTCTGTCTGTATATTTTCAATCCTATCATATATTGCCACATTTCCACTCAAATCTAACGGCCTGAGAGCCTCTCTAAGCTCACTTTCGTCTTCCTTGGGACAATATATTCTTAAAATAGTATCTGGATTAATGTCTATTTTCCTTCGAATCAAAATTTCACCGGTTTGTCCCGAAAGCGTTAACAATTTTGATAAATCAGAAACCCGATGCTCATCTTTCATATATGACCACTTGTAACCGGTATTAAAGTGAAAAACAAAAAATTCTGTATCTTCTAGCAATAAACGAGGAGAGAACTCTATCGCGTATCCACCATAGAAACTAGGCCTACCCTCTTCAATCCAGTTTCTGTTACCAAGAAAGACAAAGTCAATAAAACCGTTTTCAGCATCTTGTTTACAAGTTTTTCTTCTTTGTATTTCTTTTCCTAAGCCCCACAAAGTACCTTTTGAGTAAATCCTTTGATCTTTTACAATCTCCAAAAGAGAGTTTTTATCAGTCCAATGAAATAAAGACAGATCTCTAAGTTGAATCTTATTGACAAGCTTCTGAAGAAGACGTTGACTATACAAAAATGGTG
Organism: Candidatus Caenarcanales bacterium; assembly: GCA_030065015.1. Taxonomy (GTDB): domain Bacteria; phylum Cyanobacteriota; class Vampirovibrionia; order Caenarcaniphilales; family Caenarcanaceae; genus JASJDU01. Next base: position 1,525 of record JASJDU010000062.1, on the reverse strand, counting down.
TCATGAGAAGAAATTTGAGTTAAAGGGAAAGCACAAGATGGAAAACTGGAGAAACTCTATGGAAAGATCATTATAGACATTGGAAGCTAATACCAGATGGCTCAACAATTAATACGGGTTTTACTAAACAAGCACATGGGCGAAAAAAAAGAGACCCCATCGATCCTACATAATATTCTACGTACTAAACGTAAAACTTCGAACACGACAGAGTCTCATTTAATAAATATTAAATACCCAATAATACTGCAAAAACATTCAAGGGGTAAACATTCGGATCATCATCGATTATTAAAATTTGAGGGCTTGCATTCATTCAGCTTTCATTCATCCGAAACTTTGCGAATCAATTCAATAATTCTATAAAATGAACGGCTTTATCTAAAGGCTCAATTGAATGCGTTTTCTTTGCTCTCAAGGACAAGATTCAACCCACAGACTTTAAGAAACAAGATCGAAATTAGGAAAGTTGCTCTATCTGCTTTTTGGACCTAAAGGAAAAAAAGAGACCTAGATTATGAAGCTAAAACATGATTAATCATCTGAATCTTTCTCTGGAAGGTGATTCCCTGGTGAACCCTGACAAGCTTTTTCAGATGGGAGAAGTAACCATCACACGAATTTGTTGTATTTGGAATTTCAAGGTGAGGAAAATCTTGACAGGTGAAAAGATAAGAGAAGTTGGTTTTTAACGACCTAAAAGCTGCTCTGAGACTTCTGTGTTTAAATTCTCCATTCTCATTTCTTTCTTTTAAAAACACATGATATTTTTCTTGAAGAGCTTTGAATTTTTCTTTAAACTCTCCCTTAGATGAACTTTTGAGTGTTAATGCTAGTCGTTTTAAGTCTTTGCCACACTCTGTTTTCGGTCTTTTAGTGGTGTATTTGATAATTGTTTTAACTTGATGAAACTGACATAGCTGGATGGGAATATCAGGGAAAAGATTCTCTAAAAGTTGAATTACTCCTTTTCTTCCGTCAATTGTGAAGCTTTGAAACACATACTTTTTACTTAACCCTCTCAGGGATTCCTCGTAATACAATATCTTTTCAGACTCTTCATATGTCCAATAAAGGTTCTTTTTATCGCTTCTGAAGAGTAGAACAACAAACTCTTGCCCAAAATGACAACCATCAAACACTAAGTTGATTTCTTTCTGTTCATTGAAATAATCTTTTGGGTCATCAAGTAGCAGACTATCAAAATGTTTTCTCAGTGTCTTCCTTGATATTCCATATTTGACTTCAAGCTCTGAATAGGTGAATTTGTGGATAACATAATCTTCATATGCTTTTTGGAAGTTTGTTTTAGTTCTTTTGACAAATTGATATCCGCAATTCTTGCATTTGAAGCGTTGTTTTCCATTATGTATCCCTTTTTAATTGTTTTTGTTGAATTGCATTTTGGACATTTTCTTCTACTCATTTTTATGTACTTTTTCTCTGGTACATTGATTTTCTCTCGTCTCTTTCTCCTAATCAACCATCTAGAGGATTCTTAGGTCTCTTTTTTTCCTTTAGACCT
>JASJDU010000061.1 GCA_030065015.1 Candidatus Caenarcanales bacterium | reverse complement strand
CAAGTGAACATATTTACCGAAAATTTGTAAAAGTATTTGATTTCTCAAAATTTGAAAAGATTCTGAAGAAGATTGAAAAGAAAATTTACAAGAGATTTAATTCGAGAATCTATAGTACACAGTATTTATGGCTTCAACTAGTTCATTGCATAGTTTAACTATATTTTGATCAGTTGATGATTCTTTATAATTTTCAATCTGCGATTTCAAGGTTTTAAGGTCATCAATATAAAAACTTAAATTTCGTAAATGTAAATCATCTCTAAAAAACTCTTCAAATTCATCTTTTACAAATTTCAATTCTCTAATCCCCGGTGGAAGAGAGTTTGTAAGAAATGCAGTTATTATTTTAAGAAACTTATCCCTAAAAGTCTCAGGACTGGACATTAACATATTAAAGACTTCAACTGGATTGTCACGGCTTAATTCACCAACGAAATCTATACAATTTTTTGATTTATAGGAATGTACATCATCCATTCTCTTGAAAATTTTATATATCTCCAACAAATAACTAGTTGATTGTTGGGGATATATTAAAATTAACTGCTTCAAACGAACAATTTTTATACGAGATTTTCGAGCTTCATTTCTGCTATTTCGAAGAATATTAAATAAATCTTCATGGATTTGCTTGGCTTCATTAATCAAATCATTTACTCTCTCAATACTATTTGATTGATTAACTTGAGTTAACTTGCTGTATGCTAAAGCTAAATTGAGTAGACGTAAAGCTCTTTCGTCAGCGGGACATTGACTAAACCCTTCTTCATTACGCTGAATAAAGTTTATATAATTTTTCCAATTAGACAACGTTAAATGAATTTCTTCTAGGTCATGTAGGATTTTTCTATAGTCAGCATTATTTAGATAGTTTTCATTATTCTTGACCAAGCAATTTAAAGCTATTTCCAGATATTTTTGTTTTCTACCCGAGGTAGTATCTACTTGGGCTAATTTATAATAATTTTTGTAGTTGCTAGAGTCTATATGAGAAAGTAAAAGTAACTTATTTTTCAAATCTGCTCTAGCTTCTGTTGAATGTTTTGGGTTTGAGCTTAGAAATTTCTCTATCGAATGTACTTCCTCCAATAAATCAACTTGTAAATTGGGATTTATTCTAGTTGCTAGCTTTAAGTAATACTTTGTAGAGTCTTTATTCTGTCTACGGTTTTCATCATCTTCAATAAGTTTCAAGTAATAGTTTTTTATATTTGTTCCTTTTGGTATTTTACATAGTGAAATCATTAGATAGATATCACAAAGCTGTTCTTCAGAGAGATCTATCCTTTTTTCAAGATGTTCATTAACTAGTTGATTTAATATATTTACCGCTTCAGACGTATTACGCTTTATCATCAATAATTCAGCCATAAGCTTTCTAGCAATTGGATCACTTTTATTGCTTTTTAAAGCCCCATTAAGAATCCGGGAAGCATTTTTCAAATTAACGTCTTCAGAATGGTTAACTAGTAATTCCTCGACAAAACTTTTAAGACCTCCTTCAATAGTAGGAGCTGTTTGCTCTTCTATTTTCAAAGTCTCATGACTAGAACTATTGCCACATGCGGCATCCTGGATTTCTTTAAATAGACCGGCACTAGCATTGTTTCCTTTCATACTCTTTTGAAGCATCTCAAGAATACGATTTAGATTTGTATTGTAATCAGTGGCTTGTTCATCGCTTGTTTTTAGGAACTTTAGAAGAGCTTGCAACATTCGATTGGATTTTACACTCGATGCAATAATTTCTATATTTGCAGCGCGGTCCTTCAAAGTTTTTGGTGATTGATCTCCACCAAACAAGTCTCTCTGAAGAGTAGTGATTAAAAATTTCACCGATTGATTTTCATCTGGAGGAAAGGAAACTGATGTACTTTTTGGATTTCCCCTAATACCTCTATAATCAACAGCTGTAAGTGAAGGGGGAATATCATTAAACGAGCTAGGACAATATAGATGAAAGTCATTTGGCAATTTTAGTGGTGGTAAGGATTGATCATAACCAATTTCTACAGGATTAATTAGTGGAACTAATCTACTCAATTGCTCATCATTTAAAGATTCTAAATTTACACTCGTAAGGCCAAGGGATGCCTTTATGAGGTCCAGATCATATAATTCATTTTTTTTAGAAGTCAAACCATCTTGAAGCGCAATGACTTTGGATAAATAAGAAATTACTTCTAGAGTCTTTTTGCTAACTAAATTTTGATATGTGTTTCTAATAGATTGAGCCAAACTATTAAAGTCACTATTTCTGAATGAGGCAGAAATTATACTTGCAAAATTATTATCATCTTCAGGATAGTTACATGCTTGCAATTCTCTTTTGAAAACACTTGCTAAAGATCTTTTTAAGAAAATAGGAAAAGTCATAGAACTCCGCCCAATTTCAACTTCATAATCCTCAAAAGTCAAGAATATTTTTACTTCATTATCCACAGAAGGCTTGGTAACAACATTAAATCCATCATAGCCCTTCAAGTTGAAACCTTCTGGAGAATTTGAAGAATAAACTTTAAGAATTTCCTTTGCTAGGTTAAAGTAATCACTTTTGTTTTGTACAAGATTTTCAAGAATCTTGAGTTGAAGTCTTAAAGCTTTTTGAAATACTAATTTAGGAGACTTTGGGATTAATTCCCATTCTGGTTTTTGGGCTTTTAAAGCTTTATAAGTTTCACCCCAATTTTCCCTGTCTTGCTGGATGGGCAATTGAGTATTTAGTCTATATTTTCTTACGGCAAGCATTTAAATTAAAAAACTAGATCTTATATTTTATTTCTGATGGATATTAACAGTCTATACCTAAGTATCAGAAATTAATTAATTCTATAACTAGTTTTATATTTTAAGGCCAATTAAAAACAGCTAAGTGTCTAATAATCAACTTCCAATTCATATCGGAAAGAGCTTCCATGAAACCGTGTTTCAGCTTGTTATAGGTTTTAGTTAATCCGCTTGTAGAATCAGAAGTACCCAACGCAGCAAAAATGAAATTAATAACTTCTAATCCTTCAACTATAAAAAACAGTTTAAAGTCTTTCAGTTTGGTAACAAGACCAAGTATCCTGCTTATGAATTTGCTATTTGGCAGGTCTTTATGTCTTTTAGTTAAAAGTGAGAGAATATTTCCTTTGTTTTCAAACAAAAATCTTCTAATTATTTCCAATCCGCCTAGCTTTACTGTAGGAAACAAAATTTGATTGAGTTTCTTTGAATTCCCCAGAGTGAAATCAAGATTCATTATATTGCTCCCCCTAGTATAAAGTGCATTTTTATACTGATGAAAGCGCGTATCATCAAAATATTTGCCTGAGTTTTCATAAACATGCCTCGCTTGTTCGATTGCATAATCTCCTTTTTGTATTTCGTTTAAATCATAATAGACTCTTGCCAGGCGTCTGTAATAAGTCGCAAGTTGTAAAAACTTACCACTGGTTGAATTACCGTTTTTCTCAACATTTTTGCAAACAACCCTATTTAGCGTTTCTATTGCATTTTCGAAATGTTTTTTAGATAAAAGTGCAAAATGATCCATGCTAACTATTTTTAATGTTGAACTCTGGTTACGCCAATACCAATAATATGTTCGCGCAAGAAGATCATGAGCGTGAGCTAATCCTATTTGTGAACCCGGATAAGTTTTTTCCAGTAGAAGTAGTCTTTCTGCTTTCTTAATTGCATCTTTTAGCAATTCTATTCTTTGCTTATTACTGTAGCTAGGATTTTCTAATATTAAATTTCTTCTGGTTAATGTTAGAGTAACATCCGTTTTTAATTGAGCTTTGATAAGTGAAATTCGAGTTTTTTGTATATCTTCTGAGGTTTGATTCGCCTGAGAAGCTGCACCTTGTTGACCAACTTGCTGATTGCTTGAAGGATAAAAATATATATTTGAACTATTATATGTACCAACAGTTAAAGACATTAAAAATAGAAATATTAAAAAGGTTAAATAAAAAAATATTAAAAGAAAGATAAATTATCTCTAAATTCATATTAACATATAAGATCTTTCGACCTAAAATTTCATTCAATTATAGGTTTGTACTGATAATAAAAAAGAGCCACAGTCCTAGAGAATGTAGCCCTTTTAATTAAATTGTTTGCTAAGAACTTATACGTAAGTTTCTTTTAATGATTCAAAGAATTGACTATCCAATTCTAAAGAATGTTCAATAATGGGTCTTGAATCTTTCTGATAAACGGGAATTTGCTCAGAATAAGTTGGTCTATCGTCATTTTTAAAGAGCACTCCTAGCGGATAACGTCCATCATCTTCCATCGCTAATTGAAAAGCTTGAACAGGATCTTTTGGATCATAATTTGGTCTTTCTTCTTCTATCTTATATGTCTGAGACTTATACCAATCAACATTCTGAAGTTTGTTATAAGTTGGGCAAGTCTGCAACATATCTACAATTGCGTAACCTTTATGTTCCATAGCTTGCTGAATAATGGAAGCTGCATGCTTTGGATCCCCAGAGAAACTACGTCCTATAAAAGTGGCACCGGCAGATAAAGCTAAAGCCAAAGGATTAATCCCAAATTCAATGGCTCCCTCAGGTGAAGTGCTGGTTTTGAAGCCTCTTTTACTAGTTGGAGAATATTGTCCTTTTGTAAGTCCATAAACTTCGTTATTTTCAACAATATGAACAACATCCATATTACGTCTCATATTGTGAATCATATGACCAATTCCAATACCAAAAGAGTCACCATCACCCCCAATTATGATTGTTTGAAGGCTTGTATTAGCTAAGTGCGCTCCACAACCAATGGTTGCACCTCTTCCGTGGAGAGTCATATAACCATTTACATTGATGTAATCCGGTAGTTTACTTCCACAACCAATTCCTGAAACAATCAGAACTTGCCAAGGGGCAACTCCAGCATTAACTAAAGCTGTTTGAACTGCATTCATGATCCCAAAATCACCACAACCTGGACACCAGGTTGATTTTTGCGTGGATCTGAAATCTTTAGCGGTAACTTGCGTTCTTTCTTGTGTAATAACCATTATTTTCTCCTTTTAAGCTGCAACTAGTGATTCGGAAAGTAATTTTTGAACTTCTCTTACAATTTCTTCCGGGGTTATCTGTCTTCCGTCGTACTTATTAATGAGTTTATTAGGAACGTAACCAGTTTCTGCTCTTAATAATTTACAGAATTGACTAGTATAGTTCTGCTCAACAGACATCGACAACTTAACTTTCTTCAGCGCCTCTTCTGTAAGTTTAACTGGGAAAGGCCAAACTTCTGTGAAATGAAGAAGGTTGATTTTTTGCTTATTAGCTTCATCACTGTTAAATAGTTGAACTGCTTCTAAGGCTGCACCATAAGTTGAACCCCAAACAATAAGAGTTAAATCTGCATTTTCTGGGCCGTGAAACTCTGGTCCTTTAATATCATTAACTGCAGATTCGAGCTTTTTCATTCTTTTTTCCATCATTTGAAGACGGTTTGAAGCATCTTCAGTAATATGACCGGTTTCATCGTGCTCATCAGTTGCCGGAGCGTGAACTGATTTTGGATGACCTTGTAAAGCTCTAGGTGAGACCCCATCTTCTGTGAATTTGAACCTCAAATACTTTTCATCTTCTCCAAGCTTATCTAGCTCTTCTTTACTAACAACTTTTCCTAAATCAACCTCGGGAATGTAATAGTCTTCTTTAGAAGAGTCTTTTAAATGGTCTGCCATTAAAAGATCTGTGAGGATTATTACCGGAGTTTGGTATTTTGCAGCTAAGTTATGTGCTCTAACACCTGCTTCATAGCATTGTTCTACAGTACCCGGAGCTAAAACAATTTTCGCAAATTCACCATGCGAAGAATTAACTGCAAAAAGTAAATCAGCTTGTTCAGTACGAGTCGGAAGACCTGTGGATGGACCACCTCTTTGTGCATCCACAACAACAATTGGTACTTCTGTAATTCCGGCGAGACCTAAACCTTCTACCATCAAACAAAAACCACCACCAGAAGTAGAAGTCATTGCTCTTGCACCAACCTGAGCTGCTCCAATTGCCATACAAACTGCGGCTATTTCATCTTCAACATGCTTTGTAACAACTCCTAATTTTGCATTATCTTTTGTAAACCACTCAAAAACAGAAGTTCCAGGTGTCATTGGATAAGCTGAAAAGAAACGGCAACCTGCAGCATAGGAACCCATTGCAATCGCTTCATTTCCGTTAATTAGCATTTTGCCAGCAACTTTATCTTTGTTGGACTGTGGCATTGAAAAATTGAATTCTGACTTGAGATTTTGAGAGCCAAAGTCAAAGCCTGCTTTCGCAACAGCAACGTTTTTATCGGCAATTTCTTTACTTTTCTTTGCAAAGTTTTCAGCAACAATATTCTCTAGAATCTCAAATGGTGTTCCTGTCAAGCCAACCACTGCTCCAAGTGCAACAGTGTTTGCCATAATTTTGTTACCACCAATTTCGGTACCCAACTTAATCATGGGTATCTTACATAATTTAGCTCCAACTTCATTAACTGCAGCTTCAATTTCGGGCTTTAAATTTATGGAGTCATCAACAATAAAAAGTCCGCCCTCTTGAAGAGTGTGAATATCTCCAACTGTTTCTTGAACATTTTGAGGATCAAATGAGACAACAATATGAAATTTTTCAGTGTTCGCATTAATTTCTTGATCACTTAATGTCAATTGAAAGAAGCTATGACCACCTTTAATCAAAGACATATAATCAAATATTCCGAAAACATGAAGGCCTGCCCTTTTGAACACTTTTGCGAGTCCTTGACCTCCTGAACCTGCACCTTGCCCTTGAGCACCAGCGATCTTAATACTTATTTTATTCTTTTGAGCCATTTCAAACTTATATCCCTAATGTGTAATTAGATATTTTTGACATTTTTGCCAAAATAAATTCTTTAAGATCTTAATCTATTTTTAGGTTTTTGAAGAACTCAACAAGCGATATTTTCCAGACCCGTAAAATTTCACAGTTCTATTAAAGCCACTTAAACAAACTTTTTGAAGGTTTCAAACTTCGAACAGTTAATAAAACAATAAAATTAAATGTAGATCAAATCATGAGCTCAATTCTGTCTTGCAAAAAAGTTACTGGAAATATATTTTTTAATTTCAAGAATCCTTAATTCATCCATTTATTTAGCAATCCATCATAGTTCTCCACTCTTCGATCTCTAAAAAATGGCCAAATTCTTCTTGTAATTTCAGTTTTTTGCTTATCAATTTCGGCGTATATAATCTCTTCTTTATTCGTTGAACCCATAGAGAGAATTTGACCTTGTTGATCAGCAACAAAACTACTTCCCCAAAAATCAATAGCTGAACTCTCTTTCTCTTCTAGACCAGTGCGGTTAACTGCTAAAACGGGAAGACCATTCGCAATTGCATGAGAACGTTGAATTGTTATCCAAGACTCTTTTTGTCTATTTTTTTCATCTTGATCGTCTTTTGGTGACCAACCAATAGCAGTTGGATAAATTAGTATTTCTGCGTCTTTCATAGCCATTAGTCTAGCGGCTTCAGGGAACCATTGATCCCAACAAACTAAAACGCCAAGCCTACCAATAGATGTTTGAATGGGTTCAAAGCCTAAATCTCCGGGAGTAAAATGAAACTTTTCATAAAACCCAGGATCATCCGGTATGTGCATTTTGCGATATTTGCCGGCAATTGTGCCGTCCTTATCTATTACAATTGCAGTATTGTGGTAAACACCAACAGCTCTTTTCTCAAAGATCGACGCTACAACGGTAATTTTCTTTTTCTTACATAATGAGCTTATTGCATCTGAAGTTGGTCCAGGAATTGTTTCAGCAAAATCAAAGTTCGTAATCTCTTCAGACTGGCAAAAATAGAGAGTCTTGTGTAATTCCTGTAGAACTATTAGCCTGGCTCCATTTTCAGCAGAGATATCAATCATCTCCAAGCTCTTATTCAAGTTACTTTCCACATTCTCGGTACAAGAGTGTTGTATAAGAGCTACTTTGAGTTTTTGAGACATCTATGTGAACTTTCAATCTGCGACTAATCTCAAAATCTTAAATTCAAAGTCAAAATATTTCAAAAACAAAAGGCTGTCCAAAGATTAGGTAAAAAACAGACACTAAACCAATTTGGAAGAGAGATTACTTTTCGCAATTAGTCAATCAATTAAAATTAGTTTTTTGTAGAAACCTCTATTAGAAAGTAAAAATATTGAAAACACAAAGGATTATAAACATTAAAATCTAAGACTAACCAAAAGAACTAGTTCTCAGAACTATTCAATATTGGCCCATTGAGAGAGGTAACTGGCTAGTTTATCCTTATATTATTTAGGCTATTCTATAATTGTTCGGATGAAATTTATTAAGTTCGAACTTGCAAGGAGCAGAGAAGGATATGAAAAAACTTATATTATCAATCCTTATCACAACCACTTTAGCACCCAGTTTTTCTTCATTAGCTGACTATGATAATGAAATAATAATTTCATTTGATCGGTACCAAAGTTCTGCGGATGGTAAGCATAGCAGCGGTAGCTCAGGCAGAGGAAGAACTAAAGTTAAAATGAGACGTAGAAAGTAAGATAATTCAATTTATAAATTAACAAGTTCATCATTCTCTTTTCTTTGTGTGTAACTCTGAATCAAGTGGATTTACGAGGAGACTCAACAATGGAAAAATTCAATATAAATTTGTATCTAAAAAAATTAGGGGTACTTTTCAGTTTAATAATAATCATCTCTGCCTTTGCTTTAGTGCAAAAATCGCAAGCAAGGGTGACGCCTAAAGGTCTGGCCATAACTGGAGTTGTCTTGGGTGGTACAGCTTTGGGAGTTGCTGGTTACAATGCGTATAGAAATAGGCAATACCGAAGGGGATACAGGAGAAGAGGATTTAGACCAGCTAGTTATAGAAGAAGAGACTGCCGAAGATATCAACCTCGCTACGCTGATAGACATTATTACAACGACTATTATTATTAAAAAGTCATTTTAATTAAAACAAAAGCCCATCATTTCTCTTTGGAACTAGTGGGCTTTTTACGCAACATCAAAAGTTAAATGCAACCGTTAGTAGAAAGATGAAAAAGAGTTAAGGAGAAGAGGGTGCTCAAATTGGTTTATTTGAAGTGTTGAAAAACAAAGGCCAAAATGAGCTTCAAACACTTTACGATAAAAGATAGAGAAAAACTAGTAATCTTCAAAAGCCAAGGGAAATCGAATAAAGAAATTGCCAGACTCCTTGGGAAACACAAATCTTCGATTGGACGAGAGCTTAAAAGAAATAAGCTTGAATTGAGTGATAAGGAATATCTCCCAAGTTATGCAAATAACCTTTCAATGGAAAGGAGACAAAAAGCTCAAAGCATAAAAAAAGAATGGGAGCTCGATTGCATTGAAGAAATTAAAACTAGACTCGAATTCTTCGAAGATCCTGAACAAATAAGTAACCGCATG
>JASJDU010000060.1 GCA_030065015.1 Candidatus Caenarcanales bacterium | reverse complement strand
TGGTACATTGATTTTCTCTCGTCTCTTTCTCCTAATCAACCATCTAGAGGATTCTTAGGTCTCTTTTTTTCCTTTAGACCGATTTATCGGCAAATCTTTTGCAAAAATTTGCTGTTGATTGGAAATCACTCAAATGTGGAGAGCATAGGCCAATTGATAAAGATACTCACTATGGAGAAGAAGGCACTCCTTTAAGAAAACTTCAAAACAATTGTTCTGCCAAGCATTGCATGATGATTGCGGCTTGCAAACTGAAAGGTTGGGATTTATCTTCATATTTACTTCCTTCTCATCCATTACAAAAGTTCATTATTGAAAACATAAATAGTTTATGTGAATTAAGCGACCAAGAGTCAATATCCTTAGCCGTTGATGGTTGTGGATTGCCCACTTATACTCTTCTAACTCAAAATATATTGAAAGGTTTTTCTAAACTCAATCTTGCGAGTGGTGATGAAACAATTGTCAAGCTAATACAATCGCTGGTTAACTATCCCTTTTATGTATCTGGGTATGACCGCCTAGATTATGAACTCTCTATAGCCTTAGGAGGTCAGGTTGTTTGTAAATCAGGTGCTGGAGGTTTGATCGTAATTGCTTTTCAAGAACCAACTTACGGTGCTTTGGTTCTTAAAATGTATGATTCTGATGAGAAAGTTAAAGCACTTGTTGTTAAAGCTATATTGGAAAAACTTGGTTACAAATTGAATTCTTCTCACAACTTGTTTTCTTCTGAGATCTTAAATCTTCACAATCTCCCATGTGCAAAAGTCAGTACTTTTTGCTGAAAACGATTTTATCCATCTCTTACCAAGACAAGAAACTGGGGTATTTGGTTGAATCTGAATCGTTTTCCCTAGCCTTTTGTGTCAAAGGTCTTGGTCGAGTGGCAAGTCTTAAGTATGATTTTAGACTCATCACATAAAGATTTATTTGCAGCTTTACAAAAGCCTTTTAACTTATTTTTTTTAATTCTATTATTGATATCCCAAAGCTCATCCGAACAAGTTTATGCTTCAATAACTTCTTTTCCTCAGACCAATAATAAAACGCTTTCGAATATAACAGTAAATTCTTCAACGGACGAAGAGGACTTCTCCAAAAGTCTGGAAAGTGCTCCAAGTTTTTTAAAACAAGGAGAGATCTTTAATTTAGAAGTTTTAAATGATCGCTTTAAAGGCTTAAAAAAAGAAATGAAGGTTGTTGAAGTACCACAATGGCTTTATGGAACATGGAAATCAAATAAACAGGTTCAAGACTTTGCTTATATTTATGGAAAAGGACCCTCTAATAAGTCTATAGAAGTTTCTGTCGATACCTACGATGTTGTTGGAGATATTAAAAGTTCGGATGACAAAATTTACAGTATTGTCTCTCCAGGAATAATAAACGTTATAAATAGAAGTAAGGATATAGATGAATATCAAATCAGGGTTAAAGACGATCGAAGAAACGAGTTCATTAGTTTCATAAGCAAAGATCTTTCAATTAGAGTTCAAATAGATCCTTTAAGTAAAATGATTTTAAAGGTCTTTCAGGTTGAGTCAGAAATTACTTACAGACCGACTTTTCAGGGAAATTCTATAATCGTTGATGGATGGATGAAAAGCTTTGATGAGAATGGTGTACCAATGAACTTTACCCATGTTCGCTCATTCAAACAACTCACAAAGAGGCACCAATTAATTGATCTTTCTGAAGTTGATTCTGAAAAAGCTAAAAAGTAACCACGATATGTTAATATATATTTAAGAAATTATTAATTTAATATTAAATTATTTTTATAAATGTCTGCTAAAGCTATTGTGTTTTCCTCATTTTCTAGGATTAGAGGGCTCCTAAACCCTACATGGCATGGAACAAATACTGCAAACATAGAGAAACTATATTCTGGAAATAAAGTTCCTGATAGCAACGCTGATCAATTGTATGGACCTGGTGTTTATACTGCAAATAGAAAGTCTGCTGAAAATTATGCAATTCTTAGAACTAATAGCTTAGGTGGAACCCCAACTGTCTATGAGTTTGATGTGTCTGGGCAAAATTTCTTCGATTTGTCTTTGGTAGATAAAGCTTTTCATAGATTTAGGAAGAGTGGAGTTAATGATCCTATGGTGAGAGACTTATTGAGTTTGATTGACTCATACATAGGTTTTATCCAAGGCGAAATCTCAAATACTCAGACTGGAACTTCTCCAGCTGCACTAATAAAGAAAAATCAACAAAATTATCTCCTCGAATTATCAAGTGGACTAAAAAAAGGTATTGAAAAAGGAACTTTAGACGAAAGCTATAACATTAATAACTGGCTATCTTCCACGTTTACTGGTTTTTCTGTATATAGCCACGGTATGGCAAAAACATATTTAAATCGGCTTATTCAATCCGTTGGTTCTTATAATGGTTTAATAGGTGTTGAAAGACCTGACTGGAATTCTGGGAAAGGAAGAAGTTTAACTTATGTTCTTTTTGAAAATGAAGGTCTAACTCCAAAATCCTCCTACACAGTTGCACAAAAATAGGTTTATTAGTTAATTTCCGTCAAGTATTCCTTCTTCGTATCCTTGATTGCCACCATTTTGTGAAGCTGCCATTCTGGATGCTAGTGTAGAAGGCTTAATCATTGGCGCTGCATGATCAAGATAATCATGAGAAGGTATTCCACCCTCTTTCACTATTTCTTCGATTAATGTTTCTAAATCTAAGAAGTAATCAGCTACATCCATTAAAATTGGTGAAGTGTTCACTCTAAAGCCTGCAAGAATGACCTGTTTACCACCTTTTGCAATACTGTCTAAAGCATAAGCAAAATCTTCATCCCCCGAGACTAAGACAATAGTATCGACTGACTTACTCAAGGTAATCATATCGACAACAATTTCTACATCTAAATTCGCTCTTTTCGTTCCATCCGGAAAAACTTTTAGTTCTTTTTGAACTACTTTATATCCGTTTCTTTTCATCCACAATAAAAAACCTTGTTGCTTCGAAGCGTTTTCATCAACTCCAGTGTAGAAAAAAGCTCTTTTCAAAGGACCATATTTACAAAAAGTTCCTAATAATTTTGCGTAATCAATTTCTATACCGATTGATCTTGCAGCATGAAATAAGTTGTTCCCATCAATAAAAACTGCTAATCTACCAAAATCTCTATGTAATTCTGCTATAGACATTATTTTTATATCCTTTTTTTATATCCTTAATACAATTCATGAACATTTTATTATAAAAAGGTTACTTTAACCTACCGAATAAGACCCCTGGGTTTTGTATGGACATTCCAGTTTGTAAGTAACTCCATTTGCTTAATTCTTCCCAATTATTAGTTTCTTTTAAACTAAATACACTCAACATTTTGGATGATAATTCTGGAATGAATGGATAAAGAAGATTAGAGACAATTCTCAGTCCCTCAAGAGTCTCCACTAGGCTGAGCTTTGCAATTTGATGATCTGTTTTTTCTTCCGATTTAAATAGATTCCAGGGCTTAACTTCAGTTAAATTTAAATTCATTTCATCAACGAAATCGAAAATTGACTTCAATGCATCATGAATTTCGTAATTTTCCATATGTTCTTTCACTTTATTTGAGAGTCCCAATGCTTTTTGGGCAATTGGGGAATTTGAATCCAATGGCATTAGGGGAATTCTGGACTCACAATGATTTTCAATTAGCTTTATGACCCTTGAAAATAAATTCCCAAGGCGATTGGCTAAATATGCGTTGATTGTTTCTTTGAAAACTTGCTCCGAATAATCTCCATCTTGACCAAAAGGAATATTAAATAGAAAGTAAAACCGAACAGCATCAACACCAAATTGATCGATTAGCTCTTGAGGAACAATTATATTCCCTCGAGTTTTGCCCATTTTCTCACCATCTTTTGTTAAAAAGCCGTGTCCAAATAGTTTTTTGGGTAGAGGAAAACCTGCCGACATTAACATTGCAATCCAATAAACCGCATGGAACCTGAGAATATCTTTGCCAATTAAGTGAACTGAAGGAGGCCAAAAGTCGAATTCTGAAAGAGTTTTTTTGAGATCGAAATCAAGATCTAAGACTTCTTCATCGGATAATAATGTGCTTAAATAACCTAAAAGAGCATCAAACCAAACATAAATTGTTTGTGTATCGTCTCCAGGTACTGGAATTCCCCACTTTACCGATCTTCGAGAAATAGGAAAATCTTTGAGGCCTTCGTTAATCCAAGCTTCCACCTCATTTTGCCTAAATTTCGGTTTAATGAAATCAGGGTTATCTTTTAAAAAATTGCTTATTTTATTTGCATATTTTGAAAGCGCAAAAAAGTAATTATTTTCAGAATATTCCTGAACTGGAATCTGATGGATTGGGCATAATTTACCGTTGATTAATTCTCTTTCATTCTTGAAATCTTCACAGGCTAAGCAATATAGACCTTTGTATTCTGCTTGATAAATATCCCCTTTTTCTTGAACTATTTGAAAAAAAGATTTAACTACCTTATTGTGTTTTTCAGAGGATGTTCTGCTGAATTTTTGATAGTCAATATTTAATTTAGTCCATAACTCTTTGAATTTATCGGATATTTCATCACAATGAGTTTGTGGATTTATATTTCTTGACTCTGCAGTTGATTCTATTTTCCCTCCGTGTTCATCTACTCCGGTTAGAAGTAAACTTTCTTTACCAAATAATTTCCAAAATCTGGTTAAAGAATCGGCTGCAATTGTAGTATAGGCACTTCCAATATGTGGCTCAGCATTTACGTAATAAAGAGGTGTTGTTATAAAGAATTTTTCTGACATATTTATTCTGTGCTTAAAACAAATAGATTTTAATAAAAACTATTATCCAAAGTACGTTTTACTCGATGTGTGAATCAAAGATACTTTAATTGAACAACTTCTATCAATTTATATTTCCTAAAAGTGGTCTTAAAAGATCAAATCTTAAATTTCTTTAATAGACTATCAACAACCATCAAAGAAACTAATTAAGACTATTAGAGAAAACTATCAATAGGCTATTTATTTAAAGGATGCATATTTGTAACATTTCTCTTCTGAAAATATCCAAATTCTTTAAGTCCGAAAGTTATCAAGGTTGGTGGGATCATGGTTGCTTCGATAAAATCCAATACAATAAAACAAAATGCAAAAAGCTTAGAATCAGAGGTTATAAAAGGCACCTCTGTAGCTGTCTCTAAGTATATTGAAGATAACATTGAGAAATTAATTCTCAAAAAACAAGGTTTACTTCTCTACGATGGAATCACGCCCTCATTAGTTCGAGACCAGGTTTTTGATACCGATAAAAGAATCCTCACTGGTGTCTATTCAGACAAATACGACTGGGATGCTTATTTTATTAGTTCCACATTGCTTGAAATGTCTCCTCGTAAATATTCTGAAGTCGTAAAAAGCTCAGTATTGAACTTTCTTTCCTTCACAACTCCTGACGGCTATGTCCCAAGAACAATTGGATACGATGGTGTTAAAGATTTTCCCGGCCATCACAAGCCTTTTTTCTTTCAAATGTTGAGTCAGATGCACAGCAAAGGATTATCTTTGGACTGGCTAATGGCTAAGCATAAAGGTTATGAATGGAAGAAAACATATACCGGTTTGGTACAAGAAAATGACGATCCCGCTTTTTGGAGCCAAGAGGATTACCAAAAGAATTTAAACTTAGTTGGATTTAAGCCTTTAGATAGACTTGAACAATATCTTGAATTCTATGATGTTTTCAGGAAAGTTCCAGATTGTGGTTTATATTCCTGGATAAATATTGTTGAAAGCGGCATTGATACAAATTTAGCTTTAAGGCCGAGAGTTTTTGCTCCAACCGGTGATGTTACTAAAGACACTATTTTTACCAGCAGCCCAGTTCCAAGAATTGCAGCAGTTGATTTGAACGTCTATCTTTACAATGAATTCAAAGCTGCTTCAGAAGTTTTTAAGCTTTTAGGCGAACCTTCTAAAGCTGATTATTACAAACAAAAAGCAAGTCAGATACAAGAAAAATTCTTTTCGGTTTTTTGGGATAAAAAAGAACAGTTTTTCTATAACCGTTATTTCAAATTGGATGGTAGCTCTGAGTTAATTAACGTTCCTTCTTGGATTGGTTTTTTACCTTTATCCTCTGATGGATTGATTGATGAATCGACACATCCTGAGATCTCGGAATTAATAATTAATGAACATATTCTTTCCGATGAAGGTTTTATGACGCCCTATGGAGTTCGATCTATGTCACGCAGATCTCCTGTATCCGGTGGAGTTGCTCCGAGAGCATTGGTTCCCGAACATTGGTTTGAAGCAGCAAACTGGAATGGACCCATTTGGGTTTTGACAAATATTTATGCAATTGAAATCCTCAATAAATACGGATATATAGAGTATGCAAGCATAGTTCATCGTCGAATGAATTATTTATTATCCAAGGACATAACAAATAATGGCTGTATGCATGAGCAATATAGTTATGTTGATGGGAAACCCGGTTGGGCAGAAGACTTTATGAGTTGGAATACTTTGATGTGGGTTTTAAATTCATAAGTTTTTATTTCAATTTCAAGAATTAAATCTTGCACAAGATTGCAAGGACCAATGACTTTCACCATCATAAGGTAAAATTAACACGTTTAAATATCAGATAAAACTTAATAATGAACACTGCTGAAACTCTTCAAACTCAAAACATAAGAAACATAGCAATTGTTGCTCATGTCGACCATGGAAAAACTACTCTAGTAGATAGTATGTTCAAGCAATCTGGTATATTTCGTGAAAACCAGGTAGTTGAAGAGAGAATGATGGACCACAATCCTTTAGAAAAAGAGCGTGGCATTACCATTTTGGCAAAAAATACTGCTATTCCGTATAAAGATTGCAAAATTAACATTCTCGATACACCTGGTCACGCAGATTTTTCAGGAGAGGTTGAGCGTGTCCTCAATATGGTTGATGGGGTTTTATTAGTTGTTGATTCAGTCGAGGGGCCTATGCCTCAAACAAGGTTTGTTTTAAAGAAAGCCTTAGAGCGCCATTTGAAGGTTATTGTAGTTGTAAATAAAATTGATCGCCCAGCGGCTAACTCCGAGAGAGTTATCGACAAAACTCTCGACTTATTCATTGAGCTTGGGGCGGATGATAGTCAGCTTGAATTTCCAATTGTTTATGCCAGTGGTTTAGATGGAAAAGCTGGTTTAGAACCCAATTCAATAAAAGATAATATTTTTGATCTTTTGGATACCGTTTTAAAAGAGATTAAACATCCCCCTGGTAGCGCAGACAACACACTCCAACTTCAAGTTGCTACTTTGGATTATAGTGAATATTTAGGCAGAATTATCATTGGACGAATAAATAACGGTTCTGTGAAGGAGGGCCAATCGATTGGATTAAGTGATTCAGAAGGAAAAATAAAACAAGCTAAAGTTACAAAACTATACATCTTTGAAGGCTTGAAGAGGATAGAAGTTAAAGAAGCTTCAAGTGGCAATATTGTTGCATTAGCAGGCTTAGACGATGCTCAGATTGGCGATACCATCGTTGACTTGCACGACCCACAACCATTGGAACCAATAAAAGTAGAAGAACCTACTTTGCAAATGACTTTTTCGGTTAATTCAAGTCCTTTTGCAGGCAAAGAAGGTAAATTTGTCACTTCAAGGCAACTGAGAGAAAGACTTTTCAAAGAAATTAAAACCAATGTCAGCTTGAGAGTTGAAGAGACTGACAATACTGAAAGCTTTCTCGTGAGTGGTCGTGGTGAATTGCATTTGGGAATCTTAATTGAAACAATGCGCCGTGAAGGTTATGAATTTGAGGTTAGTAAACCCAAGGTGCTATTGAAAGAAATTGATGGAAAAACTTGTGAACCTTATGAGTTATTGGTTCTAGATGTTCCAGACGAAATGAATGGCTCTTGTATTGAAGCATTGGGTAAAAGAAGGGCCGAAATGCAATCAATGCATTCTTTCCAAGGAAGAACCACTATTGAGTTTCAAATCCCCTCTCGAGGTCTTTTAGGATTCAGAAGTACTTTTATTCGCCTTACGAAAGGTCAAGGGATTATGTCCAGCGCCTTTTCTGAATATGGACCTACAATTGGAGATATCGGAAGTAGCAGAAATGGAGCTTTAATTGCTCATGAAAATGGTGTTGCAACTGAATACGCTTTGAAGAACTTAGAAGATCGAGGTGTTTATTTCATTGCACCTGGAGACAAAATTTATCGTGGGATGGTGGTTGGAGAAAATGCTAGACCACAAGATTTAGTTGTTAATGTCTGCAAGACAAAAAAGTTAACCAATATGAGAAGTGCCGGAGCTGAAGTTTTGGATGGTTTAACAGCTTCTGTGGATCTAACCCTTGAATTTGGGATGGACTATATTTCTGATGATGAGTTACTCGAAGTTACTCCAGAATCAATTCGTTTGAGGAAAGCTAATTTGAACTTTAAATAGTTTATGGATGTTTACGTGTTTATCTTATTTAGGAACCGGTCTAACTTTTCCATTCAGACTAGTTTGTGATTGACAACTGCTTAGTAAAATCTGATCGCATTTCATAGATTCAGAATTATCAAAGCTAAACAAGGTTAAAATTCAACCAATGTTAAACATATTTAATATTGGTTGAATTTAATGACAAGAGTTTCATCTGTGAACTTTAATATTAAAAAGCACGTAAAAAGAACGTTTCAATCAAATAATTCTTCGACTTCAAGACTCAAAAGGATTATGGGAAACGGATATCCTAAAATATTTGCTTTTAACAAACGATTTTTATTTAATAATTTGAGACTAATCTATTTATATTCTTCTCTTCCGGTTGCAACGGGTTTATTCAACATACATCCTAGTTTGAGAAATGTTTTATTTCCTTTGCACTCAACGGTTTCTCTAGGTGTTATTCATAAACAGTTACTTGAAGCTAAAAATGCAAGATTGCTCTGGATGAAAGAAAAGTTTCACAATCATCAACCGTCACAAATTGTCAACGATATACTTTGTCGATTGGGCCAATTGAAGATTGATAAAAGCAGTATTAATAAGATCTTTGCAAATTAGGTCTAAAGGAAAAAAAGAGACCTAAGAATCCTCTAGATGGTTGATTAGGAGAAAGAGACGAGAGAAAATCAATGTACCAGAGAAAAAGTACATAAAAATGAGTAGAAGAAAATGTCCAAAATGCAATTCAACAAAAA
>JASJDU010000024.1 GCA_030065015.1 Candidatus Caenarcanales bacterium | reverse complement strand
TGAATAAGTCTGAGCCTCAGTGGGCTAACCTCAAAAGGAGTATTCGTTCCGACAATTCAGATATTCCTTTTCATAAAAAACTTGATAAACACATCCTTAGAATGTGTACTTAGTAACTTAATTTACTATATTCACGAATCTGAGCTAAATAAACAGACACAAACTCAAGGCTTTGTGAGGAATTTTCTTTTAGTAGAGTAAGAACATTTCATCCTCAGGAATCAAGCTTTAGGGATCAAGGAAGATGCATTACAGGTTTAGGGAATCGTTATCTCACTTACAACCTTTGATTCGACGAGCCCGATTTGTTATAGTACATATGTTTCACATTTTTCACAATTCACTCAGACACAATGCCGATTGGTCCTTTAGCTTTAATTCCTCCCCCTATTCCTGCTAGGCATCATGTTGTTCTTGCACAGAAAACTACTGAAAACAAACCAACAAAGCCATTAATTGAAAGACTTCAACGTATACCAGAGGATATTAAACTTCCAAATGGACTAGTCGCTCAAACCAGCTGGAAAAAAACAGATTTTGCTGTAGAAACCTCTCAAAAAAGAACAAAAGGCTACAACACGATAATCACTTCAAATCAACATGTAGTTGAAGAAAGGAAGCTCTACCCAGTTCAGGTATACATCAACAGCTCAGGTGAAAGTTTTTATAGAGCAATAAGATCTTCACTCGAGCCTCCTAGTAAAAGTAAATTGAGCAACTTACCTACTCCAATATCATGCAAAAGAAATGGTGTAACTAATTCAATCCTTAGCCACCATAATGAAGTTGATTATTATGGCGATGGTACAAAAGTCTTCAATATTAAAAATTCACTTAATTATGTTATGCGAAGTAAAAAAGTTTTTGGCATGAATTCAGAAGGAAAAATAGTTAAATGTAAAAGCCAAAATGGTAAGAGCTTATACACAGGAGTAGTAGTCTTTCCCATCGTCAAAGATCTTGGTAACGGGTATCATAATGGATCTGATTTAGCCATAGTTTCATTTGGTCTTTCTTCTAGCTCATTAACACAAAAGCAGCAAGGCAACTAAGGATATTGCTATATTGAATACAACTTATTAGAGTCATCAATCAGCAATAAATGTTGTCATTGAAATCTTCTCAGAAGCTTAAGGCTTTTAAAGAACTTGTTGCAATAAAATACCAAATTTATAACGGCTTATTTTTAACTTTACCTTTTGACGAACTGGAAAACACGGGTGCTCATTTAGCTTTTCTATTGAATAATCTCCGGGAAAAACTTGAAAAGGGGCAAACTCCAACTGAGATAATTGAAGATTTTTTTAGGGAAATAAGACACTCAGATATTGAAAATAGCTGTCAGCTTGATAAAAAGAATGTTAAAACCCTGTTTAGTATTTTGCAGTTTGTTGAAAGACAAGTTGTTTTGTTTGATGCTTTAGAAGATGCAGCTTTTGGTTCTGTAAATGACATGTCTGGAGCTGGAACCGTTGAACAATTGATAAACCAGGTTATCGATCGGGGTAAAGAAAAGAGCTTAAAGAAAATTTTGAACAATTACCGTGTTCGTGTTGTTTTAACCGCCCATCCGACTCAATTTTATCCAAGTTCTATTTTGGGCATTATTTCTGATTTGAGCGTTGCATTACAAAAAGACCAGATTAATGAAATAAATAGCCTGCTACTTCAAATGGGAAAAACAAAGTTCAAGAATCGTGAGAAACCAACTCCGGTTGAAGAAGCACAAAGCTTAATTTGGTATTTAGAGCGAGTTTTTTATAAAACACTTCCTTTAATTCAAAGCAATCTTCAAAACTTTTTAGAGGATATGGAACTCAAAGGACCCATTATTGAGCTTGGTTTTTGGCCTGGAGGCGATAGAGACGGAAACCCGTTTGTTACTTCAGAAACTACCAAAAAAGTTGCACATTTACTGAAATCCAGTCTTATTGATTTATATCTAAGAGATATTGCTTCTTTAAAAAAGAGACTAACTTTTAAGGGTGTCGATGAAAAATTACTTTTCGTCGAACAAGGTTTGATGAGCAACTCCAAAGCTGAGCTATGTAGCATTAACGATGAACTAGATATTCAGTACCGTAATTCTGATTATTTACTGAAGGATCTCTTTGAAATAAGAGATTTGTTAGTGAATAAGCATCAAAGTCTATTTTTGGAACAGCTGGATTCCTTCATTACAAAGGTAAAGATTTTTGGTTTTCACTTTGCTTCTTTAGATCTACGACAGGACAGCAGAATACACAATGAAGTGTTGTCTGAAATATTTTCTGAATACGACTATAAAAATCAAACTCAAGATGAAAAAATAAATTTCATTAAAGACTTCTTGTCGAATAAATCAATAAACTTAAATGGCTTAGACCTAAACAAAGGCAAATTAAGCTCAATTGCTCAAGAAACATTAAAGTCCATTACAACAGCTAGAGAAATTCAACAAAGTAATGGAATTAAGGGATTAAATCGTTACATTATTAGCAATACTCAGTCTGCAGTTAATATTTTAGAAGTGATAGCTCTAGCTAAATTAGCCGATTGGAGTTTAGAGAACTTAAACTTCAAGATAATTCCATTATTCGAAACAATTGAGGATTTGGAAAACTCAGAACTCATAATGAAGAGTCTTTACGAAGATGAAATTTATTCTAAGTACCTAAAAAAGCAAAAACAAGTACAAACAATTATGCTTGGCTTTTCTGATGGCACCAAAGATGGCGGTTACTTCACTGCAAATTGGTCAATTTTTAAAGCAAAACAAAATTTAACCGAGATATCCAGAAAATATGGAGTTAAAGTTACCTTCTTTGATGGCAGAGGTGGACCTCCGGCAAGAGGGGGAGGAAACACTCATAAGTTCTACCGCTCAATGGGTGAACTCATCGAAAATGATGAAATACAACTAACTATTCAAGGGCAAACAATTTCCTCCAAACTGGGAACTGAACAATCAGCACAGTTTAACTTGGAACAATTATTTACAGCCGGTATTGAACCTGAAATTTTTCCGGATGATAATTCTAGTCTTTCCTCCAAAGAAATAAAGCTTTTTGAACAACTTTCGGAAGAATCTCTCAAAGCTTATCTGGGGTTGAGAAATCATAAACTTTTCACTTCTTATCTTGAAGAAGTAACTCCATTGAGTTACTACGAACAACTGAATATCGGTAGCAGACCGGCAAAAAGGAAGAAAAGCCAAAGCTTGAAATTTGAAGATTTGAGAGCAATTCCTTTTGTTGGAGCTTGGACCCAAATGAAGCAAAACATAGCAGGCTTTTATGGATTTGGCTCTGCTATGAAAACTTTGACTGAGAAAGGAAAAAAGGATGAACTCAAAAGCCTTTTCGAAAAATCTTTGTTCTTCAGAACATTAGTTGAAAATGCAATGCAGAGCCTATCTAAATCGTTTTTTCCTCTTACCTTTTACTTAAAAAAAGATAAAAAGTTTGGAGGTTTCTGGAAGATTTTATACGAAGAATCTATACTCACCGAAACTATGTTGAAAGAAATTAGCGGACAGAATGAACTTCTTGAAGAGTCTGATATCTCAAGAGAATCAATAAAAATGAGAGAAAAAATAGTACTTCCACTGCTAACGATTCAGCATTTTGCAATGGATAAAGCAAGAGAAATAAAGAAAGACCCATCCAAATATCCAACTGGCACTCTAGAAGTTTTTGAAAAGATGATTATTAAGTCTTTAGCAGCCAACGTTAATGCCAGCCGAAACTCAGTTTAGACGTTTTTTATTTCCTTTGCACTGTTAGGGTCCTGACTCCAAATTCTTTACAATCTTTAAAACCAAGCGCTTTTGCAGTAGCTTCCGTCACATCGATACTAAGACCTCTTATATTTGGTCCTCTATCTATTACTTTTGCTTTTGTTCTGTTGTTTTTGTATTTTAAAACTACCTTTTCGCCAAACTGCCAGTGTTTATGAGCAATGCCTCTTGTCCATCTTCTTAGCTTTGTTCCATTGGCTGTTCTTCTGCCATAAAGTCCAGGTCCATAACAAGCTGCTCTCAATTCAAACTCTTTAGCAAAAATCAAGCTGGGAAAGAGCATTATTAACAGTGCTGAATAGAGAACTAAGTGTTTCATTAAAACTCTATTTCAATACCAAGTGGACAATGATCCGATCCTTGAATATTACTTTCAATAAAGGCAGATCGTAAGTTATCTTTAATTTCGGATGCAATAAAGAAGTAGTCTATTCTCCAGCCTTTATTTCTCGATCGAGAGCGAGTTCTCATATCCCACCAAGTGTACATATCAACCTTATCTGGATGGAAATACCTATAAGTATCAATATAGTCATGCTCAACGAGTTTATCTAGCCAAGCTCTTTCAATTGGCAAAAAACCCGTTGTGTTTTGATTACCTTGAGGATCGTGAAGGTCAATTTCTTTATGTGCTGTATTAAAATCTCCAGCAACTATCACTTTTTCACCCTTTGCTCTCAGATTTTCCGTGTAATCTAAGCAAGCATTATAAAACTCTATTTTGTAATCTACTCTATGAGGGCCCTGCCCACCATTTGGAAAATAAATATTAAAAAGTGTAAAATCTTCGAATTTGCTTTCAACTACCCTACCCTCTAGATCGAACCTCTCAATTCCAAATCCGGTTGAAGATTGTTTAAGAGGAATCTTGCTTAAGGTTGCTACCCCACTGTATCCTTTTTTAATTTTGTTACTGTGCCAATTTACTTGGTAGTTTGGATTCTCTAGAATCCCTTTGGACATTATTTCATCATCTGCCTTTGTCTCTTGGATTGCAACTACATCGGCATCTAATTCACTTATTATTTCCCAGAAACCTTTTCTAATACTGGCCCTAATTCCATTGACATTCCACGAGATGAGTTTGTATTTCATTAATAAAGAGATTAAATAAAACTAAAGTCGAAAGGTTTGAAGGTTACATTAACAGAGAATAGGAAAGCAAAAAGAAACAATATAACCAACTGATTAAACATATACTTAACGGAATTGTATCATCTATAGACTTAAGGACAAAACTTAGCAAAATCAAAAGTTGTATGGGATCCAAATATTAAGCTGTAAAACCAATGTAAATGAATTATCTTTCCATGCTTATATATATTTTCCAATTAATTAAACAATTTCATGGATCTCAACAGGCTTATATTTATTAATTGGCAAACTTCGAAACATTTTGAAAGAAAATTTTTGATAGGTATTTTTTTGAATTAAAAATTCAAAATCAAATAATTTCACACACCACACCGTGCTATAGATTTGACATTATGTAAATCTTAAGGCTTCAAATAATCTTTGTCCAAAGCCTAGGTTTTTATTCCATATTGAATGAATTAGATGAGTTGCAAATCTGTATTTCACCTTTAATACTACCAACTTCCATAGTCACAAAAGCTAATCTCTATTTAAATGAACTAAGTCAAGAATCCGCTTTATTCTATTCACCGTTAGGTTGTGGTCATCTGTAAAATAGGAGCCAACTACAAACATCTTTGCACCATAATTTATGAAAGACTCTATTTCGCTAATTTTAAAACTACTAATTAAAAAATCAATATTAGGAAAGACTTTAAGCGTATTCCTAAAATACGTTGCTGAGTCAGATGGAAACAGTTTAATACAGCTCAATTCAGGAAAATTATGAATAATATCAGCTATTTCAGTGGGAGAAAAAGCTCCTGGAATAATATCTAAATTATTCTGCAAAGCCAAATCTATCATTTGGGTATTAGCAATTGGTGAAACTAAGAAATTAGCACCAGAATCAATTGCTTCTTTTGCTTGCTGTAAGGTAATTAAACTTGCAGCTCCTATTCTGATTTCAGATAAATAGTCTTTTGACCACTCAATAAACTTTGTAAAAAACTGTTCTTCATAAGCAAGCTCAATTATCTTTAAACCACCCGATTTTAAAAGAATAGACTTTTCTTTAGCTTCTTCAAAACTCCTTGCCCTTACAATTCCAGCAACTTTTTCTAACAAGAAAGCTTCTTGAATTGAAGATTTATTCATTAATGAATCCTTCTAATTTGTAAGACTAAATCTAGTGCCCTCTCAATTAAACAGATTAATCTTGAGAAGACTGATTTGCTTGAATTTTATCCAATAAGTCCCAAACTTCACATCCTCTTTTCACCGAATCATCAATGTGAAATGCTAAAGTAGGAGCAAAACGCAATTTACAATTACGGCATATTTGGCCTCTAATAGCAGAGTTTGCGTCATTTAAAACTTCAAGAACTCCTTTTTGCTTCTCCTCTTCTAAAACACTTATATAAACATCAATGTGTTGATATCCACTCTTAACCTGAATATCAAGAATAGAAATTAACCCATCAAATCTCGTATCTTTTAACTCTTTAATTTTTCTAAAAGAGAACAACTCAGCAAGCTCCTCTCTGATACTAGAGGCAAGTCTGTCTGTCCTTTGAAAAGATGGTCTTCCCATATCAGTTCTATATTGATTTACTAAATAGTTCTCTCTTGGAATTCAGTTCCCCAAGATTCAATTATGTCACCTTCTTCAATGTCATTGAAACTATCAAAGGATATTCCACACTCAAAATTCTCAAGAACTTCTTTAACATCATCTTTGAATCTTTTCAAATTATCAAGTCTAGTAGATATGAGCTCTCTTCCATTTCTAAATACTTTTGCTGTACTTCCTCTGACCATCTTGCCGGATAACACATAAGAACCAGCAATTTTAGATTTACCAACACTAAATACTTGCCTAACTTCTGATTCACCATGCTTGATCTCTATTTTCTCTGGCTCCAGTAAACCATTAATTGCTTTTCTCACTGACTCAGTAATTTCATAAATTATATTGCAATCATATACTGGTACATTATTCTCACTTGCCGCTTTGGATGTAACAGAGTCTATTAGAGTATTAAAATTCACAATAATAGCTCCTGTAGCTGAGGCTAAATTCACATCAGTTTCAGTGACTGCACCGGCAGCACAATGAATTATTTTAACTAAAGCTTGATCACTGCTCAATTTATTCAGCTCATTTGCGATAGCTTCAGCAGAACCATGAACATCTGCTTTTATAATTACAGATAATTCTTTTACGCTTCCCTCTCTAATTTCACTCGAGAAATATTCTAATCCTCTATTCATCCTCTTCTGAGAGATAGATTGTTCTTTAACGCTTTCAGCTTGAGCTTTAGCTTTCTGTAGATTTTTGAAAACCTGGAAGGTATCACCAGCTTGAGGAACAGAATCTAATCCCAAAATTTGAACAGGAGTTGCCGGCGGCGCTTCATCAATTTCATGACCTTCGTCATCAAAAATGGCACGCACTCTTCCAAATGCTGCTCCGGCTGCAATTGTATCTCCTTTTTTAAGAGTGCCACTTTGTACCAGTAAAGAAGTCACCGTACCTCTATTAGCAGTTAAAGCAGCTTCTACAACCGCACCAACAGCTCTAGAAGTTGGATTAGCCAAAAGCTTATCGCCCAATTCAGCATCAGCAACTAAAGTAATTTTGGACAATAAATCATCTAGATTTAAATTCTGCTTTGCACTAATTTTAGAACATACAATTTGGCCACCATAATCTTCAACAACGACTTCATGTTCAATAAGCTGAGATAAAACTCGGTCTGGTGCGGAATCAGGTTTATCAACCTTGTTCACAGCAACAATTAGTGGGACCCCAGCAGCTTTCACGTGTGAAATGGCTTCTATTGTCTGAGGCATAACACCATCATCTGCAGCTACAACTAAGATTGCAATATCTGTAGCTTGTGCTCCTCTAGCTCTCAAGGCTGTAAATGCTTCATGTCCAGGTGTATCTAGAAAAGTTATCTTTCTTTCTTTATCATCATAATCTTGTACCGATATCTGGTAAGCACCGATATGCTGAGTTATTCCACCTGACTCTGTAGATGTAATTTGTTTCTTAGATTTTCTAATTGAGTCAAGAAGAGTTGTTTTTCCATGATCAACATGCCCCATTATTGTTACAACTGGTGGTCTTAATTTAAGCTCTTTTGACTGCTTTTCGTCAGTATGAGTGTCTACCAATTCTTTAAGACGGCTGGCTAAATCATCTGACTGATCGGTTTTAGACTGATCCATAGTAATTTTACAACCGAGCTCTTCCGCAACTTGTATAGTCAAGTCAACTTCAAGAGTCTGGTTAACAGTCCTCATTATTCCTTTCATGAATAGACTTCTAATAATTTCAGCCTCTTGAACATTCATCAGCTCAGAAAGTTCTTTAATAGTAAGAGGATGATTTATTGTTAACTCTTTCGGCCTTTCAACCTCTTGGACTAACGCTTGAGACTTTTCTTTTGAAGCAAAAGGTGATTTAGAAAACTGGCTTGGCTTTTGCTTTACTTGCTTCTGTCCTGGTTTCCTACGTATTGGACTAAAGGAAGTATTAATTGGTTTTGCAACTCTGTAAGGCTGAGAAGTTGCAGGCTTTTGCTGACTACTATGATTGCTTTTATGTGGCGATGAATGTTGAGCTGTTACTCCCTTATATTTTTCACCGTTTTTTTCAAAAGGTTTTTCTTTAGTAACGTTTTTATGTCTTTGCGAAGGAGGCGTATAAGTATTTTCCGATTTGACAATTTGAATTGGAGAAATAAAAGGTTTTGAATAAGTTTTGATTTCTTGTTCCCCTTTTGCTAGAACTTCTTTCTCTTCCTGAGCATTATTAGGCGGATCAATTTCCTCTGAAGGAACAACTATATTTTCTTCAACTTCTTCTTCAACATTCTCCTCAACAACTTCTTCTATATCATTCTCATCTTTTTCAAGTAATTCAATGTTTAATGGAATATCTTTCTTTTCTTCAACCTGCGGGCTTTCTTCTTCTGGTGTTTCCTCTTTTTCTACAGTTATTCTTCTTAATATTCTTGACTTCTTTTGCTGAGGTTCAGACTTTTCTACCCTTGTTGAAGTAACAATATTTTCTTCAGAATTTTTTACGCCTAGTTTCACTTGATTAATTTTCCCTTTATTGCCCAAAACATTTACAACCTGGGCAACAGCTTCGCCCTCTAAAGAACTTGAAGGAGTTTTATTGGATAAGCCCAAACTGTTACATATTTCTAAAATATCTTTTGTTTTTTGTGTTTGCAAAATCTTTTTTTCTTTATCTGTCAAATCATCGGGGATCAGGCTCTTTGCTAGATCATAAATTCTCATCTTCCCAGAATTACTCATCAATCATCTTCCTCCAAAGAACCTGGACAAGTATCTTGCTTTACTTTACTCATTAAGGATTCAAAAAAATCATTATTAAGAGAAACATTCTTAATACGCTTTTGTAACTTCCTCGAAAATTTTGCAAAGTTATGGATACACTCTTTTGCCGGATAAATATAAAAACTTCTTGATGGTATTATCTGCTCTTCGTCAATTTTCAGCGACTTTGAATCTATCTTTAACAAATCATGCTTTGCATATAGATTGTTGCAACTTACACAAATTCTTTTGAATTTTTTGTTCTTGGAAAAGCTATCCAACAAGTTTAATATCTGCTCCTACGACATTATATTCAGTCTATTTCAATTAGTATCTTTATCTTTATTCAAAGATACTAAAGTAGTATACCTGATAATCCATACTCAGTACTAATAATGTATTGAGAAAAAGAAAATAGTGTTTCAACATTTCTCAATCAGTTACACAACTTTACGATAATACTTCCCTATTTCAGAAACATAATGCTTAGTCTCCTTAGGAACAAAATTTTTAATTGCATTAAAATTGCCAAACTTATTGTATTTTTTTTGTATTTCTCTTATTCTGTTTGGCCCACTATTATAAGCTGCCAATGCTAATTCTATATCACCATCAAACTCCGAAATAAGCTCCCTTAAATAGCTAGAACCGCATAGTACATTTTTCTCCACCCCAAAAATGTCTTTAACGTTCAAATTGCAAAAATACAAAGCCGTGCTGGGCATTAATTGAGTTAAACCTTTTGCTCCAACCGGTGAAACCACATAAGGTCTAAAAGCTGACTCTTGCTTTATTAGTAGGAGTATAAGTTTTTGTGAGAGTCCTGTTTTTATTGAGGCTCTATTTATAGCTTTTTCTATATTCTTTTTTGTATTGCTATCTATATATTCGATTTTGTCCAGCTCACTACTTAATGAAAATTTGCTTTGCTGCTCAACATTCACTGGGCACACTTGATAGCTTGCTAACAAATAAATGTCTCTCAGTTTTTGCTGATTGACAAAAAACAACGTAACAAAACAAAGGCCTAGAATTGCTATTGATGCAACAAAAGTAGCCTTTGAACTAATATTTTTAATTCTTAAATTTCTGCTTTTATTCATCGAAATTTAGAGTTTTAATACTTAGCTTTTACCCTCTTACTAATTCTCATTAAACATACAATTCTCTAAGAAACGTTTAACAAGAAAAAAATATTTCAAGTCAATTGTTTAAGTTTAAACCAACTATAACAATTGCAATCCTTAAAAAAACTTCAGATTCGATTTGAGTAAAAAATATCATTAAAAGATTTGGAGACAAGGGGAGTCGAACCCCTGACCTTCTGCGTGCAAAGCAGACGCTCTACCAGCTAAGCTATGCCCCCATTAAGGAATTATTCTATTTCTTAATAACGAAGCATATAATACAAGTAAGTGCAATCTTTGTAAATTAAAACCTTTAAATTTTTCCAACCTGTAGGTTAAACTTATTGTCAGTTAGACTTTTTATGGCAATTATTAAGTCATAACAGTTATCTGCAAAATAAATTAAGTTTAATTCAGATAACTTAAATAATCATATAGTGTAGTTCAGTCTGATAAAAAAGGTTTAATTTGGTAAAGAAAACTCAAAAGATTTCAAAGACGAAAAGTACTAAGAAAGAGGTTTCTCGCAAAGAAGATTCTAAACAAAAATCACCTTCTTCAAAAAAGCTTTCGTCAAAAAGTACTCGAAAAAACTCAAATTCAAATAACAAACAAGAAAAAGCTATCAAGAATACAAAAAAAGACAAGCTATCAAAAAATTTAAGTGGAAGTTCTGAAAAACAAGGAAAATCACAAGAAAAGGGAAAGAGTCAAACAAGCAGAGTATTAACTAAACAAAATTCTAATAAATCAAAAGAAAAAGTTAAAAAAGTTAAATCAGAAACAAAAACAATTAAACCTAAATTAAAATCATCATCTCTAAAAGTTAAAACTGCAGAAAAAAACAAATCAATACCAGTGAAGAAGCTAGAAGAAACAGAAAAGAAGAAAGAAAAAAGCTTAGATAAAAATATAGAAAAGAAAAATACAATAAACTCAACTGTAGAACACATAAAAGAACCTGCAAAAAGGGGAAGAAAGAAAAAAATTGAAGAAAAACCTTCAAATGAAATAGAAAAACCAGAACCTAAGAAAAGAGGTAGAAAGAAAAAAATTATAGACACACCAACTTCTACTTCTATAGAACCAGGAATAGAAGAAATAGTTGTTCCTGTAAAAAGGCGCCCTGGTAGACCTCCCAAAAATAAAGCTTTAGCAGGAAGCAAAGGAGTTGTATTACCTGCTCCAATAAAGCTAGTTAGGAAAGAACAACGTAAACAATCAAAGAAACTAAGCTCAACTTTACCCGGAACACACTTAGTTGCTTTGCTCTCTTCTGAAGGCGATAAAATATCGAAAGATTCGCTAAAGCAAGAAACATCTTCCTCAAACAAAAAGCAAGAAAAATCATATGTAACATCTTCAACAAATGATAAATCTAACACCAATAACCCATCAAGACCTTCATGGGAAAATAGAGAATGGGTTACAAGAGAAAGGTTGTATGTTAGAGAAGGCAATATAAAAACTCATCAACTAAAAAATATTAAAGATAAAGGAGATGGGGACTTAGTAGTGGCCAATTATGGTGTTGTTTCTCCAGAAGCAGTCCAAGAAATAATAGAAAAAATTAGAAACTCTTTTAATTCTAGTAAGAAAAAATCATCTTCTACAAGCAAAAAAAGCTCTAATAAAGATGAGTCTTAGACACTAGGTTGAAATGTTCTAATTTACAATAGTTTTTTAAGATGAAGAATGTTTTAATATTTTTTGCTTTTTTATTACTTTATAGTTGTTCAATATCTCAATCCTCTGGTTTTCAAAAAGAAAAAAGAATTGCTCAAAACAAAGTTAAATTTCAAATAGAAGATAATGAGATCTTTAAAGAAAAAGTCAAGTGGTCAAGAAAGAAAAACCTGAGCAAACTACCATTTAATGAAGTAATTATTGAAATTTCCAAATCCTTCTTAGGAAGTCCTTATGAAGCATATACTTTAGATCAAAACTATCCAGAGAAGCTTGTTGTTAACATTAGATCTTTTGATTGCTTAACTTTTTTAGAAAATGTACTTGCCCTTTCATTAATAATAAAATCCAACTCTTCATCCTTTTCACATTATCAATCAACTCTATACTCATTAAGATATCGAGGCGGTTCTCATTTAAGCTACAGTTCGAGACTTCATTACTATACTGATTGGCTTTTAGATGCCGAAAAAAAGAACTTTCTTTTTAATATTCAAGGACCAGATAGATTCAAAAAAGAGCTCAATATATTAAGTAAAAACACAAAAAGAAAAAATGAAATTAACAAGATAAAAAAAACAGAAAATATTTTGCAGGAAAGAACTTTCAATTACTTTTCTTGTAAAACTTTAGAAACAATCAATTTAGACAACATTTTACAAAATGGAGACATCATAGCTTTTACTTCTAATCTCTCTGGGCTTGATGTAAACCATGTTGCTTTTGCATATAAAGATAAAGCTAAGTGGACTTACATAGATGCAACAAGCGTCAACAAAAAAGAAGTAGAAATCTACCCCGGCAGCATTATTGAATACTGTAATAAAGTAAAAACTAATACTGGAATAATGATTGCAAGACCAATCTTTAGCAAATAATTTGTTTAGACTTCTATTGTTAGGCTATATCAAAGCCTATTCACTGGAACGTTTAAGTAAAATAGCCGACAATGGGATTTGAACCCACGACCTACGCTTTACGAGAGCGTCGCTCTACCAACTGAGCTATGTCGGCATATGTATTATAAAAATATAACAAAGAACGTTTCTTAGTAAATTAAAACTTTTCAAACTCTGAAAATTGATCTCTTTCCTGAATAAAGAATTTATACAAATGTCAATAAGATTATCTTTAAACTTTAGGTAACCAAATTTCTATTCAAAAAAACGTCTTTAATCCTAGAATAATTATGGATACTTCAAACGAGGAAATTATGGAAACTTTAGAAGCTATCAAGCAAAGAAGATCTGTAAAACATTACGATACACAATACGATTTAAGTGATGAAGAAATTAATAAAATACTCAATAATGCGGTTTTATCCCCAACTTCATTCAATATACAGAATTGGAGATTCTTAATTGTTAAAGATAAAGAGATACGTCAACAAATACGAGAAGCAGCATGGGATCAGGCTCAAATCACAGAAGCATCGACACTTATAGTTGTATGCGCAGACACAAAAGCATGGGAGAAAAAACCTGAAAGGTATTGGAGAAATGCACCTAAAGAAGTTCAGGACAAGATGGTTCCCCTAATTAGACAGTTTTATCAAGACCGCGATCAAATCCAAAGAGATGAAGCCATTCGTTCTTGTGGAATAGCAGCTCAAACAATTATGTTAACTGCAAAAGAACTGGGCTATGATTCTTGCCCAATGATTGGATTTGATCCTAACGCTGTCGCTGAAATAATTAACTTACCTCAAGATCACTTAATAGGCTTGCTAATAGTAGTTGGGAAAGCCGTTCAGCCAGCCAGACCAAGAGGTGGACAATTAGACTTAAACGAAGTTGTAATTTGGGATAAATTTAACTAACTACAATAAGAGCAAATATATAATCTGCTGTTTAAATGGACTAGTTCAACTTAATAGCTATTAAGTTGAATTTAGCTATAAAATTTTACTTACCAAAACGATTTCATTAATATGGATTTAAAACACCGCTCGAAAGTAATGACCGATGGAGATAAAGCTGCTCCAGCTAGAGCAATGCTAAGAGCAGTAGGAATGAGAGATGAAGATTTCAAAAAACCTTTAATTGGGATAGCTTCAGGCTGGAGTACCATTACTCCTTGTAATTATCATTTAAACCACTTGGCAGGAGAGTCTATAAAAGGTGTACATGAGGCAGGAGGCTTCCCACAAATTTTCGGTACGATAACAGTTTCAGATGGAATATCTATGGGGCACGAAGGAATGAAATTCAGCCTTGTATCGAGAGAAGTAATTGCAGATAGCATAGAAGTAGTAAGTTCTGCGCAGAGATTTGATGGATTAGTAGCTCTTGGTGGGTGCGACAAGAATATGCCCGGAGCAATAATTGGAATTGCGAGAATGAATATTCCAGCAATCTTTGTTTATGGAGGGACCATTTTACCAGGTAACAATGAAGGAAATGATGTAGACATAGTTTCCATTTTTGAAGCAGTTGGCAAATATCAAGCAGGAAAAATAACTTATGAAGAGATGAAAGCAATTGAGAACACTGCATGTCCTGGTCCAGGTTCTTGTGGTGGAATGTACACCGCCAATACAATGGCATCTGCAATAGAAGCAATGGGAATGAGCTTGCCTGGAGGAGCCTGCGTACCGGCAATAGATGTAAAAAAAACGGTCGAATCGAAAGAGGCTGGCAAATATATATATAAACTCATTGAAAAAGGTATAACCCCAAACCAAATAATTACAAAGAAATCTATTAAAAACGCGATGATTGTTGGGATGGCTCTGGGTGGCTCAACTAATATGATTCTACATTTATTAGCAATAGCTCACTCAATCAACGTGGATTTAACAATTGACGATTTCAACAAGATTTCTGAAATTACACCGCATCTTGCAGATTTAAAACCAAGTGGTAAATATGTAGCCGCTGATTTTGAAAGAATTGGAGGTTTGCCAAGGTTGATGAAATATCTGCTGGAAAGAGATTTCTTAAACGGGGAATGTATAACCTGCACAGGGCAAACATTAGCTGAAAATCTAGAAGATGTTCCAGAGGTAGATTTTGAAAAGCAAAAAATCCTAATGCCTTTAGAAAATCCTCTTCGAAAAACAGGACATTTAATAATTCTCAAGGGTAATTTAGCTCCAAAGGGAGGAGTAGCAAAAGTTTCCGGTTTAAAGAAAACAGAAATAACAGGACCCGCAAAAGTTTTTGATAGTGAAGTTGAATGTTTCAACGCCATTCGTGAGAATAAAATAAAAAAAGGAGATGTAATAGTTATTCGCTATGAAGGACCAAAAGGTGGACCAGGAATGCAAGAAATGCTCTCTGTAACAGCGGCTTTAATGGGACAAGGACTCGGTGAAGATGTCGGATTAATAACCGATGGAAGATTCAGTGGGGGAACACACGGGATGGTAGTCGGGCATGTAGCACCAGAGGCACAGGATGGTGGTCCAATTGCAATAGTAAGAGATGGTGATGAGATCACCATCTCGGCAGAAAAAAAAGCAATTAATCTAGAAATTCCAAAAGAAGAGATTCAAAATCGTTTATCGCAATGGAAAAAGCCTAAACTCAAACATAACCGAGGTGTTATGGCAAAGTACTCTAATACTGTGTCTTGCAGTAGTTTAGGAGCCGTTACGGATTTATTTTAAAAATCCGTAACAGCCTGAGAATGAATTTAGAGCAAGGGAATTAAAGATTCCACTCAATAAAAACGGCAGCAGCTCTATTGCCACTTTGTACTGCTCCTTCCATACTATCGTAGAATTTTTGGATTGTATAACCACCTGCTAAAGATAGATTTCCAATTGGTGACTTCTGTGGAACACGGTATTTATCGCTACCAGGAGCTGGCCAATAAACAGATTTGGGCACTTTAACAACTCTCGATTTTTTTATATTGGCTTTCGGTGCTGTTTTTGGGAAAACTTTTTGTAGCTCACTCCAAATCTGTTGTGTTATTTCTTCGTCTGTCTTATTTATCAAGTCAAATGCTGGAGCAACACAGAATTGAAATCTAGATTTACCGTCAGAACTATACTCCTCGGTAGTATTAGCTAAATCCGCATATACGGGGATATGACCATCCGGACAAAAGAGTATATTATCAACCCCAGATACTTGTTTGTCCAGCCACAACTGAAGTGTCACAACTGGAACGCTCTCAATTTTATTCAGACCTTGAAAATAGTTGTATTTTTCAATCCAGGCTTTAGGCATAACTTTTTGCAAATTATGAATTGGTAAAGCAAAGATATACTTATCAGCTTGCTTAACAATCTCTCGGTCATTCTCATCAAGAAAAACTAAATTTTTAATCGAATCGTCACTATTAATCTCAACCCTGGAGAGTTTTAGACCTTTAGTAATTGTTCCACCCTTTTTCAAAATATCAGTGGCAATTGGCATAGTCAAATGTTGATCTGGAGAGCCTTTCAAGAAGCCTATTTTACTAGCATAATTTTGACGAAGAAAAGTACCGGTTACATCTAAGACTATTTTTGCGGATATTTTCTCCGGAGGAAGAAACTTTAGTGCAAGAGTCATAGGTAAAAACATTTTCTTTAGCATCTTGTCTGCAATACCAAATCTTCGATGCCATTGCTGATAGGAAAAATCATCTTGAGACTGGTAATATTCTTCACTTCCAAAAAGCATTGGGAATAAGGCTTTCCCCAAAGATAATTTATCTAATAAAGAAAAATAATGATTCTTAAAAACCGCTGGCAATAGATGAAGTGGACTCGGCAAATTGATTGTTCTAAAGTCAAAACGTTCACCATCGTTTAATGTATAGGTTAGAACATGATCCTTCCAATGAACCCTATCGTAAATATTGAGTTCTTTCATCAACTCAAAAATTTCTTCATAGGCACCAAAGAAAACGTGCAATCCAGTCTCAATCCAATCTCCATCTTCATCCTTCCAGGCGGACCATTTACCACCAAGCACATCTCTTTTTTCAATTAGCTCAGTATTAAAACCATTTTTTTGTAATTTGCGAGCAGCAGTTAGTCCCGCAAACCCACCGCCAACTACTATAACTTTCTCTTTTGTCACTTTTTTTTATTTTTTGGAGATTATCTACGTATATCTAAAAGCTTATAACGAAGTTCAATAGCTTTTTTAAATATCCTAGAACTTAAGCTAACTGGAAGATAGAAAGTGAATGGATTAATTATCATTCCGGTTCCCTTTTTCGGCCCAAGAGAAACCATCAAACCATCCAAGACAATTTCCCCAGGCTTAATAGTCTTTTTATTCATATCAGCAATAATGTGATAAGCAACATTCTTCCCTTGCTTATAGGCCGCTTGACCATTTTGTGGAACTGGCTGATTACTTTCTGGATCCATTACCATTGCGTTATCTCCAATAGCATATGTATTCGGGATATCTTTTATCCTATAGTATTCATCAACCTCAAGTCTAAAGCCCCTACCACATGGAAATTTAGCTTCATTACCATTTTCGTCGAGAAATGGCTTATCTACAAAAGCATTGGCTCTTATCCCACCAGTCCATAAAATTGTTTTAGTCGGTATAACTCTTCCATTAGCTAGTTCAACCTTATCGGGAAAAGCTTCTTTAATCGGACAACCTAATATTAAATCTAAAGATTCTTGGCTTTTATAAAAATTAGTTACTTTATCACTTATGTCTTTATCCAAAACTGTCAATAAGTTTTTATTAGCTTCAATCAAGTGGAGTTTTACATCTCCTGGATTAATTCCAATCTCTTCTGCAATTATTGGTAATTCATGGATAAGCTCACCGGCAACTTCAACTCCAGTAAGCCCCCCGCCTCCAACTACTATCGATAACAAACTTGCATACTCTTCTGAAGATTTTTCTATATTTTTAGCTTTGGCAAAACAAGCTTTTATATGATCCAAGAACTTAATAACTTTATCCGTTGAATGGAAAGTCATGGAATTCTCTTGAAGACCAGGAATATTGAAGAAATTTGTTTGGCTACCTAAGGCAATTACCAAATAGTCAAAGTTTATGTGCTGTTTATTCTTCAATTCAACAGATTTATTCTGATAGTTGATTCGAACTATTTCATCTTGAACGAATTGAATGTTTTTCTTATTGAAAAGTTCAGAAAATGGAACTTTAGTTTTTAAGCTTCTCTCAGAGATTATGTGAGGAATCTCTGGTAGGAGATCATGATAAGAGTTTTTATCTATGAGAATGGGTGAAAAACCTTTTTTATCTAATTCAATTGCAGCTTGAAGACCTGCATAACCTCCACCTAAAATAGCTACTTTAATTTCTTCTTTTTCCATTAACTTTTACGATCGAATAAACAGGTTAACAATAGTACTAAAGTTCGAAGCAATATTTGATGCTATAAACCAACATAAGCAAATTTACTAGAACTTATTAATTTTGAACTATTTTTTTCCTCAAATTCCCTGCAGATTCAATGCAGTGTATATAATTTATAAAGTTTTAAGAATTGACTTTAGCCTATTTATCATATCCATAGGAACTAAGAATTAATGAGTGACATAGGAAATATATTCGTACTAGTAAAGCAAGTTCCCGATCAATCAGCAAAAGCAGGAATTAATCCTGACGGAACAATCGATCGTTCAAAAGCAAAAAGAATGATTAACCCTTTTGACAGATTTGCTCTTCAAGCAGCACTGGAAACAAAGAAGAAATATGGAGGCAGGATAACTGTTATTTCTATGGGTCCTCCGGCGGCAGAAGAAATACTACTTGAATCCTTGGAACATGGTGTCGATCAATGTAAGCTTCTCAGCGATAGAAGACTAGCCGCTTCGGATACCCTGGCAACTTCCTATGCAATATGGAAAACGGTTGAATATTTAAAACCATTTGATCTTATTTTTTGCGGTTTACAAACTACCGACGGTGACACAGCACAAGTTGGACCATCACTGGCAGAAAGACTTGATATACCCCAAGTAACATATTGTGAAGATTTTAGAATTGAAAACAAGAAAGTTATTGCCAGAAGAGTCATTGAGGGTGGTTACCAATGGGTCAGTTCATCTTTGCCTTGCCTCATAACCGTTGCTAATTCATATCATCACTTGGAATATAAAAATATACGTGGAGCAAAGCTAGTACAAGAGCTCTTAAGAAATAAAGATAAAAAAGATGAACTCATAAAGACCATTAACTTAGATCAAGTCAATGCAGATCCAATTTTGTGCGGCCTTAAAGGATCACCCACCATTGTTGCCAAGACTGACAAAGTTGCTGAAATTGGTGGCAGTTGCTTCCTTCAGCAAGGTGAATCAGTTGATTCAATGGTTCAAGAAGTTGTTAGTAAAACAAATATTTTGGAGTTTACAAGATGAATACTAATAAAGCTCAAGAAAAACAACCAATGAAAGAAATCATCACTCCAAGTAATAAAGAAGTTGTTGTTATTGCAGAACAAGTTAATGGTGAAATACAAACTGTAACCGTTGAACTATTGGGAGCTGGAAGAAGATTAGCGGACAAATTAGGTGGAAAGCTCTCTTGTTTTTTAATTGGTAGTGAATTTAGCAATCAACCGCAAGAATTAATTGCTCGAGGTGCTGACGTTGTTTATGTTGCAGATAACCCAGCATTGAAAGACTATCGAGTATTACCTTACAAGAAGGTGATTGTTGATTGGATTAATAATTTCTGCCCACCACCCCATATCATGTTAATGGGATCAACTACTACCGGTCGTGATTTAGCTCCGAGAATAGCATCATATTTTCAAACCGGCCTTACAGCTGATTGTACAGAACTTGATATTGGGCCTTACGAACATACTAACAAAATGGATCCAGATAAAATTGGTCTTTATCCAGGTTGTTTATATGCCATTCGTCCAAGTTTTGGCGAAAGCTTAAAAGCAAGAATTTTAGGGCCATGGAAAAATCCTCAAATGGCTACTGCAAGACCTGGCGTTATGATTCCATTGGATATTGATTCTTCCAGAAAAGGTGAAATCATAAATGTACCAGTCAATTTGACTGAGAATGAGTTGAAAGTCGATATACTCGAAATCGTCAGAGAAATTAACGAAACA
The DNA here is from genome assembly GCA_030065015.1 of Candidatus Caenarcanales bacterium. Classification (GTDB taxonomy): domain Bacteria; phylum Cyanobacteriota; class Vampirovibrionia; order Caenarcaniphilales; family Caenarcanaceae; genus JASJDU01. The sequence goes on along the minus strand of JASJDU010000024.1, from coordinate 80,785 downwards.
GTTAAACTGGCGGACGCTAACGTAATTGTTTCCGGTGGTTTTGGATTGGGTAATGCTGAAGGTTTTGAATTGATGAATGAATTAGCTAATTGCTTTGAAGGTTCGGCTCTGGGTGCTTCTAGAAAAGTTGTAGATTTAGGATGGATTTCTTATCAACACCAAGTTGGACAAACCGGCAAAACGGTAAGACCTAAAATTTACATTGCTTGTGGAATTTCTGGAGCAATCCAACATCGAGTTGGAATGGACAAATCCTCTTTAATAATTGCGATTAATAAAGACCCTGACGCTCCAATCTTCAAGTTTGCACATCATGGAATAGTTGGGGACGTTTACCACATAGTCCCGGAGATGATTAAGCAACTCAAAGTTCATACTAAAAGCACTACAAATATTAAAGAAAGCTCAAATACCGAAAAGGAGTATGCAAGTGTCTAATACAAATTCAGAAAAAATACAATACGATGTGCTTTTAGTGGGAGGTAGCCCTTCCAATTTAGCTCTTGCTCACCGTCTTGTTGATTTAGCCAAAGCCAACGGCAAACTATTCAACATGGCTATCTTAGAGAAATCAAAAGAATTTGGTGGGCATGTTGTTAGTGGAGCTGTTTCGCACCCACACGTAATTGAAAGACTTTTTCCGAATTATAAGAATGATGGATTGCCAGTTGAAGGTGTTTGTACAAAAAGCAATTTAAGTCTCTTGGGAAATAAAGAAAAATGGGATATACCTAATTTCTTGGTACCTCCAGGGATGAAAAAAGAAGGTTACTTAGTTTTAACCTTGAGCAAAGTTGTTTACTGGATGGCAAATAAGCTTAAAGAGAAAATCAAAGAATCAACAAACATTAAAATAGATTTTTTCAATGGATTTGCAGCTCACGACATCCTTTTCGAAACCAATAAAGTTGTTGGGGTGAGAGTTGAAGAAAGCGAATCCATTAATCCACTAGATCAAAATGTATACGCAAATGTTACTTGCTTCGGTGATAAAGGTTTCATATCCAGAGATCTAATCGACAAATTCAAATTGAGGGACAATCCACAGATATGGTCAGTAGGAGTTAAAGAAGTTTGGAAAATGACCGAGGGGAAAGATTGTTGCGGACAAGTTTGGCATACATTAGGTTTCCCTTTGCTGGATGGAACTTTTGGAGGTGGATTTGTTTATGGAATGAAAGACCACTTACTCACCGTGGGCTTAGTAATCTCTCTTGATAGCAAAAATCCTAATATTAATCCGCAGCAAAAACTGCAAGACTATAAAAAACACCCCTGGATTCAAGAGATGATCAAAGGTGGTAAGTTAATGCACTATGGAGCAGCCGTTTTACCGGAAGGTGGTTTTTATAGTCTTCCCAAGAAATTTGCAGTTGACGGAGCTATTCTACTTGGAGACGCTTTAGGTGTATTGGACATTAATTCTTTGGCAGGAATAGATAAGTCTATGGAGTGTGGTATTCAAGCAGCAGATATAATATTTGAAAGGCTTGAAACAAAGAATTTTTCAGAGAAGAACTTAACCACTTATAAAGATCGTGTGCTTAAGTCTCATGTTGGCAAATCTTTATATAAAGGAAGATATTTTCGCTTTGCTTTTCAGGAAAATCCGAGGTTACTCAGTAATTACATACCAGAAGTCCTCAATGGAATTGATGAAGGTATTCCTTTGACAGGCTTTGTAAATATTGGCGTAAACTCTCCTATAAAATCGATAAAAGATGCATTAAGGATGGGTAAATTACTGAGTGGCAGTTTCGATTACGGTCCTATAAAATATAAACCCGATTATCAGCACATTGTTCCAGAATTTCAGGAAAAAAATAAAGTTAAAACTAACGGTCATTTAAAAAACACAATTTATTCAAGAGAAGACGCAGTTTTTTACGCTCATACCAAATACCACGAAGGAAACGAACATATAGATGAATTTAATGCTGAAACGTGCGTCAGCTGCATTAAAAAATATGATGCTTTAGGAAAAGATACTCCTTGTGTATCCGATTGTACAGCCGAAGTCCATCGCGTTGACTTATTAGAAGGCTTACGTAAACATGCTATGTCACTAGAGAATTGTGTTCAATGTAGAACTTGTGAGATTGTTTGCCCAGAAGTCAACCTAAGAGTTAAGCCAACTGCACAAGGTTCCGGGCCTGACTTTATGGGCTTATAAAAACTTAAAGTATAAATTTCAATTGCATTTTTTACTTTAAGATATGTTTAGATATTTAAATGTCCTCAACGAGTCTGTCTTGGTTCAAATCATTATTCAAAACCAGTTTTTTAATTGGTTTAAGTAAAGTAGCTGGTTTCATTCGGGATTTAGTCATTGCTGCTTTCTTTGGAACTTCGAAAGCAGCGGACGCTTTCAATTTTGCTTATTTATTCACTGGAAACATCTTTATACTTCTCGGTGGTTTGAATGGACCTTTCCACTCTGCGGTTGTAACAACGCTTAGCCACATTCAATCAGGAATTGCACCGGATATTGCAAAAAGAAAACAATCGAGATTTTTAAGTAAATTGTTTCTAATAGTACTTTGCTTTTTCTGTATATTAGCGATCGCTCTATTCTTTGCTAAAAACTCATTACTTCATCTCATAATCCCCAATAACGATTCTTTAAGTTCAGCCGTTAGCAAGCAGGTCAATTTCATGATTCCTGTCTTCATAATGTCTGGAATTATAGGTGTTTTATTTGGCGCTGTTAGCTTCAAGAAACACTACTTTTGGCCCAGCCTCAGTCCATTATTAACCAGCGTTACCTTGGTTTGCCTTATCTTTATAGGCTATAAATCTCTCGGTGAATGGGTACTAGGAATTGGGACTTCTCTAGGGGCTTTGGTTCAGACTGTTGTTCAAATAATTGACTTCTTCAACTCGGAATACAAGTTTGACATTTCGAACTTCAAAGCAGAATACGATGATTTAAAGTACTTTGTCTGGATTTTGATGCCCGCCCTTTTGAGTAGTACTATTGGCAGTTTAAACGTATATGTTGATAGTTTTTTCTGTGCTGGCCTTGAAGAAGGAAGTTGGACGGCAATACTAATGGCTAATCGCTTGATTCAGCTACCATTTGGGATTTTAGTGGGTTCTTCTTTGGTCTCTTTTCTTCCTAAAATTGCAAATTTAAAAGAAGATAAATTGAGTTTTATAAGCACTCTATATAGAGAATTAATCAATCTGTTGTATCTTCTAATACCAGCAACAGCTATTATTTTAGCTTTATCCAAACCACTAATTGAGCTTCTATTTCTTAGAGGAGAATTCGATACCCATTCTTCTCATTTGGTTAATTTAGCTTTATTAGGCTTAGCAGTTTCCTTAATAACAAGTCTTCCTAGAGAAATATATACCAGAGCCTTTTATGCAATTGGTGATTCTAAAACTCCATTTATCGTAAGCTTAATTTCAATAATTTGGAACGCACTCTTAGATTGGATTTTATCCGCAAAGTTTCAAGTTGCTGGTATCGCCATGAGTACAACATTAACCGCTCTTATTAATTCATTGTTACTTATTTTTCTATTCAAACAAAAGTTTTCATTTTCATTCAATTTTGATTGGCTCAAGTGCATTCAATATCTATTCATCGGTTTTGCCTGCTACTTAATATCTTCTACATCTTTCCAGGTTTTAAGAAGCCTACAATTCCTGCCCAGCATAAAATTTTCATTCATTGATATTAATACAACAATAAGATTTTTAATTGCCGTTGTCTTAGGCTTGTTCACATATCTTGCGGTAACTTTATGTGTTAGAAAAATGACAAAATCGGAAATTATGAAAAATTAGCCACCAAAAACTTGAGCAGCATAAATTGTTTTCCTGTTTTGATTATAAGTAACTTTAATTCCCGTATATTTGAATTTTGGATCAATCATATTTTCAAAGTGTCCTGGTGAATATTTCCAAGATAGAACCAAGGTATCCGCTGCTTCTTTATAACTACTCACCCAAATTGTCTCTTTAGAGAAGTTAACATTCAAACGGGTATCTAAATATACATCAGCAAGATTTTCTCCAACGTATTTATAAGGAATATGAAAATATTGCATCCTTTTCATTAAGGTTGCTTTCTTCAAACTTATCTGAGTGTGACTCACACGGTTCCAACGCTTCATATCTTTCGCCTGTGAATAGGCAGCTAATTTTAGTTTCTCATCATACTTCAGTGATTGAGCATTATATGTTTCTCTTATCTGATTCACCTTATCTAGAATGAGAAATTCTAAATACTGCTCATTGAAATTGGTAAACTCTATTTTGGGATCGAAGTAGCCAGTGTTTCCAGTGAAATAAGAATCGCTAATAACTGAAGAAGAGAAACTCAATAAAAAAATAAGAAGAAATTGTTTTGCAAAACTAAAATTCGTCTTAACTAGAGCTATCTTAAATATCTTCTGCAGCATTGCTTAAATCTTTAAACTATTAATTTAGTCTTCAAATAAAGCTTCATAAATTAACTTACCCGTATAAGAAATTTTAGGAAAATTTTTATAAGAAAATTGGTCTTCTCAGTTGAGTAGCAATTTTCAAATCTTGTCTAGTTTATTAGCCCATAACAATAATTCAATTCATTATCTTTCAAAACTTTTATCCAAAAGTTTCAATAAGGTGTAAACAGAAAATAAATATGGAGTACGAATGCTCAATCTTTTAGCCTCATCAATTAAATCACCAACAATAGCTTGATACTCTATTCGTTTGCCTTCAAGAACATCCTCTCTGGTTGAGGTTGTAATGTCCCCTAACTTCTCCTGAGTGAATTCTAGTTGTTTCTCAAAGTCAGAGCTCTCAAGATATACATGGTTACTTTTAGCAAGAGAAATAACCTCCTCGGCAATTGCTTTTAATAAATTTAAACCATCTTGATCTCGAACGATTGGAGCTGTAGTCAATTTCGACAAAGCTGTAACGGTATTAAAAGATGCATTCCATAAAATTTTATTCCAAATCGCATTCTTTATATCCTTGACCAACTGGCAATCAACATTTACCGAATGGAATTCATCAAACAACCTTTGAGAAAGGCTATGTTTATCTTCAATTATTACCTTGCCGCCAGATTTATGAAAGATCTTTCCAGGAGACTCAACCTTAGCCGCAATATTCAGAATTACACGAACTGTCTTCTTTTCTCCACAAATTTTCCTGTAAAGATGTTCACTATTGATTCCATTCTGAAAAACGAAAATAGCAGAATCGTCACTCAAAAGCTTTGATAATTTATTTGCAACTTCTCTGTTGGAATAACTTTTAACACTTACAATTACCAGATCTGGAGTAGTTTGATTTTCCAGCTCTTCTTCAGAACAACATTGAACATCTTTGTAATAAAAATCATCATCACAACTAGTGATTTTCAAACCTTGAGACTTTAAAGCCCTCAGCTGAGCACCACGAGAAACAAACAGAACGTTATTACCAGACTCAATCAGCTTAGAACCATAAAAGCAGCCAACGGCACCAGCACCATAAACCCAAATGTTCAATTTATTAATTCCCATTTGTTCCAGCCCATAAATCCCCTGCATCTCCCAGCCCTGGAACAATAAATTTTTGTTCATTCAGGTGACTATCTAATGAACTTGTAATAATTGGAATAGTAGGATACTTAGAATGCACCTTTTCTATACCTTCAGGGGCAGAAATAACGCAAACGAGTTTTATATCATTTATATTGGCATCTTTTTCTATAAGCGCCTCGATAGTTGCAACTGCTGAACCTCCCGTTGCTAACATTGGATCAGTAATTATTAATGTTTTATTTTTCAACTCTGGAAAATTTTTATAGTACTCAAAAGCCTGCGCAGTTTCTTCATCTCTTTTCTGTCCAATAAAACCAATTTGTGCATCCGGTAAAAAGTCCAAGAAGGGGTTAAGCATAGACAAACCAGCTCTTAATATTGGTACAACAACAACCGGTTTTAAAAGCTCGTAAGCACTTGTTGTTTCCAATGGTGTATCCACTTCATAGCTTTTCAAATCTAAATCTTTCAAAGCTTCTGCTAATAGTATTTTGCTCAAATTTTCTAAAGCAAATCTAAACCTTGATATTGAAGTTCTTGTATCTCTCAAAATCCCTAAGTACTGCTTAGCTAGAGAGTTATTAGAAATAATTAAATTTGACATTGCAAAGTCTTTTTAACTTGAATTGAAATTACATAGAAATTCAAAGCCATTATATTTTCATTTAGGAAAATTTATTCCTTTAACAGCACTCTCAAAAGATTTATAATTATTAGAAAGCTGATAGCAAGTATCTACTAAAACTTTAAACGAACTCGCAATTTGCCCCTTAGTCTTTTCAGGATTCTCTGAAGAGTCTATCATTGAGATACTTGAACCAAGTTTCTGAAGATGCGTAGCTGGTTGTCCTGCTCTTTGCCTATAGTTTTGTTGAGAATTGAGAGTAACTTTCATAAGTATTTTTTGAATGATTCAATATTGAGGTACAGTTTTAAACTTCACAGAATTAATATTATTATATAGGATTTGCGAGTTGCTAAAAATGAATAATTGATAATCTAAATTATTCATCGATAAAAGTATTTCATTAATTAGTTTTCAAATGAAAATGAAAAAAAACTTCAATAGCGCTCTTCACAAAACGTTATTAGTCCTCATTCTTATGAACGTTTTTTGCTTTCCAGTTCTCAGTGAGAAGTTAACTCATATCTCCCCTTATAAATTCCCTCAAAAAGGAAACATGAAGTGTTCGATAAAACCAAAGTTCTTAAGAATTTCTCAAAATGAATGGTGCCAAATACTCAATGCAACTCATACAGCAGTAAAAAAAGAAGGACTAAGCCAAAAATTGGGATATAAAAAGGCAATGTCGATAATGTTGGGTTTAATCTATAAGGAATCATCCTTCAGAGAGAGAGTTAGAGGAAAAGCAGGTGAAATTGGTTTAACTCAAATAATGCCATCAACCGGTCGTTTCATTTGTAAAATGAATGAAAATGAACTTCAGAACATGTCAAATAATCTCAATTGCTCAGCTAAATATATCAATCTCCTGCTGTCAGAAGACTATTTCAATAAAAATTTGAATGATGCTCTTATGGCTTACAATCAAGGATGGGGCAATGTGAAAGAAGGCATTATTTATGACGATGACATCAGATACGTCAATTTAATTGTCAATGAATATAGCCCTATTTTCATGAAGAATCTTTGAAGTCCATAATTTCAAATCAACCCAAAATATCTATTTAAAATTAGGAGCAATTCCAATTATATTTTTGTTTATTTTTTAAATGGATTATTTTTGGAGATTATCTCAAGAACTCTCGAAACGAGCTGATTTCCTGCGTCATAACTTTCTTCTCTTGAGTATTCAACTTCCTCATATTCTTCTTCAATTTCATTCTGTTGGTGAAGAATTTCAGCTAAATAGACCTCTCCCGTTTGAGAATACTCTTCTTTAAAAGTAAATGTTAGCTCTGTATCCCCAAACCTGAAGGTATCGCCGCTGGACAACTTGTGAATTCTTCCAGGTTCCAACTCATCCCATTCGATATTAGACACTCCGCGTTCATTCACTCTAGATACTTTGATGAAAGTACCATTAACACTTGCAAGATCTCTAATAAAATAATCAAAAGTTTTAGAACTATCAGATTTGCTCCTCCTTATTTCCGAGTGATAACGAGAAACACTATCTGAATCAATATAAATATGGCTTTTTTCGTCTCTTCCAACTAGTAAGTTCTTAACCTTCACATTGGCACTATCAAGGGGTATTACTTGTCCTGAAATTACTACCGACCAAGTTTGCACTTTGAAATATTTGTTTATAAGAATATATCTTCATTCATTCCCAAGCTAAGCCAATTATTTTTCTTGAATAACTGAGGCAAAGAAGCTTATTCATAAAAATCAAAATTACATTTAATACATTCGGTTGATCTTTGAAAATTTCAAACTACTTGTTTCAAACAATTTCATTATCAGTCTGTGTTTAGAATTACAAGTTTGTTTAAAGGTTATCCCTCTGAGGAAGATTATAGATATTAATTGACAAATTCTTAAATCTCAATGAGTAGTAATATCTGTGATAGTTGCCATGCTGGTTGTTGTAGAGCTTACAGACTAATAATTACCGTTTATGATTTCATAGATTTAGTAAATGCTATTGGTTTAAATGAAGCAGTAAAAGGTGTTTGCTTTGAGCCAATACCCTTCAACTTAAATTACACCTCCAATAAAAATATTATGTTTCCCTTTATTTTTGATAACCAAGATAAAAAAGGGAAAATGTTCTCTCTAGCGTTGAAAAGAGTTGAGTCAAAGCTATTCCCTGGGACAGTTAAGTGTTTCTTTCTCGGAGAAGAGGAAAGAGCAGAAGTAAATCCCGAACTACCCAATCACAAATATCATCCAGGGAGTCGTGTACTCGGAAGGTGCTCAGTTTATATGGATAGACCTACTATGTGCAGAACCTATCCAATTGCACATAATCCGAACTCTAAAATATCCGTTTTAAAAAAAAGAGAGAATTTACCTCAATCCAATGAAAAAGAAGCCTATCAAATATGCCCTAAACAGACCCTTGAACTTGAAGATTTCGACTTAACTGACTCAAAGTCTGTTACTAAAAAATACAACGACTTATTACTCAATGAAGGAAGAACTCAAGCTCACAATGAAGTAGCATTAAAGTGGAACTCACAACCCGAAAGGCTAATTGAAAAAGTTATCCCCTTCATTTCTACAATGGTCAATTCAAGCATTGTGAAATTTCAAGGACCACAAAATAAAACTTCCACACCACCTATCATTTCAACCAACACTCCTCAAAATGCATTGAATGCTCTTTCTGAGGCGACAATTAGAAATCCCATGAAATCCAACTAACGTTCTTATATAGATTTTAATTTGCTTTTCTTGAGTACGTTCTTACAAATTACCCTATAGTTCTGTAATTGGCATAATAGTTCATTACTCAGCTAAGATGGGAATTAGTTAAATCAACAATTCATAAATTAAGTTAAACCTTTTGAGCTCATGAAGTATGCTGAGAATATAACCGATTTAATCGGACAAACTCCTTTAGTCAAAATTCACAACTCTCCTGAAGGACCAATTAAGAATTGTCAACTTTTAGCAAAGTTAGAATTTCAAAACCCCGGAGGTTCAGTCAAAGACAGAATTGGACTAAATATGATCATGGAGGCGGAAAGAGAAAGAAAAATAGAAGCAGGAAAAACCGTAATTATTGAACCAACATCGGGAAATACGGGAATTGCCCTGGCTTTCGTTTGTGCCGCACGTGGTTACAAGTTGATACTGACAATGCCGGAAACGATGAGTTTAGAAAGAAGAGTAATTTTAAAAGCTTACGGCGCAGATGTCGTCTTAACCCCCGGGCCAAACGGAATGAAAGGAGCAATATCCAAAGCGGAGGAAATTGCAAAAAAAACTCCTAACTCTTTCATTCCTCAACAATTTAACAATCAGGCAAATCCAGAAGCACATATTCAGAATACCGCTGAAGAAATCTGGAATGATACCGATGGCAAAATTGACTTTTTAATTTCCGGAGTTGGAACTGGCGGAACAATAACTGGAATAAGTAAAGTAATTAAATCTCGTAAGTCAGATTTCAAGGCAATTGCAGTTGAACCAGAAGAATCACCAGTACTCTCGGGAGGAACGCCCGGGCCACACAAAATACAAGGAATAGGTGCCGGTTTTAAACCCAACATTCTAAATATGGACTTTGTAGATGAGGTGATCAAAGTTTCTAGTCAAGAAGCAATTGAAACAGCAAGGTTCATTGCCAAAAAAGAAGGTTTATTAATTGGTATTTCCTCCGGAGCAGCTTTGAACGCCGCCTATAAAATCGCGCTCAGACCAGAATCAAAAGATAAGAATATAGTAGTCATAGTTCCATCTAACGGCGAACGTTACTTATCTACCGTTTTGTATAGCCAGGAGTTGGAAGAATCAAAGGCTCTTCAAACGGAAGAAATAATTACAACTAATTAAACTTAAGGTAATAAGCTAAATTTTAAATATATTGAAATGAGTTGCTTCTCACAATTGAACAAAGATCTCGAATATATCAGATCGAATGATCCAGCGGCGAAATCTAAATGGGAAATTTTATTTTGCTATTTTGGATTGCATGCTGTTTATCTTCACAAACTAGCTAATTGGTTTTACCGAAATGATTTTTTCTTTATTGCCCGTTTGGTATCAAACGTTTCGAGATTTTTCACTGGAGTTGAAATACACCCTGGAGCAAAAATAGCCAATAAGGTCTTTATTGATCATGGAATAGGAGTTGTAATTGGTGAAACTACTGAAATCGAAGAAGAAGTAATCATTTATCAAGGTGTTACCTTAGGAGGAACTTCTACCAAACAAGAGAAAAGACACCCAACTATAAAACGAGGGGCAGTAATCGGTTCTCATGCACAGATACTAGGAAATATTACTGTTGGAGAAGAAGCAAGGGTAGGTGCAAGCTCTGTTGTCATAAACGATGTTCCAATGCAAACCACCGTTGTTGGAATTCCAGCGAGAATCGTAAGCAAAGCACCGAGTGAAAAATTGGCTCATGATGAAATACCGGATATTATTTTGGCTTATCTCAAAAAACTTGAGAATGAAATAGCACTCTTAAAGGAACAACTAAATAAAACAAGAATTTAAATAAAATATCTACTCTGGACTCTGAATTTAAAATAAAAGCTAAATCCAAATAGTGTTCAGATCTAAAAAAGATAATAAATGAACCTTTGACAACATAAAATTATGAAGCTTCCGAAGATCTCATTTGCATTTGTACTCTGATTGCTTCAATAATGTCATTTGGATCAACGTAGTCCATTTCTAATAAGACTTGTCCAAGAGGCTTTTTATCATCAGTTGACAAAGAAGCCTGTTTATCTAAAGCTTCTTTAAGTTGGTCGTTACTTATTTTACCTAGAGCAACTAATATTTGACCTATTAGACTTGATGGCTCCTGACTCATTAACGTTTCTCCAATTTAAAATAAGCCGTTAATGGTACCTGCTAACTAACTTATGGCTGCTGAGTTTCCCCCCTGACCAAGTTCATTAATATCACATCACCACTAACAGCGTGAATATATTATCTTACTACCCTAGATTCCTGCTAGCAAAACTTGAAGTTTTTAGTATTAATAGTTCTTATTTCTAACCAAGGTAATCAAAGATATTGAAAATGAAAGATTTTATCGATGCAATTTTTAGAAATTTCTTTAGAATCGATCCATTAGAGGATTTCCCTTTAAGGATATTTTAATTAAAGCAATAAATATTCTACAGAAGCAGAAAACGGGGAATAATTTAATTCAATATTGTTATGAATACCCTATGCAATCTGTATTTATGACAGTTACCTAAAAAAAAGATGAGTGTTAGACTGAAACCACATAAGTACTCAACTGGGTATTTTACATATATAAAAAACCTAACTTCTTTTAATACATTTAAGTTAATTTGGGGTCACAACCATGTTTGAAAGGTTTACAGAAAAAGCAATAAAAGTAATTATGCTAGCCCAAGAAGAGGCTAGAAGACTTGGTCATAATTTTGTCGGAACGGAGCAAATATTATTAGGGCTGATTGGAGAGGGAACTGGTATCGCAGCCAAAACTTTAAAACAAATGGGAGTTAATCTCAAAGATGCAAGGGTTGAAGTCGAAAAAATTATTGGACGTGGTTCTGGGTTTGTCGCCGTGGAAATCCCCTTCACACCAAGAGCAAAAAGGGTTTTAGAGCTTGCCTGGGATGAAGCGAGACAATTAGGTCACAACTATATCGGTACAGAGCATTTATTACTCGGATTAATAAGAGAGGGTGAAGGTGTTGCTGCTAAAGTCCTAGAAAGTTTAAGCGTTGATATTAGCAGAGTGAGAAGCAATATCTTAAGAATGCTTAACGAAAGTGGAACTGTTGCTAGCGGAGTAGGTGCAGGTTCCGGAACTGCTGGATCAGCTCAAGGAGGAAGATCCAAGACACCAACCTTAGATGAGTTTGGAACAAATTTAACGCAATTAGCTATTGACGGAAAATTAGATCCAGTCGTTGGTAGAGAGACCGAAATTGAAAGATCAATACAAATTTTAGGTAGAAGAACAAAAAACAATCCAGTGTTAATTGGCGAACCTGGTGTTGGTAAAACTGCCATTGCAGAAGGCTTAGCTCAAAGAATTATTAATGGAGATGTTCCCGATTTCCTACTCGAAAGAAGAATAATTCAACTTGATATTGGCTTATTGGTTGCAGGAACTAAATATAGAGGAGAATTTGAGGAAAGACTCAAAAAAATAATGGATGAAATCCGTTCTTCAACCAATGTTATTCTGGTAATTGACGAATTGCACACCTTAGTTGGAGCAGGTGCGGCAGAAGGAGCAATTGACGCAGCCAACATCTTAAAACCTGTTTTAGCAAGAGGTGAATTGCGCTGCATTGGAGCAACAACACTTGAAGAGTACCGTAAGCACATTGAGAAAGACGCTGCTTTAGAGAGAAGATTTCAGCCCATAAATGTTGGAGAACCCTCAATAGAAGATACAGTGGAAATCCTCAATGGTCTGCGTGAAAAATATGAAGAACATCATGGTTTAACCATCACGGATGATGCTTTACATGCTGCTGCAGTATTGTCAGAAAGATATATAGCGGATCGCTTTCTACCGGACAAAGCAATAGATTTAATAGATGAAGCCAGTTCTTTTGTAAGACTCAAAATAAATACCTTACCTCCAGAAGGTAAAGAGTTAGAGAAAAAACTAGCTCAGATTAGAAGAGAAAAAGAACAGTCGGTTAGAGAGCAAAGTTTTGAAACCGCAGCAAATCTCAGAGATGTTGAAAGTGATTTGGTCTCTAAGATTGAAGAAATGAGAAAAGAGATAAGAGAGAAAGCTAGCCAAGAAAATAATTCTCTTTCGGTATCTTCAACTGACATTGCAACAGTTGTCAGTCGTTGGACTGGGATTCCAGTAGGTGAACTCACAGAACAAGAATCAGACAAACTTCTTCATATGGAAGAAACTTTACACAATCGTGTTATTGGCCAAAATCAAGCCATTCGTGCGGTTAGCTTGGCTATAAGAAGAGCGCGTGTTGGTTTAAAAAATCCTAACAGGCCAATTGGTAATTTTATTTTTGCAGGTCCTACTGGTGTTGGAAAAACCGAGCTTGCTAAATCTCTAGCCTCATTTTTCTTTGGTTCCGAAGATGCCATTATCAGGGTAGATATGAGTGAATTCATGGAAAGGCACACAACTAGTAGGCTTGTGGGCTCACCTCCCGGTTATGTTGGCTTTGGAGAAGGTGGTGAACTTACGGAAAGAGTTAGAAGACGTCCATATTCAGTTGTTCTATTTGACGAAATCGAAAAGGCTCATCCAGAAGTATTCAATATAATGCTTCAAGTTCTTGATGATGGAAGACTCACTGACACAAAGGGAAGAGTAGTTAGCTTCAAGAATACAATCATCATTATGACTACAAACGTTGGCGCTCGCTCTATTGAAAACGATAGGCAAATGGGCTTCAGCTCTGAAGATTCAGAAGATGAAGAACACAGATATAAAAGGATGCAAGGTAAGTTAATGGAGGATATGAAAAGAACCTTCAGACCTGAATTCTTAAATAGAGTTGATGAAATTATCGTCTTCCATAGGCTAAATCAAGATCACTTAGCTCAAATTTTTGACATCATGGTTAAAAACCTTGTGAAGAGGCTTGAAGATAAAGAAATAAATATTGAAATTGCAAGTGAAGCGAAAGATTACTTGTGCCTTGAGTCTCAAAGAAGCGATAGGCCTGGGGTTGGAATTCAAAAAGAAGGTAATGAAATAATTTCCAGAGATGGAGCGAGACCTTTGCTCCGTGTAATCCAAAGAGAATTAGAAAATGTTTTGGCAGAAAAGCTATTGAATAAAGAAATAATGCCGGGTGATCTAGTTAAAGTCTCGATGGACAAGGAAGGTAAAAAATTACTTTTCAATAGCTCACAACAAAAATCATCTTCAGAACAAAAAGATACAGAAAACCCAGAGCCAGAACTTTCAACTAGTTCTTCATAACACTGTTGCTTTGTCTTCATCTACAAATTCAACTTTTCTAGAGCCCATTATGTCATCTTTATCTGCTTTCGTTAAACCTCCAAAAATAGATTTAAAGCCAATCTTAATTCTTTGAGATATAGGCAGGACCACATGTGCATTACCTTCTTTACTTATATAAATTTTATTTGATGCTCTAATATTCCTAATATCACCCTTACCATCGTTCAAATAGAACATGTTTACTCCATTGTTGTTTAGACCAGCGAAAGCATTTGGATAACCTTCAGTGGGAGTATTAATTACAAAAGATGTTGAACGTGTATCTTTCAATACATCAATCAACACGGGGGTACTTGTTGAATATCTCTTTAGAGGCTTCTCCTTTGACCTTAATAAAACTGCAAATAAGCCATGCTTAATCTTGTAACCATCATCTTTTGCCTTCTGAACAGCGGCTTTCAAATTCAATGACTTATTCATATTTCCTCTAAATTCTTTGTTTGCAGCAGACTGTCCTTTTACAGATAAACCACCTAAAGCTACAGCTAATACTGCTAAAGGTATCCCGACGTAAAGAGCCAGCTTTTCCCACAAAGTTTTATCTTCTTTTTCTGGTAACCTTATCTCTTTAGCTGGAGCATAATTATCTACTAAATCATATTGATTTAATGTATGAGATGAACTTGCTTTATTCTGATTCGATGATTGACAAAAGCTCGCTTGACTATTCAGACTAGCTAAATAAGCATTTGGGATAATTTTTATATTCATTGATTTATATTTTTTATTTTTATATTAGAAAGTTATAGAATATATTTTTAATCTTTTCTTAATTTGATTATAACACAACAAAATCCAATAAAAAGGTTGCATTTTGTTTCTAATGAGCAATCCTTATTTCATGTCAAATCTAAGATTAATAATTAAAATGCATTTTTATGTTTTTAATGTTGTGATTCAACTAGTTCTTCCTAGTTTTTTCTAATTTGAGATAATCAGATTCGTTTAAATTACCAATCAAGGAATTCCAACCAGCTTTTATAAGTTCTCCCAAATTAAATGATGCGTTGCGTACATCACCTTCAGCGTTTAAATGGAAGATACCAGATAATCCTAATTCTTCGAATTTTATTTTTTCTCCTTTTTTACCAACAATTGTAGGACTAGCAAAACCATCCTTGTTGAAACCTATATAACTACTCGGATTATTCGGCGTATGTGAAATATTTTTTGTTTTCTTGTTCTTATCTAGCCTGACAAGTGCAACATAACTGGGTTTCTCATTTGGATAACCCAGAAAAGCGCATGTAACATAATCATTAAGAAATTTTGTGGTTATTTGAGAATTTGCAATTTTGGCAAAATCTTTCACTTTGCCCATGCCTTCTTTTCCGACCAATTCATTAAAATGCTTTCTATAGAACTTATCTATTTCGTTGTGCCCTTTCCATGCCAATCCCCCAGAAACAAGAATAGTTGTAACTAATAATCCTGCGCCAACTAAAAGGAAAGTTTTTGCTTTATCCCAAAAGCTTTCTTCTTTTTCTATTTGAACTGGAAATGCCCTAGTTTGAACATTACTGTTCATCGGTACTAAATTACTCGAAATAGAGCCTCTTTGACTCAGAGGAATTAAAGAATTAGGATTTAAACTATTTACGGCAATCTTCATACGAAACTTATTAAATTAATTTATTAAATATAGATATATTATTTTTCTTAATTCGATCTTAACACACAAATACATATGGGCTTTATCTATATCTGCTGGAGCAAAATTGGAAAATACCTAGAAAAATTCAAGTTAAATCAAAACTAAAAGGATCATTCTTCGATGGTGGTGATGGATTATTAATTCTCTCAATTACAAGTTTTTTAAAACCAGAAAAATTAAATGGCTCACCATAGGTTCTTAACGCCTCAAGAGATAACTCTTTCAAATTTTCAACAGAAAGATTGCCTTTTTCCATTCCATCAACATAAGTCTCCACTAACATTTTAAAAACCCAGCTTGCACGTAATGGATTTTTTGCTTCTTGCATTTTCACAATTCTTCCAGTCAAACTACCATAGGCATCCTCATGGATAGCATAAGTTAAGGGTGAAGAACTATCTGAAAATATTATATTTTCGTTCTTAAGAACTCTTAAGAGGGCAATCAAATTCCCATCTATTTTCTGTAAAATCTTTAAAAGTTCCGGCTCTATATAAGTTGACTCAATAAGTCCATTGACATCTCGGATATTTTTTTCCCAATAAAGAGCTTTTGTCAAATCATCTGAGTTATAAAATTTGAGATTTCTCAACTTTTCATTTAAAGGTAATCTATTAAATTGTCTCTCTGAAAGAGGAACTTGAAAATCATCTGGTTGTGGTAAGCCTCTAGGCCCATTCAGTCCATTAATTACCATAAAAATCCCCCATCAAAAAGCAAAGAGTCAAACACCCACTTACACTCCCTTAACACTCATCTTACAAATGTCTTATTAAGGATTTTTTGTGAAAATAAAAAAACTGATTTATTGAAGTTAATTCATTTTAGATTTTTATGATTGAATCTCCCGGTCCCGTTATTGTAGATATTGGCAATCTATTAAATATCAACTTCGATTTCCAATTACGATGGTACGGCTTATTAATAGGCTTGGGCTTTTTAATTTCACTTTTAATAATTTATTTACTCATTAAAAGTAAAACGAATGAAAACCAAAGACAAAACATGCTCGATTTGCTTTTTTGGGTTTTTCTCGGTGGAATTCTTGGTGCAAGAGCTTGGTTTGTAATTTTACGCTTTGATTATTTCATTCAAAACCCATCAGAAATTTTAGCTATATGGCACGGTGGCCAATCAATTCAGGGAGGTTTCATCGGTGGCTTAGTTGCGGGATTGATTTTTTATTATTTGAATAATGCAGACGAAAAACCAAATGAATTTCTTAATCGTTATGAAGTCTGTGATTTGATTGCATTAGTACTACCGATAGCTCAAGCAATTGGTAGGTTTGGAAACTTTTTCAATATAGAGGCTTTTGGAAAACCAACCAACCTTCCGTGGGGAATCTTTGTTCCGGCTAGCAAGAGACCGATTGAGCATTTAGGGAACGCTACTTTCCATCCAGTATTTTTCTATGAGGCTTTTTACTTACTCATTGTTGCGGTCTTCTTATTCTGGTTATATTCAAAGAAAAAAGATTTAGTGTTCTCAGTCCTTTCACATAATATTAAGATAAATGACGGAACAATTCTCTGTAGTTACTTAATTCTTTACTCCTTTGGCAGGATAATCTTCGAGTTTATGAGAACGGATAGCTTAATGATTGGCCCTTTTGCAGCGGCACATGTAATTAGTTTCATAACAATTGCATGTGCTTCGTTTTTTATTATTAAACTTCAAAAGAAAAAACAAGAAACTTAGATATAAAATTATTAACTATAAAAAAAGTGAGATTCAAGAATGACTTCAACAGCACCAACAAAACTCGAAGCACCGATCAACGCAGATTTTTGTCTCAACGATGAAATTGGCTTTGTTGCATTGATACAACAAAACGGCAATGATGCGATGATAGTGAATAGTGCAAGAGTATCTTTCGGAAAGCAAATAAGAGAAGTTGGAGAGAAAGACAAAAAATTATTGAGGTTTTTACTTGAACACCACCATGGAACACCGCTGGAGCATACAAGCTTAACCTATTTAGTTAAATGCCCTTTATTCGTCGCAAGACAGTGGCACAGACATAGAGTAGGCATTTCAATTAATGAAATCAGCGGAAGATACGTTGAAGTAACCGATGAATTTTATATACCTAACGAGTTTCGCAACCAAAGTAAAAGTAATCGACAGGCCAGCATAGATTCAGAATTCTCTACGAACCAATATCAAGAGTGTAGGGCAACCTACAAGGGAATCGTTGATGAAAGTTATAAATCCTACTTAAAACTTTTAGAAAATGGTGTCGCGCGTGAGCAAGCGAGAGGTATTCTACCCCAGTGTACATACACGCAATTCTACTGGACTTGTAATCTCAGATCACTATTCCACTTTGTTAAATTGAGAGACCATCAAGATGCTCAATGGGAAATACAACAATACGCAAAAGTTATGCTTGCGCAAGCTAAAGAGTTTTTCCCAGATACAATAAATATTTGGGAAGACTTGGGCAGAACTTAATTATGGAAGTAAAGGCTAATTATTGATTTCAAGCTATTTATAATTAGTATTAAAGTCATTTAACATTTCAATGGATAAATCAAAGCCAATAGTAGTTACTGGAGGCACTGGATATGTTGGTGCGAGATTGATACCGCGTCTCCTCGACTCAGGCTATAAGGTGAGAGCGGTTTCCAGATCATTAACAAAGTTAATGTCCAGGCCATGGGCAAAAAACAAGAATCTAGAAATAGTAGCGGGTGATTTGCACGATTTAGAGTCAATAACTCACGCTCTAAAAGGATGTTCTACAGTGTATTACTTTGTACACTCTATGAATTCTAATAAAAAGGATTTCCAATCGGCCGACAGAGTTGCAGCAAAGAATATGGTTAAAGCTGCGGAGCAAAATGAAATAGAACGAATAATTTATTTGGGAGGCTTAGGCAATTCAGATAAAAAAGAAAGATTAAGTCCACATTTAGAATCGAGAATAGAAGTAGGGGAAATACTGAAATCAGGAAAAGTTCCAGTAACTATTTTGAGAGCAGCTATGATTATTGGCTCTGGAAGCACTTCTTTTGAAATACTCAGATATTTAGTTGATAGATTGCCATTAATGATTACTCCGAAATGGGTGAATACGCCATCTCAACCGATTGCGATTAGGAATGTATTAAATTATTTAATAGGATGCTTAGATGTTCCAGAGACAATTGGCAAATCTTTTGATATTGGTGGAGAAGAGATTGTCAACTACAGAGATTTAATGAAAATTTACGAAGAAGAAGCTAAACTCCCTCAAAGATTTGTTATTCCTGTGCCAGTTTTCACTCCTTGGCTCAGTTCTCACTGGATTCACTTAATTACCCCAATCCCCTCATCAATGGCAATTCCATTAACAGAAGGATTAAAGAATAAAGTTATTTGTGAAAATCAGGAAATTAGAAAATTAATTCCTCAAGAACTTTTGAGCTGTCGAGATGCTATAAAAAAAGCACTTAAACGGTTGCAAATGCAACAAGTTGAGAGCCACTGGAGTGACGCAGGCTATAGCTACCCACCCGAGTGGGTTTATTACGGAGACCCTGAATGGGCCGGAGGCACAATATTTGAAGATAAAAGGAAAATTGTTCTTGAAGCAAGTAAAGAAGATGTTTGGGAGCCATTAATTAAAATTGGTGGAAGGAATGGCTGGTATCAAGGTGATTGGTTATGGAAATTGAGAGGAGCCATGGATGGATTAATTGGAGGGGTTGGCTTAAAACGTGGAAGAAGACATGACATGGATCTAAGACCCGGAGATGCTCTCGATTTTTGGAGAGTTGCTGACTTAAAAAGGAATCAAAGACTTTTGCTAGTAGCTGAAATGAAGTTGCCCGGTGAAGCAATTTTAGACTCAGTTATTGAAGAGGTTGGTGATGGTAAAGTTGAACTGAAACAAATTGCCAGATTCTTACCTAGAGGACTTCTAGGACTAATTTACTGGTATTTAGTTACACCATTCCATTTCATAGTTTTCAATGGAATGCTTAAAGGTATTGCAGAAGAAACAGGTAAAAAAATATTAGAAGGCCCAAAAAAGTTTTCTTGAGGCTTCCTGAATAACTTAAAAAGCCAACCAGTTTATAGGTTCAACTGAAGAATTTAAAAGGAATTTAAAGCTTTAATAATCATTTCAAAATCATTTACTGCAATACTTATTATTAAAGGGAATTTATAGTTGGGCTGAACTTGGGTTGACTTTATGGGTGATTCTATAAATGGAGCTGGGACTTCATTAAAAAGGGCTTTTACAAATAATAATCTTAGAAATACCACAAAAGAATTAAAAGACTTTAATGTATTTAGGCCGTCTACAGAGGAGCTATTTCGTCTAGTTGAATCCGGCAGTTTAACGAAAAAAACAGCTTATTATCTACTCAGCAGATTAAAAAAGAGCACAGGCCTCCAGGAAGACACTTTCTCAACCAATACCTTTGGAACAAGTTCCAAGTTAAAAACATTCAAGAGTTCAAAAACCGAAGTTTCAACGAAATTAAGCACAATTTACAGAGTAATTGATGACATTGTTTCATTTGCAAAACTCAACCCTCAAATGGCAAAGCAAATTGAAAAAGCCGTTTTGGAAGGAGGTGCTGCTGGTCTTTATCAAAAGTTTCCAGATAAAACTCCTTCACAAAAATTACCATTGAGCAAAGCTTTGAAAGAAACCATAGAAAATTGGAAAACAAAAAACTGGACAGTGAGTAAAGGTTATGAACAACTGCAAAAGTCAGTTCTCAATAATGATTTGTATAAAAAAATACAGTTACCAATAAAAAACACAGAAAACATTTTCTATTTAACCGATAAGAAAATAACAAACGAACAAAGCGATTTTATAGAGAAAATATCAGGGAATTCATATTATGTGCAATTACTCCAACTAATCAGCAAAGAAACAGATGTTCCAATATTTCTTTCATCAGATTTTAATAGCGAGTTAGCTTTAGGTTTAAATGGACTAAGCTCATATGGATTTATGCTAATTGAGAATGCTTACTTAAGTTTGGGGGAACTAGATGACGTTGTTCTCAATGAGTTGTCTGAAATGTTAGCTCAACTAATCGAAGTGAAAGGAAATTATTATCCAGTAGCAACTACAAAAGAATTTCAAATAGCTTCTCTTGCAATTGATAGTACGACAATATCCAATGGCAGGCTTAGTTCTCCCCTGGAGAGAGTTACAACTTTAAATGATTATTTAGACAATAAGTACTATCAAGAATCATATTCAAATCACGTTATTGGTGGTAAGTCTAGCAGATTACAAACAAAAGAAGAAGCTGAGTGGGCTGCAAAATTACTAATCGAGAGCAAACCTTACGCAGAAAGTATATTGTCACTAGGAAAGGATATAAAAATAGCCACAATTGAGCTACCTGACGGAACATTCAATTTAAGATTTGAATTAGTTGATAACGCTACTAATAAAAAATGGAAACGTAAATAAAAGAGAACCGTACGAATTCAATCCGATAAACTATACATATACCTTTTTCAAGTTAAATCCATGAACAGTTTAGGAGAACCGATACCTCACTCTGACCATGCAGTTTCCGTTAGTCTACCTAAATGGATGGATGTTATTGGATATGAAGAAAAAGAAGATAGAGTAATTAGTCAGTTGCAATTGGGCTATCCAAGATTTGTAATCCATCCACTGGTTCAAAAGCTATTTGATTATTGTTATAGTCAACATAAAACTCTTCGCGAAAGTGATGGAAATGAAGCATATTTTGTTTTTCCATCCAAATCAGCTGCCGAAAGAGCAAAGCAATTCGTTTTAGATAATCTAGGTAAAGCTGACATCTTTGAAGTTCAAAAAGGACTCAACCTCTTTATCGTCATCACTTCAAAAGATAACGTACATCTTTTAAAAGCTTATTGGCAGCATTCTGGAGAGATAATTTCTTCCAGAAAAGCAGAATATTGTTTGAAAGTTCTCGAAAATAAAATACAAAAAGTCAACAAACTATCAACAAGTTCTAAAGAAAAAATAAAAACAAAAATTTCAAACCTCACCGGTGAAGATACAAAAAATATCCGTTTATTTCCAAGCGGAATGGCTGCAATATTTTTCATTCACAGCATACTTCAGAAGAGGAATTCTTCAAAAAATAAATTAAAAACAGTTCAGTTTGGATTCCCCTATATGGACACGCTGAAGATTCAAGAAAAATTTTCAGGAGGAGTCCATTTTTTCCACAAAGGTGATGAAGAAGATTTAAAAGCTTTAGAGTTTCTTTTACAGGAGGAAAAGATTGCTGGACTATTCACAGAATTTCCTACTAATCCATTGTTAAGAAGCGTTGATTTAGAGAAATTAGTTCAACTATCAAAACAATATAACTTTCCAATAGTAGTTGATGACACAATAGCAACTTTTGCAAATGCGAATTTAGTTGAACATATCGATATTTTGGTAACTAGCCTAACCAAGTTTTTTAGTGGGGTGGGAAACACAATAGCTGGTTCTTTAGTTTTGTCAGGGCAAAGCCAATTTTACGATGAGCTGTTCAATCTTATTGCTAGCGAATATGAAGATTTATTGTGGTTTGAAGATGCAGACGTATTATTAACAAATTGCCAAGACTTTGAAGAAAGGATGAAAATAATTAATAAAAACGCCGAAACACTCTGTGATTTTCTCACCCATCAAGATTCAATCGAGAGAATACATTACCCAAAGTTTGTGGATGTTGATAATTACAAAAAATTCTCCAACAAAATTAACTCTGGCTATGGGGGGTTATTTTCAATTGAATTCAAGAATCCCGAAGTTTCAGCCCCGCTTTTTTATGACAATCTAGAAGTATCAAAAGGACCAAGTCTAGGAACTAGCTACACTTTAGCTTGCCCTTATACACTTTTAGCTCACTACCAAGAATTAGAATTTGTTGAACAATGCGGAGTATCAAAAAGCTTAGTGAGAGTATCAGTGGGAACTGAAGAAATTAACAAATTAATTGAAGTTTTTAGCGACAGCTTAAACAAACTCAAGGCATTAAAATTCAACACAAATTAAGCTAAATTAAAGGTAGCTTTTTGACTTCCTATCTTTTTTACTAAATCCGGAATTGGAAAAACCATTTCTTCTTTAATAGGTTCAATCTCTTCGAACACAGATTCTGGAAATTCACACTTCAAATGATTAATTACTTCTTGAACTAGCTTTTCCGGGGCGGATGCTCCAGCAGTAATTCCCACTGAGTTTATATTGGCTAGCCATTCATTTTGAATTTGCTCCTTATTGTCAATCAGAAATGCTTTAGTACCGATATTCTCTGCACGCTCTCTAAGCCTTTGAGAATTGGAGCTATTTTGAGAGCCCAACACCAAAACTAAATCAACTTTTTTTGCTAAGAAACTAACAGCATATTGCCTATTAGTTGTTGCATAACAGATATCTTCTTTTGGAGGGTCCACTATATTGGGGAATCTTTCCTTGAGTATTTGAATTATTTCAGTTGTTTCAGAAACACTAAGAGTAGTTTGAGTCAAATAGGCTATTTTATTAGTTTGAAAAGGACTTACTTTTAAAGCTTCTTCCTTGTTATCTATAAGAATCATTGAACCAGGAGCTTCGGCAATAACGCCTTCAGCCTCCTCGTGACCTTTATGGCCAATGTATAAAATTGTGTAACCATCCCTCGCAAATTTAATCGCCTCAAGATGAACTTTTCTCACCAAAGGACAGGTAGCATCCAAGACATAAAGACCTTGTTTCTTTGCTCTTGTATGAAATTCTGGAGGTACTCCGTGAGCACTAAAAATTATTATTGATCCTTTGGGAATTTCTTCAATTGATTGGATCGACTTAGCACCCTTTCCAGAGAGTTCTTGAACTATTTGTTTGTTGTGAACTATTTCACGAAGTATGTAAACTGGTTCATCAAAAAGCCTCAAAGCCTCTTCAACTATACCAATTGCATAATCAACTCCCGCACAAAAGCCCCTGGGTTTGGCTAATAAAATCTTCATAATTTACTTTTGTCCATCATATATCGGGTCATCTGTTATGAGGCCTTCTCCTCCAAGTCTCTTAAAGGGTTTACCTTCGATTAAAATATAAACCGGCTTTTCTCCTGCATTAGCAGCAACAGTATAGTAAAGCTGCTTATAGCGCATTATCATGGTTCTGGAACCACCTCCCGAACGAAATTGATCTGTCAAATTTAAGATCGCTTTGTCTTTTTTATTTCTATAGGAGAGCAACCTGGTTCCTCGAGGAATCTCAGTTCCTATTTTTCTATGTACTTCATCTTCGCTTGGCCCTTTAACCAGATGAGATATAGCATAAAACAATTTCTTGTCAGCTTCTTTTTTACTCAAGGTTTTATAGACAACTTCCAACTTTGCCTTCTTACTATGCGCTTTTATAAAATAAACTACAACCTTATCTTTAGGAACTACTGGGATTTCAATCGGTTCAACTTCTTGTTTCTGGGTACAAGATGCTAAAAAAAATATTAAACTGCTACAAACTATGGTTTGAAATATTCTTACTATTCTTGATGACATTTGACAATTATTAACGATTTTGTTCAGCCAAGGTTACTTATGATTCTATATTAACTTTAATTAGGTGTCTTATTTCCTTTATTTTATTTGTCTAATCTTGATTAGCTGCATTAAATTCATGAAAACAATCAAATTCATATCTGAATTTACAAATCTTAAGACTTTAGATTTACAATTTTCAAATCCTCGAATTTCAACTCGAACTTAAAAAGGTTTCAAAATGGAAACTCTTCAAGGAAACTTGCTAGAAGAAAAACAAAGAGCTTTTGGAGCAATAAATAAAATCGCAAATAAAGATATTACCTGGCCAACAAAAGATAACAGCTTTAGCTCTTTGGATGAATTGAATTCCAAAGCTCTTGAGTGTAACAACTGTTCTCTTTGTGAAACAAGGACCAATGTTGTTGTTTTCGATGGCAATCCTGATGCAAAGTTAATGCTCATCGGAGAAGGCCCCGGTGAACAAGAAGACTTAAAAGGTCTTCCCTTCGTTGGAAGAGCAGGTCAATTGCTAGATAAAATTTTGGAAGCGGTCCAAATTGATAGACAAAAAGAAACTTATATCTGCAATATTGTTAAGTGCAGACCTCCAAATAACCGAGTTCCAGCTCAAAACGAATCTGAACAATGTACAAAATATTTAAGAGCACAAATTGACTTCATAAAGCCTAAAATAATTCTTCTATTAGGTTCTACCGCACTAATTGGTCTGTTACAGATGAAGAACCCAAGAATCACGAAACTCCACGGTAAGTGGATTGAAGGAGAAGGAGATCTACTCTCTAATACCCTAATAATGCCTTTCTATCATCCTTCCTATTTATTACGTAATCCTTCAAAGAACGAAGGAAGCCCTAAATGGCAAGCCTGGCAAGCTATTAAAGAAGTAAAAACAAAACTAACAACATTTGAATAAATGAAATAACTTAAAGTTCTAATTAAAGAACTCCTTCAATTATCCATCTCCAAGTCTGAATAAATCCGATATAGACAACCTAGCTCCTTGAAATTCTTCAAAAAAAGAGTCGTAAGCTTTTAACAAAGTTGTCACATATGGTGCCGGTACAACATATATTTCTTTACACTCGCTTGCGGGAAGATTATATTTAAGGTTTTGTCCCTTTCGAGCCAATAAAGGCTTCAAATATAGAGAGTGTGCAGCATCTAACCCCTCATGAATTTTCTTCAGCATATCCACGCTTTCGCCTAAAACTTGCTTTAAGTGTACATTTAGTGGACCACAAAACCTCCGATATTTTTCTTCTTCATCTTCTTGAGGAGTATTAAGCCCAATATATTCACCATTCAAAAGATAATGAAAACAACAATTAACTAGTTCTCCAAGATCAGTAGCGTCTGTAACACTGGAACCATGAGAGACAGCATCATGCCTAGTTAGACTTACACCAAGGTTCCCTACCTCCAATGGAACTTTTGCCCCCACCTCTTTGCCTTCAAGTGTTCTAAAACTATGTTTAACTTAAAAACCTGGCAATTTCAGATCTGGACGCTCATCAAAAGGAGAATACCTATAAAGACCAGCTTTGACTACCCATTGCAATTGCGCTTCCTTTGCTAATGCTTTTATATTCAAACTATTCATTAAAATATGTAAATCAGCCAGACACGTAAATACTCAAATCATATTATTACATATTTTTTCTGACTTACATAAATTTTTTTGCTAGATATTAGAATAATCGAATGACAATAATCCCCGTTATTCTTTCTGGAGGTTCAGGCACTCGGCTATGGCCATTGTCCAGGACTTCATATCCAAAGCAATTTATCAAAATCAACTCCGATTACACTCTATTTCAGCAAACTTTAGATAGATTGCGTATTCTTGCAACAGAATTTGGATTAAAAATTCAAAAACCTGTTGTTATTGCAAACAAAGATCATCGATTTCTAGTGGCTGAGCAGTCTCGAGAAATGTCCATGGGAGCAATTATAGTTTTAGAACCCGTTGCCCAAAATACAGCCCCAGCCATTGCAATAGCTTCTTTGATGGAACTAGATAAAAATGATGATACATTCTTGCTCGTTTTACCTTCGGATCATTACATTGAGAATTTAAGCGAGCTAGCCAATTCAATTAAAAATCTAGAATCTTTTGCAAAAGATGGCTTTATAGGGACTTTTGGTATTAAACCAATATACGAAGATACTGGTTTTGGATATATAAAAAAGGGAAAAAAACTTAACGAAAACAATATCTTCAAAGTTGATAAATTCACAGAGAAACCGGATCTCAACCTAGCTAAACAATTCATCAACTCAAAAGAATACGATTGGAATAGCGGTATATTGCTTTTCCAGCCGAAGGTAATGTGGGATGAACTCAAAAAATATTCACCACAAACAGTTAATGCAGCAGAGAATTCACTAAGCAAATCATCCTCAGATCTCGATTTTATAAGGCTAGATGAAAAATCTTACAAAGACCAAGAGGCTATTTCCATCGATTATGCACTTATGGAAAAATCGGATAAATTAGTTCTTTCTGAAACAGTAATTAATTGGTCAGATGTTGGCTCTTGGAAAGCTATTAGAAATGTATCCAACTCTGACGACCAAGGTAATACCATTGAAGGAGACGTATACATAGAAGATGTTGAGAACTGCTACTTAAGCTCCAATGGAAGACTTTTAGTTGCTACTGGGGTAAAAGATCTGTCAATTGTGGAAATGGATGATGCTGTTCTAGTATCCAAATTCGGCAGCGAATCCAAGATCAAGAAGATAGTTGAAGATTTAAAGAATGATAAAAGACGAGAATGCGATTACCATACTAAGGTATATCGCCCTTGGGGCAGTTATCAAACAATAGATGAAGGACCGAATTTTCAAGTAAAAAGAATAGTAGTAAAACCAAAAGCAAAGCTATCCCTTCAAATGCATAACCATAGAGCGGAACATTGGATAGTTGTGAACGGAACCGCAGAAGTAACAATAGATGAAAAAACTTTTAAGCTTAAGGAAAATGAATCAACCTTCATTCCTCTTGGAGCTAAACATCGTCTATCGAATCCAAGTTCAGAAGATCTCAATCTAATTGAAGTACAATCGGGTAGTTATTTAGGTGAAGATGACATTATTAGATTCGACGACATATACGGAAGAAAATAAGATACATCTTCGGTACAAGTCTCAAACAAAACTAAAACTATATTTTTAAATTCAATTAATTGAGTGCAAACCGACCAGATCTTCAATAACCCATGAATAAACCGGTCTCTTTTCTAGACCCGGATTGAGTAAATCTTTAACCTTTTTTCTTGCAGCGGTTGATTCTCTCCACATTAAATGGTCAACACCATAAAAGGCCCTGTGAACATGAGTACTTGGGCAATAATTATTTGTTGGAAAAAGTTTCTTCCAATTATCCGGTTGTTCTTCATCCGGCTTACAAAGCCTAGCCCATAAAGCACTGGATAAAGGCGTCACACCATCGTTCAATCGATGATTATCACGAACTCTGGAATCTTCATCTTCATATATTCTCTTTGCCATCCATCTATTCAATTCCTTCATTCCAGCTCTTCTGTCCCATAAAAGCCGAGGAATAGTTTCACCAAAAAATATTCCAAACTTACTTTCAAAATCATTCATCCTAGGAGGAAAAATATAAGACGCATAGGTAAAAAATTTACTTAAATCATTTGGTTGAGGAAAATTCACCGCTTCTTCAGGTGGTTTGTAATTTGCCGATGGAGGTAAGGCGCCATCAAAATCCGTCCAAGCTTGCTCAAGATATGCATGTTTGTACCAGTTACTAAATACCCTCAAAGCTAATTTATTTTTTGACTTAGCGATTGGGTTTTGAGTTTCGATGCTATCCAGAGTAAGTTTTTTTGTTAAGGCAATACTTCCTTGGTGAGGAGAAGCTAGGGTTTGAACTTTATTGGTTATTGAAGCAATCTCAGGATTGTTAATGAAAATAATCCTTGGAATCATACCGCCTTGGCTGTACCCAATAAAATTTATTGACTTTATATTGGGCTCTTTTTCCAGAATTTCTTTTATTCCTTGAGTGAGAATTTTCGATGATTCGTGTAAACTATCCCACCCTTCATATCTAAATACAAAAAATTTATACTTTTCTTTTAATTCCGAATCAATATCCGCCTCATTCCACGCTTCCCAAAAGTTCTTCCATTCATATAATTCATTAGATAATTTAGCTGAATTCAAGCCAGGGAGTAAAATTACAGCTTGCGAAGCTTTGGTTTTGTTTAAAGAATTTTTCTTTGCAACTCTTATCGGTGAAATAGTACCTATTTTTTGATATCTACCACTCGGAACCTGAGGACGATAAACACTGTTATTGTAGAAAGCTTTTGCAGAAAAATTTACAAATAAACTTATAAATAAACCGATCAAAAGAACAAAAACAAAAATTTTTCTTATAGATTTAATTGAAAACACTTTTATCTGAAAAGTTAGGAATTTAGAAGTTAACCGATTATATTCAGTTGCTAAGCATTAGAGTTCTTATTATTTATACAATTAATTGTTGCTTACAGAGAAAAAAACTTAAAAATTACTTTGCTTACATACTTTTTAACACTTTTTAATAGAACCTTTTTATTCCTTGTTAGTTTCTCAACATTATTTTTTTGTTTTATAAGTTCCTCCCCATCAATCAGCAAAAAGACAGAATCAACACAAAATACATCACCATTTTCATCAGCAGAGCCGGGTTATTGGTATCAATTTCCAAAAGATCATTCATCTCATTCTCAGTTTTCAACCGAGTGGTGGTATTACACTGGAAATTTATTTTCACCAAGAACAAAAAGCGAATACGGTTATCAACTTACTTTCTTCAGAATTGGATTAGAGCCTAATGGAAACTCAATTTACGCCGCTCACTTCGCAGTCTCGGATATTGAAAAAAAGAAGTTTTATCATTTTGAAAAAATAAATCGTTCAATATTATCCAAAGCTGGCATTGAACAAACTTTTATTTGGAATGGCAATTGGTCAACAAATATTTTCCCTAATATAGAGAAGCACATACTCAAGGCTGAACAAGATGGCATCTCAATCAACTTAACTCTTCAACCATTAACGAACCCAATTATTCATGGAATTCAAGGTGAAGGAATAAGTAGGAAAGGAAGCTGTAAAAGTTGTGCAAGTCATTATTACTCTTTCCCGTTAATAGAAACCTCAGGAAAGATCAATATAAATGGAAAAGAATTAAATGTTGTTGGTAAAAGCTGGATGGATCATGAATTTGGATCAAGCCAACTAGAGAAGGAGCAAGTTGGATGGGATTGGTTCAGTATACAGTTCAGTGATGAGAGCAGTTTGATGATTTACCAAATTAGAGAAAAAAATGGCAAAACCTCAAAATTTTCCAGTGCCAGCTACATTTCCAATAATGGAGAAGTCACTCATCTTAAAAAATCGGAGCTTTATCTCAAAGGAAAAAAGAAGTGGAAAAGCCCAAAAACCAACATTGAATATCCTTTAGAGTGGGAGATAACAATTCCAAAACTCAATTTAGGATTAAAAGTTATTCCAAAAATGTTCAATCAGGAACTAACGACACAAAAAAGTACAGCGGTTAATTATTGGGAAGGTGCCATTAAGGTTATTGACAGAGTATCAGGAAAGAAAATTGGCAGCGGATATTTAGAACTAACAGGCTATGATGAAAGCTTGAATGAAAAAATCTAAAGCTTTATCTTAAGCTTTTATCTAAAAGTAAACAAAATTTCACAATGCTTTTTATTGAGAGGCTTTTCACTGACCCACTAACATTTTCCAGTACTATTTTAGTTGTGCTGTTATCTATCACCATTCATGAGTTGGCGCATGGGTATGCAGCGATTTCTCAAGGAGACGATACGCCAAAAGAACTCCAACATTTAACACTCAACCCTGTCACACATATGGGCTGGTCAGGAGTAATTTTCTTAATTTTATTCGGTATTTCTTGGGGTCAAATGCCAGTAAATCCATCAAAGTTTAAGAATGGAAAGCTGAGTAATATCATTGTTTCAGCAGCAGGTCCTTTATCAAATATAGTTCTGTGTGTTGTGTTTTCGTCTTTAATATTTTTAGCTTCGAAAGAAAACTGGTTAATTGAAAACAGGATGAATGAAAACTTAATTTTCGTTTTTTATATTGGGGCAATCTTAAATTTTATTCTTTGCTTTTTTAACCTATTGCCAATACCACCTTTAGATGGATTCCATATTTTTCAAGAAATTTTTCCACCCCTACGCTCTTTGAACAATATTTCTTATCTACCATTAGTTTGTTTGCTAATTATCTTCAACATCCCTGGACTCTGGGAACAATTAAGGAATCAGGCAAACAAATTCATTGAGTTCATAGTAAATAATTTAAATATTTTCTTCAGCCAAAGTCACATATATTGATCTCCATAGAATTTGACCTAATCAACTAGTCAATTAGGTCAAATTCTAATTTTAAAGGTTTATAAAATTTGGGCTCATGGCAGCGAATTATATTTGCCCCAGCTTTAATTCCCAAAGCGCTAACAACTAAGCTTCCCCAATCTTGTCCAGCATCACCCCATAACTCCTTTATAAATCTTTTCCTCGAAGCTCCAATCATGATTGGAAGTTGAAAGTATTTTCTTATCTCCTCTAAATTTTTTATTATCAATAAGTTTTCTTTCAATCCTTTCCCAAAACCTAGTCCAGGATCTAGGATAATTTGTTTTGTTTGAACACCCAATTTCTCTGCAAGCTCAATCTTTGAAGAAAAAAAACGAATCAATTCATGAATAATTTGTGGGTTAGCTTTGGGATTATTTTTTGTAGGTGGGATTCCACGGTGATGATTTATAACTATATATGAATCTGGCCTCTTAGCAATTAGCTTTGCAATTCCTGCATTTTCATCTTCTAAAGCACTTACATCATTAACTATGATTCTAGAAAGGAAACCTAAGGTCTTCTCAACCACCTCTCTTTTCCTTGTATCAATTGAAAGTATTAATTCTGGTTCATTTCTATTGAGTATTATTTCATTAACTTTTCTGAGAGTGTCTTCCAATCTACTCCACTCTTGCTCAGATGAAATTAAATTTGCTTCTGGTCTTGTAGATTCAGCACCAATATCTATTATTTCAGCACCATCTTGGATCAACTTTTCGGCTCTTTCGACAGCCTTATCGAGACTCAAATACTCTCCACCATCAGAAAACGAATCGGGAGTAACATTTAAAACCCCCATCAAATAAATTTTCTTTGAGTTACTGAACATTAGATAATTGAAAATTGCTCAAAAAAGGAAAATTTGCGATCCTTAATGTTGAATTTTTACAAAACTTCAATCTAAATAATTCTAATTAATTATGGATTCTTTCAACTTGCCAATTTTAAGTTTTCTGTTAGCAATTACTGTTCTAGCTTCAATAGTAGTTTCTTTCATTCCAGCGGAAGGACGCTCCGATGAAGAAGTAGCAATCGATTGTAAAAAAGTGTCCTTAATTTTTTCGGGAGTTATCTTAGCCTTAAGTCTCATTATTTTTTATATTGGTTTTGTTCCTAACCAATCCGGCTTACAACTCATAGAATCATATAAATGGCTGGGAGATGTTTCAACTTTCAAACTGGGAGTTGATGGACTATCAGTTTCCATGGTTCTTTTAACTGGTATCTTACTTCCTCCAACCATCATTGCGAGTGGGTCTATTGCAAAAAAAACTAAGCCAAAACTTTATTACTCTTTACTTTTCCTTCTTACAACTGCTGTATTAGGAGTATTTCTGGCTCAAGACTTAATTTTCTTTTTTGTTTTTTGGGAGTTCGAATTAATTCCCATGTATCTTTTAATATCAATTTGGGGTGGTGAAAATAGACTAAAAGCAGCCAATAAGTTTTTAATTTTCACTTTTATTGCAGGCGCACTTTTACTAGCAGGTATTTTGTTACTTTTCTGGTTATCGGGAGCTAAAACCTTCTCTATGGCAGAATCAGCCTATAATTTTAGACTTCTTCAAGAACAAGGTCCACTAAGCCAACATTTAGACTTTATAAAATGGATATTCGTTCTATTTCTCGTCGGCTTTTGTATAAAACTACCTTCTATACCATTACACACCTGGCTTCCAGAGGCACACGTTGAAGCTCCTACTCCAATATCAATGCTTTTAGCCGGTATACTATTAAAAATGGGTGGTTACGGTTTAATTCGATTTGCTACTGAGTTTTTCCCATATTCATTGGTTGAATTAGCACCAATCATAGCTGCAGTCGGAGCCGTAAATATTTTGGGAGCAGCTATTTACTGTCTTGCACAAGACGATATGAAGAGAGTTATAGCCTATTCTAGCGTAAGCCATATGGGCTTCATACTGTTAGGCTTAGCAACTTTAACTCCACAAGGAATAAATGGTGCAATCTTCCAGATGTTCAGTCACGGAGTAATAAGCGCGGGTTTGTTCATGCTTATTGGAGTAATTTATGAAAGATCTCACACAAGACTTATATCCAACTTTAGTGGTCTTGCAACTAAAATGCCTATATTTTTCTTTTTCTTCCTTGCTTTAGCAATGGCTAATCTCGGCTTACCTGCTTTGTCAGGCTTTGTCGGAGAATCCTTAGTTTTTTATTCTGCTTTCTCAGCAGATGTTCCAACTTATGTGAAACTTTCTGCGGCATTCAGCACAATTGGGGTCATTATCACGGCCGCTTATATGCTTTGGCTCGCTAAAAAAATTTTCTTTGGTAATGAAATGCCAAAATGGTCCAATCTCACGGATCTTAAATCATCAGAAGTGCTCGTTTTAAGCTCTTTTCTTGCACTAAGTTTGTTTCTAGGCATTTACCCGAGAGCTTTGACAGATAAAATTGAAACAGCAAGCATCACCTTGTCTCAGGAGTTATCAGTGAATAAAAGCTAGTTTGCTTTATAAATAATTTCTCGTTCATTAATTGAATATAAAAGATAAAGGGAAATAAACCATAAACTCTATTGAATAGTTACAAAATAGATCTTAGATTCCAGTATTAAAGCTTGATTTATCACTAAATAAAATTGAGGAATGCTAGCTAAATAGATGCTTACTAATCTGTTGACTATTCAAAAGTCTATGTAAATGTTTCTAATTATTGATCCAAACTTAATAATTGAAAGCCTTCCAATTTCGTTTTTTACTCATGAATGAATCCTCCTGATACAATTCCATTGAACTTCGGTTAACTCAGTTTCATATTCTTTGTTATTTCTATCTTAAAGAATCTTGTTCTCTTTTTTACACAGCCTCTAAATGACGCAACCTCGTAGAATACAGTATAGATACTTAAGCTATATTCAAGCTCTTTTTATTTGCATACTCCTGGTAATCAATTTGGTAGGGGCTGCTAAGGTTTCTCAGATAACAATTATTAATCCATTTTCGGGAAACAATTTTGCTTCTTTCCCAATTGGCACCGGAATCATTTTTTTTCCAATTTCTTATCTAATTGGTAATGTTCTAACTGAAGTCTATGGTTATTCACCAAGCCGTAAGGTTATTTGGAGTGGATTCGGAGCGCTTATTTTTGCGACTATTATGGTGCAGATTATAGTCAAGATGCCACCCGCTAACAATTGGTCTCATCAAGAAGCATATGAAGAAGTTTTTAATATAAGTTGGCGAATAGCATGTGCTTCAATAATCGCTTTTGCAACTGGTGAGTTCATAAACTCCTTCGTATTATCCAAGATGAAAATGTTTACTCAAGGTTCATTTTTATGGAGCCGAACAATTGGCTCAACAATATGTGGTGAGGCTATGGATACGTTGATTTTTTATCCGTTAGCCTTTTTAGGTAACCCGGATTTTCCTTTAATACTTTTAGGACAAATAATGCTGGCAAATTATATCGGCAAGGTCACATGGGAAGTTTTCGCAACACCTTTAACTTACGCAATAGTAGATTGGCTAAAAAAAGCTGAAAAAGAAGATTTCTACGATTATGAAACGAATTACAATCCATTTGTACTAGAAAATGTCTAGAAAAAAATGTTTGTATCTTTGTTTTTACACTATAACAACGCAAATGCAAAATGGATTGAGTATTAACTTTCATCTCTGCATTCTTTGGAGGATTTACTGATTTCAAGTAAATCTTTTAGGCGTCTTTATTTATCAAGCTTTATAGTCCTAAAACCTTTAAGAACAAGGGTTAAGACATAGGATTATCCGAACATTTATAGAAATTACTATATAACTGCTTGATAATAATTTTTTTCTTAGGGTAAATCGAATTTAGAAATCTATAAATATTAAGGGGTTAGGAACAAATTATTAGTCTTAGCTTCTTAGGAATGAGATGGAGAAATAAAATTGTTAGGCTTTTCTGATAAAAAAACAAATTTTAAGTGCTTGACCCTTGGAGTTCTAGCATGCGCCTGTTTTACATTCTTTAACAGTCAAGAAGCCTTTTCACAGGCTAACGTTGCAATTGGAGACAACGTAACAAATTCGCCGGTTTCTAACACAAATAACAACAACCAGATCCAGTTGCAGAATGCATCTCAAAACTTAAATCAAATTCAAGTTAATAATAAAGCTGGAATAATAGGGCCTGGTACTAGTGGTGGCGGAGCCATTGCTACTGTAGTTGGTTCTCCTAGTGCTTTTGCTAATACGCATTTATTTAACGGTCCTTGGAATTTCACCCCTCCAAATATACTTTTCCATTGCAGTAAAACTATTAATGATGGTTCACCTTTTAGTGCTTGCAGAATAGTGAATGTCGGAGCTTTTCTAAAAAGAGGAATAAAAGATAGATTGTTTGGGATTTATGATGAAAGAGAGTTTATTGCCTCTGGTGCTCCCGGAGGAGGTGCCTTTGCTGGCGGAGCTGTTATAGCCTGCGGTCTTAATACAAAATTACCTCCTGGGTGCGTGACTTACATCGGTACTGGCTATGTCTTTATGGAAGAATACGCCACAACGGAGGCGGCTTTAGTTTCCTTATCCAGGATGGCAGCTAGAAATGGAGCCAACATTGTTGGAAATGTTAATTGCGCATTCGCTGAAACAATTAGAAGTTATGGAACAAGTTTAGGAGCAGCCTTTGGATTTAGTGAAGGTGTTGGTGATGATGGAGCAGTCTCAGGCTCTTTAGGTGCAAATTGGGGTACTTCAAGAGTAAAAAGACCAGTTCAACCTCATTGTAGTGGAGATTTCTACATTGGTAGTCCATCTGGATGCTACGCGATGGGAATGAATCAAACATATTTTCCACAACCAATTCCTTATAGGAGATATCTACCCCCTGCACCGATTGCACCTCCTCAAATTCCTCAATATAAGCAACCAGTTAGAGGTCTCTGGTAAGAGAATACTTAGAAAACAATTGAGTTTGGAGCCTCAAGAATTTTATTTTGAGGCTCTTTCTTTTTGAAGAACTTAATGATTTAGTTTTGCTATATATTTCATAATTAGCTTAAGGACTATGTACTCAACAACTACATTTGAGATACTATTATTCATTAACATAACTTCCTTTAAGACTTTTCGCTTTGGTGGAAGATGAAATCCTCAAAAAATTTGTATTGTGCTTAGTACCACTTCTATTTCTGTGGGGTCTATCGGTTTGGCTTTTAAAAGTAAAATCGGGCGGTTTCTCTTTTAAAAATAACGTTTACCTTCAAAGGCTTGACTCGATAATTCTTTCCCAAGCAAATTCTATTCATTTAGTAAAAGTGTCAGAATCAGAGATTTTATTAATTGGTGTATCTTCAAATCAAACTAATTTACTGGCTTCTTATGATAAAGATAAGCTCCAGCCGATTGATGTTAAAAACAATGCAAAAGCTTTTGATAGAGAAGAACTATTAACCCAGGTTCAGAAACTTTTTAAACAGGAAAGGAAGCATTAATGGAACCGCAAGTAATAGATAGCCTTTTACCTCAAAATCTTGAGCCAAGTCTTCAGTTTTTGGCCTTTTTAGTTCTGGTTACTTTCATTCCTCTTATGGTTTTAACCACAACTCCGTTTTTAAGGATTATTATTGTTTTAGCTCTGATTAGGCAAGCCATTGGTGTTCAAAATATACCGCCAACTTTGGTATTAACAGGATTGTCTTTAATTTTGACGGTTTTTATTATGGCGCCTACCTTACAAGAAATTAACGATATTGCCGTAGCTCCGTTATCAAGAAAAGAAATAACGCTAGGCCAAGCAATGGTTTCTTCTTACAACCCTTTGAGAAAAAGAATGCTGGAACAGGTTGATGAAAAAGATATAAAGTTTTTTTATGATTTATCTAGAAAGCCGATTCCAGAAAGTGTGGATGATATTGGTTTTGCGGAGTTGGTTGGTGCACACATCCTTGGAGAGTTAAGAATTGCTTTTTCCTTAGCTTTTTTGATCTATGTTCCCTTTTTAGTTATTGACTTGATTGTTGCGAATATCTTATTAGCTTTAGGGATGATGATGTTGAGTCCCACTATTATCTCTCTACCCTTTAAGCTTATGATTTTTGTTGCCGTTGATGGTTGGTCTTTAATAATTAAGGGGCTTGTGGAGAGTTTCATGTGAATTGGATGCTTGGGCCATTGAGGGAAGGAATAATGACCATCCTGATAGTGGCTGGTCCAATTATTATTGCCGCTGCTGCAGTTGGTTTATTAATTGGTATTCTTCAAGCAGCTACTCAAGTGCAAGATCAAACAATACCGTCTGCAATTAAACTCATTGGTGTTATGTTGCTTTTGGTATTCTTGGGGATGTGGATGTTCTCTTATCTCACTAGATTTACAGAAAAAACAATTGGAAAAGCATTCTCTATGGTAATGCTGAACCGGGATTCTATTCCTTATTCCCAAGATATAAAAAGTGGTGAGGAAGAACTGGGAGATACTATAAAGCGTTCTCCAGTTGATTCACAACACTCTTCAAATCCTAATATTCCATCAAACGCTCCCTTTAGTTCTTATGGCAGATTATCGTCTACTCAAGGTTCTTTCAATGTAACTCTTTCACCCCCAATAAAAGCATTTTCCAATGCAATGCAAACCAGCCCATCACCAAAAACATATACTTATAATCAAAAGCAAAATTACAAAGCGGATCCAACTTTTAATAATCCAAATCACTCTAGATATCATTCACCAAGTAGTTATAGCTTTTCAGATAACAACAACTTGAATAATTTGAATAGTACAGTTGATAAGAGTTTTAGAAGTTACTCCAACCAACAAAATTATGATGACCTTAGTGAAAGTTTCTCAAATGGCTATCCACCATTACCGGATAGAAACTTTCATCAAAGCCAATCATCAAATTCCACAATGAAGTTAAATACTCAAAGAAAAAGAACAAATTCAAGAAATAAAGTTCAAAGAAACAATCCTTACTCAGAAAAAACTAGATCGGATAAAAACAAAGTCTTTTTGAGTGATGCAAGAAACAATAAGGAACTTACTAAAGAAGAAAGTTACAAACCAAAGGAAATATTTAAACCAAAACTACCAAGTTATACAAACTCACAGATAACTAAGGAAGATGCTTCATCTTCCTCTAAGGATGTAACTTGGTGGTAGGTTTATTGCTTAGTTTAGCCTGTTGCAAAGTTGTAAGCTTGCTCAGGTGTAGAACGAGCTAGTCGCCGCAACACCGGAAAAGGTACTGGTGAGGAACCATTTATTTGTTCTAACCTTGCTGAACCCACAGATTGAATGAGGTTACCTATTTGTTGATTGTTACTAGCGGTTTTGCTAAGTAAAGAATGAACTTTTTGAACAGTTAGTTTATGTTTTTGTTCAAAGTGGCTTACTATAGCTTGCCTTTGTTGAGGAGGTACATTTTTCAATGTGCTCTTGACATTTTTTAGGACTTCTAAAGATTGTGAAAGTTGATTAATAATTACTGTAGGGTTTGTGTCACTATAATTTGTTGAGCCTCTAATTGCCTGCTGTCTTATATTGGCATTTTTTATAAGGTTAATTAAAGGATTTTTAACCGGTGATACATTGTTTTTGAACTCATAGTTATCCCCCATTTTTATTGGTATTTGAAGATTCATATTATTTTTCTCCTCTTAAGCTAAAAACTTGTACTGAATTGATTTGGATAAGTATTGCCATTTTTGAAATTCTTGCGCATAGCTTCTTAGAGGGGTAGAACGATTTTGTTGCAATATATTTCTTATTTCTGTGTAAGTTTTGATTATCTCTGGTGAAAGATTTGCAGCTACTGCAGAAGCCATTAAAGCTTCTATCGATGCTTCATGATCATTGCTAACATTTATCAATTCTACTATTCCCTTTGTATCTTTGTTAAAGCCAATGGAAGTTCGATTACCAAAAGTTAATCTGCGAGATTTTATGTTGTAAGGGTTGCTTGAATCTGCTAATTTAACCTTTTTCTCTGCTGTAGATTTAACGTTTTGATTGGTATTACTACCTCCAAACAATCCACCCAAAATAGGTATACCGCTGAACCAAGACATAATATCGACCTCTTTTATATTTGAATATTAAAACATTATTTAATTGTTACAACTTTTAAAGAGAGAAACATTTGGAAACTGAATATAAAATGAAAAACTCTTAATCTTGACTGCTCAATTCATCTTTTATCGGGGTTCTATAAATTAAATCGAAAGCTTTATTTGCATTATTAATTAACTCTAAAGAACTTCCTCTACATACCGTTATTTGCTTGAGTAAATCGGAGGCTTGCTTGATAATTTTCACCAAGTCTCCCTCATCCGCCTTATATTTGTCTAAAAGTTCTTGCCATTCATAATTACAAGCCCAGTCAAAACCCAGCTCAATAAAAGAGGGAGTGAAGGGAATTTTCACCATTAAATCACAATCATTTTGAACTTCGGCAATTCTTTTTACAATCTCAAAAATATCTCTGGCTGTTTTTTCTATTTCTTCAGTTATTGCCCAGGATTTTGAGTTTGGATTGTTTTGCTTCCAACGGGCTTCATAGCTAGTTAGACTGCAAACGAAACCACATAATTCATAGGGTGTTAATTTATCCAAAATCTTTGAGTGAATTATTTCAGATAAAAATAAAATATTGTCTCCCCTAATATCGGCGGCCCAAATACCTTTTGGAGTGGGTTGAAAATTTGTGTTCATATACTCAAACTTCATTAAAACTTCTGCAGAACGTTCAAAGTCTGGCCAAGGTATTAATTCAAGTTGAGCAAGTTCTCTATTTAATTTTTCTAATTTTTTTTCTGTTTTTTTGCTTTTTGCAGGATCCGTTCTTTTCTTTTCCAAAGTTTTTTTCAGCTGGTTTTTGGTATTCAACAAGGACTTAATTTCTTCAGAGATCTCAAATCTTGCAAAGCTTTTCAAAACAATATCCTTACACTGTTCCCAAGAATACCTAGCCGCAAGATTAAGTACCATTACGTAACTTGGTGTAAATGAACTATGTAAATCTTCCGAAGGAGTTGAAGCAAGTTGGCATATTTCCCAGGCTCCCTCAAAACGAGTTTCTAGAACTGTTGCGTAGCCAATTTTATCCATTCCCCTTCTACCAGCTCTTCCACTCATTTGCAAGAATTCACTACCGGTCAAAAGCCTATGACCGGATTCTGCTCTTTTTGATATTTGGGAAATAACAACTGATCTAGCTGGCATATTGACTCCTGCAGCCAGAGTTTCAGTTGCAAAAACAACTTTAACTAAGTTCTTCTGAAATAGTCTTTCAATTAAACTCTTCAATGCAGGTAAGAGACCAGCATGATGAGCGGCTACTCCTCTCTTCAGAAAATAAAAATGCTGATGAAATCTAAGCCAAGGTAGTTGCTTACAAGCTTGTTTCAACTCCTGATCTAGCCGAGAACTCTCTTCTGGAGATAGTAACGAGTACTGGTAATGCTGTAATCTTTTCAATGCAACTTCACAACCTTTACGGCTAAACAAAAAATAAATAACTGGAAGCATTTCTCGGCTTTGAAGCTCAGCAATTACATCGTTAATTTTAGGTAGATTATTATTTGAGCTCTTTTTATTACCTTGTTTGGTTAATAGGCGTTTGTTTAACTTCCCCTCAGGAGTATTAATTGGCATGATTCCATCTTTTCCAAAGAAGAAGAATCTTAGTGGAACTGGTCTTGTGTCACTTGTTATAAGTTCTGTGGGTCCATGAGTTTCATTAATCCATTGACTTAGTTTTTCAGGATTCCCAATAGTTGCGGAAAGACCAATAATTTGAGTTTGTGGTGGACAATAAATTATCGATTCCTCCCACACTGTTCCTCTATCCGCATTTTGCATATAATGGCATTCGTCAAGAACTAAATAACCCATTCTCTCTAGCAAATCTCTTTCTTCCTCAGATTTATAAAGCATATTTCTGAAGATTTCAGTAGTTAGAACTATGACTTCTGCTTCTCTATTTACTTGAACGTCTCCAGTCAAAAGACCGACTTTGGACTCACCCAATAGTTGAGATAAGTCGAAGAATTTTTGGTTACTTAAAGCTTTTAAAGGAGTTGTATAAAAAATTTTCTTGTTTTCTGCGATTGCTTTGTGAATTACATACTCAGCAATTGCCGTTTTCCCAGATCCTGTGGGTGCACAAACCAAAACACTTTTTCCATTATCAAGCATATTAATGGCTTCTTTTTGAAAATGATCAAGTTCAAAAGGAAATATGGAAGAAGGATCAAGGTTTATGTTGCTTATCAAGTTGTGTCAAGATTATTAGACGGAGTATAAACTATAAATCATTGAATTAGATTATTTGTAGTTTACTCATATATTATTGTTCGGCTTCTCATAAATATTTACGAATATTCTGTGGAATACTCTGATCTAAATCAAATTTATAACACTTGGATGAGCTCACTCATGCTTATTTTTGCGAGGGTTTTAGGCTTTACTCATCTTTTTCCTGCTTTTCCACAAAGAAGCTTCCCCATTTTGGTAAAGGTAGCAATGTCTTTGCTAATAGCTGTAATTATAAGCCCCATAGTTCCTGCCGCTCCCACAGATATGAATTCTTATAATTTCTTTTTGAGCTTGGGATTGAATGTTCTGGCAGGAATGTTTGTTGCTTTTTTAACGCGTTTAGTACTGGATATAATCCAAGTCGCCGGTGAGGTTATGGATAATCAGCTTGGACTGAATGCAGTTTCATTGTTTGACCCAAACCTCGGCCAAACAACCACTTTAAGTTTGTTTTTCAATACTTTTGGTATTGTTATGTTCTTGTATGTCGGTGGTTTAGAGCTGACTCTAATATCTTTTGTCAAGAGCTTTGAATTGTTTCCGTTGACAGCAATTGACTTTTCGACTTTTAAGATAAATATGTTGCAAGTTGTTAGCCTAACTCAGAAAGTAATTACTTTTGGAATAATTGGAGCCTCTCCCATTATTCTGGTAACACTTTTTATGGATATTGTGCTGGGATTAATGTCTCGAGCTGCTCAACAAATAAACCCATTCAGTATCAGCTTCTCTTTAAAACCACTAGTTGGTGTTCTAGTAATAATACTAACCTTGCCCTTTATGAAGGCCAGATTTGTAGAGTTGATCCTAGAAGGGGTAAAAGTCTTTTAAACCAAAGAACAAATGATTTAATTTTTATTACTAATTTTTCAAAGCAATATCTATTTCTCAAATAAAATACTGACTCTAATTTACGTTTACCTTTTGGATATTTCTAAATAAGATAAATCTCTTTCTCCTATATATTGCGCTTTGGGTCTAATTAACCTGTTGTTTTCATGTTGTTCCATGATATGAGCACACCATCCTGCTAAACGTGACATTGCAAAAATTGGGGTGAACAACTCAGTTTCAATGCCTAAAACACTATATGTTGAAGCTGAATAGAAATCTACATTAGGAAAGATTGCTTTTCCTTTCTCTTCACTAGTCTTAACAACGAACTTATCCACGGCTTCTGAAATTTTAAACCACTTATCGTTATTCTCTCTAGCGGATAGTTCTTTAGAAGCTTCACGGAGAATAGTTGCTCTCGGATCTTCACAATTTCTATAAACTCTGTGACCAAAACCAGGAACTTTTTCACCGTTCTCAAACATTTTACTTATAGTGGGAATTGCATTATCAGCACTACCAATTCTTTTCAGCAACTCCATCACGTCTTGGTTAGCTCCACCGTGCAGTTTACCTTTCAATGCTCCAATTGCCGCAGTTACAGCAGAATGCATATCAGATAGTGTTGCTGCTGTAACTCTAGCAGTGAAAGTAGAAGCGTTAAATCCATGATCAGCATGTAAGATCAAGCAATCATCAAATACTTCTTGTGAATACTGATCTGGTTCTTCTCCTGAAAGCATATATAAAAAATTTGCTGCTAGGCTTAATTTCTTCATGGGAGGAACGGGTTGAAGACCATTACGAAGCCTGTGATAGGCGGCAACAATAACTGGTGCTTGTGCAAGTAATTTAGTTGCTTTTCTCAAATTAGCTTCTGGTGAATTATCAGCAACTTCTGACTCATGCTGGCTAAGAGAAGATACAATACTTCTCAATACGTCCATTGGGTGAGTATGAGGAGGAACTAAAGCTATCATCGCAAGAACTTGAGTTGGAATATATCTTGCAGTTAATAGATCAGCTTTAAAATCTTCCAATTCTTTTTGATTTGGAAGATTACCAGTTAGTAGCAAATAAGCCGTTTCTTCGAAGCATGACTTTTGAGCTAAGTCCGCTGCACTATAACCTCTGTAATATAACTTTCTTTTTTCACCATCAATTAAACATATTTTACTTTCCCCGGCAATAACACCTTCCAAACCGCCTTTTGAAGTTTCAACTTTTGTTTGAGTCATTATTATAAAAAAACCTAAAGATACAAAATTTAAAAAAATATAGCAATAAACTCAAATATTTTTGGGTCTTTTACTGAGTATCTGTACTAAAAATCTATCTTCCTTTACGCATAAAGATCACCTTTATAGTTTGCAGAACAATACTTAATTCAATCCAAAGAGAGATATTTCTTACGTAAAACAAATCATATTCTAGTTTCTCTAATGATTCTGAAGGGGAAGCTAATGGTTCATTTATTTGAGCCCAACCCGACAAGCCTGGCTTGACTGAATGTCTCAAATCATAATATGGGATATCTCTTTTTAACTCTTTTGTAAATTCAGGTCTTTCGGGCCTAGGACCTATTAAACTCATTTCACCAATGAAAATATTCCACAATTGAGGTAATTCATCAATCCTTAAAGTGCGTAAAAATTTGCCGATTCGCGTTATTCTAGGATCATTCTTTAGTGTCCACTGTACACCATCTTTTTCAGACTCTTCAATCATTGAACGTAATTTGAAAACAGTGAAAATTTGTCCATTTTCTCCAACTCTTTCTTGCTTATATATGATTTTGCCAGATGACGTTAACTTCATCAATGCACCGCTAATGAGAACTAGAGGTAATGCTACTGGTGCTAAAAGAAGAACTACAAAGATATCAAAAATCCTTTTTGCTCTGAATAGTGTTCGATTAGATATTTCATTAAAAACTTGTGTATTCAAAAACCAACTTCCAGTTAGATATAACAGCGGAACCTTAAAAGTAACTTTTTCAAAAAAACTTCCCATATCAACAACTTGTATTTGTTGAAATTTTAGTTTTATTAGCTCTTCTAAAAGCTCATTTGAAATTTTTATATTAGAAGTTGGATCGATTAATATCACTTCGACACCAAGCTCTTTAATTATTTCTCTAAAGCAGCTCGCATTCTCCAATATGTTAAATTCAATCAGCTTGTACCTTGTTACAAAATTACGCTCAATTTTGAGCTGTTCTGACAATGGTCCATTACCGACAAAAAGGCATTTAATTGGCTGAGTGAGACCAAAATATTTAGGTGAAAAAACTTGAACTAAAAGTAATCTATTGACAACTGAGCAGATAAAACTAATAAAAGCTCCTAACAATAAAACGTCTCTTCCTAATGAAAATTTGGTTGCATAACAAAAAATTGCAATCAAAGAAAAAACTATAAGTAAGCAAAGGAGAAGGTAAATGCTATTTGTTTTTAATACTCGTTTATGTCTTGTTGGAACAATGTAAAGCTCGGATGTATAAAAAACTACAAATTGAACAAGAAAAATGAAAACCAAAAAAGATATCCACAAACTTGACGATTCATCTGGAATTAATCCAAATTCCGGATATTCGAAATATATATGAGCTATAAAGATACTCATAAGTAAGAAAAAATAATCTAGTCCTATAAGGAGTAATCTTTTACTTCTTATTAGGACTTCATTAACAAATGAGCTAAACATTATTGGTTTGGAAGTTAATAAACTGCCTATTGTGCTTCAAATAGATTACTTATGAGAAAGTTACTTTTAATTTTGAAAAAGAA
This sequence comes from Candidatus Caenarcanales bacterium, assembly GCA_030065015.1. Classification (GTDB taxonomy): domain Bacteria; phylum Cyanobacteriota; class Vampirovibrionia; order Caenarcaniphilales; family Caenarcanaceae; genus JASJDU01. Next base: position 36,194 of record JASJDU010000024.1, on the reverse strand, counting down.
ACTAAATTAATAAAAAAACTACCCCGAGCCGGACTTGAACCGGCACGTCCTAAACGGACAACGGATTTTAAGTCCGTAGCGTCTACCTATTCCGCCACCGGGGCATCTCAAGATTTAAAAGTCTAACTTATTTTGTTTCTAAAGGAAAGAGTTAGAGTTTACGAGATCTTTTATTCTTTCTGAAAAGCTAAATTGTTAATCTTACTCACTAAAAGTTTTTGAGTACTTTTGTTTTTTATTGTCTGATCTAGCATTGGCTATGTTGAATGAAATAATGAAATGAACGATAATCAAAGATATGAAATTATCCCAGTTGTTTCTGGAGAAAAACAAAACGTTATTTTGGTTTTAAAACTAGATAGAGTTAACGGCAGATCTTGGGTTTTTAAGAAAGATCAGTGGGTAGAGGTTCCTTACTCAAATGATTTAAGTTAGGTTTGCAAACTTTGTATATTTTAGTTCTCTAATGCTAGAGAACTAAAATATACAAAGTTACAGTTCTCTTTTTTAATTTTTAAGTTTTAAGTTCTGGTTTGTCCATCTCCTTCGATTATATATTTGTAGGTTGTAAGCTCTTTCGGTCCAATGGGTCCCCGAGCATGAAGCTTTTGAGTACTAATTCCAATCTCAGCACCAAATCCATACTCCTCTCCGTCGGTAAATCTTGTAGATGCATTCACATAAACGCTTCCAGAATCTACTTGTTGAGTGAATGTTCTTGCCTCTTCTTTATTTTCTGTAATTATCGTGTCTGAGTGACCAGTGCTATATTTGTTAATGTGTTCAATAGCTTCTCCAACAGAGCTCACAACTTTTACCGATAAAATCAGATCCAAATACTCTGTTTCCCAATCTTTTTCGGTTGCTAGATTAAATTTCTCGTTTAAACCTTTCAACTCTTCACTTACTCTAATGGAAACACCATAATCTAAGAGCTTTCTAAATAATTCTTCTATTTTGTCTTTTTGTAACAAATCCTCGTTAATTAGAACTGTTTCCAAGGCATTGCATACCCCAGGCCTTTGGGTTTTTGAATTAAAAATTATTTCTCTTGCTTTATTCAAATCGGCGTATTGTGAAATATAAGCGTGACAAACTCCGCCGCCAGCTCCTAGGACAGGTGCTTTGCTATTTTGGTTTACAATCTTCTTAAGACCTTCACCTCCTCGCGGAATAACTAAGTCTAAATCAGGATTACTAATTAACTCTTTGGATTCATCTGGAGATAGCTCTGGGAAAAATGCTATTGAATCTTTTAAATTGTTTTTTTCTAGGACAGCATTAATTAACTCTCCTAAAACCGAATTGGAAAATTTTGTTTGTCTGCTACCTTTTAGAATAGCTGAATTTCCAGTCTTGATAGCCAGCCCAACAGTATCAGTTGTTACGTTTGGCCTTGCTTCATAAACTACTAAAATAACTCCAATTGGAACCCTAACTTTTGAGAATTTCATTCCGTTTACATGGTGCCAAGTCTGTATATCATCCAGAGGGTCATCTAAATTGGCTATTTTCTTTAAACCATTCACCATCCCATTCAACCTAGCTTCGGATAAGGTTAATCTATCAACTAGAGCTTTACTTAGATTTTCATTTCGGGCAACATCAAGATCTTTTTTATTTGCTTCAATAATTGAAGTGAAATTTAAACTTATTTTTTCGGCAATATCGTTTATCAATTCACATCTTTTCTTATGATTCAAAGATGCAAGCAGTGGCCATTTCTTTTTTACTTTTTTCACTGAATCGTCAATAATCTCTTTCACAACTGTCATGCTAATAGCCTTTCTATAAAGTCGGACAAATAAGTTCCATCTCTAGCAGCTTATGTAAAGAAGACAAGTAGTAATGGCACCTTAATTAATAATTTAATTGTAAAATATAAGCCTCTTTTGTATTTATGTTGTATTTGTTTCTGTATGAACTCTGTAATTGAAGAAATAACAAAAAAATATGAACCTGTTATAGGTCTCGAAGTTCACGCCCAATTAAAAACAAATACAAAACTCTTTTGTTCTTGTAAGAATGAATTTGGTGGTGAGCCAAACGCTAATACTTGCCCAATTTGTTTGGGTCTACCAGGAGTTTTACCTGTTTTAAATAAAACAGCCTTAGATTACGCAATCAAAGCTTCCCTAGCTCTCAATTGCACTGTTAACCCAAAATCAAAATTTGACCGAAAACAATATTTTTATCCTGATCTTCCAAAAGGCTATCAAATTTCACAATACGATCAACCTTTAGCATCCAATGGTTTTGTTGATCTACCCGATGGCTCCAAGGTGAGAATTAACCGCCTTCATATGGAAGAAGACGCTGGTAAATTAGTCCATGCAGGTGCCGAAAGACTTCATGGTTCGGCTTATTCACTGGTTGATTTAAATCGTGCTGGGACTCCACTTACTGAAATTGTTACAGAGCCTGACATTAGAACAGCGGAGCAAGCAAGACTTTACGTTCAAGAATTGAGACTAATTTTAATCTATTGTGGAGTTTGTGATGGTAACTTGGAAGAAGGAAGTATGCGTTGTGATGTGAATATTAGTCTTCGCCCTCAAGGTACTGAAAAGTTTGGGACTAGAGCCGAGATAAAAAATGTTAATAGCTTTCGATCCATTCAAAGAGCAATAGAATATGAAATTGAAAGACAAGCAGAAATTTTAGACGAAGGTGGAGAAGTAGTTCAAGAGACAAGACTATGGGAAGAAAATCGTGGTTGTACAATAACCATGAGAACAAAAGAAGAAGCAAACGATTACCGTTATTTCCCAGAACCAGATTTATTACCAATTAACATAAGTTCTGAAAAAATACAGAATATTCAAGAAGAACTGCCACTACTACCCTCTAAAAAAAGAGAGATTTATTCGCAAGAATATAAGCTCAACGAAGAAGAATCATTCATATTTGTAGAAGACTTAGAAAGAGGAAGCTACTTTGATGAATGCATTAAGTTAAGCAATAATCCTAAGAAGGTTGCAGCTTGGGTTAACGGACCGGTTGCGGCTTATCTAAAAGAACAAAGACTCAGTTACTTCGATACAAAATTGTCACCTGAAAGATTATCAGAAGTGTTAAAGCTAATTGATGATGGTATTGTTAGTGATAGCAGTGCTAAAAAAGATTTAATTCCAGACATATTCACCTCAGATTTATCTCCGATAGAATTGTGTGATAAAAAAGGACTAAAGCAGATTACTGATGAATCAGCAATATCTGGAGAAGTTGAAGCAATTGTTAATCAATTTCCAGATCAATTTAGTGAATTAAAAAGTGGGAAAGACAAAATGAAATCTTTCTTTGTTGGGCAGGCAATGAAAAGATTTAAGGGTAAAGCTTCACCAGCCCTAATTAACAAAATCTTAGATAAGCTAATTACTAAATAGCAAAAACTTATCTGTAATACTGAGAAAATTTAGTTTTCTGGTTCAACCGGCGCTACAACAATACCCGCATTTCTTAACGTTCTTCTTAAAGATAATTGGTTTTGTTTGTATTGTCCATCACAACCATGAGTTCTAAAACATATCAAAATTTCTTTTTTGAAACGAGACAGTTCATGCAAAAAATGATTGCGCTGTGAGGAATTTATTCTTTTTAATAAACTTAATTTTATGTTTTCACCTAGTTTATTGAGGCTATGAGATTCGGGAACTGCTTTTGCTAAAACCAGGTTTCCTGCTAAGAATTTGGCACCAGAATATAATTGCCAATTTTCTACTAAGTTATGAAAGTTAGCGTAATCGTTAAAGTTCAACTTTCGATTTCCAAATTTTAGACCATAGTAACCAAAGTTTGCATATCGAGAGAAATAACGATTGAGTTCTTCAAACTGCTTTGATGCATTACTTTTTTCTATAAGTTCTAAGTCAAACATCGAAGAAAACTTGCCCAAAAGGAAAAGATCAAGTGGGGTTTTTACATTTTGAACTGTCTTAATAAAAATTTCTTCTTGCTTTAAACAAATTCGCTTCCAATACTTTTCTTTATGACTATCTACGTTATCTTTGGAGATCGAGAATTTATTCTTTGACTCTGGATAATACGATTCTAAGGCAATATGAACCGTTAATGCATCTTGAATTGAGTTCATCCAAGAATAAGGATTATCATAATTGAGAAAATGATTAGGAGCATAAAAGTGTTCAGGATAATTATTGAGAAGAATTGGAAAAGAAAGTTTTAAGGGAACATAATCTCCTATTTCTGAGAGTGGTATTTCATTACCCTGGTTATCCAAAAAAGAATAATATTTGTGTGGATAAATTCTTTTGTCATTAATAAGAAGCTCTTCCCTTTGAAGAATTCCATAGGTTTTGTTGAAGATATTCTTAAAGATTGATTTACTTAAGAATCTAACCATATAAGGATTTTTTTTATCCCTCAAGCATATCTGGAAATTATGCTTGATATTTTGGAGAGCTTTTTCATCATTTAAAAAGTTAGTTTGTAAGCCATTGAGTTTTCCGAAGGACTTGAGTGCAAAAATAAATTGTTCAAAATCACCTACCCATGGCAAGACTTTATATAAAAAGTTATTCAGCCTAATATTAAATTTTGACTCTAAACCGTTGAAAGTTCCATTATGACCAAGCTCAATACCAAACTTCTTTCTTGCCAAAGGAGAAATCTCTGCACCATTTTTTAAAGAATAAAGTCGAATATTGTTTTTTCTATAAAATTGGGGGAGATAAACTTCAGGATGCTTCTTATTTTTATAAATTCTCACACTTACTCGTCAATACAAGCAAGAATTTTAACACGCTAAAATTTCAGTTTTATTTTCTTTAACGCTCATCTTATTTAAATTTGTTCTTCTTCAAAACGTTTGTAAAAACACTGATTCCCAGAAAAATAGGAAACATAGGCAAATCCGGTAAACTCCAATAGCCAGACAGCAAATATTTACCGAAATCTGAAAAATAATCTCTAAGATTTGAAGGATCTACTGAAACCATTGCCGTCGTATTAACTTGCTTTGATTGCTCTATGGATTTTTTATCTAATATTTGTGGGGGATCACATTTAAGATATTTGCCTGTATCAACAAAATCCATGTCGTACTCATTTGCCGAGTCATCGCTAAATTCCTTCATGAAGCTGATTCTCAAAAGAGGGGGATTCATATAAAGTTCTCCCTTTTTCATCGACCTTGTTCCACCTCGAGTTAGCGAGCTAGCAATTCCCCATAAATCTTCAAATATGGGGGATGTTAATTCTTGTAAGTTATCTTTTGTTCTCCATAACTTTAATTTTCCAACCACTGAATCATAATACTGATTAGAATCAACATCTACTCCTAGTCTCTTGAATTCTGCTCTAGTTTTTTCCATAAGACTTATAGCTTCACTCAATATTTTCGGAGTAAACTGTTCCTTAGTACTATAGGTTCTAAGACTTTTAGCTAAAGAAATCTCAACTTGACCAATTGTTTTAAGGCTTTTACCTGTATTACGAAGATCAGCGCAATTTTCTTTTGCAGAACCTTCTTTCAGGACTTGTCTTACAGTTCTGTCGGTCCTATACCAAGTATTATCTTTATCTAAATAAGTTACATTCGTGTCTAAATCCTTATTTTCAATTTGCTGATTATTAGTTTTCTTTGCTTGAAGTGTAAGATTTCGATTAACGACTTTTATAATGCGCATGTACATAAAACTTGAGTGGTTGTTCCAATATCCAATCTACAGTACTTAAGTTCTAAAAAGTGCAAAAATTGTTGCGATTTGGTTAAAAGATTCTACTATTCGTCATGAATGTTTAATTAACAATGCTTTTTTATCTTCTAGCTAAAATATTTGCATGAAAATAATAGTTTTAGCGGCTGGTAAGAGTACAAGATTTAAGTCTAAAAAGCACAAAGCACTTCATCAAATATTTGGTAAATCAATTTTAGAAAGGGTTTTAGAAACCTTATGGGAACTCAACCCAAAGCAAATTCAATTTGTATTAGGTCACCAACTTGAAGAGGTTGCAAGCAATCTCAAAAATGGGGAAACTTATGTTCATCAATTAGAACAACTAGGAACCGGGCACGCTTTAAAATATGGTCTAAGCAATCTAGAAGATGATAATGACGGTTTACTTGTGACTTGCGTTGACACACCGTTACTAAAAAAGAACACTTTAAATGGGCTCATTAATGTAACTAAATCTCAAGAAGCTCAAGTTGGAATACTTTCAGCTAAGTTAGAAAATCCTTTTGGTTATGGAAGAATCGTCAAAAAAGAAAATTATATAACAAAGATTGTTGAAGAAAAAGACGCTACTGAAGAAGAAAAAAGAATAGATGAAATTAATTCTGGAGTCTATTACTTCAATATGCCTTACTCAAAGTTACTAGAAGGTATCTCCTCAATCAAAAATTCAAATAAACAGCAAGAATATTACTTAACAGACATTATTGAGTGGGCTAACTCGGAGAAACTAAAATCTGTTTCTTATGTAACTGATGATCCTTCCGAAACATTTGGAATAAACTCTAAAGCGGATTTTGCTAATGCAATAAACATTTTGAATCAAAGAAAAATAAAAGACCTTCAAAATAATGGGGTTATATTTATTAATCCTTCTTCTTGTTTTGTTTCACCAGAAACTTTCATTGGCGCAGATACTGTGGTTTATCCGAATACGTATTTTAATAAAAAAGTAAACGTTGGAGAGAACTGCCAAATTGGTCCTAATTCTTTTATAGAAGACTCTACTATTGAGGGAAATAGCGTGGTTCGCTTCTCACAAGTTGTTGAAACAAATATTGGGAAAGATTGCTCTGTAGGACCTTTTGCAAATCTTAGACCTGGAACAAAAATGCTGGACTATTCTAGTGTTGGTGATTTTGTGGAAGTGAAAAACAGTGAAATTGGATCTCGAACTCGGGTTCCTCACTTAAGTTATATTGGAGATTCTTGTTTGGGTAACGATGTAAATATAGGCGCTGGCACTATTACTGCAAACTATAATGCAATAACCGATAAAAAAAGCAGAACCAAATTAGGGGACAATGTGAAAGTCGGTAGCAATTCAGTCCTAGTTTCTCCGGTTGAAGTATCAGACGGTTGTATGATTGGAGCTGGTAGCATTGTGACCGAAAGTGTGAATTGCAAAGATAGTTTAGTTATTTCAAGGAACAAACAAGAAGTAAAAGAGAATTGGGTCAAAGACAAAAAGTCTCAATTAGAGAGTGAAGTGTGAAATTACTCTATGATAAAAGCTAAAACTAAGCGAATTAAGAATAAAGGAACTATAATTAAAATATTTTGCTTATTAATAATAGTTTTTGCTATCTTCTGCATTTATGTAACAAAGTTTCATTTTAATTCAGATTTGGTTGATTCACTTGGTAGCCTGGCAGCTAAATTAAGGTATTCACTACCAAAAGAGCTTAATGTAAGAACTCCATCTTCCAGATGCATTGGCGAACATAATAAAACTGTCAAGGTTCAATTGCCTTTTAGTCAGAATAAAATTCCTAAAGAAATCCAAGGACAATACTATCTCGCTAGAAATGGAAGGTTTCCCAAACTTGAAATAACCACTGATATAAGCCAATGGGTTTATCAATCTGAAAAGGATGATCGAATAGTTGAAACAAAAGTTTATAGTGGAAATACCTTATTTGATAGAAAGAAACAAGAAATCATAAAGCTACCAATCGGTGCAAGTTTTTTATTATTGAGTAATAAAGGTTTAACTAATCAAATCAATCAAAGAAATAGAGACAACGGAAAAAATTTGTATTTAATAGCAGCTGGTTTAAAAGCTAATGTTCCTTATCAAGCTTCATTAATTGCTCATAGAATTCTACAAAATGATCCTAAATCCATCATTGCTTTTTTAGAATTAAAAGGTCAAGGGCTAACTCACTTGAAAGTGAATTCCTCAAAAGAAGTTTCTAGTCCAAGCATATATTCGCTTTTAAATCCATTTGTCGATTATGAAAAAGACTTTAGAGGAATTATTGATTATTTAGTTAGTCAGTATCCTGATTCTAGAATGAAAGTTATTGCTTTAAGTACAAGCTCTATGCCACTCTTGAAAATTGCCTTAGAGAAGAAATATACACGATTCTTTCAAAAACTCGTTCTAAACGGTCCTTATACTGGATTAAGTCATTCTCAAATGGTTTTGCAAAACTGCGTATGGACTTTGTCTCCTTTAATAGCTCTGTTCAAGGGAAAAGGGTTTAAGTTTTCTCCAATGGCAGAACCTTGGAAATTGAATCCCAAAATATCATCTATTGCTAGCCGATTAGAGTCTTATCCAGAGATTATTGAGCAGAAAGAAAGTAGTAATTCAGGGCCTTATAGAATAAATATATTGAACCTACTTCATGAAATGTACCCAAAGACCACCTTACAATTTGAACCTTCAATCCGCTGGACAGATAATGCAAACAGATATTATCTAGATCTGCTTAAATATATTGAAAAAAGAGTTAATAGCGTAAAACCTGAAATTGAAATTGTTTTTGGTGAAAAGGATACTACTGCTTGTTTAAATAAAGGGCGCTTTTTGGCTGAAAAACTTGATGCTAAGGTGACAATATTTCAAGGGCCAAACTCTCATCATAATGGGTATCATTTTTATCCTGACTATTTAGTTCAAGAGCTTATCAACGACTAAACTTCTATTAGTGCTCAGTCTAAAATGACTGTCTATGCTAACCGAAACTGGTTATAATCATAGCTGCTTTAGCCTCACCCCATAAGTAATGTCCAATACAATTTCAGTTTATTCAGCTGCCAAATTAAATTTGTATTTGTCTGTTGGAGAAAGGCAAGTCGATGGATACCATAGCCTAGAAACGGTTTTTCAAACGATTGATTTATACGATCGGTTATCTTTTGAGCTTTTAGATAGCAATGATGAAAACCTTATTGAAATTAAAGTTGCTGAATCAGAGCAGAGTCATCTGGTTCCCACCGATAAATCCAATTTGGTTTATAAAGCGGCTCGTCTATTTTTTCGTAAGATTAGCAAAAGTAATTTTTACCTCAAAATTCTAATCAACAAGAAGATCCCGGTTGCAGCAGGCTTAGCTGGAGGTAGCGGAAATGCTGCAGCAACGTTATTCGCTTTAAATTATTTATCTGGAGAACCATTAGATCAAAGTCAATTATTGATATTAGCTAAAGAGTTGGGTTCTGACGTTCCATTTTGTCTTCTCGGTGGTTGTATGCTTGGGACCGGCAGAGGAGATCAGTTGACCAGGTTATCACCTTTCAAAGATCTTTCATTCGTCATTGTATTTCCTCCAACGAATGAAACACTTTCTACAAAGGAGATTTATTCCGAATTTGATAAATTACCCAGACTCAATGATCATAATAAAGTTACAACTGAGAGGTTCATAGAAACTTTATTAACTAAAGGAGACGCTATATCCAAAATACTTTTCAACTCTCTTGAAGAAGTGGTTGTATCGAAAAGCTTTTGGGTTGACAGAGCTAAAAGTGCAATTGATTCTAACGGTTTTCATAGCCTCGTATCTGGTTCTGGTCCATCTGTTTTTACAATTGCACCAAATGAAGCACAAGCAAATTATTTAATTGATTTATTGAAGAAACAAGGTTTTGAAGCAGGCTTCTTCAGACCAACAACTGAGTCTTTTCAATTAATTGTTAATTAATAAAAACTAAAAACAATTAAGAATAAAGACCCAGTCGCCCAATCCTGTGCCAGTTCATTTATTTAACTAGTGAGGCTCACAAGCTTATCAATATTAGATCTAACATCTGCCGCAGATTTTTGTAGCTCGGCCAACTCTTGATCGGTTAGTTTAATTTCAAATATTTCTTCAACTCCATTGGAGCCTAGTTTTGCAGGGACGCCTACATATATATCTTTCAATCCATATTGTCCATCAAGGTAGCAGCAACTCGGCAATACACGTTTCTTGTCCCTAACAATTGACTCAACCATTTCTGCAGTTGAGCTTCCTGGGGCATAAAAAGCGCTTCCGGTTTGTAAATGATTAACTATCTCTATTCCTCCTTTACGGGTTCTTTCATTTATTGATTCGATTTTATCCGATGGTAATAAATCAGTAAGTGGTATACCAGCAACAGAAGAGTATCTTGCAAGTGGCACCATTGAATCACCGTGTCCACCCAAAACAAAAGCTGTTACATCTTGCACTGAAACATTTAAAGCTTCAGCAATGAAAAATCTCATTCTGGCTGAGTCCAAAACACCCGCCATTCCAACTACTTTGTTTGCGGGTAATTTTGTAATGTCTTTCGCTAAGTAAGTCATTACGTCCAAGGGGTTGGAAACAATTACAAAAATTGCATTCGGAGATTGTTTAAGAGCTTCTTTAGCACAAGAGCCTACAATATTCGCATTTGTTTTCAACAAATCATCTCTGCTCATTCCTGGTTTGCGCGCAATACCAGCTGTTATTACAACAACATCAGAATCTTTTGTATCTTCATAATTACCACCACCAATTATCCGTCTATCGTGATATTCAACTGGAGCAGCTTCCGACAAATCAAGTGCTTTACCAGTTGCAATTCCGGCTGCTACATCAATTAAAACAACATCAGCTATATTCTTTTCAGTAATTCTTTGCGCAGTAGTAGCTCCTACATTACCAGCACCAATAACAGTTACTTTAGGTTGTTTTAATATAGACATTTCTATTCCTTTTTATTTTTGAGAGAAGATTTTAATGAATCTTAAAAAATTTTCTCTCAAAGTTGCCTTTTAGTCAAAATCTATTTATTGGTCTTTAAGCCAAGTTTTTTACTAAGCGTTCTTAAGTACTTTCATCTTAGATGCTTTTATCAAAGGTATTATGGAGCCTATTAGAGCTCCCCAAAGAGACAATATAGAAATTATGGATATACTAAGCCAATTTGGGTGAAGGTAAATAATCCACCCAAAAGAATTATTATTAACCGTATTTTGAAGAATATAAGATAACCAATATCCTCCCGGAACACTAAGAACGATAGCTAAGAAAGTAATAAGAAGGCCTTGAGTAATTTCCATTAATCTAATTTGATTGTTGGTAGTCCCTAAATATTTGCCAACAAGATTAAGATACTCATTTTCTTCAATACAGGAAAAAAGAGTTAAAGAAACCGTTGTTATTGATATGAATAAAGCTATCCAAAAGAATAAATAGCTAATTTGAAAAGTTTGATTGAAAATCTCTAAAATACTCTCCCGTAATTGAGAGTTCGTTTGTATTTTTAAAGCATTTACATTCAATATGCTTTTATCAAGTTGAAAGAGTCTGGTTTTCACTAAATCCAAATCGTCTTTTTCACGAAGGTGGAAAGCAATATTACTTATTTTAGGATTATCAAATAAGTTCAAATACAGTTTTCTTCTCATTAACACGTAACCGTGCTCACTGGAATAATCCTGGTAAATACCTGCCACAATCATCTCCTTCAAACCATTATTCGTGGGAATATTTAGGGTATCCCCAGCTATCAAGTTGTGTTTTAAGGCAAATGTATTGGAAACTAAAACATAGTTTGCCCCAAATAAGAGCTTGTTTTTATAATCAATGGCCGTTTCAGTTAGTTTGAGTTGTTCAAGTTGTAAGCCTATATTTGCTCCTCCTACTGTACATGGCTTGTTATTAATTTTTGTTTTATGCTTACTGAGAAAGTCAACAGCTTCAATTTCAGTCCAACTCTCGGCTGTTTTTATTATTTGAGGATTAATGCCGACTGGATTTTTATAAATTGAGCTTAAATATATATCTCCCTTGAGAGTATGATTGATCCAATCTGCTACGGTATCTCTAAAGCTATCAATCATTAAGTTGATGGAAATTGTCATTGATAGACCACAAATAAGAGCACCAGTCGCTATCCAAAGCCTTATGAAATTTGAAGATAGTCTTATTGAGATCAATTTGGTGAACCAATTCGAACCTTTCGAAAATGATAGTAAAGCCAAGTAAAGGAAAAATCCTGCAATTAAGCTAAGTCCAATTAAAGTCCAAAAAGCGATTATAAAGCCGCTGTATCTATTGTTTAACGAAAATAGATTTTGCTGAAATGCAAAGATTATTAACAAGATAAATAAACCACTCAAACAAATTCCCCAGATCTTCCTTGGAGAAACAAAATCTATATTCTTGAATGAATTACTTCTCAAATTAACTATTGGCTCAACTCTCAATGAGAGAAAACTGGAAGGTAACCCTGAAACTAAAGAGGCTGTAAGCCCGACGAAAGAACCTACTAAAATTCCTTTCGGAGATGTTATTAAATCGGTACTGGTAACAGAAAAGTAAAGTTCATTAACTGTTGTCTGCAAAACTCCTAAAATTGATTTGGAGAGAATAATTCCAATTAAGCTTCCTATAATTACTCCTATGAGCCCAATAAGAAAAGACTCGAGTAAAAGCATATTAAAGGTTTGCTTTCGACTGAATCCTAAAACTCTCAATATCCCAATTACTTTAGTTTTTCTTTGAAATGAAATGAGTACAGTCTGAGAGATTAAATAAGCTGCCACTAATAAAGCAATAAAACTCAAGGCTTGTAAATTAAATCTAAAGGCTGAAGTTAAGTTGCTAATTTCTTCTTTTTTTCTTGAAGGATCTACTATTTCAAACGACTCCGGCAATCTCAATTGTTCTTTAAGCTCTTTTGGTGAAATATCTTTAAATTCTAATGAACTAAACTTTTTCTCTTCATTGAAAATTTTTTGAACATATTCAATATCTCCTAGGGCTATTAGACCTCCTTCAGCTTTTACAATTCCAATATCTTTGAGAGTGGCTTTTTCATTGAGAGAAATTGGAATTTCCCTATCACCATATAGAATCATTTGATTAGGTGAAAGCCAATTTAATTTCCTTTTTGTCAATTCACTTATCAACAGACCTCCCTTTTTTGAGTCGATCAGCTCTTTGATTGTGAAAAATTGATTTTTTCTTACGAGGTCATAATCTCTAAATCTATAATCATTCAAAAAATCTATCCCAAGAATTTTGATAGTCTGCTTTGTTTTAGTATCAAACGCTTTTATTTCTAAGACGGGGGTGTAATCAAAGTTTCTAAGTTGCTTTAATAGTTCCGTAGAGAGAGAATTCTGACTAAAAATAAAATTATTTTTGTTTACTATTTTTGCACTCGACTTACCTCGTATTAACTTGTTTGAATAATTGAATTGCTCAATAATTGATTCATTTGCATTAAAAATGGAAACTACCAGGGCAACTCCCATGGCTACACTAATAATCGATATACAGACTAATTTAAAATTTTCTTTCCAAGAGGAAAATATTAGTAATTGTGTCAATCTCCAAAAGTACATTTATTGCAGTTTTTACAACTCTCGAATTAACAGTTTTTATTCGACATTAATTTTGTTTTCTCATAAATGTTAAAACGTTTTTGCATAAACTATTTTTAACAATTGAGGGTTGATACTAAAATTTTCAAATAGATCTACTTGAGCTCTAACTGTAAAAGGTTAGAATTTCTATAAGGGTATTTTTTGTTTGAAAAATAAACTAAAAAATAAATTATATGAGCACAGTTATTAAAAGCTTGTACGAGTCCTTCCTTGATTTATTGTATGAGCACAAGTGCCCATTTGAAATAGAGCATATATGTTCTATGCACGGCCATTGTTCGGCTGATGGCTGGTCTAAAAAGGTTTGTTCCTTTTGCTTTAATGAATTGGTTGATTTATCTCTTGAGCCGAGGAGAGACTTAATTGATTTAGAGCTAGTTGTTTCTGCTGCAGAATATAAAAATGAAGCTAAAACCATCACTCAGAAGTTTAAGTGGTCTAATCCTAAGCTGGTTCATCCAATAGCAGAATTGATTAACTATAAGCTAACTAATTGTCCTGAGTTTCCTGATATTGATTATTTGATTCCAGTTCCCGGATTGATGAATGAAGATCGTAATTGGTTACCGAGCGTTTTATTATCGCAAGAGCTCAGTAAACTTTTAGAGAAACCATATATTGAGCCCTTACAAAAGTCTCAAGAAACTAAGTTATACAGGTTGGACAAAGTAAATAGAAGAAAAACAGTTCAAAATTCTTATCAAATTAAACCATCTCATAAACACGGTTTAAAGAACTATGCTTTTGAAGGGAAAAAATTGCTAATTGTTGATGATCTTATAGCTAGTGGATCGACAATTGAGATTTGTGCTCAGCTTTTAAAGAGGATTCACCCTGAAAACAAAATTTATGCTGTCACTTTCACTTCAGTTAGTTCGGGAATGTAAAAAATTTATTAATTGAGTTCAATACGTAATTCCAAATATAGAATTAATTTATCCCAATTTGGAAGTAAAAGTTCCTCATTCGCTTTTTTAAGAACATTATTCAATAGTAATTTCCTGTTTTTAGATATTGCTTGATTGGCATCTTCTACTAAGTTATTTTCAAAGAAATTATCAATGTTGACACTCAGTTCATTCAAGCTTTTCCATTTCTCTTCAAAGCTTTCAGATTTTTCAATTTTTGTTACCCAAGATTTGTATTTTTCATTTAGTTCTTTCTCTGAATTACTCTCTAAAAGTTTCTCGTCTACTGATCCATCTTCTCTGAAGGTTTTAAGAATTCTTGAGATTCTTCTTATGGATATTAAGTTATTTAACAAGTTAGCTTGATTTTGAATATTCGCAAAGGCTTCAAAATTATTTGAAATATCTTTGACTGGATATTTCAAACAATTTTCAGAAGAAATCAATGCTTCTACTAATTCAGTTGGATGTTTTAGAGAGAACATGAACGAAAGCCTTTGTAAAATGAACTCTGCTAAGCTCACTTTTTTAGAACCTTTCTCAAAAAAGAATTTAGAGAAGACTTCATCTAAATTGTCATTAGCTATATTATTAGAATGCTTTATTAATGAGGCATAAGAACATTTAAAAAGATTAAATATAGAGATTGAAAGAGATTGTTTGAGCAGTATTTCAATCAAGCCTTGAGTCTGTCTTCTCAATGCAAAAGGGTCTGCTGAGCCAGTTGGGATTTTACCGATGAAAAATATGCTGGTTACATTATCCACCTTATCTATAATTGAGACTAAACTTCCCAGAATGGAACTAGGCAAATCTCCTCCAGAAAAATTTGGCAAATAATGCTCAGAAACTGCTTTTACTATATCTTCTTTTTCATCGTACTTTTGAAGAATGAAACCTCCAACTAATCCTTGTAATTCTGGGAATTCAAAGACCATTTGAGTTGTAAGATCGCATTTGGCTAGTTCACTAGCTTGTTCCAGCTCGGTTGCATTTATGTTTTGTGGAAGAAAACCCTGATAATTCAAATTATTAGCAATAGAAACGAGCCTATTTGCTTTACTTTTCATAGATGAATTGTTTTGATTATCAATATTCAACTCTTTTTGAAAAGTCATTTTTTCGAGTTTTTCTTTTCTTTCAATTAAAGGTGTCTTCAAGTCCTCTAAAACAAAAAATTCAGCATCATTCAATCGTGCTTTCAATACCCTTTCGTTTCCTTTAACCACATTGTCTTTTGCTTCCGAAAAGCAATTAGCAACAAAAACAAATTTATTTATTAATTCATTGTTTTTAAAACAAGGGAAATATCTTTGGTGTTTTATGAGTACTGTTTTAATGAGAAAGTCAGGAAGTTCAAGAAACTTATCTTCGAATTTACCGATTAGTACAGTTGGTTGTTCAACAAGGTCAATTACTTCCTCCAATAAATCTTCCGGTATCTCAATCTTCAAGTGGTATTCTTCTTCCAATTGAAGAACTTGTTTTTTTATCTCTTCTCTTCGAGTTTCTCTAGAAACAAAAACTAGATTATCCTCTAACAATTTTTCATAAGTTTTGACAGACTCAACTTGAACATAACTTACAAAATTATTTTCTAGTGCTTCTATTTGTCTATTCACTCGAGTTTGATTACTCGACTTTAAGCCGAATAATTCTATTGGGAGAACAGCATTTCCCAAAATTGAAAGGATCCATTTAACTGGTCTTGAGAAATTGTATTCCCCAGTTCCCCAAGTCATCCATCTTTCACCACTCAATGAATTAGTCGCGTTCTTAAAGCTATTAATTAAAACCTCTTTTATAGAAACAGAACAAACAGTCTTTTCAAGAAAATATCTATTATCTTTAAGTTGAAGATCATTAGTGGACAATCCATGTTTTTTAGCAAAACCTTCTATAGCGTTCTTTGGTGCTTTATCTCCTGGACCTTTTATAATTTCTCTCTTTTCTGGACTTTGGGGTGGAAGGTCCGTTAATTTAATGGCTATACGTCTGGGAGTTGAAAACACAGTGGAATTTATTGTTTCAATCCCGTAATCTTTAATGTTTTTTTCAAATAAAGTTTTTAAATTATTTGCAATTTCGCTGGTGGTTCCTGCAGGTAATTCTTCGGTTCCAATTTCTATAAGGTAGTCCATGTTCTTCCTATTCGTTGAAGTACAAATTTTAAATCATTTTGCATTTGATTTATTCGTTGCCTTTTGAATCGCATTTTTCCATCCATAAAGAAGTCTTGCTTTCTTTTCACTTGTTATTCTCGGTTCAAAAGCATCAAAATCTCTTTTCTGCCCAATTCTGTCTATACTCCAAAGTCCAAGTTCAATACCGGATATGAAAGCAACACCCAATGCCGTTAATTCTAAAGATTTTGATCGATTAACCGGAACCTCTAAAACATCAGATTGAAATTGCATTAAAAAATTATTCTTCGCAGCCCCACCATCCGTTTTTAAAGACTTTAATTTCAATCCAGAATCTTTTTCCATCACATCTATAACATCTTTAGTTTGATAGGCAATAGACTCCAGAGCAGCACGTGCAATATGCTCTTTTCTACTTCCCCTAGTTAAACCAACAATAGTTCCCTTTGCTTCCATATCCCAATAAGGAGCACCGAGTCCTGCAAAAGCAGGGACCAAATATACACCTTCATTACCCTTGAGACTTATTGCCATAGACTCGGTTTCAGAAGCGTGTTTTATAATTCCCAGTCCATCTCGAAGCCATTGAATTGAGGAACCTCCGGAGAATATACTGCCTTCAATTGCGTATTCTATTTTTCCATTTAGATACCACGCAATTGTACTTATCAGGCCATTTTGAGAATGCACTTTCTTATTAGCAGTATTCATTAGAACAAAACAACCCGTTCCATAGGTATTTTTTGCAGTACCTTCTTCAATACAACCATGCCCTATCAAAGAAGCGCTTTGGTCTCCGGCTATACCGTTTATTGGAATACTCACTCCATCAAATATCTCAGGTATAGTATTCCCAAAATCCGAATTGCAAGGTTTCACTTGAGGTAGTATTTGCATTGGAATTTCAAGCTGCTCACAAATATATTCATCCCAACTGAGTTTATTAATGTTGTAGAGCATTGTTCGAGAAGCATTGGTAACATCAGTTAAATGCTCTTTCCCATTTGTAAACTTCCATATCAACCAGCTGTCAACTGTGCCAAACAGTAACTCTCCTCTTTTGGCTTTTTCTTTTGCACCACTGATTTTGTCTAGCAGCCACATTATTTTTGAGGAAGAAAAGTAAGCATCAATTACTAAACCGGTATTTTTGTGAATATATTCTTCTAATCCTTTATCTTTAATTTTTTTACAATATTCAATTGTTCTCTTGTCTTGCCATACAATTGCATTGTGTATGGGTTTACCAGTTTTTTTATCCCAAATTATTGTTGTTTCTCTTTGATTAGTAATTCCAATTGCTAGAACTTGTTTTGCACTAATTTGTTTTTTTTCTAAAACTTCTTTGGCAACTGATAATTGTGATTGCCATATTTCTTCTGGACAATGTTCAACCCAACCAGAATTTGGATACATTTGAGTTATCTCTTTCTGAGATATTCCAACAACATTGAGTTCTTTATTAAATAGTAAAGCTCTTGAACTTGTTGTTCCCTGGTCAAGTGCCAAAATGTATTCTTCCATTATCTTATTAAGTCAAAATATAAGAGATAGCTATTTGGAATCTAGAATTTTAGAAAAGCTCCTCCACCGAAAGGTCCTCCACCCTTTTTCTTTTCTTTCTTTTGCATTTTATTGGATTTTTTCATCATCATTGCTAAATCTTGAGGATTAGGAGAACTTCCAACCTGCTTACCCCCACCAAAGGACCCCATCATTTTTACAACTCCTCTCATTTGACCGAATTCTTTAATCAAATGATCTACCTGTTTTTCTTTCAAACCAGAGCCTTTAGAAATCCTGCGAATTCTGTTTTGGTTAATGAGATCTGGGTCTTTTCTTTCCAGCTTGGTCATACTTTGAATTGCATATTCATATAGCTTCAATTTCTGCTGACCTTCTTCAAAGAGTTGCTCTCTTTGTTCTTTATTTAGCTGAAGTGCATTATTCAACCCCATCAAATTGAATATTTGTGACAAGCTGCCTAGTTTGCTCATCATTCTTTGCATTTGCAGAAAAGATTCAAATGTTAATTCTCCTCTTTGCAGTTTTTTTTCTAATGCTGCAGTTTCTTCTTTATCGAATGCATCCTCAGCTTTTTTAACAAGAGCAATTACATCTCCAAAACCGAGTACTCTACTTGCAATTCTTTCCGGATCAAAATCCTCGAGAGGTTCAATTTTTTCACCTAGTCCAAGAAATTTAACCTTAGTTCCGGTAGATTCAACCAAAGATAAAGCTGCGCCACCTCTAGCGTCTCCATCCATCTTTGTGAGTATAGAACCAGTAATTCCAATTTGAGTATTAAAAGCTTCGGCAACGTTTACTGCTTCTTGACCAATTAATGAATCAAGTACCAGCAATTTTTCTTTTGGTTGATATTTTCTATCCAAAAGAAGGAGTTCCGCCATTAACTCATTATCTATTTGAAGTCTCCCTGCAGTATCGAATATAACAACATCATAATTCTCATCCTGAGCTTTCATCCAAGCTTTTGCGGCAACATCTAAAACATCTTTATTAGTTTCATCTTTAACAATTTCAACTTCAATTTGTTCAGCCAGAATACTCAATTGTTCTATTGCAGAAGGCCTTTGCAAATCTAAAGCGGCAAGCAATGTCTTTTTGCCTTCCTTTTTTAGTTTTAGTGCCAATTTAGCGGCAGTAGTGGTTTTTCCGGCTCCTTGTAAACCCAAAAGCATAATTACACTGGGCTGAGCTGTCAAATCTAACGGCTCTGAGTGGCCACCCAAAAGCTGAACCAGTTCATCATTAACAATTTGAATGAATTTTTGTGATGGAGTAACTCCTTTAACAATTCTTTCTCCAACGGCTGCTTTCCGAACCCGATTGAGAAATAATTTAACGACCTTCAAGCTTACATCAGCTTCAATTAGCGCTTTTCTCACTTCTGCGAGAGAAGCATCAACGCTTTCAGCCGTGAGCTTGTCCTCACCCTTTACTTTTTGTAAAACACCTTGCAGTCTGTCAGTTAAGTTATCAAACATGGTTATTGGCAATAAAAATTGCTAATTGTATTTATATAATTTAATCAATATTACCCAATCAATATTAAGGTAGCGCCTAACAAATTTCAATTTTTTGTTTTCTTAATTTGTTTTCTTACGAAGCTTTTGTAAATTGCTTTGAAAGATCTTATTTAGCTCTTCTGCAATTGATTTCCCGGTAAAGCCTTTCTCTATTAAATCTTTCGGTTTTATATTCGGCAGAGCTTCACTCATTAGCTCAAAATTTTCTTTTAAACTGTAATTCAAAGAGAAAGCTATATTTTTAAAATCATTTGCCAATCCATTAATTTCTTTGTAACGGCTCAGTGACAAAATATTTGGGGAGTTAATAATTTCTTTTACTTTCTTAACTTGTTTTTGAGTTTTCAATGATATTCCGAGTTCATTGAGAATTGATGGCAATGTATTTAAATCGTTTTTGGATGAATTATTCCAAAGTATCCACGTTAACTTTGCATCCCAAGAATCTATGGAATATGAAGGTGGTTGATTATTAATAACTAGCCCTCTTCTAATCAAGTCCCAAGCTGCAAGTTTCGATAAATGTTTTACACCTTCTAACCAATTATTTAATTCCAATAATCTTTTCAATTCAATACCAAAGCGAATGCCGCGAATTCTCTTTGTAATTTCTATCACTCTTTCATCGTTCATCGTGAGAGCTATTTGTTTAATATCTTCATCGGCAATTTTGCAATCAAAACGAATTGCAAATCTCACTGCTCTTATAATTCGGGTGGGATCCTCTAGGTAACTTTTGTTATGAAGAACTCTAATTAATTTACTTTGTAAGTCAGATTTACCTTCAAAAGGATCAACCAGCTCAGTTGTTTTAGCCGATTTTAGTTCCAAAGCTATTGAATTAATTGAAAAGTCACGTCTTCTTAAGTCATCTTCAATAGCACATGGATATTGAACTTTTGGAAGAGAGCCAGGATATTCGTAAACTTCTTCTCTTGCGGTAGCTAAATCCAAGTCAATTTGATGCTCTTTCAAATAAACTTTTGCAGTGCCAAACGATTGGTGAACAGACTTGATTTCCAAATAATTGGATTTTTCAAGGAATCTCGCTAACTCAATAGCGTTATGACTACATAACAGATCAAAATCGCAAACATTTTTATTTAATAGAAGGTCTCTAACAGCTCCTCCAACCAAATATACTTTTTGGTTATTTTGTTTAGCTAACTCACTTATTTCAAATAAAAAATCCGGAATATCCATATTTTATTTGGGGACTTACCTTTCTAGAAAAATGGCTTTTGGTGAATGAAACTAATGGGCGTATCAATCAATACCTTCAGTCAATCATTAAAGTACTAAATTAAGCAATAAATTAATAGACATATTTATAAATTATGAGTGAAGAAGATAAATTTAATGATGAAGACATCAACTCTCAAAAAGATGAAATGGAAAGAGAAGATGAATGGTCTCTAGAATCATTGGATAAAACAGAATATTTGCAAAATCGAAAGTCTTATTTTGCTGATGATGTCTACAAAATTGGTGCTGCTGCTTGTGCAATTCTAGTTCTTATTGCCCTGTATGCGATGAGTTTTTAATATTTTCCCTAGGGCTTTCCATTAAGTGCCCAAGAAAAATGAGAATTAAGTAAATATAGTGAGAATAATTTCATTAAGCTGCCCAGTTTATTTCTATAACAACCTTAATCATGCCTCATTTGATACTGGAAACAGGGGAAAAAATAGATTTAGAAACCATTGATCCACTAATTCTTGGACGAGCTGGAGAACAATGCGACATTGTTATACCCGATGAAAGCATATCGAGAAATCACGCTAAAATAGGCGTAACACCAGAGGGTAAATATTTTGTCGGTGACTTGGGAAGTACCAATGGAACCTTTTTGAACGGTGAAAAACTACCAACAAAGAAATTCTTTTTTTTAGAAGAGAAAGATCAAATAAAATTCGGAAACATAAATACTTCTGTTTCTTTTAATGAAGAACACAATGATCTTACAAAAGTTAAGGAGCATTCAAACAGTAAAAGAAATCAAGATTCATTGCTTAATAGTGTTGATGATGAAAAGCAAAATGATCCTAGTTTAGACTTAGATAAATCGGAAACTTTAAATAGTTACGAAAAGAAAACAGTAGCAAGTCACAACTTTCAATATGCTGGATTTTGGCAAAGAGTTTTAGCGTATGTCATTGATTTAATTTTTTTACTCTTATTAAATCTTTCTCTTGGACTCGCTTTATCTATTGTCTTCGTAATTTTTGATATTTCACTAGATGTAGATCTTGTCGTAAATACCTTAGGGATTATTATTGGGTCAGCATACTTTATTGTTATGGAGAGCAGCCCTAAGCAAGGCACAATTGGGAAGATGATGAGAGGCTTAAAAGTTAGCGATCACGATGGAAATAGAATTTCTATTTTGAGAGCAACTGGAAGATACTTTGGGAAATTGATATCTTCAATTTTCTTTATTGGATACTTTATTATGCTATTTTCATCTAAAAAGCAATGTCTTCACGACATGATGACTAGCTGTTTAGTTATTCGCAAAAGTCAATAATAGTTAATTTAATAAAATCTATCTTATTAAATAGTGAAAAAATAAAAATTGACAAAAAATCAGCGAATCAAAAAAGTAAATACAAATTTATTTCAAACCCACAATTCGGTGATACAATAAAAGTTTACAGACAACTTAAATAATATTAAACATTCAATGTACAATAATCTTCGCAATATGATCAAGTCTTATGATTCTCAGTGGAAGGAATCAGAGAAAAATATTGAAAGTGAAAATCATGGTTGTATCTTTCAATATGCAGGATTCTGGCGAAGGTTCTTGGCATATATAATTGATTTTTTCATTTTAACACTATTAAAACTTTCACTTACGCTTACTACTTTTTATATTATATTTAAGGCCTTTGATATTCAATTAAATGCAGGTCTAATTTCCGCTACTTTCTGGATACTTGGACCAGTGTACTTTGTACTAATGGAAAGTGGTCCAAAACAAGCTACATTAGGAAAAATAGCTAGCGGCTTAAAAGTTACTAATCTAGATGGAAACAGAATTTCTATTTCGAGAGCAATTGGAAGATACTTTGGGAAATACATATCCTTAATTTTCTTTATTGGATACTTTATGATGCTATTTTCACCTAAAAAACAATGTCTTCACGACATGATGAGTAGCTGTTTAGTTATTCGCAAAAATCAATAATAGTTAATTTCTGAAGAGGGACAAATTTGTATAATTCCCTTCTCATCCGCAAGTAAATCTGGGAGATCTCTGGGACCTGATACTTCTAACATTTGTTCCTTTTGATCAAGGGGAATTACAGAACCTTCATCATTGCAATTACAACCAATTAAATTAAGCTTCTCAACTAAATCTTTGATATTCACATCGGACTTTGTTTTTATTAGCCACTTCATTTTAGACTTCTCAAAGCTTCACGTCTTTATCAATCAAAATCCCTAACTTTTATAAATAATATCAAGTTTGCCGCTACAAATATGAAAATATTTTAAGACTCGCTCAGGTAATCTAAAAGCCGGTTATATTCTTTTCCGAACATTTCTTTCGATCTATCGCTTGTTGCAATCAAGTCAATTTGATTGGTTTGAAGATTTATATTGGCCCAGATTGTACGTTTAGCTCCAAATGCCATCATTACGCCGGAGATCAGAATGCACATGCCTACAATCATAATCCAATCTCCTGGAGAGCTTTTATACTGAACTCCAGTTTTTGCAAAGGATCCTTTATATTTGAAATTCATAGGTCCCAACTCTAGGTCTTCACCAGGCTGAAGTGAGCCCAAGAATTTGAGTTTATCTGATTCCATAAGGTTTTTATAACCTGTAAAAATATCAGCGCTTATTTCTCCTCTAACAGAAATTAAATTAAGTTTTTGAGGAGCTTCTTTTGTAATTAAAAAAAGCAATCCAAGGTTGGGAGATGGTGCTACATAAGCAACTTGGTTACCTTTTATTTCATTTAAAATAATCTCAAACTCTTTCTTATTAAAAATTACCTTCATTATTTTCTTCCAATCAGCCTGATAAAAATCAACACCTTGAAAATGGATTGGATTATTCACTGATACGGTTTTATCAGCCAGTAAATTACCTTTGTTGTTTAAGAACTGTAATTTTGTTGTCCATTGTTTTGGCCTACCATCTTTATAACTTTCTTTACTAGAATCCACAATTTCCACTTCAAGCTCTGGACTTTTACCAAACCAAAGAGGAGAATGAAAAACTTTTGATGTTTCAACTAAGATATAAGATCTTTTGGAGTTCTCACGATCTGAAAGAATGAATCGATCACCTTGAACTCCTTGAACTACCCCATTAAAACCAAACAATAAGCTGTAAAGTGCCCCAGACATTGTTAGTAGTATTCCAACATGAGTTACAGAGGCTCCAAGTCGATGGTAAGCACCTTTAATTGCCACAAGGGAGTTTCCCGAGTTATTTACTTTTATCTTCCATCCATTACGCTTAAGAATCGTTTGGAACTTATTCCATAAATTGGAAGATATACTCTTTATACTTTTTTTTTCTGAAAGTTCGTTTTCAATAAATTTTGGCCACGAAAAAGCTCTTTTGGCCCTTGGAAAAACTTTTACGAAGCTAACAACCGTTAGATTTATAGCTAAAAGGAACAAAAGTGCAATATACCACCAGGAATGAAAAACGTCTAAAATTCCCCAGAATTTCAAGAATTCATAAGAATTACCAAATTTTTCCACTAAAGCAACTTTGCCTACCAAAGGTTCTTGAGGAATACAAGTTCCAATTAAGATAATGAATGCTAGTAATATAAATAATATTCCTGCCAAAAAAGGGCTAGAAAGTTTTTCCAAAATTAAGTGCTTTTTTTTATATACTTTCTTCTCAAAGCTCATCGGTGTCTGAGGACTTGATCTCTATCTTTTATATTTAACTTTATTACTAATTAGAGTTCAATTGTATAGTGACCGACCAAAGAGTGTCTTTCGTAAGAAAGTAAGTACAGATGAAGCAAATTTGGATTTTTTTCATCTTTGTGTAAAACAGGTCCGTCCACCGCTACATCATGATGATTAATCCAATTATTCCTGGAATCGAGTAGCAAGCAAAAGTAAGGGCTCAAGTTTGCCGGATACTTTGCATACATTTCATAATTTTGACTAAAAGAAGGAACTCCAATACCCATTGGTTTATACAATCCTTTTGGATATTGCCATACTGGAAGCTGAGGTAAAGACTCAAGATTCATACCACTAATAACAAGCTTATTTTCTTCTCCTGACTTTGAATCAGAAAATATCAATTCAATCTCTTGTAAAATTTCGGAGGATGCTGGAGAGTCAATATTTCTAATGAACGCTTTTTTTAGTCTGGCTATTCTCCAAAATTCGTTCTTCCAAGGAACATTAACCTTATATAATCCCGGAGGAATAAAAGTTGCAAATTCAATTTTTCTTCCGTCATAGAAGTCCTTCCAAGTTCTCAGATTTTGAGCTTGAATAGTCCTCCTTTTTCTTCTTTGTTCACCGTAGGCAAAAATTCTTTCATCGGCAAGAAACTTCGCTTTTACTTCTTTTTCATCAATAATACTTCTTAAGGCTTTTAGATTAACTGGTGCACCTTCCGGATCAACCCAGTGTTCGAGGCTCCACCAATACTTCCAATAAGAAACTTTATTGATTTTTTCAAAGATATTTTTGTAATGCCCCAAAGGAAAGTTAAACCAACCATGGTAGTAAATTGCTTTTTGACCGTTATCCCCTTTAGTTAGAAAAATTTCCCATAGTCCAGCATTTAAACAATTTTTTGCTAGTTCAACAGTAAAGAGATGATTTTTTTCGAATCCATCACCACCAATAATTTCAACATGTGGAGAATTTCTGTAGAATCTTGCTTGTTGTCGATTCCACTCCCTATCGGTAAAAGCTATAAGTTCTAAGTTTTTATCTTTTTTGGTCCATTTAGGTTCACTCGTAACAAATAAACTAAGATCTATATTTTTTAAAATTATTTTTGCAGTTGAGTCATTTTGAGGTTCAAGAATAAGATCGAAGTGAGTATCATCATTTTTTACAATAGTTAATTTTCGATCAGAATATCTTTGATAATCCACACTTAAATTCGACGGATCTTCTGCATATTGAAAGGTCTTAAATTCGGTAACCGGAACCTCCATTACCTTACTTGTGCTGTATCTAAACCCAAACCAAGTAACAAAACCGAGAATAACAATGGTTACTATCGATAATAATGTAACCAGTAAAACTTTTTTCATTTAAGAACAAACTTTAAACTCAATATACAAATTCTATCTCAAGCTCAATTCGTCATTCAATTGTTAACAAGCTTTTTATCAATACTAAAACTTCCAGGCCCAACAAAAAATAAGCTAAAGAACACTATTGCATCTTCTAGAGCGTGGGAAAAAATATTAAATTCATCACCTTTGAGTATATGCATTGTTGTGGCCATAGCCATTGTACAAAATAGGAGAAGGCAAGCTGGCCTAAAGAAAAAACCTAAAATGAGCAAAATCCCACCAAAAAACTCAGCAAAAGCTGCCATAAAACCCCAAAATTCTGGCGCAAAAGTTATTCCTATCATTTCCATTACTTGGCCTAATTTAATCCACTCATCAACCCCACCAACGATTTTGGGGTAGCCATGAAAAAGGAACATAATCCCAAAAGCAACTCTGAGAAATAGAAGTCCAAAATTTGTATATTTATCAGAAAAATTCAAAATCATTCATTCACCTCTCTTTTCTTTAAGAATGTCAATAAATAAGGAATTGAGATCTATAATTCCATTTCATAATTTTATTTTTGCACTTGTTTAAAGTTCTTTGAGAGTTATTCTTCAAACACGTTTTATAAAGTTTGAGCAAGTGGCTTTCCATTTACCAATAGATTTATCAAATTCTGCCGTTGGCCTTAAATCCAATTTACAGCGGACACTTGGCATATGAATGTTTTCAATTGTGTAATGAGCGCACTGTCCACACAATCTGGCTCTAGCTGCGGTTGTTGTTAAACCATAATAACGATCTTCATATAATTCCTCGCAGTCTTCTATATCATCAAAAAGATCAGTCATTTTAGGATTAATTTTCTATGTCGGTTTTACTCATTAATTGAATAAGTTTTTTAATTTTATAACTTATTTAAGACCAAGAATTAAATCTAATTCTCCTTTGCTGTCTCTTTCATAAAGTCCATCACATCCACCTGCTAAAAGTTCCCCGTCAACAAATATTTGAGGAACTGATCTTGGTCCTCCAGTTCTTTGAACCATTTTTTGTCTTTCAGACTCAGCTTCGACATTGATTTCGGTATACACAACTCCTTTTGTATTCAAAAGTTCTTTAGCTCTTTTGCAAAAAGGGCAATAATCTGTTGTGTAAATTTCTATTTTTTTTGCTTCGGTCATAAGTTCAATCAAGTTACTTAAGGAAGTTTAAGCTTTATATGGTTTAGTAATAATACTTTCATTGAATTTAAAATAATAAACTCAATAAAAAAAGTATATTTCCTGTTCATAAGCCTTGTAATAAAGCAGTTGACTATTTACTACTTGTAGCTTTTTGTTTTGATAAAGAACTAACTCTGTCTGAAGGTATAGCTCCAACTGATGTCCAATAATCAAAACGCTCTGAATTCAAATAAACTGCATCCTTTATTGGATCAAACCAACCAATATCTTCAATGGAACAACCATCTCTTTTTTCTCTTGAATCAATAACTATTATTCTATAAAATGGTCTTTTTTTACGACCGGTTCTTTTTAAACGTATTTTGGTACTCATTTATAAAAATGCTATTGGAAATTAACGTAAGTCAATTATATTAGCTTATTTTGAAAGTTAATGTGTAACACCCCAAATTTATACAGACTTTATTAAACTAATTATTGTTTCTTAATCTTTCGTATTTTTCATTAAGCAATGTCAGTTAAAGAACTATTTAAAAAAGTAACAAACAAATTCAACAAAAAAGCTGCAGAAAATGTTTCTGCAATATACCTTTTTCAAATAGATGATCAAGACTATCGAATTCAAATTAAAGATCAAGCTTGTGAATTGCTGGATAGTCCAGAAAAACCCAATGTTACTTTAAAAGCCGATCAAGCAACTTGGGAATCAATTATTAATGGAAGTTTATCTGCGCAAATGGCTTTTATGTTAGGGAAGCTCAATGTCTCTGGTGATATGCCTTTGGCTTTGAAATTACCCTCTTTATTTGGGCTTGGTTAATTAACTCAAAAGTAAATTCGAGTTAATTAACCAAATTGGTCTTGGAAACTTTATTAATTTTCTAGAACCTTTTTGATTTCTAATTGAAATTAGTCTTCAGTTTACTTATCATTTAGATTAAGTGGGATGTATTAGTTTTCATTATTACTTTTGTAAGAAACTGAATTTTATAGGAAAATTAAGAGTCATAATTTAGGGTTTTTAAACCGTCAGCTGCTATCTCCAACAAACTTATTAAATGATTCATTTCACTAGGAATTCTTTCGGAGCGGTACCTCCTGTTCAAATACCGATACTTTTATTTGTTTACACAATTGTTTTTCTCATTTGTGTAGAATTTGTTTTTCTTTTTTGGCTTCAATCATCGCTAAACGTTGCAGCAAGGCAAATTGCTTTAAAAGCAGCTACGAACTCTGAGTTTCCCCCAGAAGATGCTGCAAACAGATGTAGCGCTGCAGCTCGGACTGTTGGACAAGTTTTTCCCGGGTATTCTGCCAGGGTTAGAGCTGATTTTGTTGATGCAATTTTAAATGGAAATAAAGCGGCTTTTAATTCTTTTGACGAAATCGATTCTGCCGGTAATTTAAGAGATCGTTTAGTTCAACTTGGTGCTGGCAAACCTCAACAATTTTGGGGAGGTTCTTTGAGAGGTAGTCCTGGAAATCTTCGTTTTGGAGGATGTTATGCCTTGAGGAACCCAGTTACAAACAACATTGTTTATCATGCTGTCGTTCACTGTAGTGGATGTTGGCCGGTATTTCTCAAATCCATGTATTTAGAGGAAAGACTTGCACCAGAAGAGAGAGTGTTTGCATTAAGTGGCTGGCTAGAAGGGCGAGGTTCTTATCCTGCTTCCAGATCTGGTACCACTCAAAATTCTAATCTTAATGAATCTTTATTGGCTTCAGGAGTAAGACCATTTTTAGTTTGTTCGGAAGATGGATGCGATGTGGATAACGGTGGAAGCCAAAACGCAATTTTCCCAAACGCTTTGAGTGATGGAACATCAGTATGTCCAGAGTTTCAAGCTCAAGGACAAAGCAGGCCCAAGGTCAATCAAATATCGATTGGTACTGGAGAGAATAATTACATTATCGATCAATGGCCAGTGACCAGAGGTGGGGGGACATGCAAAAGGTGTAATAAATGCAACATTAACCCAAGAATCAGTACAAAAACTACAGAAACTTATTGCAAAGGTGAAGATACTAAACCATCTGGCTTAATGAGAATTGCAAATTGTGGAGATATAGATGATGCACCTCTTTATTGGATCGGTATCCGTTATGCTTGCATGGGAAGAGATGCTTTTGGAAGGATAATGAACTCCAATGGAGACCCAAATTCCGCTGACTTTTTAGGTCGTTGTGATCATTATGTAATGTTGAAACCATCTTGTAATAGTGGCGTTGCTCCGATGGATAAAGTAGTTGGAGAGGTTACGAATCTAGATGGCACTGGAGGTCCCTGTCCAATAAGAAGAGAAAATGTTAATTCTTCTTTCTCAAGATTAGTATGCAGAAATGACTCAAAAGTAATAACCAACTATGAGAATGGTCCATATGTCGGTGGGGCAAAAACCGCAAGGAAAGAGTTCACCTCAGCTTCTCAGGTCAATTCTTTAGCCAGTGCTCCAATTGCAAATGCAAACACAGCTAATGCTTTGCCAACTGGTTCTCTCGATGGACCATTAGATATGGCAATGCCTTATCATCAACTGTGTGACATCTGTAATCCAGGAGGTCCAATGTGTGGCAAATATGGAACCTGCCGAAATGAGAGCAATTTATGGGATGGAGCCAAAACGGTTCACCAACTACAAGTGTGGACTAATACTTCCTTTTATTCTTTAAATCCAATGTATATTCAGCTTGAATGTAAGTATCGGAGAGATTGTGCTGAAAGGCATTGCTGTAAGGATGCAGAACCTAATTTATTGAGAAGTTATTGTAGATCTAGGCCACCTGCAATTCCACAAATAACATATCCATGTGGAAAAGGAAAAATCACTTGGTACTACAGAGGTGTACCTAACGATACGCCTCAAGGATGGAGCGAGAGGACTCTACCTAGGGACGGCGGTTTCCCTCACTGTTCCACTGGTGCAGTGAAAGTTTTAAAAAATGCAGTTGGAGAATGTTGTACGGCAGATGTCTCAAATGTTATAAAAACCGGTAAATGCTCGTTTCTTGCCCCAATAGTACAACTTACTCCTCCTACCAGATGCCCTTCAACAAGAGATTGCACGGGAAAAGTTAATGATAAGTTTTGTCCAACGGATCTACCTAAAATTGAAGGTTCCTGTTTAGGCGATGCGAATTATCCAATTGGTAATGGTCCTTTAGCAGGTCCAGGACCAAGCCCTGGAAGCTGGGGCACCGTAATGCCAGCAATGAGCCCTCCAACTGCTTCTCAATGTGGACTGGTACCAAATCAGCCACCTGGAATTAGAGAAACCTGTAGCTCAGATTCTAAGACTAGCGTTTCTGGGAATGTAACAACCAAAACCACCTGCAACACTTGCGTAAAGTGCTCACCCACACCGATAGTCTTGAGTTTTGAGAAAGATATTCAATTATCTTCTAAAGAAAATTGCTTTCCTTTGAATCAAACGAGGTTGGATTTATCTTACAAACTCCTTAAGGGAAGTAAAACACAAGGATTTCTAGCAATTGACACAAACAGAAATGGAAAAATTGACGATGGGAGAGAGTTGTTTGGTAATTGGACTAGCGATAGATACAACCCAGACGGCTATACTGCATTAGCATTTATGAAAGACACAAATAGAGATGGACTTATAAAAGGAGATGAATTAAAAGATCTTCTTTTGTGGTCAGATCTTAACGAGGATGGAGTATCTCAACCTAAGGAATTAAGCCCCTTAACCAGCTTAAACATTTTAGAGCTGGATTCTGGAAGATACGTTGTTCATAAAGAAAGTAAAAAGATTAAATTTTCCAAAGATGGAACAACTTTTTCCGCAAATTATTCTCAGAATGGCTTTAAATTTAAAAACCAAAAAGGAGAAGTCCAAAATGGTTATAGTTGGGACATAACGTTTAAAGGTAACAAAAGTGATAAATGCGGTAAAAAGAATAAAAAAAGATACGATAAATCGTATTTAGAGCATGTGAATTCTTTCTTCAATAAACTAATACAAATTGCAAATGACTAAAAAAATACAAAAGAGCAATCCATTATTAGGCTTAGAATCGCAAAAAGGATTCTCAATAATTTTTTCGATTTTTCTTATACTCTGTTTTGCATTCACTTTACCCAGCGAAGCTCGCTCAAATCCATTATCTGAAATTAACGGTACTTGGAAATATACCGTTAAAGTAAAAAATACAACCCTCTTTAATCCAGAAGGCTTTTTGAAAAATGAATATGAGAATAAAAATAACAAAAGACATTACAGTGGCTCGCTTGAATTAAAACCTGAAGATACTTTTTACACTGGATATTTTAGTTTTGGAAAAGAAAAGTATCAAAACAGAGAAATCATCGGAAGTTATTACCCGAATGTACACTCTAATCCAGTTGATTATGCACCAATTAAAATTTTAGGGAGTCAAGCGAGTAATGATGAATACGAGATTCGGTGGCTCTCGAACTTTAAAGAAAAATCAATTGGACAAGAAAATACTTATTGGTTAGCAAAAGGCAACTATAAAAAAGGGACTAATAAAATGGATGGTTATACAGTTGCTTTAAACTGTGAACCATCTAAAGATTGCAATGTCATCAACGTTGTTAGGTGGCAAGCGAAACGAATTCCAGATGTAAGATATTACTCTTTCAAACATCATCGATGGATGCCTCTAATATCCAAAATCCTCAGTTTGATTGATCCTTCCAGGACAATCGAAAAGTTTTTGTTTAATAAATTTTTAAACCAAGACCGGATTAAAATATACTCTTCAAACGAAAGCAATTGGCAGCCTTATATAAAAACTCCAATAAAAGCTCTTTTGCCAGTTTTAGCAGCAGGAACGGAACCAGATCCTGCACTTACTGCGATTTGTGATCCTGCTTATTGCTCTAAAACAGCTAGGTTTTGGCCACAAAAACCTCCTGGACAACCAACAGGGCAAGACGTTGTTGCAAAAGGAAGTACAGCACAAGAAAGAGTAAGAAACGCGATATTAATAAGACAAAAATATTGTGAAGAAGCAGTTGCTGGTAGAAGGAGCCTTTGTTGTAATTCAATGTCAAACGGTGGAGGTGAAAACATTGGTTCTGATGGTAAGTCAGTTTGTAATTGTAGGATGCAGACAACTGGATCACCTAGTTCGGCGACTTGCTGTAGATCTTTTTCAACCTGCCAGGATGAAAAAACAACTAGAAACGAGATTACAGGTTCAATCAAAGTTACAAAAGAGAATTTTGAGCCAATTACAAGTTATGAAGATAGAGCTTCAATAGCTGGACTGGATACATATTACGCAAGAAACGATACTAGGGCTGGCAATCAAAGTTTTGTTGTTTCTAACGTTACTGGCATAGCATCCGATCTTTTCAAGATAGAAACGGCTTGTAAAAGAATAGAAGATTGTGTATTTCAATTTTGCAAGCTTCCCAATTGTCAAGGTTTTGATAGGATGAGGCCCTGAGAGTGAACTAACTAAAACTGCGCTGCTTCAATTGCATTTAAAGTTTTTTCAATTTCATTCTTACTATGTATAGAAGAGAAGAACCATGCCTCAAATTGGCTTGGGGGAAGATAAATTCCATTTTTAAGCAGTTCATTAAAGAACTTAGCAAAGCGGTTTGTATCTGAGGTTTTTGCGGTTGGGAAATTATAAACTTCTTTTTGATCTGTAAAGAAAACCGATAACATTGCTCCACATCGATTTATAGTCACTGGAACTTCTTTATCAATCATTATTTGCTTGATTCCAGTTTCAAGCTTTTCTCCATACAATTCTAGGTTTTCATAAAAACCTTCTTCTTGAATTAGATTCAAAGTTGTGGCACCCGCAACCATTCCCAAAGGATTTCCGGAGAGAGTTCCAGCTTGATACACGGGACCAGATGGAGCGATCATTTCCATAATCTCTTTTTTACCTCCATAAGCACCAACCGGTAAACCGCCTCCGACGATTTTACCTAAGGTTGTTAAATCAGGAGATACATTGAATCTTTCTTGAGCACCACCTTTGGCAACTCGAAACCCAGTCATTACTTCGTCAAAGATTAAAAGTGCTCCGTATTTGTTACAAATATTTCTTAACCCTTCAAGAAATCCGTTCTGGGGTAGCAAACATCCAGAATTGCCAACCACTGGTTCAACCATAATCGCTGCGATTGAGTTGGGGTTTTGCTCAAAACATTTTTCAACTTCTTCTAAATTATTATAATTAGCAGTTAAAGTTAATTCGGCCAGTTCACTCGGTACCCCTGGGCTATCGGGCAAACTCATTGTTGCTACACCAGAACCAGCTTGCACTAAAAATGAATCAAAGTGTCCATGGTAACAACCGTTAAATTTGAGAATTTTGGGTCTTTTTGTATATGCTCTAGCTAATCTCGCAACAGCCATACAAGCTTCAGTTCCAGAATTGACGAATCTGAGCATCTCAATATTCGGCATTAACTTAGTAATAATTTCTGCTAGATGAATCTCGTATTCATGACAAGCACCAAAACTAATTCCTTTTTCTGCAACTTGTTGAATTGCTTCTATTACTTTAGAGTGACCATGTCCACAAATCATCGGCCCCCAGGAACCAACATAATCTATGTACTCATTTCCATCAACATCATATAGATATGCTCCCTGAGATTTTTTAAAGAAAATGGGAGAACTTCCAACTGATTTAAAAGCCCTAACGGGCGAATTAACCCCGCCGGGAAATAGCTTTGATGATTTATTGAATAACTCTTTGGATTTTGAGTACATATTCTTGTTACTTTAAATACTTAGACTTTTTATAAATTGAATAATCTGTAAAAGATTTCCAACTTAGAGAGTTCATAAAAAACTTTTGATTATTAAATAAGAGATTACTATATATTTTTTAAGACAAGCTCTAAATTCAAATAAGAGGATTTTAAATTAATGAGGGCAATTACAATTGCAATAACTGGCGCGAGTGGATCTATTTATGGTTTTAAGGCTTTGGGGTTTCTTCTTTCTGAAGGTTATACCGTTGATTTAATTTTTTCAGAAACTGCAAACAAGGTTATAAGTATTGAATTGGGGTTGAACTTAGAATTCAACTCGGTACAGAAAAATAAGAAGACTATTGTTGAATATTTATCGGAGAGTTTGCCTAAAGGAGTAAACAAGTTAAATGCTGAAAAATTAAACTTGTGGGAAGTTGATAATCTAGCGGCTAAGGTAGCAAGCGGTTCCTATCGAAATGAAGGGATGATAATTATCCCTTGTAGTATGGGTACTATTGGAAGAATAGCGAATGGAACATCGGAGGATTTAATTTCCCGGTGTGCGGATGTTTGCCTAAAAGAAAAAAGTAAATTAGTGATTGTTCCTCGGGAAACACCTTTCAATTCAATTCATTTGAGAAATATGCTCACCATTAGTGAGTCTGGAGGAATGATTGTACCTGCAATGCCAGCTTTTTATCACAAGCCGAAATCTATGGATGATTTGGTTAATTTCGTTGTGGGGAAGACCTTGGATGCTTTCGGAGTAGATAATCAATTATTCACAAGGTGGCTTGAAAAGAATTCTTAAGAATCACTAAGAAGTGTATTCATAAAAAAACTTAATGCTAATTACACCGTTTTAATATTGTTTTAATTATTGTTTTGTCTTAATATTTTTTGATTGCAAATTAAATTTCGGTTAAGAACACAACGGTTTTGTCTTCAGTTGCTGCTATAGATTACATTTCTAGACCGCAGTATTCGGTATCGAACCATGGGAATAAGCATAAATTTCCCATGGAAAATAGTTCTGTGCCGATTAGTAAATCGATTGACTTAGAAAACGCCTATAGGCAATTCTTTCATGAAGTTTGTTTTAGTTGGTTACCAAAATTTGTAACGTTATTTTTAACAAGAGTTTTAGGTAACTCCATGTTTGCGGTTGATACGCAAAAGCAACCTTCTCCTTCTCAACAGAGCACTCAAAATACAATTGGTGAATCTTCGTTAAGTAATGATTCTCAGCAAAATAAACCACACCAAATTAGCTTTAAGCCATTAGTGGATGAACTTTTCTTGGAATTTGGTGAAGGATTAACGGTTTATTTTTTAGTTGTAATGCTAGCTTCTTTGTTAGCGAAGACTTTTGCTAAACCATTTGGGGTACCAAATTACGAATTGGCTGGCTTGACACATAAAAGTTTGAAAGAAAAAATCGGAAAGAAAGTAAAGGTAGGTTTTAAAAATAAGAAAGAATATCTTTTAACTAATGAACTTTTTCATAAAGTAACCAGATTGAAATTTTTATCGGTTTTGGGTGCAACTGCTTTTGGGGTTTTTGAGCAATTTTGTTTGCCTTTTTATAGGAACTGGCTTTCAGCAGTATTTTTGAAAACTGGAAGCTTTTTTGAGATTTCCGGTCTTCCGGAAACGGATACTCCTTCGGAAAGAGAAACACAGAGACTTTATGTAAAAGATAGAGCCGAAAGATTTATGAAATGGGCTTTAGGAGCATTTCTAGCTGCAATTACAGGAATTAGTGTGTTTAGTTTTAGAGGACGAAAGAATTCTTTAGAAGCACCCAAAATGATGGATAAAATTTTTAAAGTTGTTGATTTAGAGAAAAACTTTGGATTTTCACGAATGATTTTTGCTTTAACCTTGGGAATGGATTGCATCGCTTATCCTTTGGCCGCTAGAAAAGATATTAAAAGCGGCAAAAATCCAGAGTTGTTTGAGGTTATTACAAGAGCCTGTATGTGGGTTGTGCCTTGTGCTTTATTCCTAAAAGATCAAATGCAAAATATATGCACTTGGATAATTGGAAGACTTTTCGGGGTTAGAAAAATCTTAATGGGTCCCAAAGAAACCTTTGAAACAAATCAGGTTTTGGATTTCAATCGAGTAAACATAAAAAGAATAGAAAAATTACCGGATGTTCAAAAGCTGGATAAAGCGAAGAAAGAAAGGCTGTTTAAACAAATAAAAAGAGCAAAAAATATTTATGTATATTTAATTGCTCTTAGCATAGGTATTGGAGTTAACATCTTCAATTTCTTCAGAACCAGAGATATATTCAAGCGCCTCAATCAAACCGGGCAAATTCCAGCTACCGCTCACCAAGGAGGAATTACTCCCGGTAAATATTTGTAATCTAGGCTTCATTCACCTCTAGAACAAAGAATCAATCAATAATTCTCCTTTATTAAAGGAGATGTCCAAAGGACAGAGGATTATTCAGTACTGTTGTTTAAGCTGTTTGATGAATAATTTGAATTTGACAGATTATTTGCTATCTGGAGTCTGTCAAGAGAAGTGTGTAAAAGAGAAAGGAAATCTATCATGAAAATGAATAGCAAACCAGTTGAGAGCAGATTTCCAGTTAGGAATGGGCATGGTCCATTTGTTG
>JASJDU010000059.1 GCA_030065015.1 Candidatus Caenarcanales bacterium | reverse complement strand
CCTAACTGGAAATCTGCTCTCAACTGGTTTGCTATTCATTTTCATGATAGATTTCCTTTCTCTTTTACACACTTCTCTTGACAGACTCAAAATATCCAAAATTAATTCTTCAAATCTTCGATTATAAAAGCAGCTATTGTTTTTTTCTCCATTGGGTGGAGTAGATCCACAACATATTTATTTGGGTTTTGTGGATCTGTATCCGTAAACTCAGAGTGGTTAATTCCTTTAAATAATCTAGCTTTAGGATTTAGATCCTTAATTTCACGGAGAATATCTTCGTTAATAAATTTTTCATCAATGAATCTATTTTTATGGGGATCAATCCACAAAGCACTATAGATTGGAACCAACCCATCGTTGTATGAAAACAGATAAAGTTCTCCATCGAGTTGACGAGTCATTTCAGAGCAAATTTTATAATGCATTGTCAAGTTCCAGATTTTCTTATAATCTGCGTCTTTAGACTCTTCAATAAACCACTGTTTACCACTAGCTTGCTTGGGATGAGCTTTATTGTATGGACTTGAGATAAAACCAGAATAATTAATCATTTTAGGCTTTAAAAACTTACAGTAGTTTTGATAAAGTTCTTTACTCTCATCCGAATCATTCAACGGTAACTTCCAAGCAATATGGCTGTCCAAAGAGGGAAAAAGAACATGTGTACTATCAAAAAGCAGCTCATTAATTGGACCGAGTTTTGAATAACCATTTACCGATAGATTTCTATTCAAAAGCGGTGTTCCCCAAAATGGTGAACTTAAGCTTACTGATCTCGAAACTCTTCCTGAAAGAACTTCATTATTTCCAATTGCATCACAGACAATTGGTCCTCCCAAGCTTGAAACGACTATTTTAATTTGAGTATCCTTAGGGTAATCACTCAACAGCTCTTGAATTCCAACCCTTAAGGATTTAATTGATTGATCCCACGAATCATTGGTGGTTTGATAGCGAAAAATATATATAGAATGATTTTCTAAAAAATCCTTATTTTGACTCTTCTCAATTTCCTTCAGCAAAAAGTCCCAATTACTATAAGGTTTAAACTCACTAACTACTCCGTGAACCAGAACTAATGGAATTTTTTTACTCTTCTGACTCTCGTCAATAAGCTCATAAGGAGCAAGTGAATTGAGCTTTAAATCACCATTATTCTTTTTTACAGACCATTCTGGTTTATAAACAGAATAACTACTATCAATTTCTTGGACCAATGGTTGAGATGGCTGAAAGAAACCAAAACTTATTATTAAGCTGATTAGAAAAAAGATTAATTGAGAGAACATTTCTCGCTTCGAACTTTAGTTCGTTTATTTTGTAGGGGGTCTCAAAATAATTAAGTTGAGTTTATCTGGATGAATGTATCTCCTTAAAACATTTATAACATCTTCCTTGGTCACGGACTTAATTTTCTCGGGATATTCATTAATTGTCTCAAGATCCATTCCCCACAAAGCATATTGATTTAGAGAAGAAGCGATGTTTTCATTGGAGGTTAAATTATGAGAAACAAAGAAACCACTTCGATAGTTTTTGGCTCTTTCCAATTCCTCATCGGTTATATCACCCTCAATGAAGTCATTTATAACTTTTTTTGTTAGCTCCACTGCTTTTTCAATCTTTTCTACCGGAACACCCATTTGTACGATAAACGGTCCAGCGCCTCTGCTCATACTCACATAAGAATATATTGAATACACCAAACCGGCTTCTTCTCTTACCGTTTGACCCAATCTAGAGGTTAAGGTACTGCCTCCTCCCAAAATATCGTTGGCAACAAGCAAAGGATAAAAATCCGGGTGATCTCTAGTAATTTCGTTGGAATGTCCCAAAAGAACAACTGCTTGAGATTTACCAGGAACTTCTATCGTTTGAGCAATGGGGTCTTTCATTCCAGCTGAAGGAACATGGTACTGCTCAGTCTCACCGGAGTTTTCCCATCCAGCAAAGTGTTTTTCAATACTGGAAATAATCTTTTCTTTTTGAAAGTCTCCGGAAATCGACAGTATTAATCTTTCAGGCTGATAATACTTTTTATGGAATCTTCTGAGCTTATCAGTTGTTATGTTCTTTACCGCTTCTATTTGTTCGGGAATTTCAAGTTCATGATAAGGGTGTTTTTTGTTATAAATTGTTCCATAAATTGCAATTTTGCCAAGCACCTTAAGCTCATCCTTGCTTTGATTCATTTCAGATAGCAGTTGAATCCTCAACTTGTTAAACTCATCTTCCGGAAATTTCGGATTTTTTATCTGTTCAGCCACTAAACCAATTAATTTATCGAAGTCTTTAGCCCTGGACTTTGCTGATATTCCAACATAATCCCTTTCCGGAGAGAATTCAATGTCAGCTCCAATATTTTCCAACTCAAGATCTAAAGCATCTCTCGTGAAATTTTCACTTCCTCTATCGAGCATTAAGGCTGTAACTGCACTAGTTCCATCTTGTCCAAAATCTTTTTCAAACACTTCTCCAGCATCAACGGTTCCAGAAATAGCGAGGATCGGAAGACTTGGATTCTTGCGCAAAACCACTTTTATACCGTTACTCAATTCAACAAATTCTGGTTGAATCCCCTTATCTATAGTTTGCAGGTCTTCTTTATCTTCGGGTTTATAGTTAGCTGTTGTTGGCAACACTCCATCAAAAGATGATGCGGGAGGTATGTCTTGCGGATCATCCTCCAATTTACCAACCACAAGGTTGTCAAAATTAAGATATTTATTTGCTACTTCTTTTACCTGTTCCTCCGTTACAGAATCAATTTCTTTAGGCCATACAAAAGTTCTTTTCCAATCCCCAGAAACTAATTCAAAGAATCCTAATTGAGCCGCTAGACTTTTGGGTTCTTCAATCCCAAATAAAAAACTAGTTTGTGACTTAGCTTTAACCCTCTCTAATTCACTACTAGATACTCCCTCTTTTTTTATTCTTTCAATTTCTTCAGAAACTATAGATTGAATTTCTTCTAAATCACCTTCTTGAGAAGTTGCTGCAATAATAGAAAAGGTAAACGGATCAATTCCTTGCCTCACCGATGAACTTACGTAACTAGCTTTCCCTTCATCAACCAGCTTCTTCTCCAATCTACTCAAACTTCCATTGGTTAAAACAGCTGATAGAACACTCAGTGGAACATAATCTTTGTCTCCAAAATCAACAACTTTCCAGCTCATCATTAAGATAAGAGTCTCTGTCGGCGATTTGACTTGAACCTCTTTTTCAGAAGGAGAAGTAATATTAGTTTTTTGACTTATTGGAGGTAATTCCTTGCTAGAACTTGGTATTTGTCCATAGTAGCTCTCAATTTTTTCAATCGTTTTTTCTGTATCCAAATCACCAACCAAAATTAATACTGCATTATTCGGCTGGTAAAAAACATCATAAAATTCCTTCAAATCATTCGCATCAAGAGCTGATACTTCATCCTGCCAACCAATAATCGGAATTCCATAGGGATGATTGGGAAATAAGTTTTTTAATACTTCTCTGGAAAGCAAAGTCATTGGGTTATTTTCCCCACCCAAAAGCTCCGATAAAACTACCTGTTGCTCTCGTTTAGCCTCAGTTTCGTTAATAATAGAATTCCGCATTCTATCAGCTTCTAGTTCCAAAGAAAAATCAAGATTATCCTCTTCAGAAGGCAGGGTCATGTAGTACATTGTGTAATCAGTACTTGTAGCAGCATTAAAACTTCCACCCCTTGTTTCAATGTCTTTTGAAATGGAACCTTTCTTTCTTGTTTCAGTACCATTAAACTGCATGTGTTCTAAATAGTGTGCCATCCCACTTTTGTTGGCAAAATCGTTTCTGGATCCAACTCTATAAAAAATAGCTTGAGAAAAAATTGGAGCGCTATGGTCTTCTTTGATTAAAACTTTTAATCCATTTTTGAGAGTTATCTCTTTGGTAGAATCAATTCCCATATTTATTTTTGACTTTTGATGTTTGTTTAACTTAGCTTCTGCTGCTTTAGCAATAACTTGAGAAGGACCGTTTGAATAGAAATAAGAGGCTAAAAATAAAAGATTGACAATAGAAAAAAGTTTAATATTTTTAAACCTCATAACTTTAAAGTATCACACCCAATAAACAGCATTTGAAAAAGTAATTTTAGTCTAGCAATAGCCCTTTTGCTTACTTTTAATTTGCTAATTGCTTATTGTTAACCTTTTTATGTTTTAATAAACTGTATGTACAAAGTGGTATTGTTTTAGACAATATTGCTTTCTTCATAGATTTTAAATTTAAAAAGAGTTGAGAGCTATGGAATTTAAACTAAATCGTTTTTCGGAAGATGATTCGACAGGGCATTCTGTTTATGAGTTTAGTATTTTGGAAAGAACGCAAGAAGATCCCCAAATAAGCAGTAATTCGCAAAAACGCAAAATTGAGAATAGCAAAAACCGCTCTCTAATCAATAAAGGTTTCATTAATAAAAGAAAATTAAACTTATCAAATAAAGAAGTTGTTCCTTTTTTATTCAGAGAGTTAATTAAAATAAAGGTTGAGGCTTTTACAATAAAACAGTTATTAAATTAACTTGAATGATTGTTCTTGGAATAGAGACGAGTTGTGATGAAACCAGTGTTGCATTAGTAGAAAATGGGACCAATGTTTTAAAAGAATTAACCTTTTCACAAATAAAAACTCATCAACAATTTGGTGGTGTCGTTCCAGAAATTGCTGCTAGAGAGCATTTAACATACATCGATGAAGCTATCTGGAGACTTCTAGAAAATTGGGATATTAAAGACATCGATAGAGTGGCAGTTGTTAATGGACCAGGCTTGGTGAGCAGTCTGCTAGTTGGAGTTGTTGCAGCAAAGACTTTTAGTTGGTGTAACGATATTGAACTAGTTAATGTAAATCACCTGAAAGCACACATTTGTGCAAATTTCCTGAATAGTCAAGACATTCAACCACCTTTCATTTGCTTATTAGCTTCAGGTGGACATACTCAACTATTTTATGTTGAAGGTTACACAAAAATCCAAATTCTAGGTGAAACATTAGATGATTCAGCTGGAGAGGCTTTTGATAAAACTGCTAGGCTTTTAGGGCTCAATTACCCTGGTGGTCCAGAAATCGAGAAGTTGTCATTAAAAGGAAATAAGGATATTTTCAAGCTGCCAAAGCCCAAAGTTGGAAAGTATGAATTTAGTTTTAGTGGTCTAAAAACGGCAGCATTAAGATTAACTCAATCCTTGAAAGAAAAAAATAGCTTTGAAGAGAATAAAGCCAATATCGCCGCTAACTTTCAGGAAGTTGTATGCCAAAGTTTGACGGACAAATTACTAACTGCTTCAAAAGAATTTAGCGAATCTAAAGTTGTTTTAGCTGGAGGAGTAGCAGCTAATAAAAGACTAAGACAAATGATTCAAGAAAATTCGGAAAATAGAGTTAAGCTTTTTGCACCAGAGATAAAATATTGTACTGATAACGGTGCTATGGTGGCGTCAGCCGGTTATTTTTGCCCAGAAGGCTTTGGAAATGACTTTTCAGTTTACTCAAGAGCAAAATGAGTTACGTACAATACGAGTGGAAACTTTTAGGATGCAGCGAGCGTTTTCATCATGGCTGTTTTTATAGTTTTTATTTTGTTCCTGAATTCAATTTCGCTAACCGGAAAGTTCATTAACAACTCAGTTTATGCTAGACTTTTACATCTCTTTTGAATTGAAGAAAAATGGCTGTTCCCAAGAAAAGAAAATCTAAACAAAAAACAAGGCAAGTAAAAGCAGGAAGACCAAAGCAACAAATAGTTCAAGCTACAGCCTGTCCCAACTGTGGTTCTCCTAAAATGTCACATAGAATGTGTGAAAACTGTGGTTATCACAATGGTAAGGTATATCCTTTTGCAAAATCTTCAGGTGAATCATCTTCAGAAGAGTCAGAAGCTGCTTAACTAAATAAACATAAAATTTTTTAAACTGAATAGTCTTTTATCTACTTCTAACCGCAACTAGTAGTTTGGTTTGTGAATGAAAGAGAATATTGATTATGTAATGAAGATTTCAATATTTAGATTTACCTAAAATTCTTGA
Source organism: Candidatus Caenarcanales bacterium (assembly GCA_030065015.1). Lineage (GTDB taxonomy): Bacteria > Cyanobacteriota > Vampirovibrionia > Caenarcaniphilales > Caenarcanaceae > JASJDU01. The sequence continues at coordinate 2,631 of JASJDU010000059.1, read as the reverse complement.
GCATAATAATATTTGGCTAAATTATAAATTTAAACACCAGACCAATAATTTGAAGCGTACTTAGATTCTGTTAATTCAAACATTTTAGTTATTGTTTTTCTCGCTCTTTCGAATAAACCATTTTCTACACCATATTCAGGAATTGAAATTTGATGAAGATTATTTTCCAAAGCATTGAGAACTGATTCCAATCTGTGATATTTCATATTTGGACAGAGAGGATTTGGAAAAGTCATTAAAAGCTTCTTGTGCGGCATATCAGCCTGCATTCTTCTAATTAGTCCATGCTCTGATAAAATAATCACTTCTTCTTGTGGGCAATCCTGAGCATATTTATAAATTTGCGAAGTACTTCCAACAAAATCTGCCATCTCCCAAACCGATGGATCACATTCTGGATGAGCAATAATCACTGCCTTAGGATGATTATTGCGCAGTCTTTCCACTTCTTTGGTCGTTATTTGATAGTGGGTTGGGCAGAAGCCGTCATAAATAATTATTTCTTTCTCCGGAATTTGTCTCTGAACCCAAGTTCCAAGACCTTTATCTGGAACAAAGATTATTCTTTTATCCGGAATTGACTTAACAACATCGACCGCATTTGTGCTTGTGCAGCAAACATCAGATTCAGCTTTTACCGCTGCAGAAGAATTAACATAACAAACAACAGGCGCTCCAGGATACTCACTCTTGAAGTTGATCAAATCTTTAGCCGTTATCATATCTGCCATTGGGCATCCAGAAGCTAAATCTGGAAGCAAAACAACTTTTTCTGGAGACAGGAGTTTTGCAGTTTCAGCCATAAAGTGAACACCACAAAAAACAATCATTTCTGCATCCGTTTTTGCTGCAACCCTAGATAAAGCCAGACTATCAGCAACATGATCCGAGATTCTTTGAATTTCCAATCTCTGATAAATATGAGTTAAAAGAATGGCTTTTTTTTCGGTTAGCAAAGATCTAATACGATTAATTAGAACATCTTTGTTAGTTTCAACCGGCTGTTTAGCCATATGAAGATCTTTAACTTGCGTGAGCATAAAATAGATAAAGTTTTATAAATATCTTTAAGAATAACTTAAGTTTTGGATGGTGAAGGTAATAATTTCTAGAAATTTAATTATTTAAATATTGTATTTAGATAGCTGGGATGATGATGAATTTCTTAAATTGAGTTTAGCTTATTTGAGGCTTGGTTTGTTTCATTTAATACTCACAAACTCCGGCGCAATAAGCATAATTGGAGGCTTTAGAGATAAATTTGCTTTATTAATTGAAGAAGAGAGTGTTGGCTGAGACTTATTAAACAATTGTTGAAACAAGAGTGTTCCTAAATCACTAAAACCACCACCGTTTAAATCTGTTGATAACCCAATAATTTCTCTAAAAGACTTTGGTAGCCCAATTGACTCAACAACGGGCAGATCTTCTTTTACTTTCCCTTTTGAACGTTTTTTGACCATTCGTTGTAATTGATCCAATGCATCGTAATAATTACCCAATTCATCAACAAGACCAACTTGTTTAGCCTGATTACCTGTGTAAATCATTCCTTCCGCAACGTAACGAATATCATCTTTAGTGAGATTTTTCCTAAAGTCACCGTATTTATTACTATTAGTCCTTCTTCCTTCGTAAACATCGCCAACAAATTGTTCATAAGTGTCATCAACTAGATCTTGAAGAATTTCTCTTTCTTCTTCTGACATGGGTCTTGTTGAGCTGCCAATATCTTTATACCTTCCCGATTTCACCGTCATGTCTTTCAATCCGATTTTGCCATAGAGTCCCTCTAAATTCATAAAGTGTGAAATTACCCCAATACTTCCGGTTAAAGTACCGGGATTTGCATAAATCAAATCAGACATTGAAGCAACATAATATCCCCCAGAAGCCGCTACATCACCCATGCTTGCAACAATTGGCTTTTTTGCTCTTACTTTTTTCGCTGCTTGATATATCTCTTGGCTAATTCCAACAGCTCCACCTGGACTATTTATCCTTATTAAAACTCCTTTAACGGATTTATCTTTAGAAGCTTTTATTAATTGGTCTCTTACTTTAACTGAATCGGATGCACTTTCTCCTAAAAAAGAATTCAATCTGCCATCCATCATAACTCCAGTCAATTCGAGAGACAAAATCTTATCTTTAGAAGATGGTAAAGTGGAAAATATTGAACTAGAGATATCTTTAGGTGATGTTTCCTTCTCTTTAGAAGAAAAAAAGCTGAGAATGATTCCCAATAGCCCTAAGGATAAAAGTAAAAAAGAAAAAAGTCTGTCTTTGGACATTAAAATTCTGTAGATTAATTAGTAAAGAAACAACAAAAGGTTAATTATAAACTTTATTATAGAACAGACTTTGGTTCTAGGGCTTTTACAGAAATAACAATATGAGCCATGATAAATATTGTTGTTTCTCGAGATAGTGAAAACATAAATTATCTATGGTTGCCTAGTCCTCTTCCGGTAGTAGTTTAAAATCCGTTGGCAATTCTATATTAGCGTAATCAGAGTCTGTCAAGAGAAGTGTGTAAAAGAGAAAGGAAATCTATCATGAAAATGAATAGCAAACCAGTTGAGAGCAGATTTCCAGTTAGGAATGGGCATGGTCCATTTGTTGGAAATT
>JASJDU010000021.1 GCA_030065015.1 Candidatus Caenarcanales bacterium | reverse complement strand
CATTTGATTCAATGGATGATGTTGAGCAAAGGCTTATTGAGGCTTGTTTGGATTTAGAAATGAATCATGAAAAAGTAGCTTCAATCTGCCATTTCTCTTGGATGTATGTTGACTATTGATTGCATCTTAGTATCAGATATTCCTTTTCATAAAAAACTTGATAAACACATCCTTAGAATGTGTACTTAGTAACTTAATTTACTATAATATTTTCAGAAAAGCTATACTACTTTATTCCTCTTCAGAAAGCACATTGGATATTAGTTAATACGAAGTTGATGAAAGCTATTTTGGAGCAAAAAGAATTAGAGGAAAAAGAGGAAGAGGCGCTCTAGAGCCTAATTTTATTTTCAAATTTATTTTAATTATGTTCAAAGTAAGTTTGAACATATGTAGTTTGATCAAGAATTCAACGTATACAATTCCTTGAAACTATAACCTTTATCACAATGCCATACAGAGTAAGTGTCTTGAACTCCTCTAGTCTCCATTGCATATAAAGCATTAAAAACGAACCAAATTGGTTCAACTTTGTTTTTTTCACAAAACTTATCAACTAAATCTTTGGATAAGACCAAGCCATTGAACCCCAGATCAGCTGCAAGTGTATCTATACAAACTGCTTTATTGTTTGTATCTAACAGCTCATATTGATTTCTACTTTTTGATAGATTCAGGTCTTCAATAATTTTTCTATTCAGTAGGTGAAGCCTCTCACCATTGTTAAAGGAACAATCATGACTATTCTCAAACCTATAACTTAACACAGCCGGCAAAAGCTTAGTTTGTGAATCATTACCATCAATAGAAATGCTCTTCCAATTGAAATAATCAGAGGAAAATCTCCAAAAATATTCACTATAGAAATGTTGATAACTTAAATCATGAGTAAATTCACCAGGAAAATATTTTTTGTTCTTAACTTCTTCTACGAACTGGTCTTTTTCTGATTTTCGGACTAAAAGCATGTCTACATACAAATTGTATTTTCTTTTAAAGGACAATGAAAAATTAGGGCTTCTTTCCAGGGATAACTTTTCTTCTTCCTCTTTCCATTCATAATCACCAGTGACAAGAGTAAATTTTTCACCATCTGGATTATTCAAATTAATGAATTGGGGGATATCAATTTTTGAATCTTCAAAAATTTCTTTATTTGTATAACTTGGCTTTGCCCAACTAGATGTTTCAATTTGATTTTGTTCTTCTAGATTATCCTTAAACTTCAAAGTAAATGTGGGATCAATGTCTCTAGCACTCAATTGCCATGGGCCATCATAAGCTTCATTATCGTTAGAGAAATGAGAACCATAATGATAATTATCAGTTAAGTAAGCTAAGAATTCATGAAATGCTATCCATTGATATTTCTTAGCTATTCGTTCTACTTTCCTTCCATCTCTTGATAAATAACTCCTGTTAATTTCAGAATCAAAGCTGCTAAATTGTTCGGGATTCCAGCCTAAGTCAAAAACTCTTTTGAAAATCCACCTTGCTGCCAAATTTTTATCAAATTGTGATTCCTGAAAACTTGATTCATCATTTAATTTGATATAAGTACAAAACTGTTCTTTTGAAAGCATTGTACGAAGTTGCTTTTTTTCATTCTCGTATTTTTTTACTAATGCTTGATCGCAAGAGAGCTCAATTTGAAACTTAATATTATTTCCCTCATCAATCTTGACTAAGTCTGGCTTTAAAGATGTCACCATCTTGTCTTTGAACTCTTTAACTTTTTTCTTTCGCTTTCTTTGTGAATTATTTAAACTATTCTCAAATGATTTTTCTCGTTCTTTTTTTTCAATACTTGGTCTTTTGTTTTTCAACAAACAATTGATGAAATAACTAGAGCAAGAGCTCAAAACATATTTATTAAAATCACCAGTCCACTCATTTTCTATAGAACTATACAAACAATGAAAAGCACTAAACTGACTGCTAGTATCTTTTGATTGATATTTCAACTTGTAATCTTCAAAGATATTTTCCGGAGGAATACCTGGGAAATTACTTTTATAAGGCGGTTTAATTTTGGATTTATCTATAGAAATGTTTTCTTTCTTATAAAAGGCAAATTCAACTATTCCTCTTGCATAATCTCTTAATAGGATATGTGGCTTAGGACTGCCATTAGAGAAGTATCTATTAAATATGTTTTCCGCTAATTCCCCAAGAGAATCAAGGTTCTTACTTTCTTGAATAGAGCCATAAATAGAAGCAATAAGCCTCTCTTCAACATATATGTCATTAACATTTCCAAATAGTTCAAGCAGTTCTATAGATATATCTAAATTATCAACTAGTAGTTTTGATAGACATTTAGTAGCGTTATCCCTTGTAAACCTATTTGAAGATGTAAATGACCAAGCAAGAACGATTGCAGCTAAAATTCTTACATCTTTTGTGATGCTGAAAGGACTATCAATATTTAAAATCCACTCAATGAACTTATCTAGTCGATTATTTGGTGGTGTATGTCCGTGACCTTCATCATCACTTTGGATGAACATAGACCAATGCTCGTCCCTGTCATTCATCCTCATTTCAATAAGATAGTCATGTAAAAAGTATGCATTAAATGGGTGCTCTGGGATGGTAGCTAAGTTCAGAAGGCTCTTTAATGCAGGCCATCTGTAGTTAATACTTTTTGCCTTTAAAATTTTATTAATTATTTCTTTTGTAGAGTCGTTCAAGGATTCTTTACTTCTCCATATCAAACTTTCACAAAATGCTTCGACGAAATCCAAATCGACTGAATTACCATTTTGATAAGCTAGATAAATCAACTCCATTCCAAATTCTTCAGGAATAATTATCGATAGAGCATTTACAAAAGATCTATTTACTCTTTTTCTATCCCCGTGAGAATCAAAACACTGCAGATATAGTTTTGATGATTTATTAAAACTATTTTGTATATTTTCTTTATCTATTGTTTTTGAGACTAAGTCCTTGGCTGTTAAGTAGTCTTTAACTCTTTGATAACTAAAACCTACTGATGTATTGTCTCTATGTGTAAACCTTCTGAAGAGGCTCATGTTTATTAGAGCTTCTAAAACATTGATAGATCTTTCACCTATGGATCGTTTCAACTCATCTACTAATGTATCTTGTGCCGTTTCAAAATTAATAGAATCAGATTCATAAAAGGATGGAATTAAGCATGAGATAGTTCTATTCACATAGTTAATACCACTTGGTAGTTCAAGTTTATTAATTAGATTTTTGTTTAATAATTGTATGTATTTATCAAAAAGACTTTGTAAACCACCTTTATTAGCAATAAACTTCGTTTCACCTTCTTCAGACAAAGTTTTGCAAGTTATATACAAAAAACCTGGATTTTCAAACTCTGGATCAAATATTGGTATTTGAGGAAGTGATAAATTGAAATTATTGCAGAAAATCTTTAACGCTTCTAAGATTTTACCTTCAAAACCAGGATGCAGTATTTGAACACAGTGCTTACGCAAATCCTCCGTAATAATGTTGTCCATTTCTGAATCTCTAACACTAATAGCTAAAGCAAGACCTGGATATTTTTTTATTTCGTTTACTACTGTATGAAGATTAGTACTCCATATTTTTCTATTATCTGATTCATTAATGGCGTCAATCATTATCAACAATCGCTCATTTTGGCTTTCTGCAAATGAGTTCAAAGCTTGTAAAAGTTCTTCTCTAGTATCAACTTTCAAATCAAGAAATTTAGACAATTGCTCTATTGGGTGGTCTAAGTTATTAAATTGATCTCCCAAGCAAAGAATGGTTGGTAAGTTATTCTCTATTCTTTCTTTAGCAATGTCACAAAAAAGATGCGTCTTCCCAACCATTGCTTTACCAATTAAAAGAATCAATGGATTCTCAGTGGATTTAACCTCTCTATCGAAAAAATATTTAGTTCTAATAATTTGTGAATCTAAATTGTCTAAACTCTCAAAATCGCTGTTAAAGTTTCTTTCCTCCTCGGAAAGCTTAGTATATTCTTTTCTTTTTATTTCCCAATATTTATCCCTTCTTTCATTAATTGACTTACGAACAAGATCTTCTGTTTTTTGAAGATTATCTCTTATATTCTGAAAGCTATAGAGCTTTACTTTTTCTTGTTTAATAGATTCCAGCAGACCTTCAGAACATTCCAATAATTTTTGAACTTGCTTATTAATTTCTTCTGTAAAACACCTCTTTTCAGAAATTGATTGGAACTGTTTGCAAAACAACTCAACAAATTTTGGCCTTAAAGCTAATGCATCAAAATTCTTTTTTGTGTCTATTTCAACATTAATATCTGAGTGATATCTTTCACCAGCTCCCTGAATTGAATCTATGACCGTGAAATCTAGTTTTTCTTTTCTAATTTCAATTTCACCAAACCAAAATTTTCTTCTTCCAGCATGTTCATTTTTGGAGAGAAAATCCGCAATCTCTGAAGCTCCCCAAAGCTCAATTTCAACTTCTTGTTCATGATTATCTTCGGCCCATGTCTTTAACTCATTGACAATTTCATCCCATTTGTTGTTTTCAGATTTACCACCACTTCCATCTGGAAAATCTTTTGGCAAGCACACAAAGTATTTTTTTACATTTTTATGATTGTTTATTGATGTTTGAAAGAACTTAGCTTGCCAATGCCATCGATCACCATTTTCAAAAACTGCGTAACATTCTTTCCCTGCATCTGGTGTGGCAACTCTTCTGAAGTCGTTAGCACCTTTTTGATGTGAGTGGTCTCTTGCTAATTGGCATATTAGTTCCTCAAATGCGTCATTCTGTGAATTCCCTCGGCCAAATGGAATTAAATTATCAAAGTTTAAACTCTTTGGCATCTCAATATAGAAAGTCAAACTATAAACATTTTAATGGAAGTGAAAGTTCGTTTCCTCCACTTATTACCCTGTTCAACACAGATAATTCTCAAACTATAAATTAACTCTCAGTGATTGTTCTCAGCCTATATGGTGTGATTAATACTTGTCTGATAGCCATATCTCTTGAAGTGTGAAAGCAGTTCCACATTTAATCATCAAGTACACTTCAGTAAATCTCAAAATTCTCATTTACTTTAAGATACCTTATAAAAATAACGAGCTCACATATCAAACCTTCAAAGCTTACAATTTTGATAAAGTAGCAAATGAGAAATTTAAGCCATTTGTGCCTTGTCTAATAAAGTTAAAAAAGCTGCTTTTTCTTCTGCACTAGCTGCTGTTTTCTTAACAGTAATAAAACTCATTGTCGGCTTAAAAACAAACAGTATTGGAATTTTGGCAGAAGCAACTCACTCTGCAGTAGATCTTGTTGCGGCTTTAGTTACTTTGTGGGCGGTTAAGTTGTCAGCAGTTCCAGCCGATAGAGATCATCATTTTGGTCATGGAAAGGTAGAAAACCTGGCGGCGTTATTTGAAACGGTACTTTTATGGGGTACTTGCCTGTGGATAACGTGGGAAGCAGGTAATCGATTGCTCGGTCACAGCAATGCGCATATTGAATCTGGGATTTGGGCGATTGGAGTTATTATCATTTCAATTGTGGTGGATATCACTCGCTCAAGAGAGTTAAATAGAGTTGCAAAAGAACATAATAGTCAGGCTTTGGCTGCAGATGCTTTACACTTTCAAACCGATGCTTATAGCTCCGCAGCTGTTCTGCTTGGTTTAATTTGTTCTTTGAGTGGTTTTGTTATTGCAGATGCTATTGCAGCTATGGGTGTTGTAATTTGGACCTTTATTTTAAGTATTAAACTTGCAAAAGAATCTTTCGATCAGTTAATGGATAAAGCCCCAGCTGGTTTAGAAGAAAAACTATCTCTTTTGATTAAAGAGGTGGGAGAGGTTAAAGTGATTTCGTCCTTGAAAGTGAGGCAATCGGGTCCAAATACTTTTATAGACTTGACGATTGGATTAGATAAGAAAATTTCTTTAGAAATAGCTCATCAAATAACGGATTTAATAGAAGAGAAAATCAAGCAAGAAATCCCCAACTCGGTTATATCAATTCACCCAGAGCCTAGTTAAAGAAGAAACGCTCAACTTAATACTATTATTGAAGAGGAGTAAATGTTGCAAAGGTACTTGATGAAAATTTATGTGCTTTATTTGGATTTGAAGTTTTTGAGTCTCGTGCCAGAATTTTAGGCTCATAGACCAACCCATCACTGCCGTTAACAAGTATCTCTTTTGTTGGAACATAATAACGATTAATTATTTTTACGACAGAGACCGGCCATATTTGACTAGAGTTTTCTGCTAGAACAATCTCCGAAAAGACTTGGTTCTTAATTAAGGAAGCAAATCTTTTTGAAATTTTTTCATTTCTAAATAGAGAATTGGGATTGAGGACGTGAGCTTGATTTGCTTTTAACAATAGAGACAGAGAGTTGTCCTGAGAGAGTATTTTTTGCGATAAATTTATGGCTTCTTTTGACTTTTGATTTTCTGGTGATTCATGAGAATGTAGCCATTGCTTCGTTTTTATTAACAATTGAGGGTTTTCCAATAACAACTTACGGGGAAGAGGTTCCATTATTGGAGTTAAAAAAGTTATAAAAATAATTAAGCAAGTTAAAAGCTGAATTCCTTTTTTATGATTGCTTTCCCAGACTCTATCGAGGATGAGCGCAAACATCCAGATTAGAGAAATTATTGAAACAAGCCAGCCTCCTGAATGACTAACTTTTGAACCAATGAAAACAACATTCAAAATAATGCTGAAAACCAAAATAGTATTGCATGGATGTACTGGGTTAATTCTAAAATCTGGTGAATTCTTCCAAATCAATCCTGTTAGTGCGATTGCTGCAAAAAGGGGCCAAGAAGACAAAACTTCAAAATTACTTGCAAATAAATCACCATTCCAGAATAAAGAAAATGAATGGCTATTCTGGATTCCATAGATTGAAAATAGATATATTGTCGTCAGACTAAAGAAAGGAAGAACCAGTCTAATTAAGCCTTGATTATTTTTAACGGATATTAAGATTACGATGCAAGAAAGAGCGAAGCTGAAGAATGCGAAACTGTGTGAAAATATGAATGGTAATGCAAGCAAAGAACCAACTATTATCCCTCTAATCCAACTAAGATTTCTTACAAACGGCATAAAATTATATATTGCAAAGAGCCCAAAAAATACTGCAACTAGCTCTCCTCGAGCTTGGTAGGTAAAAGTTTGAACGATTGGTATAGAAAGAAAAATAATGAGAGTTGCAATAGAAATTATTGGCTTAATTTTTTCTCTATTTAAAATGAGTACAAAAGAAACACAAATAAGAAATAAACTCAAAAAGCTTATTAATCTTCCAAGAAAAAGCCCCTTTGTTAGATTCATTGAGTCCGCTGATGATCCATTAAGATTGAGAAGGCTGGAGATAGTGCCAATATAAAGTAAGCTTTCACTAAAGCTCTTTATCGTATTGTCTGTTTCAAAGGATAGTGAGGTAATTATTGACCAAATATTGTTACCTTCAATTGGGCTAAGCGCAAAAGGAACATTTATCAAAGACTTAGCAAGATTCAGATAATAAAATACTAATACAAAGAAACTTATGATTACGGACCACGTAAAAATATTTCTGGATGAAAGCTTAAAATTACTCATTCAAAGAAAAAAGATATTTGTAATGAAATTCTACGCTGGATAATCAATATGACTGGTCATTCTTAAAGAAATGAGCTCCATCGAGATTTCGATACGATTTTAACAGCTTTAGCCCTTGGAGCTTTGTCATAATTATTTAATTAATCTATCAATAAATGCACACCTTAGTTACAAAGTCTATTAATAAAGCTTCTGAGATATTAATCTCCGGAGAAATAGTTGCATTTCCGACTGAAACGGTTTTCGGTTTAGGAGCTTTAATCAATCGAGAAGATGCAATTGAAAAGATTTATTTGGCAAAAGGAAGAGCAAAAGACAATCCTCTAATTGTTCATATATCAAATTTATCTTCTTTGGATAGCCTTGTACAGGAAATAAAGCCAAATGTACAAAAACTCATTGACAACTTTTGGCCTGGTCCATTAACTCTTATTTTCAAGAAAAACAATTCCATCGGCAATTTTGTAACATCAGGCCTTTCAACCGTTGCCATCCGCTTTCCTAAGCACAAAATTGCACAAGAGCTGATTACTCAGTGCAAGGTACCAATTGCGGCCCCTTCTGCAAATATATCCGGGAAACCAAGTTCAACCAAATATCAACACGTTCTGGAGGATTTTGAAGGGAAAATACCCTGCATTCTGGAAGGTAAAACAGTTCATGGCCTTGAGTCGACCGTTATTGATTGCACTTCAGAACCCTTTAGTCTATTACGTTCAGGAGCAATACCTTTTGAGAGAATTGAACAACTGGTTGGTTTGAGGAAGACTACTGGAAGAACTAATCAGCCGAAAAGCCCAGGAATGAAATATCGTCATTACTCTCCAAAGGCAAAAGTCTACATTGTTTCTGAAAATTCACATCTTCCTGAAGTTTCATATGAAACTTCTGCCTTCATAGGTCTTAGAGATCTTGAGACTTCTAAAATTTTTAAAAAGCTAATTTGTAAAGATCTTGATGAATATGCTGAAAATCTATTTTCTTTTTTTAGAGATTGTGATCGAGAAAGTATTGAATTCATCTATTGCGAAAGACCAGAGGATTTAGGCATTGGAAAAGCAATAAACGAAAGACTGAGCAAAGCAGCGTCTTAGGCAAACTAGTTCAGGAAGGCTAGTTTACTTAACCGGAACTTGGGTAAAAAAATAAGAGAAGTTTATTGAGATACCCCTAATAAAACGATGGATTCGCCCAGCTTCCCTTCCTTCCCTCAATTTCCCAGTACTCCCAAGTTGCCTTCAGTTCCTTCTCCAGGCAACCTTCCATCTCATCCGGGACAGGTTAGCAATCAATCTCTCGCTGGAACCTTCTCCAATATGCTTCAACAGGTTTCAGATCAAATTCAGACTCCAAACCAAATGGCTAAGGACATGTTCTCTGGAAAGAAAGAATATGATTCAACTGAGCTTATGATGTCTATGTTGAATGCTGAACAGCAACTGAATATGACCATTCGGGTTATAAACCAAGTTGTTAATGGGATTAGACAGCTTGAAACTATACAAGTTTAAGCATCATAAGATCTCACCATCTTGAAGCAAGTTTATTTTTTCTTAAGCTTTTTGAGTCCTTTAGTTGATTGTCGAGCTTTTAAATCTTTTCTAAGATTTTATCTTCGTTTGTTTTAATTTATACCGATGAAAGTTCAGCTTTTCAGTCTTCAAAACACTCAATTTCAGAATACTTACTTAAATAAAAAAGCTCTATCAAGTAAAAAGTCACAGAGAATAGGCCCGCCTTATTCCTCTTCTGGAAAAGTTGTAGATGGATTACACCTTCTACAACTCAATAAGATTACTATCTCACAAAAGAGTTACTTAAACAGTATAAAAGTTCACCGTGCTACTAGTACCCACTTAAGGAGGAATAACTGGACACCTGACTTTTATAATTCAATTGTAGAACCTTTCAGTCGATTGACCGAAGAATTTAAATATTTAAAGCTACCAGAAATTGGCAGTTATGAAGAGTCCTATAAAACTTTGAGAGAAATAACAGCAGAGGCTGTGAGTTCTGGCAAATACAACCCTTTAGAAATAATGAGCAGATTCAAAGAGCTCTTCCCTTGCGATTTTGATAAAAGAATAACCCAGGCCATTAAATGGGCTGAAAGAGAGCAAGTTATTCTTCAGGCTGTTATAAATGCTTCTCATACAAGAGAGCAAAATTCTATTTGGGGAGAACACCTCACTCCAATATTAAATATTTTGGATAGTAGACATCCAAATCTTCAACAAAAACTTGAAGATCTGAAATATTGGATGGTGATTACTATTCATCCGACTGAATTGATAAGAACCGTTATTTCTTCTAAGTGTTTAGCAATTTCTCAAGCTTTAAGAGAAGGGTGCAGTAGTTCTTCAAAAAGGGTTCAAGATGAATTAACCTTACTAGCAAGAACCTCAATGCAAAACCCAGAGAAGACGAAACCAGAGCATGAATTGCAGAGGGTTATTGACAGAATGCAAAAAGTCATTATTCCAACAATACCCGAACAAGTATTTGACTTACGCATAGAAGCTCAAAGGAGGGGTCTCAAGCCAGGGAATATTCAACCATATAAATTTAGTGTTTGGTGGGATATGGATGGTCATCCATATATTACCCCTGAACATGGATCACAATTTGCCGCTGAATTGCATCAAATAATAAATGATTTTTACTTTGAAAGAATTGGACATGTTGGAGAGAGACTATCTGGTCTTGGAGTGTATGAGAAGTTAGAATATGCAAAAGACAGAATGTTTGGGGCTGAACACGGTTACATCTCAAAAAATGATTTAGAAGAATTAAAAAGAAACTTAAATTTATCCAAGTTTGTAACAGATCAATTAAATAAAAGAATTCAATCGGTAAATGAAAACTCTCTTACCACTATTCAGACGCTTCCCGAAGATATCGGCTTCTATAAACTTTATGAATTATTAAATCAAGGGTTTCAAAGTTATTCGGACAATGGAATTATTACGGAGTCTGAATTACTTGCTTTAAGAAAACTAGAAGAGTTAAATATTGCATTAGATGTCTTTGGTTCTCATTGTGCATCTATTGATAACAGACAAAATAGAAAAGATTTAGAGTTTGCAATGGGGTATTTATGTGAACAGCTTCAATTATGCGAAACCCCTTTTCAATATCTTTCACCAGAGGAAAAACAAGAAATACTGTCTAAGAGCTATCACGAAAAAAAACAGTCGATTGATATTGAGTCTATTTTGACTTTATTGAGTGATTCACAAAAGGATCTTGATAAGAGAGTTCACAGGGTGCTTTCGACATTAAAAAAGATGAAAGATTTAAGTATGAAGTATGGTTCTCAAGTCATAGGTAGCTTAGTTATAAGTAATGCTGCAAGTGAGATTGACTCTTTAACGGCTTTAACTTTACTTAATTTGTGTTCGAATGGAGAAATGGATTGGTGTGATATACCAATTGTTCAGCTCAGAGAGTCAACGGAGGATCTGAAAAATGGAAGTAAAGTAAAAGAAAGCTTATCTAAGATCCCAATGTATCTAGAACATGAGAAGAGAGTTCAACAAGAACGTGGCTTTTGGGGGGAAATAGACATGTTCGGGCACTCGGATGCGAGAAAAGATGGTGGACAGCTTTCCGGACCTTGGAACATTTTCTCGGCGGAAAGAGATATTAATAATATACATCCGGAAGAGGTGCAAGTTAGTTTCCATGGAACTGGAGGTAGTCCCGAAAGGGGAGGAGGATATACACTGCCTTTTTGGATAGCCTGCTTAGATCCTGGTTCGATAAAAAGATTTACCAGACAAGGTGGAGAAGTCTTCAGATTCATGGGCGATCCAGAAGTCTGCAAGTCAACGCTGGGAAGAGAATTAGCTGCTATTCTTAACAATTCTTTATATCCGGAGAATGTAGAAATGTCTCCAGAAGACAGAGATCTTACTGTTCAGATCCTTCAAGAATCCGAGCAAATGTACAAAGAAGTTTTAAAAGATCCCTTATATTTGGAAATGGCACAAAGCTTATATAAAGCTTATAAAGGTCTTAACCAGTGGAGCCGCCCTGCAGGAAGAACAGATCGATTAGTGTCACTTGATAAATTAAGGGCAATTTCCTTTCACGCTGTAAACTACCTAATGAACTTAAGTATTGGAGCATATTCGACAGGTGAAATTCTCTCAAAATACAAGGGACAGATCAAAGGTCTATATCAACGTTCTCAATTTTGGAAATCTGCAATCTCATCTTTGGCAATTTATTATTCAAAGTTTGACTTAGATACAACTGAATATCTAGCCGCAAATGAGAAGTATGGGAAATTTTGTTCGAAACAAATTGATTGTGCAAGAAAAGCCTCTGCCGCTATTAAAGATATAATATCGACTCAAGAAAACTCTTCATACTTGCAACAAGTTATCGAATTAAATAAGTTACATCGCCTCACTTCATTACCTGCACAAACAATTATTCGCTACTTAGTCTTGGATTCATGGAGCAATGGCACAGACAATACAAATAAAATTCGAGAATCCATTCAAGCTTCATTAAACTTAGGACTTTAAGTTTAATTTTTCACGGGAATTGTTGTTACCAAACTCAATTTTCCTAATTGAGCCTTGTTAACAGCATCTAGAACAGCCACTACTCTTCCATAATCCACTTGGTTGTCTGCTTTAAGTTTTACTAAAGGCTTATCTTTAGCGGGTACTTCTTCTCCTTCAGGCAATTCACCTGTTATAGCCTTAGCTTCTTTTTCAAGTCTTTCAAACACATTTGCTTGTACCTTTTCTACTGGAAGTTCTTTTTCTGCAACTACTTCTCCGTTAACAGCAATTTCACCATTTTTTGCTACCTCAATCATTATTGATTTGATTTTAGAAGCATCTGCGCTTTTAGCGCTTTCGGCGGCTGGAGGATCTACTTTCAACGCAGCCTGATTATCCAACAAAGGAGCAATCAAAAACATAATTACTAACAGAACCAAAAACACATCCGTTAAAGGTGTAATATTAATTTCATTAAAGTTCTGTCTTCCTCTTCCACCACCTGAAATAGACATTGCTTACTCCTTAATAATAATTACCTGGAGAATTTTGTTGAGGATCTTGTGGCCCAACTCTTTGCGTTCTTAAGTTGGACTGTTTTACATTAGGATTTTGAGGTGCTGCAGCATAAAACCGTGCATTATCAGGATTATCTTCCAAGGGTAATGGTTGAGAACCGTTAGAACCATAAGTAGTAACAGTTTGAGAGTTTATATAATCTAGGATAGTTAGTTTAATTACTTGAAAGTCATTCTCAAAACTGCGAACAGTACTGTTAAACCAATTATTTAGAATAACCGCGACAATTGCAACAATTAGACCAAAACCAGTTGCAATGAGAGCTTTAGCAACACCAATTACGACGGTTTGACTTTGACCACCTTGCTCACCTAAAACTTTGAGCGTAAAGATAACCCCAACAACTGTTCCGAATAATCCGAGGAAAGGAGCTGTTGCACCAATTGTGGCTAAGGCGGGCAACCTCTTTTCCAAGTCACGAATATACAAACTACATGAAATATCAAATGCGCTGGAGAAATTCTTTGCGTGATTTTTCATTAGACGAAGACCTTCTTCGGTCATCAAACCGATCAAACCACCAACTTGTTTAGCTAGACTGATCGCTCCTTCAATATTTCCTTGTTCTAAGTCATGTTGAATGCTTCTAATAAAACTACCTAAATCTCTTTGATTACGTGAATAATAAATTGCTCTGTCTATTGCCACTGCTAGTGTAACTATTCCACAGAAAGCGATTGGTATTGAGGCAAACCAATCTTGCACAAAAAATTCAATAAAGTATGTTAATAAAACGCTATTCTGAGACTCTGGCATGAGAATAAACTATAAGAATGTAGGTAGATTATAAACCAAGGATTAGAATTTACATCTTTAGAAAAAAGATAATTTTAATGAAAGGTTTATCGTGTTCTTAACTCCTTTAGAGATATCATTCTGGCATATGCTTTAAAGTGTAATGAAATTAGTATTAAAAATAGGCACCAGTTCAATCACCGGAAGCGATCCGAATGGTATCAGTGCACCCCTAGTCGAAAGTACAGTTGATCTCATTGCTGATTTGAAAAGTAGAGGTCACCAAGTCGTATTAGTTAGTTCCGGCGCGGTTGGCTTAGGTTGTAAACAACTAGGCTTCTCCGAAAGACCTAAGACAGTAACTTCAATTCAAGCGGCGGCTTCGGTTGGTCAAAATTTATTAACTAATGTTTATCAAGAGTTTTTTCAAAAATACAATCAAACAATTGGACAAGTTTTACTGACTAGAAGAGGTTTACAAGATAAAGAAAGATATTTAAATGCTCGTTTAACTATTAGAGAACTTCTAAAGCTTGATGTCATTCCAATTATTAACGAAAATGACGCAGTTGCAGATGATGAAATTAAATTTAGTGACAATGATTGCTTGTCCGCTTTGGTTTCTGAGCTGATTGCAGCCGAACATTTGTTCATAGTAACCGATATTGAAGGTCTCTTTACCGAAGATCCGAGAAAAAATCCCAACGCAAAACTCATTGAAATTGTTGAAGAAATTGATTTTGATCTGCAAGCAAAGGCAGGTATCAGTGGAACTCAATGGGGTACCGGCGGTATGGCATCAAAAATACAAGCTGCAAAAATGGCAACTTCTTTCGGTACAACCGTTCACATATTGTCCGGTAAAAATATCCGCTTGATTAGAGATATTCTAAACGGTAAAAGCTATGGAACCACTTTCCTGCCTCGTAACAATCCAGAAGATGCGAGAAAAGCATGGATTGCTTTTGGAGCCCACGCGAAAGGTAAGGTGTATGTCGATGAAGGTGCACTTCACGCTATTCAAAAAGGTGGAAGTCTTCTTCCGGTTGGAATAAAAAAAGTAAAAGGCCACTTTGGTAGAGGAGCCGCTTTAGAAATTGCATTTGAAGAGAATAGTCAGGCTCACGTTGTTGCTATTGGTATCACCAAGTACAGATCGGAAGATTTGAATAAAATCGCAGGTCACCTTTCCGATGAAATACAGCAAGTACTCGGATACTCATACGGTAATAGTGCCATTCACTGCGACGATTTAGTGGTGTTAACTGCAAATGAGAATTGATAACTAAGCAATCGAGATTTCAACGTGAATCTGTCTCTTAAGAGACTTAAGGAACTTATCTAACCATAACTATAATGAACACCTTCTTTTGCTGGTTCTGGATTACCGGCAATTATTGGTTGTCCACTGTCACTTGTTGGTAGTGGTTTTATGTGGCCCGCTTCAAAACTTTCAGCCAGAGTCATTCCTTTACCTTCTCCATAAAAATAATTTGAATATTGCTTGCTGTTGAAATAATCATCGGCTTTAAAGTAATGAGTTTCACCATCTTTCTCAACCGTTAACATTCTTACATCGTGCATAGCATAATGAGCTGGATACACAGTGTTTCCATGCTTATCAGTAATTACACAAGGAAACGTGTCAGTCTTAAAATCTGGATGCTTTTCAGGTGGCGGTTCAGGTTTTGGTCCCGGGTTTACGGGAACAGGTGCCGGCTCAGGCTCAACTATTGGCTCCGGTGGAATGTGTTCATCTGGAACAGGAATAAATATTGGAGGTGGTGGTTCAGTATTACCTTGAACTATTACCGTTGAACCACCAGTTGGCCCAAACATAATTTGATTCTGGTTGATTCCTTGAAAACCTAACATCCCCTGACCAGAACCAACATTAACACTGCCAGAGTTGTTATTGCTCTGCCCTACATTCGTAACAAATGAGTCTCCTTGCCTCATTCTGTCTAGTAGCTTTGATGCAGCATTTCCAGCATCAAAGTTGTTTATTATCGCTTGATTTTGGTTAATGTTTTGACTTGCAGTTTGGTTTTGATTAACATCACCATTATTAGTGAAGCTGTGGCTGAAATTATTTATATTGACCATTACCTTATTGATCTAAAGAATTTACTGTTCTAATCAATATTTGCCTTTAATGAGTCAACAATCTTGCAAATTCAGGGCAACACCCAACACAAAGAGTATTGACCTTGCAGGGTGTCCCCAATATATTCGTTAACAAAGAATTTTCTTTGTTAGTCTTGCTACATTATTTTTTAGTTTTATTTAGAAAATATTGTATTCTCCATTAATTGATTTTGATTTACACATTGACGGTGCAAATTTAATTGGAGTTGATGAGGTTGGCAGAGGTAGCCTTGCGGGACCAGTTGTTGCAGCAGCATCTCACTTCGTTGAGCTCAAATCTTTGTCTAGTGATTATGATTGGCCACTCACTATTAAGGATTCAAAGCAACTATCAAAGAAGAAACGAACTGAATTGAACGAAAGACTCCGTAATAAATCCACTTGGGGGATAGGATTCTCTTCAGTTGAAGAAATAAATCAAATTGGCATTTTATCAGCAACTCTTTTAGCAATGGACCGAGCAATAAACTCGGTTAAATCCAAGACTGAAAGAAAAGAATTCTGTTTATTGGTTGACGGCATAACAAGAATCCCAGACTTAAAGTATCAGCAAAAGACAATTGTTAGAGGTGATTCCATGTCTTTCCATATTGCAGCAGCTTCAATAATCGCTAAAGTTGAAAGAGATCAATACATGAAACAACTTTCGATAGATTTCCCTGATTATGACTGGGAAAGTAACGCAGGTTATGGAACCATAAAACACCGACAGGCCATACTAAAATATGGCCCAACAGAACATCATAGGTTAAAATTCCTCAGGAAATTAACAGCCCAGGAAGTTCAAACAAAGCTTTCTATTAACCAAAAACAATTTAGTTAACACGTTGGAATGTAATTCAAAGAAATATATCATTGCAATTGTTGGCCCTACAGCAGTGGGTAAAAGTGCTCTGGCAATAGACTTGGCTTCATGCCTACAATCCGAGATAATATCGGCTGACTCAAGATTGGTCTATAAAAAAATGGATATTGGAACTGCTAAGCCCACCCTCAAAGAGAGAAAAGGAATTAAACATCACTTAATTGATGTTTTAGAACCAAATGAGGAAGTCTATTCTCTAGGTCGTTTCGTCAATGAAGCGGAACCACTAATAAAATCAATAATTCAAGAAGGAAAGACACCAGTGGTTGTTGGAGGTACTGGTTTCTATTTCAAAGGTCTTTTAGAAAAGAATCCGGTATTTAATGTTGAACCTAATCACATTTTTCGTCAAACTTTAGAGAAGTTCTCAACTGAAGAACTGTACAACAAGTTGAAAGAGACTTCTACTCCTGAACACACATGGGGAATGAGCCCCAATGACAGATACAGAATAATAAGGGCTTTAGAAATAGAAAATGCTTTTTCAAATAAAGACTTCCATAAAAAAATAAATAAAAAAAACTTTGAGTGGGAAGTTTTGTGGTTTGGATTAAAAGCAAATAACAGAAACTTCTTAAAGGAGAAAATAAGCCACAGAATTGACTTAATGCTTAAATCTGGATTAATTGATGAAGTTAAAACGTTAATCGAAGAATATGGAGAACTTGAAATATTTAAGAAAACAATAGGATATTCGGAGACTATTAATTATTTAAACAAGGAAATAAGCAAAGAAGAGTTAAAGAGCAAAATTGCAATAGCTACAAATCAATACTCTAAAAGGCAGATGACTTGGTTCAAAGCTAACAAAAAGATCATTTGGTTTGATTGTTTTGAAAACAAAAGTACTATTTTGGAAGAAATTCACCGGAGAATACTCGAGAAGTTCTCTAAACACTAATTCTGATGTTCTGTGCTTCTTAAATTTAGAGAAATTACTTTATTCTGTATGAATGAGTTTAAAAGGTTTAAATTAATAAAAAACACAATCCTTTTACCGGTAATAAGTTGAAGAATTTCATAAAAAGATCCGGCAAAAATGTTAGTGATAAAAGATCCCTTGGTACATTAATGAAAGAAGGTCCATAATTCGTAAGTATTAATAGATGCAGCTTCACCAAAGTTTACTCTTGGACAATTTTCAAATTGTAAACGAGAGATATCGTATAATCCGTCTTCTTTCAAGAGGTGGTGAAGGATATATATATCTAGTTCAAGATTTATTGAACAATAACCAGATTTGCGTAATGAAGCAAATGTATCTAGGACCGGATGATTTATACGGAATTGAGAATGACTATCAAATATTTGGTGGGTTATATCATCCAAATATTGTTCAAGTCTTAGATTATTTTTGGAATGATGGCGTATTTTTTGTTGTTATGAATTATATCGCCGGCGAGAATATGAAAGATTTCATACGCCGTCAAGCTAGTCCAATTGAAGAACTAAAGGTTCTAAACTGGACTTTGAAACTTGCTCATATTTTAAGATTCTTACATGACAGACCGATTCCTATATTTCATGCTGATATAGCTCCAGAAAACATTGTTATAAATAACAATAATGATTTGGTTTTAATTGATTTTGGTATTGCCAGAGCAGGCTTTGAGGCTGTTGGGTTGAGAGAATTTTATTCAGCACCAGAACAAATAAACGGAATTTTGGATGCTAGTTGTGACGTTTATAGTTTGGGTGCGACTATGTACAAACTTTTAACTCTTCAAGATCAGCCTGAACCTGGAGCAGATCCAAGAAATGACAATCCAAACATTAGTCCTCGGGCAGCCGAACTCATTAAAAGAGCGACTGCTAAATCCAAGTACATGTTTATGGGTTTAATTCCTAGCCGTTATAAAAACATGGATGAATTCATTGAAGGTATCCACAGATGTTTCATTGGCCAAAAAGCCTAGGATCAGGTTCAAAAGGGTCTGCATAGCGGTTAATCTATATTCTGAACTAAGTCTGAAAGAAGATTATCAAACTTATTTTGAGCTAATTGAGAGTTTTGAATAACTTCTTGATGAGTTGGAATTGATTTTGAGAACCAGGAGTTTGTTATAACCGATATTGCTGCAACATTCAAATTATTCTCGAGGCAATATTGAACCTCTAGATTTGTAGACATACCAACTGCTGAGCATTTCTGCATTCTGAAAAGATTTATTTCTGACTCAGTTTCATAGTTGGGACCCAAAACAGCAGCATAAGTACCTTCTTTCAGCCTACTTGTTCTTAGATTATTGGTTAATGGAGTATTGATAGAAGTCTTCTCTTTTATTAAACAGTTTAAAAGTCCTCTTTCTTCAAAAAGGTTTCCATCACACTGATAATCTTTAATTCCGGTTATTAACATTAAATCAGTTACTTTGAGAGAAGCATCAATTCCTCCGGCCGCATTTGTAATTAAGACATTCTTTACCCCTAAGTATCCAATTGATTTTACAATCGATTGCACATCATCGACTGAATATCCTTCATAGAGGTGAAATCTGCCTGCAAAAACAAGAAGTTTTTTACCATTAGATAATTGCCCAAAAGTTACTTGTCCCGTATGGCCTTCGACATTAATTTGAGGCAATCCTGCTATAGAAGAATAATCTATTGTCTTGGACCAAACAAAGGACAAAGTACATTTTATTCCTGATCCTAAAATAACTGCTAAATCGGCAACTATTTCATTTTTGTCTACTTCTAAAGCTTGTAAAAGACTAGTTCCTACCTTATTCATACACATCAACTAAAAGGATAGATTTATCTTCACTTATCCTTTTGCCGGTAAACTATGTTCAAAAACAAAATTGTATTCCAATAAATCCAACTCCACTAACAAAGGGATGTGCTCGAAACATCTTTTAGCTAATTCTATTCGGTCTTCTCTTTGCAACATTTCTTCCAAAATATTTTTTATCTCGAGCAAATGAATCACATCGTTAGCAGCATATTCAATTTGTTCTTGTGTAAGTCTATTTTGTCCCCAATCACTGGATTGTTGAAACTTATTTAGATCTATGCCAATGAATTCTTTGGCTATTTCTCTCAAACCGTGTTTTTCAGTATATGTTCTAGCAATTTTGCTTGCTATCTTTGTACAGAAGAATGGTTTTACTAATATTCCAAGTTGAAAACGCAGAAAAGCGAGATCTGCTCTTCCGAAATGGAAAACTTTAGTTATTTTCTCTGATTCCAAAAGTTTTTTTAAATTTGGAGCTTCTTGCTGCTCACTACCAATTTGGACTAAAGTTACATTCTTATTTTCATCACACATCTGAACTAGGCACAATCGATCTCTAACTGGCTTCAGCCCCATCATCTCGCAATCAACAGCCAAACAAGAGTTGTCACCTCCAGCGCTTAGGTGAATAGCCAATCTTTCTTCTGTTAAGTCATTTCTAAGAATGACAGGTTTAACTCCTTTAATAGGCATAGCAATTAATCAAGATAAAAGACAGTAACAATCTTATGATTGAATTTTGCATACTCAACAGCTTTAGCTAATGTATTGCTGTCATGATATAGAAAACATATCAGCTGATGAGCTGCATCAACAATTTCGTTATAACAGATTCTACTCGCCTCCGAGAAGTCCATATCCACTCTATCGGTATGTTCTGTAACAAGTCTTACTTCCTTTAATTTATCTTGGACCTCTAATGGCTGTTCCTTAATAGTTTGTGGCAAAATAACTTCTAATTTGGAAGGATCTCCTTTTAAAGCACCTTCTATTGCGGCAAAGTTAACACCACTAGCCCCACCACTTGTAATAATAGTATTTCCTGCTTGCACTAATGCACAAGAAAGTGTTTCTACTATTTGTTGATGAATTATTGATAGATTTCGAGTTCCAATTATAGAAATTCTCTTCTCCCCAGATTGAATAATTTTAAATTCATTGGCTAGTTCATCCAATGACAGATCTGTTTCCCCAGAGATTAAATGATTTGTCACAAAACTTGGAAAGCTTAACTTTTGACGATTTTAAATACTAACATAAGTGCAGAGCTTGAAAGGACACATTTCAATCCTTGAACCTACAGTAAGTTAGATAAAGTGACAGAGAATAACGTGTTCAATACTTTATTGTTATGGAATAACAATAAAGTAACTTAATTAAGTCCAGTTGATCCACAAGCTCATTTGCATTTCAACTTTACAATGTTGATTCTTCCTTTAAACCCAGTATTTTATTTGAATGTCTTGCTTCCTTCTCTATACTTACCATCCACCAATTTTCTCCAAAACGTTTAACAGGGGAAAAACCAAGATGCTCGTAAAATTCTTGAGGAGGCTTTTCTTTGCAATATACAGATATATTTTTAATTGGTATAGCAGAAAAAACTTTTTTTCCTAGAGAAATGCCTTCAAACAAAATAAAGTTGCGATTTTCAGAGTAATGGCAAATGGCATCTATAATTGCTCTTCCTAACTCTTGAAATGAATTCTTTTCCTTAAGATCTTTGTTTACCTCAAGAAATTCAATATACAAATCTGCAGGACACTCTCCGCCTATTTTAGGCCTAAAGTGAGCTGGTCTAATACTAAATATTGAGGCTAAAGCACCAATAATGTCTTTCCCCTCCTGATTCAACACTAATGCAAAAACTTTGCTCTGATAACTTTGTTCACCGGCACAACTTATCCCAGAATAAAAAATCTCCTTAATATTTTTCAAATATTTGGGAGTTGTCCAATGTGTTTCTTCTATCAATTCTTTATGTCTTTGATTTTTATTATCTAACTCAATTACTTTTGCTTTGATTTGTTTTGTATTTACCGGGTATTCAATTGTCATTGAACCTGAGATTTTACCCCTGCTACAAGTATTTACCGTTTGGCGATTTATACTAACTACTTTTCTTATTTTTACCGGATAAGAAAAACTAGCCAATTTCGATGGAAGTATAGGCTGCATTTTATAAAGATTCATTATGAATGAAAGGATCATACTTCCCAAGTCGTAAATACCTCACAAGTCGAACGAAAACCTCCGTATTAATGAATTTGTTAGTACGTTGCGCATACTTACTTAATCCTTTGTATTCAAAACTTGGGTTACCTATTGTCGATAGAGCTATTTCTATTTCTCTTCTTGTAAATTGTCCAATTTTCTCTAGATCTAAGTCTAGGATTGAAGGTTCTAGGCAATAAGGATTTGAAATTGTGATCCACTCAGAAATAATTCTTTCGGATAAAACACTTAATGAAAATGGCTTATTGTTATTTTTTAATTCACTTTTAAGCGTTTTTATCCCATTGAGTACTTCCGAGCTACTCTGCTTAGAGACTAACTCAGCAAACAACTTTCTCATTCTCCTAATATGATGAGTTTTATTTTGGTAAAAAAGACGTCTTTCAGTTCTTAAGTCTTTAATAGGTTTAGTCACTTTTATTATCATTTGGGCACTTATCTCCAATTAACAAAAAATTCCTCAAGCCATCTAAACTTAAATTAAATGTTTATTTCTATTTTCTGTACTTTAACTCTGAAGTGTTTAATTTAATTATAAAGCTGACAAGAAACATCAAATCAAGTACAAAGTTCAATTATTAAAGTATTCGCTTTTCTGGACTAGAAGAGGACAAAAATAAAAATTGTACGGTTGCTATTTCAATGGTAACAATTTACCAAAGGTTAAAAAATCATGATAACTTATTGAAGGTTTTTATAAACATTTACGTAGAAAATTAAGGTTATTAGAAAGAATAAATGGAAGTAGCAAATAGTACAGCTTGCCTACTATGGGTAATTGGTGCTTGTATTTTTGGTATTGTAGTTGGTGCAATTTTAATCAGCCTAGTTGTTGGCAAAGAAACTGGCAATGAGAAGATGAATCAAATTGCCAATGCTATTCAAGAAGGTGCTTTAGCTTTCTTAAACAGACAATATACAGTCGTATCTATTGTAGGGATTGTTCTTGCTGTAATTCTCTACTTAACCCTTGGATGGCTGAATGCAGTTGGTTTTATTATCGGAGCATTATTGAGTGGAGCTGCCGGTTACATAGGAATGCTGGTTTCTGTTAGAGCAAATATAAGAACAGCACAAGCTGCAACAAATAATATTGCAGAGGCTTTTGACGTTGCTTTTAAAGGTGGTTCTGTGACCGGTTTATTGGTTGCAAGTCTCGCGCTTTTAGCAGTAACGGGTTTCTTTTTACTGCTTCAAACTCTTTCTCCTGAAGCAATCAATCTTGATTCTAATGTTCAAATTTTGGTTAGTTTGGGATTTGGGGCAAGCTTGATTAGTGTATTTGCCCGTTTGGGTGGTGGAATATATACTAAAGCCGCAGACGTTGGTGCAGACTTAGTTGGAAAAGTAGAAGCAGGGATTCCAGAAGATGATCCTCGAAATCCAGCAGTTATTGCTGATAATGTTGGTGATAACGTTGGTGACTGTGCGGGAATGGCAGCAGATTTATTTGAGACTTATGTTGTAACAATTATTGCCGCAATGATTTTAGGTTCTCTTCTTCTCCCCTCCGGTAATGATGGTGCATTGAAAGTTGTAACCTACCCAATGTTTCTAGGTGCAATCTCCGTTGTTGCATCCTGTTTAAGTGTTTTTCTTGTGAAATTAAATAACAAGGAGTCAATCATGAAGTCTTTATACTTTGGATTGATTGTGAGTGCGGTAATCTCTTGTATTGGTTTTTACTTTTTAACTAACTACTTAATGGTTGGGATAGAGGGGATTAATTCAATTAATTTATTCATTTCAGCAATTATAGGTTTAGTTATTACAGCAGCTATTGTTTGGATCACAGAATTTTATACATCAACCGATTTCCGTCCAGTTCAATCAATAGCCAAAGCTTCTGAGAGTGGCCATGGTACAAATGTAATTGCAGGATTGGCCGTGTCCATGGAAGCAACCGCTTTACCCGTATTAATTATTGTTGCAGGAATTGTTGGTACTTTCCTGCTGAACGGTGGAGGTATGATTGGAATATACGGTATTGCGATAGCCGGTGTTTCAATGTTAAGTATGGCTGGTATGATTGTAGCTCTTGATAGCTATGGTCCAATAACTGATAACGCGGGTGGGATTGCTGAGATGGCTGGAGCGCCTGAGAGTGTTAGAGAATCAACTGACGCATTAGACGCAGTTGGAAATACGACAAAAGCAGTAACAAAAGGTTATGCAATTGGTTCTGCAGGTTTAGCAGCTTTAGTTCTTTTTGTTTCCTACACTCATGATTTATCAAGAGCAATGGGTGGTGCAGAAGGTACAGCTGAGATTTCCTTCAATCTTGGAGATCCATTCATTATTGCTGGATTGTTTATTGGTGGATTACTGCCTTATTTATTTGGGGCTTTTGCAATGCAAGCAGTAGGCAAAGCGGCAGGAGAAGTCGTAGAAGAAGTTAGAAGACAATTCCGTGAAATTAAAGGAATTATGGAACATGAAGCTCAACCGGATTATGCAAAGTGTGTCGATATTGTTACTCAAAGTGCTTTGAAACAAATGATTATTCCAGCAATACTTCCTGTTGCAACACCGATTGTAATTGCAGTTATAGGGATGTTATTCTTGAATGATATTGAACCTTTCGCTTCAGCAAAGGTAATTGGAGGAATGCTTGTAGGAAGCATTGTAACTGGTATTTTTCTTGCGATTGCAATGACTTCCGGAGGTGGAGCCTGGGATAATGCAAAAAAATATATTGAGATGGGGAATTTTGGAGGAAAAGGTTCTGAAGCTCATAAGGCAGCAGTAACTGGTGATACAGTTGGAGATCCTTACAAAGATACAGCTGGGCCAGCAATCAATCCAATGATTAAGATTCTCAATATAGTTGCTTTGCTTTTAATTAAATTACTAGTCAAAGCTTAACTAGATTTTCAATATAATTACCCTTTAAAAGAGATGATGAAAGCGTTTCTATTCATCATCTCTTTTTTATTTCAAGAAAGCCTTTCAAGCTG
The DNA here is from genome assembly GCA_030065015.1 of Candidatus Caenarcanales bacterium. GTDB lineage: Bacteria > Cyanobacteriota > Vampirovibrionia > Caenarcaniphilales > Caenarcanaceae > JASJDU01. The sequence continues at coordinate 58,120 of JASJDU010000021.1, read as the reverse complement.
TTTGCAGTGAATCCTTATGAGAAAAAGTAGCTTTATCAAGAGATACCTCTTTAAAGAAATCATCAACTTGTTTTTTTAGAAAAATCAGTTTCTTACTTTCGTGATCTGATGATTGCTCAGCCAAACTGACTATTAGTTTGTTTAGCATTTGCAGTTCTTTAGATAGAAGCTTTATTCTAGGGTCGTCAGGTATGTTGAGCTTGAGAATATTTAAAGACTCAATTGTTAGATTCACCGCTTTGAAACAGTTTTCACTAGGTTTCTCACATTTAGCTAAGGCTGAATAGGCTTGCGATAGAAATCTCTTTAAAGAAATTGTATCTTTGCTACACGGATCATTTTCCTCTGCAAACGATTTATAGAAGGATTTAATAGCTTGTTTTAAGAAAACAGAGTTATTAGTATCTAATTCAGATAGTTCTAGATAGATGAGACCCAAGTTTTGATAAACGAAGCTATATCTTTTGCTTTGTTTATAAGGATCATAGAACTTAAGTGACCTTTGGAAAGCAACGAGAGCTAAGTCTAAGTGCTTTTCAGGATCTTTGTATTGAGAAATACTTTTGAGCATTATACCGGAAAGGCTATACCAGAAACCTCTTTCCTCATTGTTGTCCGATATTGAAATAGCTTTTGAACAAAGTGGAATTAAAGTATTTTCTATTTCTCTCCAAAAACCTAATTCAGCAAATAATGATTGAATATAAAGAATGAAATATTTATTTTGCTCAAAAGACCCATTAGCTTCAATCCATTTAATAGAAGCAAGACTGTGTTCCAATTGAGTAATCCAAACGGTTGGCTCCTTCCAAAGCGTATTACTTTCTAATCTCTGTACCAATTGTGAATTGATTTCTCTTTCTTCTTCAGCTTGGGTGGATTCAGAAATTAAGCTCTTATCTATAAAACTCTTCAGATATTCTGGTAAGTAATAGACTAATGCAACTCTATTATCTGTTTCTTTAGAATTTGAAAGCTGAATATTATTTTTCCTAAACAAATATTCATCGTTAATTTTCAAACCAAATAAATAGGTTATGAAATGGAGTGCATTATTCAATTCATCTTTGCTAAAAAAGGAATTTCTGCAAAGAACAAATAAATCGTTAACCGTAAAGCCACAACTAGGCAAAAAAGCAGCAGTTTTTAATAGATTTATTATTTCTTGTGGGAGTTTAGATATTTTGTAATTTAAAAGGGCCTGATAGCTACCACTGTTATTCAAAGATGGGCTCTCAGCAAGATAGTTTTTTTGAGTCTCTTTAATCAACTTACAGTATTTTTCTATTGGTAGACTTCGTTTCTGCTGAGGTCCAGCTAGAGCATTAAAAATCAATTCTGGAAGATTGTTACAAATATTTATGAGTTCGACTAATTCGCTTCTTTCGGCACTTGTAATTATTAGGTCACTTCTAAAATTCAATAAAGATAAAGCAAGTTCTAAAGCCCTATCATTACTTAGGTTTGAGATATTTACAATTGCGTTTTCTGGTCTTTGTACAAATTTCTTAATTGAATCTCCATTTTCATTATTTATCAATAGAGTTTTTACTTCGTTCAAATAATTAAGTAACAGTTGTAATTCTTCTGTTGACATAGAAGAAACGTTGTCAACAATAATTAAGAATTTACTATCTTTGAGAAAAGCCTTGAGTTGATCTAAAGGATCTCCTAAAGGCTTTTGATTGAACTCCTTGAGTATAATCAGCGCTATTTGATTTGCCGAGTTTATTATTGCTGAAGCTTTGACACAAATAGTTGAGAAACCCTTATTCTCATATACAGATCTTATCTCACCTAAAAAGTAATTAAAACCAAAGGGCTCGGATACATTAACGAGAGCAAGGTTAGATAGATCTAGTGATTGGACAATCTTATATTTATCTTCTTCTAAATGATTTGATAAGAAACTAGTAAAACATTCTCTTTGCGCTTTTAATGTTGTTTCATTATCTAAGTAAGCTTGACAGAACTCATCAAGCTCACTGGTTGATTTGAAAATTTTCTTAAACCAGCTCAATATATACTATCTCTATGAATCTCGTTTTCCTCTAGAAGATCTCATGCCCAGTTTATCAATTATTAAAGGTTAGAATTGTATTTTCTTTAGACCAAACAATCTAAACCTACTTGGTTAATATCAAAAACTCAGTCAATAAAATCTGCAGAGATCAACGATGAGGTCTGTATTTGTATCTCATTATGTTTTAGTTTATCTCGTTTTCAGGCCTCTTGGGCTCCATCTTTTGGACAAGGTTAGTAGAATAATAAATAACTAAAGTTCAATTAAAAAATACACCTTGAATCAAGAAACAATTTTCAAGCCCACTGTTTTAATCTCAGCAAAAGAGATTCAGAAAAGGATTAATGATTTGGCAAAAGAAATTGAGTCTTATTATTCTGCTCAAACAGATTTTTCGAGTGAGCCATTAATTATGATTGGTGTCTTAAAAGGGGCTTTTATTTTTTCTGCTGACTTAATAAGGAAGCTCACAATACCAATTCAGCTTGAGTTTGTGAGGATAGCAAGTTACGGAGATAGCACCGAAAGCGGAGAACTCTCTACTCCAGATCTATCATTGCCTTCCAACATAAAGAATAAGCATATCCTCATAGTTGAAGACATCGTTGATACTGGTAAGACCGCTAGCTTTCTTAAGCAATATATTAAAGACCAATTCAGTCCAAAGAGTATTGCCTTAGTTAGTCTGCTTTCTAAACCTTCTAGAAGGTTAGTGGATATTGATCCTGATTTTTATGGCTTTGAAATTGAAGATAAGTTCGTTATTGGCTATGGACTAGATTGGGCAGAGAAGTATAGAGAATTGGACTATTTAGGCGTTGTTGATGGTAATACGGAGTAATTAGCCAATAAACTAAACCATAGAAACAATTGCAATGTTTAAGGTAAAAATCTGTGGAATTACAAATGCAAATGATGCTCTTTTAGCAACAGAGCTTGGTGCAAATGCTTTGGGCTTCATTTTTGTGGAAAACAGCCCTAGGTTTATTTTAAGGGTAAATTGTAGAGACGTGATGCGCAAAGTCCCCTCGAAGATTGATCGCTATGGAGTATTTCAGAATCATTCAACTGAGGAGATCGTTTCCATAATGGACGAATGTGAGTTTAGTAAGATTCAACTTCATGGAGATGAGGACAGGGACTACATAGAAAAATTACTAATCCAATCCAAGTTACCAATAATAAAAGCTTACCGGCTAAATGATGGAGAGAGTAATTTGGATACACTGATTAGCCAAGCAGAAAAGATTGAGGATTATGTTGAAGCTTTTTTACTTGACGGACCCGGAAATGGGAAACGGATAAGTAAGGACTCTTTTCATAAATTTAAAGAAAATTTCAGCAAACCGATTATATTGGCTGGAGGTATTTCCCCAAGCAATATTGGGGAAATTATCAATGAAATGAAACCGGACTTTGTCGATGTTTGTAGTGGTGTTGAAAAAACAAAAGGGAAAAAAAGTAGCAAATTAATGAAAGAGTTTTTTACAAATTGCAAAGAGATCAATAATTAATGAATGGATTTATTATTTAAGATTTTATTTCAGGATATTGAAGGGAGTTAGCAATGACTAGATGGGATGCACACGTTTACGATACTTCTTTAAAATATGTTGCTGATTACGGCAAAGAACTAGTTGATCTATTAAATCCTCAAAAAGGAGAAAGCATTTTAGATTTAGGCTGCGGTACTGGCGAATTGAGCCGTGAAATAGCTAAAAGTGGTGCAATTATTACGGGCTTGGATAACTCCGAAAGTATGTTGGAGAAAGCGAAATCTAAAAACGGAAACATTAAATATCTCAATCAAGATATTACCTCTTTTCAAGCCTCAGAAGAATATGATGCTATTTTTTCCAATGCCGTACTGCATTGGATCACCAATCAAGATAAAGTTTTAGAAAACCTATGTAAAGCCTTAAAGCCTAATGGAAGATTGGTTGTTGAACTCGGAGCCAAAGATAATGTTGCAACAATAATCGGTTCGATTCAAGAACTAATCAAAGAAGAAGGTTATCCAATAAAAGAAGTCTCCGATATTGTTTTCTTCCCTTCTATTGCTGAGTATGCAACTTTATTGGAGTCCAAAGGGTTTTGGATTGAATCGATTTCTCAATTCAAAAGACCTACCCTAATTCTTGATGGAGTGCAAGGATTCATCAATTGGATCAACGTCTTTGGGATTATCTTATTTGAAAACGTACCCAAAGATATAAAACCAAAGCTTATAGAAAAAGCGGCAAACTCTATGGCGAGAAAACTAGAAAAAGACGAACGTTATTTTGCAGATTATGTTCGGCTAAGAGTAGTGGCAAGAAAATCAAATTAATTTCTTAAACAATTTAATTTCGCTAATAAGAATTCCCAATCAAACCGAAATCAGCTTTTAGTTGAAGTATTAATTGATCTTGCTCTCTGTCAAGAACAAGGCTTGTGCAGGGCCAATTACGTCTTTGGTTGATATTTAATTTTGGGTTAGAAAAACTTAACAATTAAGCGGAATTAATACAGCATGTTAACAAATTAAGTCTTGACTTCGACTTTGGTTTATTACTATATTATTTCATCTTTAGTAATAGTAGTACATACTCAATACAATAATGACGATAGTAGTACCAAGAACTCAAAGACAAATAAACATTAATTTTCTTAAAAATAGAGTACCTATAGCAAATCTACCAAAAGGCATAGAGCGATATTTACTTAACAAAGAAATAGTAAACTTCTTTCAAAAGAAATCACCCAAAGGTATTGATCCTATTTCCTATATGAAGTCTGTGCTAGATGCTGCTTTATTAGAACCGGAACAAGTTTCCGATACAGATGTAATTGCTGGAATTAATGCTCTCTTTAGGTTTCCTGAAGAGGCAGTAAATAAACTGCTTTTTCAGCATAAGGGAACAGAAATATATTCATTAGAGCATTTCCTCAATCAAGGAACCTTTTCACAGATTGTCCAAATCTGTGAAAAGTACAGACTATACTCAATTAAACAATTTGAAGATTGGTATTCTGAAATGAAGGGCATTCGAAGAGCGCTTATATCTTGTAAACATACTGCTTTTCAAGATATCCCAGAGAAAAAGCTAGCAAAACTTATTTATGGAAACGAGCAAGTTATAGAGTACATAAGCCCTAAAGCTTCAATTTCCGATAGGATCAAGGGTTTAAATCTTTTAGTTAATGATAAAAATGATGAATCTCTTTCAGATCTCAAAGTAGCGTATGATAACGGCTTGAACAATATACAAATTATTGAAATGAGTGAAGAAGAACTATTTCAATATTTTTATCCTAATCTTGATGTTAGTCAGCTTCCTCTTTTCAAATCTCTTCCCCCTCTGCTAATGGATACTATACAAACTGCACAAAAGATGACCAAAAAGCTTGAGAAAAAAGAAGTAGGGTCATCTTTTGTAGAAAATTTCATTTTTAATACAGTTGATCTTCTTAAATCAATTGTCCATGGTTTAGACAGAAATCTCAACATACTCGGGGGCTTAGATGAAGAGAATAGCTCTCTACCTCAAAATTATAGAATGCCCAAAAATTAAGCATTAGCTTCAAGAATTTCTCTTTCTTTACTTAAGTCCCTTTTAATAGCTTTTTCATCGGAGAATTTTTCTCCATAACGAGCTTTGAGTTTCTCTATATTCCTCTCCATTATGGGTGCAAAGTCTATATCCAGAGTATCCGCCATAATTGCAAGATACCAAAATAGGTCACCCATTTCTTCTTTTAAATTGGTTTTATCGAGAGGCTTGCCGTAATAAAGATGTTTTTTTAAAGCATCCAATGCTTCTCCTGCTTCTGTTGCTAAACCCATGGTTGCATGCAAAAGTCTTATATTTTCTTCAGTGAATCTTTCTTGGATTTTTGCAAAGTCTTTGGATTCAGTTCTGATAGCGTTTTGAATGTAATCTTTGGTAATCATCTTTTTGTTCATCTCACTGTTAGATTTATATTTTAGCTTTAAACCTTGATCGTTCTCCTAGTTTCTTCTTTTTTATTATTAGGCTTCAACTTTTTATCAAGAATTCTTTTCAAATACATCCCGGTGGCAGAATCCTCATTCATTGAAACTTCTTCAGGGGGACCACTTGCAATAATTTGTCCGCCTTTATCTCCGCCTTCGGGGCCTAAGTCAATAATCCAATCGGCTTGTTTAATTACATCTAAATTATGCTCAATAATTAACACCGTATTCCCAGAGTCTACCAACTGCTGAAGAACATTAAGTAGTTTAGAAACGTCGTACCAGTGTAATCCGGTTGTTGGTTCATCTAGTATGTAAATTGTTTTTCCGGTATGCCTACGGGATAATTCACTGGCTAACTTAATCCTTTGGGCTTCTCCTCCCGAAAGCGTTGTTGCGGACTGACCCAACTTAATGTAACCCAGTCCAACTTCCTCTAAAGTTTTTAGCTTATTGCTAATAGAAGGTATTGAAGAAAATGTTTCATAGGCTTGACTAACTGTCATTTCAAGAACATCCGATATTGAATAGCCTTTGTACTTCACCTCTAGAGTATCTTTGTTATATCTCTTTCCATCACAAACGGAGCATTTAACATAAACGGAGGGGAGAAAATTCATCTCAATTTCTAAGTGGCCTTGTCCAGAGCAAGCTTCACATCTTCCCCCTTTAACATTAAAAGAAAACCGACCTGGGTTATAGCCTTTCATTTTCGCCTCCGGAGTTGAAGCAAAAAGCTCTCTAATTGGGGTGAATGCTCCAGTATAAGTTGCAGGGTTTGAATGAGGGGTTCTACCAATTGGACTTTGATCTATCTCTATCACTTTATCCAGATTATCCAAACCTTCAATTGTTTCAATTTGATTTGGCTTGATTCTATTTTTTAAGAACTTGCTTTCGAGATAGGGAAACAACAAGTCCATTACCAATGATGATTTACCTGAACCCGAAACGCCTGTCACAACTACCATTTTTCCCAATGGAATTTTCACATCGATGTTTTTGAGGTTATTCAGCTGCGCTTTGCGAATAACTAAACTGTTACCGTTGCCTTCTCTTCGTTCTTCCGGCAATGGTATTTCCCATTCTCCAGACAAATATCTCCCCGTAACCGAATCTGGATTAGCCGAAATTGAATCAACAGTTCCACTAGAGACAACTTTACCTCCATGAATACCAGCATAAGGACCAACATCAATAATCCAATCAGCAGCACTCATGGTATCTTCATCATGTTCAACAACCAGGACAGTATTGCCTAAAGCTTTTAGTTTCTTTAAGGTCTCAATAAGTCGATCGTTATCTTTTTGATGCAAACCAATACTAGGCTCATCTAATACATACAAAACCCCCGACAAGCCTGAGCCTATTTGAGTTGCAAGTCTAATTCTCTGGGACTCTCCTCCAGACAGACTTCCTGCGGAACGGCTTAAAGTTAAATAATTTAACCCAACATCATTCAAAAAATTGAGTCTATTCTTTATTTCTTGAATTACTCTTTCTGCAATTTCAAGCTCATAAGTCGATAGCTTACTCGGGAGGTTAATAAAAAATTCCAGAGCTTTGTCAATACTCAAATTTGTTATTTCTTGAATGTTGATGTCTCCAACGGTTACAGCCAGGGACTCAACTCTTAAACGTCCTCCATTACAAACATCACACATCTTATGAGTCATATAAGTCGAGAGGTCACTTTTAACCTTCTCATTTTTTGTTTCCATATATTTCCTTTTCAGCCTAGGAATAACTCCTTCAAATGGCATATTAAAGGTGAGCAGTTCTTCTCCATCAAAAGAGTCATAGCTCAATTCAATTGGTTCTTTAGAACCATTGAGGATAATGTCTTGGAACTCTTTGCTTAGCTTATTCCATTGCTCAGTGGGGTTAACGTCAAAAGCCTTTGCAACAGAAGATAGAAGCTGAATATAGTAGTTTGTGCTCGATTTTGCCCAAGGAGCAATAGCTTGAATTAAAGGTGCTTTAATATTGGGAATCAGTTTTTCTTGATCAAATTCCAAGGAGTGCCCTATTCCATGACAGGCCGGACAAGCACCTTCTGGGCTGTTGAAGGAAAACATTTTAGGGCTCAAAGGTGGAAGACTTCCGTGCCCATGAGGACAAGCCAAGTTTTCAGAGAAATAAAGCTCCTCAATTACTTCCTTATCCGAGTCAACAATTGCAAATTTTGCGAAACCTCCACCTTTGCTCAAAGCTAAACTCAAGCTATCCGATAAACGTGAACGGTTTTCTTCTTTTACAATTATTCGGTCTACTACAATCTCTATATCGTGCTTTTTAGTTTTTGCAAGTTTAATATCTTCATCTAAAGATTTAATCTCTCCGTTAATTCTTATTCTTAAGAAACCATCTTTCTTTAATTTTTGCAAAAGGGAAGAATGTTCACCTTTCTTTTGTTCAATAATCGGAGCGAGAATCAGCCCTCTCTTTTCATTTGATTTTTCATAAATCTGATCAATTATTTGATCGATAGTTTGTTTGCTGACCGGAGTGTTACAAACTGGACAATGTTGATGGCCTATGCGTCCATATAACAAGCGCAAATGATCGTAGATCTCCGTTATTGTTCCAACAGTAGATCGAACATTTGTACTGGTCGATTTTTGATCGATAGCAATTGCTGGGCTTAATCCTTCGATAGAGTCAACGTCGGGTTTATCAACTTGTCCCAAGAACTGGCGAGCATAAGAAGACAAAGATTCAATATATCTTCTCTGCCCCTCGGCAAAAATTGTGTCAAAAGCGAGAGAACTTTTCCCAGATCCTGAGACACCAGTTATTACAACTAATTTATTTTTGGGAATTTCTACATTGATACTTTTTAAATTGTGTTCTCTTGCACCGCTAACACTTATCCATTCCTGTTGATTCCAGTTTTGTTGATTATCGCTCATTCAAGTAATTTTAAAGCTCAATTAATTAATTGGCTTGTGAAAGTTTATAAGCTCTTCATTACAATTATTTTTATTCATTTTGAACAATTATGAAGAATTTACAATGAGTGAGAAGAATGTTTTGGGTGGTAATTTGTTGAGTTGTTGCCAAGATCCAGTGACGGGCTTTTTTAGAGATGGTTTTTGCAGAACTATTCAAGAGGATATGGGAGTACATGTTGTTTGTGCAAAAGTAACAAAAGAGTTTCTTGAATATAGCAAGGGAAGAGGTAATGACCTTAGCACACCTGCTCCTCAGTGGGGATTTCCAGGACTCAAAGCTGGTGACAAATGGTGTCTTTGTGCATCAAGATGGAAAGAAGCTTATTTGGATGGTTTTGCTCCTCCGGTTATTTTGGAAGCGACTCATGAAAAAGCATTGGAATATGTTCCTTTGAATATTCTTCAAGAATTTGCCTTGGATGCAAAGTAAAGATTGAGATCTAACCCTTCATTTTCTTTCCAAAGATCAAGCCTACTGCTCCGGCTCCAATTGCAGTCCAGATGTAAGACAACATTGCTAATAATGAGTCATAAACTGTTTGCCACTTGGATTCATTCCCCCATATTAATAGGCTAATTAAAGAAAAAATAATAACGGTAGATACAACTATACAGCCGGTGAGAACTGCTGTTTTTAACATAAAACCACGTATTCTAAGTTCATGTCTATGATTACGCTCGGCTCTTGCTAATTCTTGACTTTTTTCTTGATAAGCCAAAAGTGCATTCTCTTGTAGTTGTTGATTATTTTGTTTTTCTTCTGTAATTTGAGCCATAAGCCACTAAGTATTTGCTTAATTATCGAATTGATTAATCTAAATTACTGAGTCTAATTTGCATTGCTTGTTTGGATACCCCAAAAATCAGTGATATTTTTTCAAGGTCACCACCATAATCTACTTTATATTTTTTCACTAAACAGTCCGGCATTAAAAGACTAGCCGCAAAATAGTTAGCCTCTTGCTCTTTTTCAATTTCTTCGTCAATATAATTGAAATTATCAGTTCTGAAATGTATATCTTCATGTAGGATATGATGTCCAATTTCATGTGCAATTGTAAAAGCCTCACGAGAAGGTATTTGCCCATCTCGAATGAATATTGCTTTTCCCGTTCTACTATATGCTCCTAAAACATCTTGAAAGAGCTCTTTATGTTCTAAATTCGGATCGTTTGGTGTAAAACGGATTAATTCTAAACCTGTAAACTTTAAAACATAATTCAAATCAATCGGCAATTCAACACAATCAATAGAGCCGTAAATGGCTTGCAAAATGTTTTCTGTTTCTTTCTCTATATTCTGTTTTTTGTTAAGGGTTACAACCATAATGAGAAATTTTTGTATTAGGCCAATACATTCTTATGTCTATTTTACCCTCAAACCATTCTTTAGTCCGTATACTTATCCACTTTTTATTTATCAAATGTTTGGGTTGTAAAAAAACTTTTTGAAATTTGGACCATAAGCATAAATTTTATGAGAGTGCAGGATTTACCTATAACGACTGATAAAATTTGTCAATATTAGAAGGGTTTAATTTTGAATTTTCATTTCTCTCAAATTCTTAATAAAGCTTTAGAAGAGTCAAAGCCAATCACAATTTTTTGTGGCGCCGGAACATCCAGATTAATTGGTTGCAAGGGATGGGATCAACTTGCTCATGAATTACTTAATAAAGCAGTTGAATTAAAACTAATAAACTTCAGGAAGCAGAACGATTTGACGTCTATTAATAATAGTAGAAAGATAATTACAATCTGCGAAGGCGTCTTCAAAAAGGGATCCCAAGATGCAAAATTCGATGAGTGCATACGCAATGCTTTAAAACCAAAAGTCTCTTTGAAGCATGATGAAGATAAAAATATATTTAAACCTTTAAAAAAATTAGTAGATCAAATCGAGAATAAAGGATTTTTCACTGTAAACCTTATTACAACAAATTACGATAATCATTTATTAGACGAATTTCCTAAGAGAGCAAAAGAATTCTCTTCTGTGGAAGATATGAATAGCGATTTTTTTGAAAAAATCGATTCTACTAAAGTTTTCTATATGCACGGGCATGTTGATAATCAACAAAGCTTAATTGTGACTGTAAGTGATTACTTGAAACTTTATGCAAAATCAGATTTTAAAGAGCACATGAAAAAGTTGTTCGAAAAAAGTCTAATTCTTTTTCTTGGTTATAGCCTAAATGAATTTGAATTACTAAGCATGACAATTGATCCAAACAATACAACCGCATTAAGTCACTATACCTTAGAAGGGTATTTTGATGTAAATGGAAGTGAATTCACTGAACTTGATAAATATTATTTTCATGGCTTAGGCATTGATCCAATCCCATATGAAAAAACTCATAAAAGCTATCATCAGCAAATCGATTTATTAAAAGAGTGGATTCAACAGGTTGAAGATTGGAAACCTGACCTGTACGAAAAATTCAGAGAAACAGAGTCTCTAGCGAAAGAAATTCTAGAAGGAGATCTTCTATGAAGGAGTGGGTTAATAAGGTTGATAAATTATTTGAATCTTTAAAACCTGACCCCGTTTTAGTTAACTTTCTACAGTCTGTTGCAATAAAAGCTCCCGAAGTGTGGATAAGTGAATTCGAGAAAAGAGAATATTTTGATCCTGAGAAGAATCCCGAACCAAAAGAGGACGAGAAGAATAAAGGGTTTTACAGCTTTCCTGATTGGCGTGTTATGACCTTGCTTTTGGCAGCAGCTCGAAAACTGAAGCACTTAGACAAAGAAAACAAGTTTTATGAAAAATCACTTGATTCAATAATCAAAATACTTGATGGGATTATTGAATTTGAATTAAAGAGAGATACTTCCGAGAAACAGCTTCATACAAATCTCAGGACTAACAAGATATTGATTGAATGCATTTCTTATTTGCCCCCAGAAAAGATTGAACTCAAGTACATTGATTTTTGCATTTCAATAATTAAGTGGCCATACTGGGGCAGTAATAGCTACAGCTACTCAATACAGAGGTTTTTACTTCCCTCTTTAATCCAAAATTCTTTAAAACAACCTACTTTGAAATTATTTAAAGAATGCATACTTCAGCATAGGGAAGATAATGGCTATATACTCCCCTATTTAAAGAATTATTGGCTCCATGAGTACTTTAAAAACAACAAAGAAAAATTGTTTCCCATGTGCGGAAAAGAGCTTAGTGAGCATATAGTTGAGCAGATCAAATCTTTCCCCGATAAGGATGTCTCTCTGAGTTCAATTGAAGATAGTGACCAAAATACAGGAGTGAGTGAATACGAGAATCAACTGGTTTTTTGCTTAAGAGAATACATTGAATGGTTAGAACCAATTGAAGCTAAGCCATTAATTGAAGACTGGTTAAACATTGAAAAACATCAATCAACTTCGGTTTTATTCAGAATAGCAATCCATGGGATCAACAAACACTACAGCGAGCTCAAAAATTTATTTTGGAATCTTGAATTTAACCCTTTACAACCTGAGCTAGAAGCTAAAGAAAGCCAGAGCACCTACAACTATGATTTATTGGCTCCTCATGAAGTCTGGATGTTATTAAGTGATAATGCTTCTAAAATAAACATTGATACAGAGGCAAGCAGGAAACTACTTGCTTGGATTAAAAATCTAAATTTCGATTTTAGAGATGGGGTAGCTGAAAATGATAAAAAAATCTCAATCGCTTCAAGAATAAAATGGTGGCTATATCCATTCAAGGATTTAACAGGAGAAATAACAAAAAAATATAAGGAGCAAAATACAATATGTTCCGAAGAGCCTGGACATCCCGGTTGGTGGAGATATTTTTGGACTGTAACCGAAGAAGATAGAAAAAAAGACTCTTTTGTTGATTACTCTCAGTTTGATTTTAAAGAAACACTTGAGGCCTATAAAAAGAAATTCAATTACTACTCATCATCAGACTTTCGAAGAGGAGATGTATCAGATTTCTTTTCTCAGCACGTAGCAGAAAACCCTCAAAAGTTTTTAGATAATATTGAAGAATTAAAAAAGACACCAGAATGGTTTGTTGATGACAGTTTAATTGTTGGTTTTCATAAGGCTTACCTTAACAAATCATTAAATGTTCAAGAACTGGAAAAGATATTTTCCTACTTCATTCATAGAGTCAACTTATTAGTCGATCAAGATGAAAAAGAAGTCCGAACCAGTAGAATTATAGACTTCTTGAGAGCAGGCATTGTATGCGAAGAGAACGAGTTTGTTAAACAGTTAGAGAATGCTGTTTCAGAATTATTAATAAAAATGCAGTTTGTACTCTTGGAAAAAGATTTTAGTTTATCTCAAAGTAGCAGCTACGTCGACAACTCAATTAATAGTACAAAAGGTAAATTCGCAGAAGCATTAATTATTTTTGGTTTGAAGAATACAAATTTTAAGAATGATCTTTTTCATATTCTTTCAGATGTTTTCGACAAGAAACCTTCAACTAATGTAAATGCAATACTAGGCCTTTATTTAGCTAATTTATGGATATCAGGTTCTGCTTGGGTAAAGAAACAAATACAAAACATTTTTCCCGACTCTGATTCTGAAGAAGATCTCAATTTGTTCAATGCTTCTTTTCAGGGTTATGTTGGGCATATCAATTACATCTACCAACCTGAAGATTTATTTGAGTTCTTAAGAGATAAAGAAATTTTTCTAAAGGCCCTAAGGAATGGCATTTCAAAAGGCATAGCTTCCAACTATGAGGCTAGGTTAATTGATCATATATTTATTGGTTATATTGAAAATAGAGAGATTCTAGATAATTCAGATTCTTTATTAAATCTTGTATTAAAAGAGAAAAAGGTTGAGCAGTTGAAAGAACTCATTCATTACGCATGGAGAAGCTTAAAAAACGATCAACAAGACAAATATGAAAACGACAAATTACCAGACCAGAAAATTCAAAATCTATGGAAGAAGCTAATTGAAATTTGTGAAGAATCTCCTGAGCTGAAAAAAGATTTATTGCCCTATTTAGGATTATGGATTTGCTTAGTTAAAGATACTAATGGGGTTAAAGAATTAATCTTGAACTCTACAAAGTATTTAGTTGGTGTTGACAGAGATAGTCTTTTTATTGAATATCTTTATAAACACTCTAAAGAAAAGTTCAAAGCAAAAACTTCTGGGGAAATCTTTATTGAGCTTTTAAATAATACAGACCATCTTCCAGCATATAAAGAAGAAAACATTAAAGGTTTAGTTAAAAATCTCTATGACTATGGAGAGAAGGATTTAGCTGACAGGATTTGTAACAAATATGCAAACAGTGGTTTTATGTTCTTGAAAGAAACTTACAGTGAAGGAAATTCTGCTGCCTAGAATCATCAAACAGCACTCTCTGTTTTCTGTTGCTTCCACAATCTTTGATAAATTTCATTGTGTCTCAATAGATGGGAATGCTTACCCTGTCCAACACATTGCCCTTTATCTAGTACAAAGATTTCATCTGAATCTTTCAAAGAAGAAATTCGGTGAGTGACTAGAATCAGAGTTTTATTAGTAAATCTTTTACGAATGGATTTCAATATCTTCAGTCCAATTTCGTTATCCACGCTGGCTATTGAATCATCCAATATTAAAATTTCTGGATTGCGGATTATTGCTCTCGCTAATGCTATCCGTTGAGCTTGTCCGCCAGAAAGGGAAACTCCTTTTTCCCCAACCACCGTATCATAACCTTCAGAGAAATTCAGGATTTCATCGTGAATATGAGCATCTGTCGCAGCTTGAGTAATTTCTTCTTTCGTAAAATCCCCGGAGAATCCAATGTTGTCTTTGACACTAACATTGAATAAAAAAGATTCTTGAGGAACCAAAGAGACATGTTGGCGAAGAGAAGTTATTGGCTTACTGCATATATCCTCAGAATCAATAAAAATACTTTTGTCGGGAATATCAAGAAGTCTTAAAATGGCGTTGCATAAAGTACTCTTTCCCGAGCCAATCAACCCAACAACTCCTACAAACTGTCCACCATCTATAGCTAAAGATATATTATTTAGCGCTTTTGTAGAATCATGGTTGCTCTTGTCATCATCTTTGAATGAAAAGGTTAAATTTTTAACTTCAATACTGCCATCGGATAATTGCAATCCCTTTTTCAAATCAATCTCCAGATCAAGAGTTTTTCGATCGACAATTTTTGACTTCTCAGAAAGTATCTCCTTAATGCGATCGATACTAACAGAGCCTCTTTGAAATATTGTTATGAGCCAACCAATGATGGCGGTGGGGAATAAAATCCTTTCCAAGCAGACAAGAAAAGCTACAACTGTTCCCGCATTTAAAAGACCTTGACTCACGTAAATCAATAGGATGAAAAAACTAACACCTCGCGCAAGTTCCATTGTTGGCCATATGATTCCTCTCCACTGGGCCAATTCAATAGAGATTTTCAAGTATTCATCATTTATTTTTTTAAAACGACTTATTTCTCTTTTTTCTTGACTATATGCCTTGATGACTTGTATTCCGTTTATATCCTCTTCAATAAAAGAACTTAAAGAACCCAGTCTCTCTTGAGCAATTTGCTGCTGTGTTTTCAGCCTGAGGCTTATTATCCTAACTAAGAACAGTACTGGGATATAACCAATGATTACCCAAAGTGTCAGGGAAAAGCTTAAACTGAACATCAATGGAAGGGTTAGAGCATAAACCCAAATTATATTTATTATATTTAACAATCCAAAACCCATCATCATTCGAATGGCTTGAATATCATTGGTTGCTCGAGAAATCAGATCGCCAATCCTTTGTGAATTAAAATACAAGATATCTAGACTCAAAAGATGATCAAAAAATTCCTGCTTTTGATCGGATTCAATTCTCCTTCCAACACCAAAAAGAATGATTCTAGATCCTATCCTCACAACAGCCATTAACAATGCCAAGCCCGCTATTATCACTAATGCATTCCAAATAACCGCTCCATTGGTTAAACCTTGTTCAACAAACAAATCAATAGTTTTTTTTATTTGAATTGGAATCAATATCCCAATTGCGTTTGTAATAACTAATAAGAAGGTCCCCCAAAGCGTTTCTTTTTTATATCTATTTATTTGCTCAAAAAAGAACTTAATTGTCTGAGACTGAAACATTGAGGATTGCACTATAGCTATACAAACTTTATTAACTATAGCTCGTTAGATGAGCAATTCTTAGAAGAATACTCAAAAGCATGAATCTGTTCTTCAACACTTTATAGGCTGTTTATAGTTCTTAGAAAGTTAGTAAGGTAATTTAAATGAGAATTGGGTAATTATCGAGTGTCGCAGCAAGTCCCTCCGAGGAGAAGGCCTAGCTCTTGCTGACAGTTGATATCCCCCCTCCCAACTCACAAACTTGTTGAATTCTTTTTCTAAACCAACAAAAAAACGATTTTCATAAAAACCCGCCGGTAAACCTGGGGTAGAATTTGCAAAAAAATGTAATTCATTTCTCACAATTGCATGGAGATCTTTTTTAGAGTTAATTGGATGGGAGACTCTAAGCCTGTACCTAAGTCTTACAGCTGCATCATTTTCATTAATGAATCTCTGTTCGACCCGAAATCTATTTTCAAATTCCAAATCTTTCAGCGATTTTGTATAAGTCAGTTGCTCAAAGATTCTCTGTTCTTCAAAGTCAGAATTGCCCAAGTATGCCTTATTAAAATCGTAAGCTAGAGAAAATTCAAGGTTGTCTTTTGGGTGATAGTTCACGATGGATCTCAACTGTAATGGATTAAGCTCGCTTATATTGTTGGTAATAATTGGTTGAACTGTGAAATTACCAGTTAGCTTATCCTTGTATAAAGGAAACTCGAATTCAAAAATCGGCCATAAGGTTAAATCATTTTCAAAATCACTGTTATTTGCTTGAGAACTATTTGGCAATAACAAGGAAATAAAAAGAATCAGAAAAAATTTTTTAAGAATTTGCAAAATGACCGAACTTACGTATTAACTAGATTATATTCCTTTTCTGTACTTGATTCTCCTAAAATTCCATTTGATTTAATAAACTCTACAAATCGATCTTCTAGAATTGCTTTTCTCATATTCTTGGTTAGATTTATCAGTGTATAGAGATTGTGAACAGCAATATAGTAATAAACAGTGATTTCGGATCTTTTGAACAGATGTTTAATATAAGCCCTACTAAATTGAGAACAAGTTGGGCATTGACAATTTTTCATAATTGGATTATTGAAATCCTCAGTGAATTCCTTTTGAGTTACACTCTCGGTTTTCCATCCTTCGGGATTCTTTCTAAAAAAGCTTCCATGTCTTGAAAGTCTTGTTGGAAGGATACAATCAAACATATCCATTCCGGAAGTAACACTCATTAAAAGATCTCGAGGAGTCCCCACTCCCATCAGATATCTTGGCTTATTGGAGGGCAATTCATTTGCCATTGTTTGTACAATTCTATCGACCTCTTCTCGGCTTTCTCCAACGCTCACTCCCCCTAAGGCATAACCAGGGGCATCGAGCTTCACTAGTTCTTTCAAACTCTTATGACGCAAATCCTCAAATCGTCCACCTTGAACGATAGGAAACAAAGATTGATGACTTTGTAGTTCATAATCCATACACTGTTTTGTCCATTCAGTGGTTAAGTTCACCGAGTAATCTATTCCTTCTCTAGTAGCATCAGCTGGCGGACAATGATCGAAAGCCATTACTATATCCGAGCCTAAGTTCTTTTGAATTTCCATTGATTCTTTGGGGCCCATAAAATGCATTTTGCCTTCCAAATCATCTTTAAAAGTAACTCCAGAATCCATGATTTTTGCCTTACCTCTTCTGGCGAAGCTGAAGACCTGAAAGCCCCCTGAATCAGTAAGAAATGGTCCGGACCAGTTGCTCCACTTATGAAGTCCACCGGCTTTTTGAATTAATTTATCTCCAGGTCTAATGTGAAGATGATAAGTATTGGCCAGAACAATTTGAGCACCGAGCTCCTTTATTGTTTCCCAGGGAATTCCTCTCACCGATCCTTTAGTTGCAACCGGCATAAAAACGGGTGTTTCTATAACTCCATGCTCAGTTTCCAGCAGTCCAGCTCTTGCTCCGGTTTTTGGACATACTTTTTGTAATGTGAATTTCATTAATTCGCTTTCGAATATAGATTTAAAACAGAAAAATAAAGTAAATACTAAACCTGCTTATTTTAACCTTAGTTATGATATTAACGGTGATAGTATTGAAATAGAATTAATAAAGTCAAATCTTAGCTACTAGTGATGGAAAACTTTTCTGGAGATTTTTCCCAGCCTTTCGTTTTTAAAATGCCGATGAATATGCCAGAACAGGATGGCGTGGATTTAAAGTGGATTGGGGAAGAATTCCAGAACACTACTGAGCTTTTAAGTGAGTTCTGGGACAATTATAATAATCTTGCCAAACAAGGCAAGCATCCACCATTGCTACTTAGACAACAATTTAAAATTATAGAAGCCCTGGCCAATTACCAATTGTCTTTGATAGAACACCAAACTAAAAGACAAAACGTTATACAAAGCGAGTCTGATGTTCAAGAGATGATGAATCAACTTGAGAACTTTGTAAAAATGTTTCGTGAAAATAAATAAAGAAAGAAGACTCTGAAATAAAAAAGACCTTAATCACACTATCAAGCTTTGTGATTCAGGTCTTTTAAGTTGGAGTAAGCTAATTATTTTTTAGCTTTGGCTTTTTTCTGAAGATTAGAAACAGCTTTAGCTTTGATTGCTTTACCCAAGATAGCCTTCTTTTTTCCTTTAACGCTAGAAGCTTTTTTAGTTACCTTTTTTGCTACTGATGAAGCTGTTTTCTTAACAACTTTGCTTACCTTTTTAGCGGTAGTTTTTTTCTTACTTGCTATTTTTTTAGGAGCAACTTTCTTAACAACTTTCTTCGCAGCAGCTTTAGCAACTGTCTTCTTAGCGGTAGTTTTTTTTGTAACTGTCTTTTTTGTTGCTGTTTTTTTCGCAACAGATTTTTTAGGAGCAGCTTTTTTTACAGTTTTTTTAACAACTGTTTTTTTAGCTGTAGATTTCTTAGGAGTAGCCTTCTTAACAGTCTTCTTAGTAACCGTCTTTTTTGCTACAGCCTTTTTAGCAACTGTCTTTTTTGTTGCTGTTTTTTTGGTAGTTTTAGCTTTCACGTTCCCTTTTGTTTTGGTTTGAGATTGTTTTTTTGAAGGTTGATTCCCAGAAGATTCACTCTTTGATTTTTGGATTGACTCTAAAAGATTATTTATTTGTGAGATAATCTTTCTTACATTATTCAAAGCACTGCTTTCAGACTTTGAGTTAATGTTTCTTGACAAATCTTTTTTGATTTGTTCAAGATAGTTTGAGAGAAGAATACTCTCAGAGCTTTGTTTAACCTGAACCATTTTAAGTGTCTCTCCTAAGATCTCCTTTTAAAATTGGTATACCCTTTAGTAAGAGTCTTAGCAAAATATAGGTCATATGCTTGAGAGAAAAAAAACAAGTCCCAAAGGAAGAAGTCGTGAATTTAGAGAATTTATGCTTGCTTATGAATCCGCAATGAGTCCCTTGATTCTGCCTCTGGTTCTTGGATTTGCTGGATATTGGATTTGCGATTTCTTTAAATTCCCAGTAGCAATTGGTTTAATTGCCGGCTTTATTCTTGGCTTTGTTGTTGGGCTAAGAAGATTAGTTGTTTTTCTGAAAAATAGAAATAAAAACGAAGATAAAGTTATTCAGGAGTCCGAAGATAAAAGTTAATTTACTTGAGAAGAAAATGTTAATTAAGAAACTGCAATTCTCAGATTCATCTTATTTAAAGTCTTTCTTGATTATATTTTCCTTGGTCATTGCGATCTCATTTCTTGGAATAATCAATTTTACTCAGGCCAAAAGTTTCAATGACCTGCAATTCGAGAAACTTGAAATAGCGGATAGTCTAAAAGAAATTCAAATCGGTTTAATGAACCGTAAAAGCTTATGCAGTGATTGTGGAATGCTATTCATTCTCCCAATCGAAGGAAAAACTGCTTTTTGGATGAAGAACACTTATATCCCACTGGATATTCTCTTCATTTCTAAGAATGGTGAAGTAATAACTATCCACGAAAATGCTCAGCCTTTGAATGAATTAAACAGATATTGGCCAAAAAGAAATGCTAAATATGTATTAGAAGTGAACGCTGGTTATTCACAAAAACACAATATTAATGAAGGGGAGTTCTTCAATATTGATAAACTTTTCGAACAGAGTCGCAAGTAAATAAAGTTATTAGCAATACTCAGGTTATAAGCACTCTATTATTTATTAACTTCTCAAAGATAAGTAATTTAACTCAATCGCTAAAGATGGATTACTCAAAACGAATAAATGAAATAAGGAATGTAATTCCAAAGAATACAAAGCTTATTGCGGTTAGTAAATATGTTGATGAAGAGGAAATTCAAAAGGTTTATGCTTGTGGGGTTAGAGATTTTGCTGAAAGTAAAGTTCAAGATGCTATAAGAAAAAAAGCAAAGCTAAAAGACTTAGAAGATATAAAATGGCATTTTGTTGGACATTTACAATCCAATAAAATACAAAGGGCATTGAATACTTTTGACTGGATACATTCAGTACATAGCTTAGAATTATTGAAGCGAATTGATTCTATCTCAGCAGGAATAAAGGTTCATCCCAAGCTACTCATGCAGGTTAAACTGTCTGAGGATCCAAATAAACATGGTTTTGAAGTTAGTTCATTATTGAATTCTCTCAGTTTTATCAACTCCTTGCAAAACTCAAATATTGAGGGTTTAATGACAATATTACCTTTTGGTTTATCTCAAGAAACTAATCTAAGACTCTTTCGTAAGTTAAAAACATTGCGGACAGAAATCTCTAATAAGTCTTTCAAGAATCTCAACATGAATGAATTATCAATGGGGATGTCTTCTGACTATCGAGAAGCTATTGAAGCAGGTACAACAATGATCAGACTTGGAAGAGCTATTTTTATGCCTTAAAGAGCTTGAAAGAAGAACGGGCTTAGATAATATGATGTCCACCAGCTGTATGAAAATTTGTAGATTGACTGATTGAGTAAAATGCAGATTCACTTGTTTTTCAAGGATTTGAAGCTGCTACCCTAAACAGTTGACCCGCTAAGTTTTCGGGATAGCCTGGGTTAGATAGAGTTAGCTAAAAAGTTAATTATTTATGCTAAGTCTAAATTTAAAAAAGATATCTATTGCCGCTGTTCTTGTTAGCTTAAGTCTAAACTCTTCTATTCTAATTAGCTATGCAGCAAAACAATATCCTGGTGTTTTCATTTCAGATACCCAAAACCGCTGGCACTCGGATTATGAATATTCTTCAGAAGAAAGCTTTGGTTATGTGATTTGTGATGGTGGATATATCGGAAGTCCATTAATTCCAAATGATCGAAAAACGGTTGATAAGTTTTTAAATTATTGTAGAACTGGAGAGAAAGTTGGACCGGGCAGGCTTCCAATAATAAATGCTTCAACTGATCCTGTTGAAAAATCAACAGTGTATTCGGCTTATAAGGCTGAACTAAACGGTGAGACTTACTATTTATGTAGAGGCTACTTAAACTCAACTCCAAATTGTTCTAAAGAGTCTGATGCTCAGGCTGAGAAGTTAATTTCACAGATAAAGAACACTCAGTTACAAAACACTACAACTCAAGAAAATAACAATTCAGAAGAAAAAGAAATCACGAAGAATATACAAAGGATACAAGTACAAGAAGTCAATGATTTCCGCTTTTCAGAAGACAAAAGTCAAAAGCTTGACCCTCTTAAAAATCGCTCCATTGAAACTTCTTCCAGAGACCCACTTGTAAGAAGAGAGCGAAAACTCTCAACAATAATAGAAGCAGCAAATAATAATTCTTATGATATTAAAGGAACTTCACTCGAAGGAGTGAAGATTCCTGGGATTGATTTAGAAGGTGCAAGAGTTATTCCTCTTACAAGTACTAAGAAGTCAATTTCTTCAGAAGCTGCGACTGGTCAAAATGCAATAAAAATTAGTTTAGAAGACCTAGAAGCATTAAAGACCGGTAGAATTAGCTTAACAGAGTTAGTTCACGGTTTCGGAAGCGAGCCAGCAAATAAGTTAGAAACTAATACCGTTTCTACAAATGTTCAAACTATTCCATTGAATAAAGTTTTACTTAAACAAAAAGATAATTCCCAGAGAAATCAAGCCATCAAATTGACTAAAGAAGAACTTGATGATTTACAGAATGGAAGAATTAGCCTGGAAAAGTTAACTGCAGGGAAACAGATTATCAGCCTAAACAATCCACAAAATCCTTCTAACAGTATTCTAAACAATAGTACAAGTGCTCCACTAGAATTAAATAGCGGGGGTAAACAAGCCATTCAAGTTACAGCTGAAGAATTACAAGCTCTTAAATCCGGTCAACTTTCCATTACCGATTTACAGAACAGACCAATTGTTAACTTGAATGAACAAGGTCAATTTGTTAATAAACCGATTTCACCGAACAACAATTCCGTTGTTTCACAACCCCAGCCTTCCATAAAAGCGGTTCCAATTACACAAGAGACTTTAACTGCCTTGCAAAGTGGACGGGTTTCTTTACAAGAAGTTCTTTCTTCAAAACAAACCATTAATATTTCCAATCAAGCGGTTAACTTTCAAGAAAAGCAAATAAACCAACCGTACAATACAGCTCTTTTATCTCCCAATATTAATGGTCCTACAATTTTGGAACAAGTCCAAAATACGCAACCTCAACAGGCAGAGTTGACGAACAATTATGCCAATTCACCAGCTTTACAACAAATGCCAGGTCAAGTATCTCCCCAACTGGACAATTATCAACAACAAGCTTTGCAAAATACACAGCAAATTCCTATCCAAGGGATGGTGCAACCTCAGTTACAATATGGCGCTTTCGTTCCAGGAAACCCAATACAAAATTTTGAACAGAATCCTCCGGGACAAAGCATTGGAATGCAACCCAATTTTTATCCTCAGTCAATAGGAGAATATCCTCCAGCACAATATGGGATTCCGGCAGTTTCACCTATGTTACAAGCTTATAATAATTCCTTTAATCAACAAAACTATAATCAGCTACCTTATGATTTTTCCTACAATCAAATGGGAGCAGCACCTTTGGGAAATCCAGATATGGCTAATTATTCAAGTAATGTCCCACTTATGGGACCACCGGTTAGTTATGTCACAACACCAGTGTATGGTACTCACACAAATGCAAAATATTTTCCAGGAGCTATTTTCAATTAGTTTTCTTGCCTAGATATCTTATCTAGGGCAAAGGTACGATATCTATTAATTTCTTTATTATTGGGTTTGAGACTCAAAGCTTTGTCGAAGTCTTTTAAAGCACTTTTATAATTGTTAGTTCTTAAAAAGACCAAGCCCCTTAGAACAAGGGCTTCTTCATAATTGGGTTTTAATTCTATTGCTTTTGACAGATCTAGAACGGATTCATTATAGTTTTGCTCGTAGTAGCGAATACTACCTCTTTGAAAGTAGGCTTTTGGAGCAAGTTTTTCATTCAAATTTCGCTCAATTAAAATTGAGAGATTAGTCTCAGCTTCATCAAACTTATTGTTTTTAATTTGATTATTACTCAGTTGATAGATTAGCTCACCAGCCAACTTTGAGTTGGATTCAACTGCTAAATCAATATATTTTTTTGCTTGGGATAGGTTCCCTAGTTTTTTGTAAGCCTGGCTTTGATTCCAATAAACGTAGACTATTTTGTCGAACTTTGGATTCAAGTCTATAACTTTGTTTAAATCATCTATTGCTCCTCTAAAATCACGGTTGAGGATTTTTACGGTTGCTCTATCAAAATACCCTATTGAATAGTTTGGCTTTAATCTCAATAGAGCATCAAAATCATCTATTGCTCCATCCAAATCTTTAAAATGCTTAAATTTTAAGAGAGCTCTATTTTTATAAGCCTGAGAGAATTTTGGATTCAGTGAAATCGCTTTATTGAAATCTTCTAATGCACTATCAAAGTTACCAAGTTGAAGTTTTGCAAGTCCTCTGTTCATATAAGAAGTATGGTGATTTGGCTTTAGTTTTATACATTGTGTAAAACTTTGAA
The DNA here is from genome assembly GCA_030065015.1 of Candidatus Caenarcanales bacterium. Lineage (GTDB taxonomy): Bacteria > Cyanobacteriota > Vampirovibrionia > Caenarcaniphilales > Caenarcanaceae > JASJDU01. The sequence continues at coordinate 34,069 of JASJDU010000021.1, read as the reverse complement.
TTGCTCTTTTGAATTCTTTATTTTTAAATTCGTTAATACCTTTAACAAAGTTTGACGCAACGTACTGACTTTTTATCTCAGAGAGCTTTTCATCTTTAGACAAATTAATTGGAATATTGTAGTTTTTGAAATTGCCAAAAGAAATCCTTGCACTATAAGATGCGCTTGCAATTAAACAAAACAAAAGTGCTGTAAATACACTAAAAGTCTTTTTTTGTAGGCTTCTTGTCAAAAACTTAAACATTGTGTATAAAATTGCGGCTTGTTATTTAGGTTAGCACAATAAAGTCCAAAGAGTATTAACATTAGCTGACGTGAATATAAGGTCTTTTTTTAGGATCGGGGATTTTTTGCCTTAGTACTTCTCTTGCCATTGGTGCAACATCACCCTCCCCAAAAAATATGTACCTAAACAGATACTCAATTGGGTTACCTTCAGTCCAACCAAAATAAGCGTGGGGCAATTTACCAGTTATTTGCTCAATATTCAGGAGCAAAGCCGCAATTGCATTCGGGATGGCTGGACTTGAAGCTCTAAGAATTTTGTGCGGCCCAACTGTAGTTCCACTAACGTGTAAAGGTGCATCAAAGTCAGAAGCATCACTCATCTGAATTTCTATGAATATAATTTGCTCTTCCCCATCTAAATGATGCAATTCCCTTGCCCAGTCTACTTTTGAATTATATTCTTTCACGGAACCATCTCCCGGTCGATGGGCAACAATATGAATAATCTGATCGTAATCCTCTGCCAGAAACTGCTTGGCAGTATCATCCAAAATAACTTCTTTGATTCTCAATTCTGTAGATCTCATTGCACGAGACACTAGTGATATTGTGATTGTGAGGACAATAAAGCAGAAAGCGATTTTCATACCTTCTGGTCTTTCAATAATGTTCAAGGCCGTTGTGTAAATAAAAACACCAGTCACTAATAGAAAGAAAAATCTAGAAGCTGAATTCCAAACTGAGACGAGAACTGCAACTGAACCAGAACACATTAAAACCAAAACGCCGGTTGCATAAGCTCCTCCTTGTGCATCAACATCCGCTTTGAATATTAAAGTAACTATAAAAGCAATTATTGTAAAAACAACAACCAAAGGACGAGAGGCTTTGGACCATTCAGGAGCCATTCCGTATCGAGGTAAATATCTTGGAACTAAATTCAATAAACCCGCCAAAGCTGAAGCACCAGCAAATCCGAGGATCAGGATAGTACTAATATCATAAATACTTCCAAACATATCACCCAAATACAAATGGGCCAAATAAGCTAAAGCTCTTCCATTAGCTTCTCCACCCGGCTCAAATTCGGAGGAAGGTATAAGTAACGTTGTTACAAAACTACTCGATAACAAAAACACGCTCATTATAAGAGCCGCAGACAGTAATAACTTTTTCGTATCTTTAATTCTGTCGGTGATTTGCTCTCCTTTAACTAAAGGCATAACGGCAACACCCGTTTCAAATCCGGATAGTCCCAAGGCTAGCTTGGGAAAGAGAACCAAGGCCACACCGAGCATTAAGAAGGGGTTCTCAGAATGACTTTTGAACAGTGCTTCTTTCCAATTGAGAATCAATGATGGGTTTTGAATAATTTCAGAAAGTCCAATAAAAATAACAATTGAATTAATCCCTAAGAAAAGAACCACAATTACAACCGCAAGGGAGATGGCTTCCTTGAAGCCTTTCATAAATACAGCACCTAAAAACGTTATTAAAGCCAAAGTGATCAAGACCTTATGATGCATCCATTCAGGAACAAAAGGATTTTCAATAATATGAGCCGTTGCATCGGCCGCTGACAAAGTTATAGTGATTATAAAATCTGTTGCAGCGAACCCCAGAAGGAAGAGAACACTAGCTTTCCCCTTCCATTTTGGGAAAAGCTTTTCAAGCATAAAAATACTGCCCTGTCCATCGGGACTTTGTTCTGCAACTTTACTGTATATGGGAAATGCGGCAAAGAGTGTAACTAAAACCAAAACAAGTGTTGCAATTGGAGACAAAAAACCCGCTGCTAAAAAAGCAATTGCGGGTTGGTAGCCGAGTGTTGAGAAATAATCTACACCGGTTAAACACATTACCTGCCACCAAGGATGTTTATGTTCTGCTTTACCGTGTGGACCTGATGGTGTGTGAAGCTCTTGAAAAAACCAATGATGGAATGTAACTAAAAAGCTTCTTGAGGGTTTCAAATTGGAAAAATTCATTATGTAAAGCAGATAATTTCTATATGCTCATCAAAGTTTATTAGACAAATACTAAAAATACATTAAAAATTGAAAGCAAATTTAAAAGCGACATAACTTTCAAATAGCCATTTTGATTGCATATTTATGTTTTGAAGAAATTCAGCGTTAAGTTACCAGCCAAAATCTTTTAACTCTTTTTCATAACCCTGTTCTTTTAATAATTCAATTTTGTCTCGGGGATATCCATCTTCATTCAATTTAACTCGAGTGTAAACGTAATTGTGTCTTTCACTTTTTTTCGCTATATCCCAGTCAGTTATGATTTTGCCTCCATTATAATCTTTGGATACTAAACCCAAGTCTTTCAGCTCTTGCCCATATCCTTTTTCCCATAAGATTGGGATTTTATCATGAGGATAAGCGTTTTCCTGTCTCAACGAGCTTCTCACATATTGATGTCTTTCACTATTATTATATTTATCTATACCAGCCTCTTCTTTGGGATTAATTCCATTTTTTTTCATAAAATACTCTAAAACTGCTTTTTGCCTACTTCCTTCAGAATAAGGACTCAGGTTACCTGTTGTTCTTATTGTTTTCAATCCTTCCCTAATATCATTTATATCTTGCTTGGAATATCTAAAACCAGGCCTCTCAAACTCTGCAACATAAGAATCACTCACTGACCGTTGATTTGATTCTTCAAGTCCATTATAGAGTCTATTTGCCCCTGGAGAAACGTTAAATCCGGCTGTACCTGAATCAGGTAACCCATCGTAAAGTCTATCTGCTCCTGGAGATACATTTGATTCATAAGAACCTCTTGAAGAGTTACCAGGAATAAAGTTCTCTTCAGAAATACCATTTTCTGAGTAAAATCTGTCCATTACATCTTCATCAATAGAACCAACCGGTGCTCTTGTAGCTTCACCCGATTGCAGCCTGGAGATATTTTTTCTAATAATGCTTTGTTCACTTGGTGAATAACGATTGATAAGCGAATCAACACTAGATCCACTCATGGAGTATCTTGTGGTTTCAGGAGAGCTATCAAAACGATCTGAAGAAGAAGGAAGTATAAAATTATCGGGGGATACACCTGTTTCAGCATAAAATTGCTCCATCACATCTAACCTCGGATCTCCTAGAGGAAAAGATCTAATATACTCTCCAGATTGTAATCTTTGTACACCTTCTCTGATAATTGCCTGTTTATCTGGTGGATATTGAGCAATAGTTGATTCTAAGTTAGTTGCAGAAAAAGCATACTCAGCACCTTGTTTGGCAGTATCAGTATTACGAATCCAAGCTTCCGTCAATTCTTGCATTGCGTAATTCACTGCTCCATCAGTAGCTCCCCTTAAAGCGCCCTTGCCAATATCTCGACCACTCATTGCTGCATTAACACCGCCACTTAAACTTTTAAATGCAACTTGTCCGAACAAATCATCTCCAAGAATTTCTCTTGCACTTGCCATTGCTGGATTTATAGCTAAATCTCGCGCTAAGTCTTTTCCTAAATGACCAAAATCAACACTTCCAGTTTTCACAAATTCAACCGCTGTATGAGTCATTTTCTCTACATAATGATTTCCAGAAAGACCAGCCAACTCTGAAGAAGCTACATGTAAAATATCTGCTCTGCCTGTAACAACATCGACAGTTTGTCCACCAAATTTACCAAACTGATTTGTAGCTACGGTTTTACCTAAATTTTCTAATGAAGCAGATAAATTTCCAGTTTTAACAAGCTGTTGTAAGCCAGGTGCAAGCATACCAGGAAAAGCATTTTCTGCGGCAAGAATTCCTATTGCATCTCCAGCAAAGTTACCTAAAGCTTCGCCCAAACTTTTACCACTTACAACATCGCCTACAGCTTTAATTGCCGCTTTTAGCCAAGAGCTGCCTCCTATTCCGGAAACGCTGCCAAGCAATCCTCCTGATTTCTTTCTCAAGGTGTCACTAGAGCATCCTTGCAAGTTTGCGCTGTTTCCAAATGCCGCAACACAGTTTTTCTTTCCGTAAATATTGCCTATCCCAGGCAAAATATCTTCAGCCCCGCTCCAGAACTGTCCATTATTTGCTGAACCATCTTCATTAGGGTTTTCCCTAGTACTGGTTCCAGCGGTTGCATATTCGACAACATCCTCTCCTCCTTGATTTTTATAATCTTTGAGCCTTTGTCTTAATGTAGGATCTTCCTCGGAAGGAAGTCCTCGAAGATGCCTTTCCCTGTCGCTAAGTTGCGACGGATACACTTCTACCTTTCCATTGTTTTGAGAGTTGGAAGAAGATCCTGATCTGAGTCTTTTACCCCAATCTGTATTAGAAGAAGTTGCACGATTATTATCTCCTTGAATACTCAATGAACTAGGATCATTGTCATTGAACACATTGCTCACTGGAAAAGAATTGCTATTTGATGAAATACCAGACAGCTTAGGTATTTCACCCTCTGCATTTTTCACTGCATTTATTGTATTGTTTACAACTGGTTGAGTAATCTGGCTCACAGTTCTGTCGACAACCTTTTGAGCTTCGTTTACTTGTTTTGTAACTGTTTGTGTAGGATTCTTAATAGCTTGCTGAACATTGTTCGGATTCACTCCCGTTACTCTTTGAACTTCATTCGTAACTGTTTGTGTAGGATTCTTAATAGCTTGCTGAACATTGTTCGGATTCACTCCCGTTACTCTTTGAACTTCATTCGTAACTGTTTGTGTAGGATTCTTAATAGCTTGTTGAACATTGTTCGGATTCACTCCTGTTACTTCTTTTACTTTCTTTTTTGCTTTCTTTCCAACAATCTTTTCAGCTTGTTTCTTTAACAAACCTCCTATAGAGAATGAATAAGAAGGTAAGCTTAAGGAAAAAACGTTTATAAATAGAATGAGAAAACAAAGTTGTTTCTTTAAAGTCATTTAGCTCAAAATGAACAGTATTACAACTTCAATTCCACGAATTATTGGCTTTGTGTAAATTTTGTTAGCTTTTTGAAAATATTCGACGGCTTTCTTTACAAAGTATGTGTATTACTTTCAGAGCTTCCCCATAAAAAAAAGAGACATCTCTATTCAAATAAAGTTAGAGATATCTCATACGAATTACGTGTTGTAAAAAACTTATTTTTTCAAATCTAAAAACTTCATTTGAGATCTAAGATTTTTACCAACTTCTTCAATTGAATGATTAGCTTCCAATCTTCTTCTGGAGTTTAAATAAGCACAGTTACTTTGATTTTCCAATATAAAGTCTCTTGCAAATTTTCCTTCTTGAATTTCTGAAAGAATTTTCTTCATTTCTTTCTTAGTTTCATCGGTAATCACTCTTTCGCCTCTGGAATAATCACCATATTCTGCTGTATTTGAAATTGAATAACGCATATTTGCAAGTCCACCTTCATATATAAGGTCAACTATCAATTTTACTTCGTGTAAACATTCAAAATATGCCATTTCAGGCTGATAACCGGCTTCTATTAAAGTTTCATAGCCAGTCTTAATCAAGGCCGAAAGCCCACCACAAAGCACTGCTTGCTCTCCGAACAAATCCGTCTCTGTTTCTTCTTTAAAGTTGGTTTCCAATACACCAGCCCTGGCTCCGCCGATTCCATTTGCATAAGCCAAACCAGTTTCTTTAGCCTTACCGCTTGCATCTTGGTATATCGCCAATAACGAAGGTACTCCCGCTCCTTGAGTGTAAGTAACCCGAACCCTATGGCCTGGTCCCTTTGGAGCAACCATTATTACATCAACATTTTCTGGAGGAATAATTTGCCCAAAATGAATGCTAAAACCGTGAGCAACCATTAGGGTTTTCCCCTTAGTTAAATGGGGCTTTATTTGTGTTTCATAAACTTCTCTATGCTTCTCATCCGGAAGCAAAATCATTATTATGTCACTGTTTTGAGCGACTTCTTCAACCGTGGCTACCTGTAAACCATCTTTCCTTGCCTTTTCAGCACTTCTAGAACCTTCGTATAAGCCAACTAACACCTTAACTCCCGAATCATGAAGGTTAAGTGCATGAGCATGTCCTTGACTCCCATAACCTATAATTCCAACTGTTTTATGTTTTATTGATTCAATTGGACAATCTGATTCGTAATAAACTTTAGCCATTATCGTTTGACAAAAAATGAGGGGCTATAAATTTTAACAAATTGCTAGTCCCAATTGAAGTAAGTTCAATTTCTTATCTTATTTTAAGTTTTGAGAATATGACTGGAGCTAAGGGGATTCGAACCCCTGACCTCTTCAATGCCATTGAAGCGCGCTACCAACTGCGCTATAGCCCCAAGATAGAGATAGATGAAATATACTATCAAAAAAGTCAAGCTAATATTCCACAGATTAATTTGACAAGTTAAAATTAAAAGAGTAATATAACATTCTTGTCTTGTCGCGGGATGGAGCAGTCTGGTAGCTCGTCGGGCTCATAACCCGAAGGTCGGAGGTTCAAATCCTTCTCCCGCAAGTTATTTATTTCGAAGTATTTTTATTATCAAATTTCAATTTTCGGTTTTAGAAAACATTTGATACAACTAAAACTATATATTTAATTAGGTCTAGAGAAATGAAAAAAGCTGCTGTAATTTTATGTGGTTGTGGAGCAATGGATGGTTCTGAAATTCACGAGGCCACTTTTGCGTTATTAGCTTTAAACGAAGAGAATATTGAATACCAATGTTTTGCCTTAGATAAGCCACAAACAAAGGTGGTTAATTTCACAAATGGTCAGGAATTGCCAGAATCTAGGAATCAACTGCTTGAATCATCTCGAATCAGTAGAGGCAAAATTGACAATATAAAAAATTTAGAAGTTAGTAATTTTGATTACTTAGTTTTGCCTGGAGGATTTGGGGCCGCTTATAACCTATGTAATTTTGCGGAAGAAAAAGCCAATGCAAGTGTAGACACTGAAATTGAAAGAGTAATTAAAGACTTTCATAAAGAGCAAAAACCAATTGGTGCCATTTGTATTTCACCTGTTATTGTCGGCTTAGTATTAGGCAGAACCACAAATCCATTACTCACTGCTGGAGATGAAGGGCATCCTGTTGAAGATGAACTTAAGAAATTAGGTTGCAAAACACAAAGCTGTGAAACTATTGATTGTGTGATTGATCAACAAAATAAGATCGTTTCCACTCCAGCCTATATGAACGCCAAGGAAATAAAAGATGTTAGAGAAGGAATTAAAAAACTGACATTAGCAATGAAATCGCTTTAACTAAACTTTTTCTCCTACATGTTTCAAAGAAAAACTTTCGGCCTCTTCACACAAATTTGGACTGAGAAGAAAATTATTCAAAAAAGCTTGTTTTTTCTATTCGTTTTTTTGAATCTCAGCCTTCTAACTTCGTGTAATAAACAAGAGATTAATATAGAAAAAGAGAATTTCGAAATTACAGATAATACAAAATACGATGTTTTAGTATATGGAAACGAATTACCAGCAATCGCTGCTGCCGTATATGCAAAAAGAGTATTAGGAAAAGATGGCAAAGTAGTACTAGTTCGTAGAAACACTTCTACTGAACCATTTGGGGGGCTCTTAACACAAGGAGGGTTGGCCTATTTAGACCGGAACCAAGTAGATAAGAAACTAACACCTTCCAGCGAGTTTTATAAAGAGTTTTTAAAAAAAGCAAAAGTTAAAGTCGTTTCGGCGGATCCAGTTTTAGTAGATAGAGCTCTTAAAGAGATGTTGCAAGAAGAAAGAATCGCAGTTTTACATAATTCTCAGCTTCATGCAATTTTAAAAAATGGGTTAATTGATTATTTGGAAGTAATTGAGAGACCTCTTCCTGCCGATGAAGCTAAACAAAAAGACAGATCTAAAAACGAAATAAAAGAAAAATCAACTAATAAAATAATTAAAGCTCACTCCTATATCGACGCAACTGCCAATGCAGATTTAGCAATGCAAATGGGTCTCAAATACTCTATTGGTTTTGAGACTCTCGGGTTTCCAGATGCAACACTTCCAGTCACCCCTGTTTTCCAAACAAAAGGATTATCCGTAAAAAATCTACAAAGAATAGAAAAATCAATTTTAAATAACAAGCCTTTAATGAAAGAGATTAAAGACAAAATAGAAAAAGAACATGATCCCGAATTCGCTAATTGGTTACTCAAAAAAATTGATTTACCGATGTATGTTGGCCCCGATTATATAGATGTAAGAAGTATTGCTATTTGTGTAGCTTATCATTTGTATCGTGGTAAACCATTTGATTTTAAACACGGTTTTCTCTTCGATAGACCCAACATTGCTATTCTCAGAGAAGGAAATTTAGCCTGGAATGCTTTTCTTTACAAATTCAGTTCGAAGGAGGTTATGGATATTATTCAAAATGGTTCAAAGCCAAGCATCGAAATGATACGAGAGCTCGACTATTTTGCAGACTGGCTAAATTCCTTTTCTGAAAACAACTCTTCTACTCAACAAATAGCAACTATTCCTCCTCTGCAGTTATACATTCGTCATTCCCACAACATTATTGATGTAAAAAAGCCTCTCACAGGGAGACAAATGGTTGAAGGCGGAACTAATCCTAAGGAATCAGTCGGGACTTTCAGCTATTACATGGACATACGTGGAGGAATTGACGGATACCACGGAACAATGCCAAAACCAACTTTCAATTTTGGAATTGAACACGCTCTAACTCAAATTCCAAATCTTTCAGTAGTTGGCCGTTGCTCCGGCTATTATGGATTGGCGCCAGCCGCCGGCCGCATACTTGAACTCAATACATCAATTGGCTCTTATGTTGGTGCAGCAGCAGCTTTAGCTCATATCCGTAGTTCCAACCCAATTTCAAGAACTCACTCTTCTGAATCTCTTAAGGAACAAGAATTGATCAATAAAGAGACATACATCCATTCAATTACATCTTCAGAAGCAAGAAAAGCTATTGAGAAATTAACTCACAAAAAAGTTATCCTACAACCGATAGATCTTTCCAAAACCACCGACTTAGAGAACATTATCTAGGTAGTAGTTGTTTTTTGAGAATTTGGTTGACTGAAAGAAACCGTAATTGGTGATTGAGAACCATTGTCACCGAAACTAGCGGTATCCCCTCGATTCTCCCCAAGATTTCTGCTGCTACTATTACCAACTTGACCATTAGTATTTAGATTCAATGTACCACCTGATTCAACAGTAATATTCATACTTTCGTTTTTACTTTTACTTTTATTACCGCCAAATAAATTAGAGACTTCTTCAACACCAGCTTTAACATCTCTAACACCAGGTATCGCATCTAATAAACCCATATCTATAACCCCTTTGAATCGTGAAACTTGTCTTCCTACTTTCAATCATATAGGGATAGCCTTATGGCAAAATTAAGAGATACACATTTTGGGTTAAAAGTTTTTAATTTAGTGTAAAAAATTTTTATTCTTCTGTTTTTAGTAAATGGTAAGGTACGGAGACTTTTCTAGAGGCAACAAACTCAAAAAATCACAAGGCAACAAAGTTAAGAAGAAAATAATGTTGGAATATAATGAATTTCAATCTTGTTTTATTTAATTAGTTCAATTCAATCAAGCAAAGAATTGAAATCAACTCACAATTTAATGAAAAGTCGATTGATTAAAGATCAATTCAATTAATTTACGAGAATTTAAGCTAATAAACAATATGAAAGCAAGTAGATCTAAAACGGCATCTTAATAAATGACAAAAGCAAAATTAACGGTTGGCCCAGTTGGCAAAACACTAAAAGATCTCACCATCCCAATGATTTGGGGAATCTTTGCAATGATCACTTTCAATATGGTTGACACCTATTTTGTTGGTCAATTAGGTACTTTATCTTTAGCCGCAATGAGTCTCACGTTTCCAGTGGTGATGGTTATTAATTTTTTACTTATGGGCTTGGGGATTGGACTATCATCAGGAGTTGCACTTGCAATTGGAGAAGGTAACCGACATAAAGTACAGAGGCTCACTACCGATGGTTTGGTCTTATCCTTCTTAATCGTCTGTCTCTGTATAATCATTGGGATTTGTACCATTGAGCCTCTTTTTCAAGCAATTGGTGCCACAAAACAGATGCTTCCCTTGATTGAAGATTATATGAAGATTTGGTATCTAGGAGGCGTTTTTGCAATAGCTCCACTGGTGGGGAACTTTGCAATTAGAGCAACTGGGAATTCACATTTTCCAGGAGTCATTATGATGATTGCCTCTGTTATTAATGTAGTTTTAGACCCCCTTTTAATCTTTGGATATGCTGGTTTTCCAAGGATGGAACTTCAGGGAGCGGCTCTAGCAACAATAATTTCTTGGAGTGTTACCTTCTTCGCTTCTGGTTATGTGATGATCTTTAAGGAGCATTTAATTAGTTTAGAGATACCAAGAATCAAAGAGGTTATTGTTTCTTGGAAAAGAATCTTACACGTAGGTTTACCTGCTGCAGGAACAAACACTATTATCCCTCTTTCCAATGGAATAATCATGAGTTTATTGGCCTCCTTTGGGAAAGAGACTATTGCTGCTTTCGGCGTTTCAATGAGAATTGAGGCTTTTGCATTGATTGTGCTTTATGCGATTTCCTCAATTATTGGTCCTTTCGTCGGCCAGAACTGGGGAGCAAAAAAATATGGAAGGGTGGATCAGGGATTATCTCTAATCTTTAAATTCTGTATGCTTTGGGGCGTATTTTTAGCAATCTCTTTAGGCTTTGGAAGCAAGTTCTTGGTGGAGCAATTTGATAAAAATGAAGAAGTAGTTGACATTGCATCTTTATACTTTTGGATAGTACCAATAAGTTACGGTCTCAATGGAATAACGATGATGGTTAGTGCAGTATTCAACTCCCTCCATAAACCAATTTCAGCAACCATTTTATCCGTCACAAGAATGTTTGTTTTGTATGTACCACTCGCTTATTTGGGCAAAATCTTTTGGGGAGTGAATGGAATATTTGCCGCCTATTCATTAGCAAATATAGTTGTTGGTGTAATTGCTTATCGCTGGAATGCAGAAACCCTCAAGTCACACTCATTACAGATGAATCCAAAGGAAGAGGATTTAGCAGCAGTAAGATAGATTCCAAAGTGAGCTAATATTAATCAGAACTCATCAAGCCTCTCCAAAAGAAGTAGTAAAGAAGTTTATATTTTAAATTTAGAGCAGGTTCTATCCCTATAAATGAGAATTCCTTGACATAATTACTGTCGTGTTCCTGGTCAAAGCTCAACACAGAACTCAAAACAAACTAAAAAACAAAAAGGAAAATTCAAGAAATGAAAAAACTAGCAATCGGATTACTTTTTACATTTTTGACTTTCAGTCTTAATGAAGGTGCAATTGCAGAAACTTATAAGATAGACAATGCACACAGCAACGTAACTTTTAAGGTCGGACATCTAGGAATTACAAAGGTTCCAGGACGGTTCAACAAATTTGAAGGAATAATTAATTTTGATGATTTTTTTACAGAACCCAAAGAAATAAAGAATGCTAATACAAATGTCTCAATTGATTTGTCAAGTGTCGATACTGGTATTAAAAAAAGGGATGAGCATTTAAAATCTAAAGACTTTTTCAATGTCGCTGATTATCCAGAAATGAAGTTTGAGTCTGAAAAAATAAAAGTCACTGGTGATAAAACCTTCGATATTATTGGTAATTTAACCCTTCATGGTGTTACTCAACCAGTAGTTTTAAAGGCTAAATACAATGGGAAAGCAGTATCTCCCTTTGATGGCGTAGAAAAAGTAGCTTTTACTGCAGACACAAAGATTAATAGAAAAGATTATGGATTAACTTGGAACAAGCAGCTTGAAGCCGGAGGATTTCTTGTTGGAGAAGAAGTAGAAATTTATCTTGAAATCGAAGCTGATAAAAAATAATTAGCACTAATTTCATTAGTATTAAACAGTAATGCCTTCCAATCGATACAATTCTTCTTGGAAGGTATTTTTGTTTAAAAGGCCAAGAAGTCTCTGTTAATAGAATTTAGGACCTATCTGACAAAAAGTGACCTGAATTGCGAAGCTAAAATGTGATTAATCATCTAAATCTTCCTCTGTAGATGATCTCCGAGTGAAACCTGTTAAAGCGTATTGCTTGTTCAGTTTGTTCAAAACCTCTTCGTAATAAATTACTTTCTCGGATTCTCTGAACATCCAATCAAGGTTCTTTTTCCGGTTTTTACAAAAGAGAACGACAAACTCTTTTCCAAGATGACAGCCTTAAAAGACTAAGTTTATCTTTTCTTTCTCTTTGAAATAGCTTTTTGATTCAAGAATATTTAAATTATCAAAATGCTTCGTAATGTTTTCTTTGATTGACTATGCTTAGCTTCCAGCCTTTCATAGGCTGGCTTGCCTGTTGTGTAATCTTTGTAGACTTTTGGTAATTTACTTTAATTCTGAAAACGAGCTTATAGTTGCAAATCTTGCACTGGTATCGTTGTTTATTGTTTTTTATCCCTTTTTAATTATTTTTGTTGAACCGCACTTTGAACATTTTCTTCTCGCCATTTTTATGTACTTTTAACTAAGCACATTCATTTTCTCTCAAATCCATCTCTAAGCAATCAATCCCACTGATCATCAGGCTCTCTTCTTTTTGTCCGGTAGACCGCAAATAAAGACTCTATGTAGTTTGAAATCAAGGTTTTGAAAGCTTTTTATCTTTTAACTTTATTCCGAATTGCTGCACCAAACTCGAAAAGAGAAAAAAGCTGTAAAACTTTTTGAGGTACGTAAAATAAGAAGGTTAGAACCAATTGCCAAGCGGTAACTTGCTTATCGGCAAGTTCAATAATCCTGATTACATATAAATCAACTGGCATTGGAGAGGAGGCCAAAATAGATAGTCCTAAAGGCACTGGGATGAAATGATCTGCTCTGGTGAACAGGGCTGTTACTTCGCAAAGCAAATTACTGGTTTCACATTCTATCCCGGGAGGGGACATACGAGTGAAGTGAATTAAAAAAAAGATAAAGAATGATACTAAAAATACACTACAAAAAGTTACACAGGGTCTAAACCAACTCAGTCCATAACCACTCAAAGAATAATAAATTGAATTTGCAAAAGTAGCTTTTTCTATATTTGCCCAATACATTTGGCTAAAGAAAAAGTCTGAAGCTAATTGGCTATCTCCGTGATGTTCTGCATCAGCTTTTAAGAAGGCGTATTTTTCTTTTCTCCGCCTGGCGAGATTTGCCTTTTGTTCTGCAAATTTTTGCAAAAGCGTCTTTCTAAGCTTTGCTTTATTCAAACGATAGGAAAGAGTGAAATTTTTCTTTAAAAGGTTCCATAGAGTCCGTCCTTCCTCAAAGTTATCAATGGTGCTCAGCTCCAACATAAAGGGTAAGAACAAATGTGGAGGTGATTGTTTTGGCAGATCACAGTTTTTAAAGGCAAAAGCATCAAAGATTCTTTGATCTGCAGAAATGAAGTTTTCAATATAAGTTAAATCACAGTTTTCGAAGCGGATTGCTCCTCGTTCAACAAAGCAATTTTCGAACTTGAGAATGGGTACATCTTCGGGGCAGCTTTTGCAATCCTTCACAACAATCGTTGGACTATCCAAAATAACACTAAAATGTTCAAAGTTTATTAGCTCATTCTTTCTCTTTCTATTAGACTGTACTTCAACTGAGTCAATTGAACCAACAACAATGCGAGTACTCTCTAGAACACCTAAATCATCGAATTTGATTTTTCCTCCATCTTTAAAATGTAGATGATTGAGTAGGCAATTTTCAGCAAAAGAAGTCCTCAAAAAATCCAGTTGCCCTTTAACTTTTATGCTTGTGAATCTTGCTAGCTTTTGGAATTCAGCTCCCGAAAAACGTCCCCCACAGACAAAATCGGTGTAACTCATGTTACAGGTACCTTCAAATTTTGAGTTTGCAAAGGTTGCTTTGCCCTGGAAATGAATACTGTTGAAAAAAGCTATTCCTTTGAAGGTGGAATAGTCGAAAACAATGTCAGAGGTAGTCTGAAACTTAGCTTCTGCAAAGGTAACTATTTCATGGAAACGACAGTGGTAAAAATTTGGACTAGATGACAGCAAAAACTCTGATTTTGCAAAATTAGCTTGCCGGTAAAAATTCACTCCCGAGAAATTTACATCTTTATGAAATCTCGCTCCATTGAAAACAGCTCTTAAACAGAACTCAGTATTCTCAAAATCAACGTCTTGCAAGAACTCAACATTAGTGAAGCTAACATTACCTGAAAAAATAACGTTTTTTGCCAAAATGATTTTGTCGCATTTTTTATGATTCTTAACCTCGCTATTTGGCAAATAATCAACCAAGTTAAAAATAAAACCCCGTGGAAAGATTAATCCACTCAAATCAAGTATTTGTATTGTTGGTGAATGAATTGCTTTATCTAAATACTGCTTCAATTCATGCGAAAATTGTTCAGAAGTGTAGCTCTCGCGATCTTCATCATCTAAAGATAAATAAGCCTCTTTACTGAAAGTTTTCAACTAAGTTTAAATTTTCGAATAAATAAATTATTCCACCGATAAGCTCTTTTCGCACTAACAAAGTGACTTCTCAAAAATTACCCTTCCTACAAAAAGAATTAATCGAACTACTTTAACTGAAGAGATAGTGAAATCTGAAAATCAAACTTTGAATAATGATTTAATGGGTTGAATGTGATAACCAGATTAGTTCTTTTAAAGAGTCTTTGTCTATTACCAAGCCACTTAGGGTATCTTCTTGAGGAATGCTATCAAAAGCAACGGCGTCTATTGATAATTCAGAACATGCCTTGAGAGCTTCTTCAATATCCGACCATTGAGCAACATACCAATTATTAGGAATTTTAAAGCTTGAGGTGGCTTCAACTGCAATTTTTAGGTTTGAATATAATAATGCAACAGTAATTTCACCGTTGGTCTGTTTATTGTTTACTTCTAGACAAAATATTTTTGATTGATCTTTGAATATTCCATAAATACATGGAAGGTTTAAGATTTGATTGGTTATTTCTTCTTGATTTGTTTGTCCCGAATCAAGTTTTTCAGAGGCTGTACGAAAATCCATTTTATTCAAAGCTGTGACTTCTTTTTATTTGATTCCCAAAGAAGTCGGGTAAATCACCTTGAAATTGAATTTCAAATGAAAGACTTAGCGAGTATTACACTCGTTTTTGCTTAAGTTTCCCTTTATTGTTTCCTTTCATTGCTTTGAGAATTTTGATATTGTCAAGCGCTAATTGGTAGTCTGGACCTTTATTATTTTGTATCTCAAACAATTCTTTTGCTTTTTGAAAATCTTTTTGTGCACTATCAAAGTTTTTTAAATTAGCTTTTGCAAATCCTCGGTTGTTATAGGCTAAAGCAAAGTTTGGATCAATAGCGATTATTGTATTACAATCACTAACTATCCCATCTAAATCTTTTAAGACAGCTTTTACCATTATTCGGTTATTATAAGCGGTAACTGATTTTGGTTCCAACTCAATAACTGAATTAAAATCTTGGAGAGCTTTTTTAGGTTGTTTTAAATTGAGGAAAGCAAAACCTCTATTAGCAAAAGCGTTGGATAACTTGGAATTCAACTCAAGTGCTTTATCACAATCTTCAATTGCTTCATTGAATTTCGCTAGATTGATCTTCATTAAGCAACGATTGTTATAACCATCGGCTAAGTTTGGTTTAAGTTCAATAACCTTATCAAAATCTTCAATTGCTTCATCCAGCCTTTTGAGTGATAGTTTTGCAAAGCCACGACTATTATAAGCGTCAACATAGTCGGGATTGATCTCTAAAGCTTTGTCAAAATCTTGGAGGGCCTCTTCTGGTTTTCCTGTGTTTGCTTTTGCTAAACCTCTTTGGCTGTAAGCTTGTTCCATTTCTGGGGATAATTCAATAGCCAAATCGAAATCCTCAATTGAGTTAGCAAATTGACCAGTTTTAATCTTTGAAACTCCTCTTTTGAAGTAAGCAATGGAGCTCGGCTGCTTGTCAATTAACTTATTGAATTCAATTATTGCTTGCTTGTAATTTTGTTTTTTATAAAAGTCATTAGCTTTATCCATTTGAAGATTATTGAAGTAATCATCCAAAAAGCAGCCTTGTAACAAAGTGCTAGAAAATGTAAAAAGTAAAGCTACTAAAAAAAACTTATAAAATCTCATACGTCTCACAAAAATTGCTCAGTTAAGCTCACAAATATTAGAAAAGATTATAACTATAACCAACATTTGTCTTGTCACTAATGCCTTAAATTCTAACTAATCTATGTTTGAAACTTTGCTCAAGAAGACTCTTTAATGAGGCTTGCAGAGTAAGAGTAATTCAATTTTACGAAGAAATCTAAATAACCGATTCTCTTCATT
This sequence comes from Candidatus Caenarcanales bacterium, assembly GCA_030065015.1. Lineage (GTDB taxonomy): Bacteria > Cyanobacteriota > Vampirovibrionia > Caenarcaniphilales > Caenarcanaceae > JASJDU01. Next base: position 17,528 of record JASJDU010000021.1, on the reverse strand, counting down.
TCCCAACAAAGGTCTTACAAAAGCTGTTTTCATTCCCAGCCTTCTTCCACCTAAGATATCGGTTAAAACTCTATCTCCAACTATACAAACATTTTGAGGTGGTAATTCTATTTGCTCCAAAGCCTCTCTCAATTTTAATCTTCTTGGTTTTTTCGCCTTGGTAATCATTAGTATCTGATGTTGTTCTATTATTGGCTCAACTTCTTTAAGATATTGATCATTCTTGTTGTTAGTAACAATAATCAGTTTTAGTCCTAGCCCTCTGGCTTTTTCCAGCCAGGGCAGTACTGCATCACAAAAGTAACCTGCACGAGGCCTCATTATTGTATTGTCTAAATCCAGTATTAGTCCCTTCACACCGTCAGCAATTAGTTGATTCACATCAAGATTTTCTACCGTGTCGTCTATAAAATATGTTGGTTCAAGTGGAAACATAAAAAAATGAAAGCTTCTATTGAGTAATGAAATGATGTTGCTTTTAATAATTCAATCAATCATAAGCTTATTTTGTCGATTTTTTCTTGAGTTTTGCTTTTCATTGAGTTTACAAATTGGTTGTATAAGTACATTACTCTGCTCAACAAGGCAGTATTCCAGTCGATTTTATCCGATGATGGGAAGTTGAATAGCTTTGAATACTTAGGAGAATTTAATATTAATTCGACTTTATTTTGATTTTCTTTATTAGAAGCAAAAGGCACAAAACCCACTTGAACACCAACATCGCTTACTTTTTTCTCATCAACAAAGAATGTATCAAAAGCCTTTTTGGTAGACTCAACAACTTTAATGTTAATATCCTTATCCATAATGAAAGTTGGAGATAAAGTTTCTTTTTTATCTTGAAGATCTTCGGGATAATCTTTTTTGTCAACAGTATTTGGTGTTTTGTCTTTATTTAACTGCTCTTGTATTTTGGGTAATATGTTTGGGGCTGATAGCGATTGAAAGCTGAGTTTCGCTTTTCCGTTATAAACATCTGCAAATAAGCTATAAAGGTTTTTATATCCTTCTTTAATTTGAGGATTAGTTATGTTGCTTAAATTTGAGTCTGGAATTTCTCCGAGGGGATTTTTTATATTGCTCGGTAAATTGTGATTGCTCGCTATAAAGTTGCCGAAACCTTCACCAAACTCAATTGTTAATTTGTCAAAAATTCTTGATACAAATTGCTCTATAGTTTTTTGATTCGAAGTATCAAATTTATCTTTAATTCCGTCAAACTTTTGAAGAGTTACGTTTTGAAATTTATAAAAATCGTTTAGCAAATCTCCGACTTGTCTCTTTAACTTTTCTAATACAATTAATCTTTTGTGAGGTGGGGTTTCTTTAATTTCCTTAATGTACTTTTGAATGAAGTTTTTGTTTATATGTTTTTCTCCATCAGTATTTAAGATGTTTTTTGCGGTTTTAGTTAGCCTCAATGTTATTGATAAAGCATCCATTTGTTCTTTGGCTTTTTTCTGCTCACTAACTTCTTTTTCTAAAACTTTGCGATTCTGATTTAAGGTTTCTATTTGATCTGCTGTCAATTGAACACAGACATCTCCGTTACACATTTTCCAACCATTAGTTTCAAGAAGCTTTATTCGTTTTAAGTTGAATTCTGTGCCTAAGATGTCCAAATCGTAATGATCCTTCAACCTTTGGAAATATTTATCCTCATAACTTATACCTTCTCGAAAATCACGCCATTTAAGATCATTATTTCCAATATCTTTGATGTCAGTTGAATCCGGTGCTTCAAATTTGTCTGGTATTGCTTTCCATATATAATCTTTTATAGATTTTGGTTTGATGAGAGATCTAAATTGTATTTCATCAATGTGTCCTGAAATATCCTTAAACTCAGTTCCTTCTAGGTTCTTCAGCTTTGAGTTTTTTTCGAGTCCTAGTCCACTGACTATTTTTTCATTCCATAGCTTTTTTATTCCTTTTGCTTGGTCAATAGATATTTTGGAATTAGTTATTAACTCTGAAATTTGTTGCCTCAAAAGTGCTTTTTTGAGTCTTATGATATCTTTTGGACTTTGTGTGATTTCTATGCTGTCTCTTTGTTTGCTTTTTGTTGATGTAGTTATTTGTGCTGTAGATATTTCTCCTATTCCCTGGGAAGCAGAAGTTTGTGCACCTGTAAAATTGTTAATTTGTGCCGATACTGACATTTCGGGCTTTTCCTTCCATAGAGCAATTTGTTGAAGAAACAAATATTGGAACAGAGATTAAAATTCTATATCTTTACCATTTATGGTATGTCATTTGTTTTATTGGCTCATTAAGAAGCTCTTAAAAAGAGATAAAAACAACGGTTTTCAAGTAAGATTTTTAATCCGTATTTTTATCAGGGAAAAGACTTAGGGACTGAGTTAATGTATTCGTCAAGAAATTCTGCATTTGTTAAGAAACTAAACGATATTGCTTCAAGCAAATCAATACGTACTCATACTCCAATCCATGCTGGCTCTAACTTATTTCTTCCGAGATCTTTTAATAATTTATTCAAATATGATTTGAGTGAGTTGAACGGATTAGATGATTTACATAACCCTGAAGGTCTAATAAAAAAAATTCAAGAAGACTCTGCGGAATTATTTCAAGTCGAAGAAACTTATTTATCGGTCAATGGTGCTTCTGGCTGTTTAATGGCAGCTTGCCTTGCTCTGGGAGAAGGGGGTAAGGTTTTAGTTCCGATGAATGCACATAAAAGTGTTTTGTCAGGACTCATATTGAGTGGAGCGGATCCAATTTGGTATGAACCCGAATGGGATAAAGAGTGGGGGGTTTATAGAGATATAGATATAAACAAAATCGAAGATTTAATACGCTCTAATAAAGATATCAAAGGCTGTTTTGTTACTTCTCAGACATACGAAGGTATCCAATGTAAGTTAGATCGATTGGTAGAGGTTTGCCATGAAAATAATATTCCAGTGATTGCTGATGAATCTCATGGAGCACATTTGAGCTTATTAGGCAATGGAGTTGGTGCGATTAATAGCTGCGCTGATTTAATTATTCACTCGGGTCACAAATCCTTAGGCTCTTTAACACAAACCGGTTTAATGCACTTTCAGTCAGAATTGATGAATAGTAAGAAAGTTGCTGCTTGTATGAGTCTTCTACAAACAACCAGTCCCTCTTATCTGTTACTAGCAAGCTTAATCGAAACTTTAAGTCATTTAAAACGTAGCTTGAATCCTTTGATAAAGCAGGCGCTTACTTCCCAAAACTTAAGAGCTCAACTTAGACAAATTGAAGGAATTGACTTCTTAGAGAACAATGATCCTAGTCGTTTAGTAATTTCTTTAAAAGATTGGGGTGGGGAAGAGCTCAGTAATTGGCTATATGATAACTACAAAATTGAAACAGAATTACATGGCAATAAGTGGATACTTTTGTTAGTTGGTTTTGATGTGAAGAGCCATAGATTGAGACAATTGAAGAGAATATTCAAAATTGCAGTAGCTTTAAAGAAAACAAAAAAAGAAAAAGAAGAGAGCATTATTGCTCAATTTGCGGAAAAAAAAAGTTTCAAAAGCGTTTTAAATCCGCGGAGAGGCTTTTTTCTGTCAGACAATCCAAAGATAAGGTTCAAATGTCCTCCAGGCATTCCCGTTGATTTCCCTGGTTATAAAGAGTTTATACCACCAATTGCTCAACCATCCAAAGCAGCATCTTCAACTGTTAATAATAATCAAGTAAAAAAAGAAGATTACTTTGAGGAAGTATATGAAGATGATATTTATGAAGAACTAGATGAGGTTCCATATACTCCGTCTTCAGGTGGAGAGAAGTTTGTAGATTCATACAAGTAATCAAAATCTAACAAAAAAGAGCTTATTGAGTGTTTCAATAAGCTCTTTTTTCCTCAATCTAATATTTCCTTATTCGCCTTGGCCTAGAGAGTATGCTCTCTCTCCATCAAACTTATAGAGACCCTCTAATTTAATCCATTCTAGATCAGCCTCTTCAATTCTTCCCAACAAATCTCTTATGACTGAATGCTTTGCTGGACTTCCATTCTTCACTAGAAATCTACATCTCCAGTGGTCAGTACAAAAAGTCTCCGGTAAGCCATTTGGATAAACTTTAGCTCCACGGTTACTAATCATGGATAATTTCAAGTCTTCTCCAGCAAGAGACTCTAGCTTTTTGCCTAAATCATCGGCTGCAATTTTCGCGCAGATGAAAACATCTGCACCGTTTAGCTCTCTTTTAATTGCTTTACCAGTATCTTGGTACTTCATTGGTTTTTGAGATGGAGCACCAGTATAGTCAACCGCTTTTAACTTAGTTGGCTTTTGGCCTAATCTTTTAATTACTTCGTCAGCAAACTCACTTGTACTTACACTACCACCGTCTCTTTTGATATCGTAGGTTCCAACTCCATCTTCGATTGTTTTTAACCATGCATTATGAACATTGGTTGCAACTTCGTTCTGGTCAATGTGCTGAAGCATGAGAATTGCACCAAGTAACAATCCGGATGGATTTGCTACGTTTTGACCGGCTCTCTTTGGCGCACTTCCGTGGATTGCCTCAAACATTGAGCACTCTTCTCCAATATTCGAGGAACCAGCAAGTCCAACACTTCCAGCTATTTGAGCTGCTACATCGGATGCAATATCACCATATAAATTTGGCATGACTATTACATCAAAAATCTCAGGAGTATCAGCCATCTTTGCCATTCCGATGTCAATAATCCAATGCTCTTTTTCAATTGAAGGATACTCTTCACCAATTTCATCAAAAACTTTATGAAACAAACCATCAGTCATTTTCATGATGTTGTCTTTGGTAAAGCAGGTAACTTTTTTACGTTTATTGCGGACTGCATACTCAAAAGCGTAGCGAACAATTTTCTCGCACCCTGGACGAGATATTAATTTAAGACATTGAACAACTTCCGGTGTCTGTTGGTGCTCGATTCCGGCATAACAATCTTCTTCATTCTCACGAACGATTACCAAGTCCATTTCTGGATGTTTGTTTTTAATGAAAGGATCATAAGAAACGCAAGGTCTTACGTTGGCATATAGACCTAAAGCTTTTCTTGTGGTTACATTTAAACTCTTAAAACCTCCACCTTGAGGAGTTGTGATCGGAGCTTTTAAAAATACTTTCGTTCTACGTAGTGATTCCCAGGACTTTGGCTCAATTCCAGCACTATTACCAGCTAAATAAATCTTTTCACCAATATCAATAAACTCAGGCTCAATTTCTGCGCCAGCGGCCAAAATAATTTTCAAGGTTGCGTCCATAATTTCTGGACCTATTCCATCGCCTTTTGCGACTGTTATTGCACGTTTCATAGTGTTTTCCTTAATTAATAACTTCCAATTTGTCGGACAAATAATTCTAATACTAAACAATTAATTAATGAAATTTTATTTCTTAAGAACATTTTTTCTTGCGAGCATTTGTTGAGTAAAGATCCAAGTATTCAAATCAATTCATGTCTAATATTAAAGTGTTTGTAACTCCTAGGTTTAAGCCAACTACTCCAAAATTCACTCCAAAACTTGAAGAGCCTTCTTGGCGAGGAAATTGTGATTGTGTGTTTGCCGAAAATGATACACGAGTTATTTTTGGTTCTACTGATAAAGAAGGAAATTGCAGAATGGATAATTGTGGGTCTTCACCAGTTCTAGTCTTGGATGAATTGAAGAATTCTTCGTATGATGGAATCTTGCAAGCTCAAAAGTTTTTAGAAGAATTCAGTCAAAAGTTTAATTTATGTATGAAATGTTTAGATAATTTCATATCAATGAGCTAATTAAATATGAAATTCGGTAAACAATTTAAGGTCTTTTTGATAAACTTCTAATCTGCGATAATTTGTACAGTCAATAGCTTTATTCAGCAATTTTATAAAGAGGTTAAATTAAAAAATGGGAAAAACAGTAGGAATTGATTTAGGTACAACAAACTCGGTTGTTGCTGTAATGGAAGGTGGTCAGCCAATAGTCATCCCTAGTAGTGAAGGGCAACGCACAACCCCGTCAGTAGTACATTTTGGTTCTGGCGATGAAAGAATTGTTGGTGTAATTGCGAAAAGACAAGCTGTTTTAAAACCAGAAAATACGGTTTCAAGTATCAAACGTTTCATTGGCCATTCCAAAGAAGAAGTTAAATCTGAATTGGAAAATGTTGCTTATGTAGTAGTGTCAAAAGGTGATGGAATTGCAGTTGATATTGAATCCAAGAATTATTCTCCGGAAGAAATTTCTGCTATGGTACTTAGAAAGCTTAAAGAAGATGCAGAAAAATACTTAGGAGAAAAAGTCACCTCTGCTGTTATTACAGTTCCAGCATATTTCAATGACTCTCAAAGACAAGCGACCAAAAATGCCGGAACAATTGCCGGTCTTGAGGTTCTCCGTATCATTAATGAGCCAACTGCAGCTGCTCTTGCTTATGGATTAGACAAGAAATCTGAAGAAACAATTTTAGTGTTCGACCTTGGTGGTGGAACTTTTGATGTCAGTATTCTTGAAGTTGGTGATGGAGTATTTGAGGTTAAATCTACAGCCGGAGATTCACATTTAGGTGGAGATGATTTCGATAGAAAGATTGTTGATTGGATGGCTCAAGAATTCAAAGCCTCCAACGGAATAGATTTAAAAACCGATAAGCAAGCTCTTCAACGCTTAACTGAAGCAGCAGAGAAAGCCAAAATTGAGCTTTCAACTTTAAGTGAAACAAATATTAGCCTTCCGTTTATTACCGCCGATCAATCTGGACCTAAGCATTTAGAGCTTAAGCTAACTAGAGCTAAATTTGAAGAATTATCTCGTGATCTATTGAATAGAGTAAAAATACCGGTAGAACAAGCTTTGAAGGATGCTGGAATTCCAGCAAGTTCTATCAATGAAGTTGTTTTAGTTGGTGGATCAAGCCGTATTCCATCAGTTCAAAAGTTAATCAAAGATCTTACCGATGGAAAAGAGCCGAATCAAGGTGTTAACCCAGATGAAGTAGTTGCTGTTGGAGCCGCCATTCAGGCTGGGGTTTTAGCTGGAGATGTGAAAGATGTTGTTCTCTTGGATGTTACACCTTTATCTCTTGGGATTGAAACTAAAGGTGGGGTATTCACAACTCTCATTGAAAGAAATACCACTATTCCAACTCGTAAATCAGAGGTTTTCTCAACTGCAGAAAATAATCAAACAAGTGTTGAGATTCACGTTCTTCAAGGTGAAAGACCAATGGCAAAGGATAATAAGAGCCTTGGTAAGTTCCAATTAACAGGTATACCACCAGCACCAGCCGGCATGCCTCAAATAGAAGTAACCTTTGATATTGATGCAAATGGAATAATGAGTGTTACCGCTAAAGAAAAAGGAACTGGCATAGAACAGAAAATTTCGATTACGGCTACTACTAATTTAGAGCAAACCGAAATAGAAAGAATGGTTCATGAGGCTGAGCAACATGCAGAAGAGGATAAGAAGCGCAAAGGAGAAATTGAAGAAAGAAACCAAGCAGATTCATTGACTTTTGCGGCCGAAAGACTTGTTACTGATAATTTAAAAACCGCACCAGATGACGTTAAAGATGGTCTTGAGAAAAAATATACTGAGTTGAGACAAGCTATTAAAGATAATTCACCAATTGAAAAAGTTCGTGAACTTACAAAGGAATTGGAACAAGAATTGCAAAAAGCTCAGACTTGGTTACAGGCGAATCCTCAGTCTGCAACAGGTGCCTCAGGAGAAGGTCCTGCCGAGTCTAACGACTCTGGGTCTGAGAAAGGTTCTGCGGATGATGATGTGATTGATGCAGAGTTTAAATCCAGTAATTAAAATCAATTGATTAAAAGTTGCAAATTTGCACTTTTATATTCTGTTAAATGAATAGGAGACTGTATGTATTTGCAGTCTCCTATTTGTTTTGCTATAAAGTTTGTTTCTTAAAAGGATTTAAAAATTGTCTATAGATTTTAAATGGCCGGGAGGTTCTCATCCAAATTGTGAATTGATAATTTTTGATAAGGATGGAACTTTGATTGATTTCAAATCCGTTTGGTTGAATATGGCTGCCGCAAGAGCTCAGAGATTAGCTGATTCTCTTTCTTCAAATTCAGCCGAACTTTTCAATTGGAGAAACCGTTTTTTAAGAGCCTTGGGCATTAACCCTGAAACTGGAGATATTAGCCTTGATGGTCCAATTGTTAATTTGAGTTTTGAGAGCCAAAGTTACTGCTTAGCAACATTGTTACACTCTTTAGAACCAGATTTATATACGTGGAAGAAAGCTTTGGAGCTCACTAACGAATCAATCGATTGGGCTCTCAAGCAGAATGATCCTGCGACTATGTCATCAGAGATACCCGGGGCTTTTGATTTTATAAAACAACTTTCTAAATGCTCGGTAAAGTTAGCCCTAATTACTTCGGATTCAACCGAGAATGCGAATAAGACTTTGGTGAGATTTGGTGTTCGTGAATGCTTTCAGGCTGTTGTTGGAAGTGATACTCAATTCCCTAAACCTTCTTCAAGAGCTATTATTAGTGTTTGTAAAAGCCTGGGAGTGGATATTAACCGAGCAATTATGATTGGTGATGCACCAAATGATATAAAAATGGCTAAAGGGGCAAATATTCCTGTCATTTGTGTTGAGGGGCTTGCTTCAAGAGTTGAATTGTTGGAACATGGTGCTGATGCTGTAGTTGATTCCCTTGATGATTTAGAATTTCAATCTCAAAAAGAAGTTGCAAAAAAACTTATTCTACGCACTGATGGTGCTAGTAGGGGAAACCCAGGGCAGGCATCGATTGGTTATGTAATAAGCGATTCTCAAGAAAATTCTGTTCATCGTTACGGAAGACCAATTGGAAGCCAAACTAATAATTATGCTGAATATACTGCTTTGATTTATGGCTTAGAGAAAGTTGTATCTATGCAACCTGAGAGTTTGACAATTGAACTTGATAGTGACTTAATAGTTAAGCAAGTGCAAAAAAAATATCGTGTCAAGGATCAAACTTTAATTCAACTCTATAAAAAGGTAGAAAGATTATTGCTAGATTTAAACTGTAACTGGGATATTAAGCATATACCAAGAGCAGACAACCATGAAGCGGATGCTTTATGTAATAAAGCTTTAAATTTCAATCGGGAAGTTAATTGATTTTTGCTATAAACTTAACTATAAATAGAATGACGTAAATTTATAACATTACCTAGAATTAAATAAAAATGGATCCAAACCAGCCATCTCTCCCCACTTATCTACAAATTCCTGGTAGTCAAGAGAAAGTACCAGATGAACTTAAAGGCAATGTTTTAATAACTCCATTCACAAGCTTTGTTGACTTAATATACAATTGGGCTCGCTCTAATTCAATTTGGCCTTTAACTTTCGGTACTTCATGCTGTGCAATTGAAATGATGTGTACCGGAATGGCTAACCATGACATGTCTCGTTTTGGTTTTGAGGTTTTTAGAGCTACTCCTCGTCAAGCCGATGTCATTATTACTTCTGGGACTATTGTAAGGAAGATGGCCCCAGCTTTAATTACTTTATACGAGCAGATGGCTGAGCCTAAATATGTCATTGCAATGGGCGCTTGCACAATAACTGGTGGAATGTTTCATGATTCTTATACAGTTGTTCAAGGTGTTGATCGTATTATTCCCGTTGATGTTTATGTCCCAGGATGCCCTCCAAGACCGGAAGCTCTTTTACACGGGTTTTTAACTTTGCAAAGAAAAATGAGAAAAGAAAGCACTCATCAAAGATCTCAGCGCAGGCATATGCCGTACTTTGGAGTTGATGTCGATACTGGTTTGCCAATTTCATACGAAGAGTTTGAGAAAAAATCCTCTTTTGAATTAGCTTCTGAAAATGAACTGAAATCTATTGGTGCCGTCTAAGCTGGAGTTTGCTAAATAGCTAATCTATTTTGATAAACTGTTCTTATACTTTATGTTTCTTAAATTATTAACTTAAATATTATGAATGATGAAGCTAATAAACCTCAAGCACCAAAGCCTGCTGTAAAACCTAAGGTTCCTGCAAAAATACAAGTTAGTTGGGGGGAAGTTGGAAAGCAAGTTAATGATAAGTTTGAGTGTTTCCCTCAGCCAACAGTCACCAAGAACATAGAAGCTTTTTTACTTAAAGATAATTCTAAACTGTTAGATTTGATGAGCTTCTTAAAGAAAGACTTAGAGTTCAAAGTTCTTCTTTTAATTAATATAGTTGAGTATAAAGAATGTATTCAGGTCATTTATCAGCTTCAAAAGGTGAATCCTTACACAATAATATGTGTGAAAGTGAATCTTGCTAAAGACGATTTGAAAATACAAAGTCTTACTTCAATGTGGAAAAGTGCGGACTGGTTTGAGAGAGAAATGTGGGATATGCACGGCATAATTTTTGAAGGACATCCTAATTTAGTTAGGATATTGAATCCAGATGGTTGGCAAGGATTTCCAATGGCAAAGAACTATATTCCTCCGATTGATGCTTTGAATGGGCCTATCACGGCTGTTAAAGGAAATGATATTGGAAAACTTGATCATAGTGTAAGGACTGATGTGGAAATAATTGAAGAGATTAATCCTCCCACGGAATCTGCCAACAGTTGAATGTATTGCAAAAAGTAAATGGGTTTGTAAAAACAGAAAAAATTCTTGTTATTCCCTTAAGATTTATTGGGGATACGATTTTAACTATACCTCTGTTAAGAAATTTGAGATACCTATTTCCTTCCGCTCAAATAGATGTTTTGGTTACTTCACAAACATCTATTATTCTTGAAGTTTGTCCTTATATAAGTAACTTAATTCGTGAAGATACTAAAGGTGAATTTACTGAAAAGTTAAAAACACAAGGTTATGATTCCTGCTTTATCTTAAGAAAGTCATTGTCTATGGCTTTGAAGTGTAAACTTGCAGGTCTAAAAAATGTTATCGGTTTTGATAAACAGAGAACGCCGATTGGTTACAAAAGATGGGGCTTATTTCTTGATTATAAGTTGAGATACCCAACTCTCAGAACCGAAACTCATCAAGTAAAAACAATTTTGAGTTTTTTGCAGGTGTTTGAGAAAAGCCAGAAAGATGAGCACCTTGAGCTTTGGTCTCTGAATGAAGATGAACAATCAGTTGAGAAACTTCTAGAACCTCTTAACTCTGAAAAAAGAATAGCTTGTATCAACCTCAGTAGCTTTTCACATGGAAAAAACATTCCTGCAGAAAAATTTTCTAAATCGGTTAAGTATCTTCATCAAAAAGGTTTTGAGTTGATTTTTACTGGAGTGAAAAATGATGAAGTTGTTTGTGAAGAACTTAAAAAATTGTCTTCTGTGCATATCCACAATTTTTGTGGATTGACCAATTTAAGAGAATTGTTCGCTCTTTATAAAAAAACTGAGTTTCTTCTCACTCTAGATTCTGGGCCAATTCACATTGCTGCTGCTGCAGGGGTTGAAAAAATTGTTGGAGTATATGGACCCACTAATGAAAAACAATGGGCTCCTTTTAATAAAGGAATTGAGTTTTATCCAGTGTTTTTAGATTTGGCTTGTAGGCCATGCTATGCAAAAGTTTGTGCTCATAATAGTTGTAAGGTTGATTTAACCGAAGACATGATTCTCAATAAAGTAGTTCTTGCTGTAGGCAATTTATAGTAGTTATTTCAAGGAATCCAATCAATTCTTTATCATGTTAATTAGAGTTGAAAAGCGTTTCAACTGATTGCAAACTTCAGCTTTTCTATCGATATTAACCATTATTTAGCAAAGAAACTTTTTATTTTAGGGAAAGACCTAGTTAAGGGATACGGATTTTAGGTCTATTTTGGATAACTTTGCATCTTCATTTGCTTTATTTAAACTAACCGAAAGGCAAAGAGATCTAGCTGCAGAGCATTTAGTGAAAAGTAATGCTCCTAACGCAGAAGAACTTTGTACTGGTAGAGTGCACTTCGATTCAGTAATTGGAGAGCTAGAAGATAAGTATAAGAATAAAGAAAATCCATCAAATGACCAAATACGGTCAATTATTCGGAATAATACCGAAACTATCCCGGTAAGAAAATCCACTAGAGAATTAGCCGTTGAACTATCTCAAGCTTACCTAATGAACTTATCTGCAGTGAGGCTTATGAATCATAGTTACAAACAAAAGCGGGCAATTCTTGACTTTAGGGCACAGTAAAACACATTAAACTATGCTTTTCAAAAATCAAAAACTTGATGCTCTTAAAAGCTCCCTGAAGGCGGCTGAAGACTTAAGGCAAATAAGCTCAATCAATATTGCAAATTCAAGTACATTGGGCTATAAAGCTTTAGAAGGAGTTTTTGCGCCAGATTGTCAGTGTCAGTGTTTCTCAGATTTGTTGCCGGAAGTCGCCAAAAAGATGAAATCAGCTGGTTATTCAGGATATCCATCCGGTGAAATGCATTTGGAGTTTACCAGAAACACTAAGCCAGGCCAGAAGGTAAACGTAAACGGAAAAATAATGGAAACTTCTAACGTAGATCCAACTAAAGAATTTACAAACTTGATAACTGCAGCATCCATGACTCGAAGTGCTCTTTCAGCGATTCAGCTCGAAAATAAAATTCAACAGGAAACTTTAAATCTGGGTAGGTAGTACCAAGCTTTATTTATAAGTTGACAAGATAAATCTTGCTAATAGTCGAGTTCTATTTGAAAATTCTTGATTATTTTGCTTCTAGGCCTTTCATATCGAGGTACTCCATAGTTTTCAATGACTTCCAATTTAACAGGCAACTTATAATGCCTTACCAGTTGCTTAAGTTGAAGCATATTTTTATAATCATCCACATCTTCTTGAACTAAAACAACTCCAGAAATAGGCGCGAATTCTTCATCTCCACGATAATCATCATAAATAGGATATCTCAATGCTTCGGTAAACGATTGTGACCAATCATCTGCATAACCTACTTTCCAAAGTACCCTTGGAGTCATACAGTCAACTGTAATACTGTTTTGGATTCTAACGAATGTTCTCCCTTTTCTTGCACAAAATTTATTAATGTAAAAGTTAATTTCTTCTTTGTGTTCAGGTTCGGGATAGTATAAAAGCTCTTCATCAATCTCAAAAGAATATGATGGTTGAATAGAGCTAATTAAAAAGAGTAAAATCCAAATTATTCTAAGTTTATAAGTCTTTTGTGCAAGTGAAAAAGCTTTAAAAAGAATATGTAGTTTTGTTGAAGGAATTAACTTTAATAATTGACTAAATATAATCATGGTTTGGTGTAAAATTAATTTTTTTTTACTTCGCGCTGGTTAGCCAGGTACATTAGCTGGGTCAGTATAAATAGGGTAGTCTATCCAATTGAAAATAGTAATATCTCTAATGAATTCCGAGCAACCATTAGAAGCAAAACCCACAGAACTTTCCAAAGAAGCTCTTTTAGTTCTTAAGCAAACTATTAAAGAGATTAAAAATAATATAGTCTCTACCAAAGCTATTGGTAAAGACTTATTAATCATGAATACTTTGGATATTGCTAGCTCCTTAAATGGCAAAATAGATTCTGCACAATTTACTAATCCATCTGACTTTGAGTAGTTTAAACTATTTCATCTTTTTCTAAGAAGCTGTCTGAAAATTAATAAAGCCTAGAAAGCATAAGTTTAAGCATAGAAAGAAAAATCCAGGATTCAGAGTAAATAGTTTTCATTTCATAATCTTTAGAAAGTCTTCTGGAAGATTCAAACCAAGAAAAAGTCCTTTCGACAATCCACCTGAAAGCTTGAATATCAAAGCTTTTTTTTGTTAGTTATCTTAAAGGAACGGCTCTTTTGGTTTTTACTCTAACTGAGATAGAGTCCTTGTTCGAGCATATAGTTTCATTACCTTCCAAAGAAGTTTTACCCCTAGTAAGTTGAGTTGAAGCTGTGAATTCATTTGGAAGACCTGGAGAACCAGATCCTTGAAAAGAAACTTCTAAACAAGATGTATTAAGATCTGATCCATATGCAGGTATAGCTTTCATAATAAAATTTGGTGCATGTTTGTTTCCCTTTTGTATTTGTGGTGACGAATACTCCCAATATTTAACACGTGTGGGGATATTGAAGCTTTTGTTGAAAGAAAATTTCCCTCTAACATCAAGAATTGCAGAATCTGTTTTTATTACATTGTTGGAAAAAGAAATACCTCCACTGGAGCTTGTACTTGAGCCTCCTCTTTGCATTTGAACAGTTAGGGAACTACCAGTTACGGAAACTGTTCGTCCATTAATTGTTGCGCTTACTGAACCTGCACTACTAGTGCTATTGTTAATACTTACATTCCCTCTCTTTGAGGAAGTACCTAAGTTATTGTTGCTTTCCGCTTGAGGTTTAGATATTAAAGTTTTGCCTGTTTTTCTATTAACAGTAAATTCTTGCGATCCACCTAATGTACCACCAGAAGACTCACAAGTAGCTTTAGGAGATGAGCTGTTAAAGCTACATTCAAGTATGCCTCCATTTGGGCCACCTATCATTTCATAAGTTTGATGGCTACATTTTTCAATACCATCACTCATATCTGTAAAATTCATTCCTCCTTGTAAACAACGCTTCATATTAGGACCACCTAGCTCTTTGAATGCATTTAGTTCTATTTCCGTTGTTTGAGTTCCATTTTTTCTTTGTTTAGGATTTCCCATCTCTTGAGACCTGCATCCATTTATTGAGAATGCAGTTACACCAATGGCAATCCAAAATAAAGGGTGAGAAGTTATTTTTCTTTGACTCTGGACTATTTTCATGACTCAACTTTTGTTTCAATTGAACTGCTTATTTTCTAATTGTTTAGCAAGATAGCAATGTTTATTTAATGAAACAAAATTTTTAAAGAAGCTTTAATGGTTTCAAGAGATTTATTCCAGCGTTTTGTTTTTCTACGAATTCAAGCTAAACACCACACTTTTCCCCTTCATATTGTGGTGAATTTCTTCTCTCGAATATGCTTACTTTCGTTAATAAGGCAATTATTTGACAGTACTTTCGCCTATTCAATTCCAAGTAATTCTTCTGCCAAACAATACAACAGCTTTGAAACACACAATAATAAAAGAGACCTAGATCCTTGAATGCCATTAATTGAAGAAAAAAGAAGGTGCCAAGAGGCGGAATCGAACCGCCGACACGAGGATTTTCAGTCCTCTGCTCTACCGACTGAGCTATCTTGGCGAAAAGTAGATGTACAGAATAGCAGTAAAAGTATAAATTTTCTAGCGTGTCTATCTATTAAAACCAACTTACTTGCGCTTTACAAATTGTAATTTTATAATAATCTTCCTTTGAGAATAGCTAATTACAAAGCTAAAAAGATTTCTTAGGCCTTTTAACTTTGGCTCAAAGATTTAAGTTATTCAAATCCCAGACCGAGTTTAAGAATTGAAAAAACAAAGAGAAATTAAACAAAAACCAAAAAAGGTCAAAGCGGATTTGGAGAAGTGGATAAATATATCAAAAAAGATAATTCAATCCCGCAAAAAAGATTTCTCCTTACTTAAGAGGATTTTTTTCTGGGTAAAAAAACAAAAAAATGATCCTGAAAAAGAATCTTCAAAAGAACTAATTCAAGCAATGGATTCAAGAAAATTGCTATTAGAAGAAGCTCAACAAATAGCCATTGCCAGTGCCACAAAACTACAAAGTCTTCAAAAAGAACTCCCCAAATTGCTTATTTATCTCCTTGGCGGAGGAACTATGATTATCTGCTCTGTAGTCTTTATAACGATTCGTTCTCCTAGAGATGTTGACTTCATCACTTGGATTAAGGATTTCAACGTAATCTTTTGGCTTGTGATGATAATTCTCAACTCAGCAATCTTTTTCTTCGGTCTCCAAAAAAGAAAAACATTTGCGGATAACTTATCCATTAATTCAATATTGTCCCAAGCAGCAACTGCATACGCTTCTTCAAAAGCGCCAGGTCAAGGAGGAAGTCTTTTTGAAGCTTACAAAGCTTTAGATATAATTAAAGACAAAAACAGACAAGCTTTTAACAAGAAATTCGGTTTTGGCAAAAAGAAATAAATCAACTTAGTGCCCAATTAGCTCTAAAACTTAGTCGACACGCGAGTGCCTCAGACAATCAATCAGCTCTTCTTTTGATGAATCGGGCAATTGTTCAATGCACTTGTCAATTACCTGGCTCTTCGACTCTCCATTTTGATACATATTCGGATTGAGAATACATCCTCTAAGGCTAGAACTTTCATTAAAAGGCAATTCTGCAGCACATTCCTTCAATAAAGTCGTTTTTCTTTGAGAATTACTTAATGAACATTTTTTTAGAGTATTATTCGCTTCTTCAGAAATTAAATCTAGGCACTTCCCTTCAAAATTTCCACTTTTCTTATCTATAAGGCACTGCTTTAAGATAGCCTGGTCTTGAAAGGATAATTGAGAAATACAGCTTTTAATACTTCCCCTAGAAAATGAAACTTGAACGAAGAGAGAAGAGATTGAAAAGACAGCAATAATCACATATGTGGTAACTCTCATTTGAATATTATTAAATTGCTTTGAAAACATTTCTTGATTCACTTAAGTACTTTTATAGCAATATTTCTCAACCATAAAGATAAAAGCACACCTAAAGTTTCAATAAGGTATAGTAAATTAAGTTAATAAGCACACATTCTGAGGATGTGTTTATCAAGTTTTTTATGAAAAGGAATATCTGAATTGTCGGAACGAATACTCCTTTTGAGATTAGCCCACTGAGGCTCAGACTTATTCAAATCTGGAGAGTATTTTGGTTGATAGATAAGTCTGGCACCTTTGGATTCAATCAATTCTCTCACTCTCGGTGATTTGTGAAATGATGCATTGTCAATTATTAAAACGTGCCTTTCTTCCAGCTCTTTGAGTAGACACTTTTCTATCCAGGTTATGAATGCATTTGTATCGGTATATCCCTTAAATACCATTGGAGACTTCAACACACCTTGGCTATAGCCAGAAATTAGAGTTGTTCTAGGAATCCTTTTCCCAGATATATTTGAATGAACCCTGCTTCCTCTTTTCGCTCTTCCATAAGTGCGGTGCATTCTTTCTTCGATACCCGTTTCATCTGCCCAGATAATATTTTCTTTGGGGATAGTTTTGAGTTCATTTAGAAATTCTTTTCTCTCTTTTTCGTCTCTTTCCAGGTATAAATTTGTTTTTTTTGCGAGTTATATTTAATCGGCGCAGTGCATACAAAATCGCAACATCTGAGACTCCAAAATGTTGCCCTATCTCAGATAAATAGGCTTCACTATTTTCTTGAACATAAAGTTTCAATGCAGCTTCATCTATTTTCACAGCTGCTTTTTTCTTTTGATTTGAACGTCTATTAAAGTCACCCTTTTTTCTCAGATTTATCCAGTTTGAAAATGTTCTAAGGCTTATTCCAAATATTTCACTTACTTCTTCTTGGCTCTTTCCGCTTCTATCATAGTAGGAGAGTGCTTTATCTCGTAAATCATTGCTATATCCGTATGTCATTAAACCTTGAAACTATTACGCATTTATATCTTTAGTTTACTATAA